>NZ_JQBX01000001.1 GCF_001437075.1 Pediococcus stilesii
ATCACACCAATTGACGGACAGCCCTAATTATTCGAAAGTCATCTCTGCAACACTAATTTCAAGGTTATCGAGGACTTCATTTGTTTCTAAAAATTCAACCCAGTTATGATTTTTCTTACCAGCATTTCGAACCGTTTCATAGGTGCCATCGAAGAATTGTTGCCACATCTGTTCTGCTTCATGTTCAACCCGACCATCTCGTCAACGCTTTGCAACTGCACGATCTTTATTCTTTTGTTGTTGATACTCTAGTGCCTTTTCCAAGAATGATTCCTTTACATTAGAGTTCGATTCTAAATATTCCTCAAATTCATATTTTTCCATTAATATTACCTCCAATATATTTGGTTAATTCCCACATACAGAGTCGAACTGTATTAAATCGCCGGAGTGGGAGATGTATATTTAAGAGCGCTTCTAATAAAATGAATGCAAATAATAATTACAGGAAAGGAAAAATTATGAACATTAGTTTATCAGTAGATCAGGCAGATATGCTATTTGATATTTTAACTAAGTACTCCAATCTTAAAACAGACATAATTTACCGAGATAGTAAGGTGAGCAGTATACTACCGATTTTGAAGGTAATAAGTATTATGATAGTCCAGAAGTTCTAGAAGAAAAATTAATTAGTTCGATTCAAGATGAGCTTGTTTGAAGTTATAAGATGGTAAATAGTACCGATCATAAACATCTTTTAATGACATAAATAAACTATTTACTAATTCTTCGTTCGCAAAGCCTGTTGAATAGTGCGAAACGGCATTTCTAGTCAAGTAGTTTCTTATCAAGGAAATCTCCTCGAAATGGTCAAAATGAATGCGCTGATTTTCAGGATAATCTTTTGTCTTTTTATTAAAATGTTTTAATTTCTCTGTATAATCGCCGTGAGTTAAAGCCTTGTCTTTAAAAGGTTTATCTTCGTAGTTTGTTGCCATTTTATATAATAAAGTTTCGATTAGAGGAGCTATTGAACAAGAAGCAGCATAAAACCATCCTTTATTATAAGCGCCAATACATTGTTCTAAATAGTTTGTAAATTGTTCATCAGCGACCTTTTCTACAATATCCTCAAATTCAAATTTAGATCTGTTAAGTAAATTTGTATTAAATTTGATCAATTCGAATTGTTCACTAGATAACTTTGAATTGATACTCGTATATTCTTTCTTTATCCAAGTAAAAGCGTAATTTTCTGGTGAGGATGCAACTGTGATAGAATCTGGTATGATGTTTTCCGATAATATATCAACAGTAATATATTTTTTTGCGAAAAAGTAATTTAGAGTTTTAAGTGGATTAAGTGACATGGGCAAGTTAAGATCATTCGAAATTGATTCATCAACATTTAATTCAATATAATGATCGTTTTGTTCTTCAATCTTTTCCGAAAAATAAAAATTAGCTAAATATGAAAATCCGGGTTCTGGATAAGTGACTTTATAAAAATTAAAGTGTTTAGAGTTAATTGTAAGCAAGTGGGCATTATTTTCAGATATATCACTAGCATTTATTATTTCAGCAACTTTTTGTCTAAATTTAGTAACAAATTCGTTAGAACCGATTGTATTTACCATAAATACATCTCCATTCAATTATTTTTTAATTCCCACGAGCGGAATCGAACCGCAGCTTGTCACCGGAGTGGGAGAGATGTTTATTTATCCTTAATGTTTGGGGTACAAGAATAAGTAACCGGTTCAGCATTGATGGTGATGGTAGGATCACCCTTTAATACGTAGTATTCTGCTGAAAGTTTGGTTTCATCAAAATTTAAAAGTCGCCAAATTTCGTAGTTTTGTTGATTTTTACGTCCAAACTCTAATTCAGACTTAGAGATGTAGAAGGTAGTATCCAATTTAGAGGTAGTAGTTTTAACCTCAATATAAATTTCATTACCAAACTCGTCGTAAGATAAGATATCGTAATGATATATATCGGAAATTTCCGATTTAATGGTTACTTTATTTGCTAAATCATCTCTGCCTAATTTGGTTAGGCGATCGATTTCTTGCTGAAAGACCCATTTTTCACCAAGTAATCCTATTTTTGTGTTTTTGCTATGCTTTTTTTCAAAATCAATTTTTTTTAGATTTTGGGTAGACTTTCTGGTAGAAGAGTCTGAAGAAGGAATGGGAATAGCAATTTGTTTTAGATCAATTGCATGTCCAGCCGAATCAGTAATTAAATTATCAATAAAGTTGAGATTCAATGCACCATTTTCCGAGTAGTTTTTAATTATAAATTTTTTCAGTGAATTCTCTAGCAGCAACATGTACTCAAGATCGGATTTTAAAACATCGTTAGAAGGTAAGGATGCACACTCATATTTTATTGCCCAAATACTACCTCTTTCATATCCTTCAGGTAAGTCAGTATTAAATTTCTCTCCATGTTGTAAATCAATATCTGGTAACAAATCATTTCTACCATATGTATCAAGCTGTGACCTTAAGTAGGATGATACTTGCTCTATAGACTGTTTTGCTTTAACTAAAGGTGAAATTCTTTCTTTAAAATAGGACCATCCTTGATTTAAAGATAAATATATTTCTTTCATATCGGCAGAAAAAAGATATACCAAATCAAATCCCTGTTCGGTACTAACGCTAATAGCAGGGTCACGTAACACGATCCAAGGAATAGTTGCCCAACGACCTTGCCCAACAGAACCATTGATGTGCAATTTTGTATTAGTCAAGTCGGAGACAATTTGTGGTTTTTGGGTAAGAACATTTTTCCAGGAGTTACCTCCAAACTTTTCTTTTTTCTGATCTAAATAATTTTTAGAAACGTCCAGTAGAATATCTTTTAGTGTAAGTACGTCATCCATGAGTTTGCACCTTCTAAATTACTTTTTGTTATTCCCACAAGCGGAATCGAACCGCAGCTTGTCGCCAAAGTGGGGATGGTATTTATATTTCATCAATCCATGAAGGAATTAAGAATAAATCTATTATTTCCCAAATAACAGTAACGAAAACTCCAAATCCAAAAGTTAGAAGCGTAATTAAAGTCATGACCACGGCGCTAGGTATTTTACCTACATAATAGCGGTGAGCTCCAAAAATACCTAAAAAGATGCACAGTATATATGTAATAGTGAGACTCTTTTGATTTACACAAGAAGTATTACCATAGTCAACTGGGATATTTTCTATGGACGATTCGTGATCGTCGGTTTGAGGTGTTTCTGCTTGGTACATCGATACATCATTTTGGTTTATTGTTTCATCCGATATGTCGCTTTCAGTGAACATAAAGTTACTTGGAGATGGATCTCTTTGATATCGCTTGTTTAGTTGTTCTATTTTAAAAGTGTCCTTGTATGCATAGGCAAGTATAGCTTGCTTAACTTTCTCTTCACTAAGCATATCGACGTTTTTTAAAGGAAACTTTTCTATAATTACGTCTGCTATTTTTTCAATGGTATTATTTGGCGCTTCAGTTAAATCACAAGATCTTTGGATAAGGCTTGCTTCAAAAGGTCCAACAAGATCGTTGGTGTATGGATTGAAAACGAAATTATTTAAAGATATGTAAACTGAAAGAACAGCATAGTATAAAGATAATTCGTAATTGTGTTGTTTAATTAGGAAATTTGAAATTGAAGCCGCCACACCCATAGGCGCCCATAGGTCATTCGTATTATACATTTCAGAAATTACCGAATCTCCGAAGCGAACATACAATTCTACAGGATCATTAATATTATTTTTTGAAGCAAAACTTTCAATAACAGAAAGAGAAACATTTGCTGGCATGCCGTTTAATAAGTGATTTTCAATGATGAAAATTATGTTCTTTTTTTCGTCAATAATTTGACATCCTTGCTTGGTAGGTTTATAGACAAACAATGAAACATCTTTTTTTAATTCTGAAGGTGTTACCTCTTCCAGAAGACGTTCTATCAACGTTGATTTGTTACCCGATAATTTTAGAGAATGTTTCCGTAAAATTTCTTTTATTTCAGGAATTTTTAATTTTGGGAGAGTGAACTTAGGCTCATTTGATTTTGAAATAAGCCTGTTTTCGAAAAGTTTATTTAATGATTTATCAAAATCAATATTCCATAAGTATAAAAGCGTTTCTTTTTTTGAATCGCTTAGGTCGTCATTGTTATCTAATAATTTCAATAAATATACATCAGTCGTTTTAATCATTTAAAAACCCCTCCAAAATATACAGCTTTTAATGTCTTCGGTATTTAGACAAGTACTTATCTTAAATCTTTCATTTGACTATTGTTGCCATATTCAGAACGAGCAACTTTTTTATTACCGGCGTAGACTTGAATAAACGGAACCTTGTAATCTTTATTTAGAAGACGACTTCCGATTTGGGCACCGGCCGAAAAGTAATGCTTTAAATCTGATGGGGAAGCAGTAGTCAAAGATTCATCACCCCAGACACTAACCCCAGTAATATCATCTCCAGAATGATTTACCTCAATATGTCCAATCAAAGGATACTCATCAGTACCGCCGAGATCATTTTCAAAAATAGTTTCAGCTTTTTTATCATAATTAACAGATTTCTTTGAAACCTTCTTTGCCACAGATTTGCTACTCGAAGAATGAGATACTGCTTGACTATCTTTGTGGTCACTCCCACACGCAGTTAAAATAAATAGTGATGAAGCCGTTGCCAGCAAAGTATAAAAACGTTTCATAATTTACTCCTCCAAAAAATTCATATACTAAAATTAATTGTTTACTACTTTTCAAGTGGTATCGTTATATCAAACTTCTTGAGGTCAGCATCATTATTTGCAATGTCTTCCGCATCAAATTTCCAACGTATCGAAGAAAGTTTTGAATAGGTGGGAATAAAGAAGAATGCTTCACCATCTTTTGAAACACCCGAATTTATATCTCCAATATTTTTTTCAACGTTTGCTGGCATATCAATAGCGGAAAGGGCTTCTTGACCGTCACTTGTACGTAACGTGGATTGATCATCATATAGGGTGGAATCTCTTTTAGCTGTAAAACTATACTCAATACCGACAACACCTTGATAATCCTTATTTTCATCAGTTGAGTGATCTAAATCAGTATCACTACCGGTATTTTATCGGTTATTCCAGCTGCGGCCTTATTACTCTCGATTATCGAAGAAGGTACATTTGAGCCATCGCAATACGTAACTTTTGTTTTTCGTCTTCGGTTAAATTGTTCTCACCATATGTGGAAGAGTCAGCATCACCATAAAGAAAATTTTTTAAATCATAAGTATCGTATTGATCATCCCATCTAGGTGAATCATCCCCGGCATGAAGGTAATCTAACGTAACAGAAAAGTAATCAGCAATTTTATTTTGCATTTTCGTATTAGGAGTTCTTTTGCCTTGCTCATGTGAAGCGTATGTCGTCTTTGCAGCGACCACATTTTATTGAGTTATCTTTTTTCTTTTCGTAATTACTTCACTCTCTTCGAAAACATAAACTGCCTCTAATCTTTATTTGTATAGCACTACACAAAATTTGTATTGGTAATATAAGAAAGTCTACGTCATAAAGAGAACATATTCTATGTTATTGTAATACAAATCGAGTATAAATAAAAATGATAAAAACATTAGTAGTCGAAAAAGGTTTAAAGAGCACCAAAAGCATTGCGCTACATTCCGGGTTCGATTAAATACTGTATCTGTACGATTGAAGTTAGCTATTTCTGTAAACATGGTAAATGAGATTACTAGAGTTATATATAATTAGTATTAATGGTTCAAGCAAGTATTAATGTCCTAACATAAATTAGGAAGCAATTAAGACCTCCATCGAAAGATAGGGGAATTTTTGGTACAAAAAAATCACTCAATAAATGAGTGATTAATTAAGCATCTAAGCTATCTGGTTTCCTCCCAAAAACGGTAAAAATTAAATTAGGGAGGAAAAAGGGAGGAAATTTTACATTTATGGCATTTTTTCTAAATCAAAAATCCCTATTTACCACCCTTACCCTCAGTATCTGTCTTCAAAACGGTCATGAATGCTTCTTGAGGGACTTCGACTTTGCCAACGGCTTTCATTCGTTTTTTACCACGTTTTTGTTTATCAAGCAGCTTAGCACGACGGTCAGGATCACCGGTATGAATTTTGGAAGTAACGTCCTTACGGTAAGCTCTAATATTGGTACGGGCAATGATTTTATTCCCGATTGCAGCCTGTACTGGAATTTCAAAGTTACGGCGAGGGATGATTTCTTTTAAGCTGGCAGTAATTTCATTGCCACGTTGCTGTGCGAAATCGCGATGAGAAATGAAGCTCAAGGCATCCACCCGTTCACCGTTCAGTAGAATATCGATTTTGACTAGATCGCTAACTTTGTATTCTCCAAGTTCGTAATCGAGTGAGGCATATCCACGTGTACTTGATTTTAATTTATCGAAGAAATCAAAAATAATTTCTGAAAGTGGTAGTGCATATTTAACATTTACTCGATTTTCGTCAATGTAATCCATCGTATCAAAGATTCCACGACGATATTGTGATAATTCCATTACGGCGCCAACATATTCATTGGGAACCATGATACTAGCATTTACGTAAGGTTCCTTAATGCTCTTAATGCTGGATGCATCTGGCATTTCCGAAGGATTTTCAACAATTTTTTCAGTGCCATCGGTCATTTCAACATGGTACGTAACGGATGGGGCAGTAGTAATAAGATCTAAGTTAAATTCACGTTCTAGTCGTTCTTGAACAATGTCCATGTGTAGCAAACCTAAGAAACCACAACGGAAACCAAACCCCAGCGCTTGGGAAGATTCGGGCTCAAACTCAAGCGCGGCATCATTCAACTGTAATTTTTCTAAGGCTTCACGTAAATCGTTATACTTAGCATTATCAGTGGGGTATAGACCTGAGTAAACCATTGGATTCATCTCACGATAGCCTTCGAGTGGTTTATCAGCGGGGTTATTTACTAAAGTTACCGTATCACCAACTCGCGTATCTTTAATGTCTTTAATGCTGGCCGTAATGTAACCAACGTCACCAGCCATTAAGAAATCTCGTTTCAATGGATCCGGCGAGTTAACGCCGACTTCATTTACTTCATAAACGGAACCACTATTCATCAATTTGATTTTGTCTCCAGGCTTAACGACGCCCTCAAATAGCCGGACACTTAACACAACTCCGCGATAGTCATCGTATTTGGAATCAAAAATCAAAGCTTGGAGGGGAGCATCCAAATCACCATCAGGGGCCGGTATTTTGTGCACAATTTGTTCCAAAAGTTCCGGAATTCCAATCCCTTGTTTAGCACTAGCCATTATGGCATCGTCAGCATCGAGTCCAATGACATTTTCAATTTCGCTTTTTACACGTTCGGGGTCGGCAGCAGGTAGGTCAATTTTATTGATTACCGGAACAATCTCTAAATCGTCGTCAATTGCCAAATAAACGTTGGCCAACGTTTGAGCTTCAACTCCTTGAGCGGCATCCACAACAAGGACGGCACCTTCACACGCAGCGAGACTTCGTGAAACTTCATAAGAAAAATCAACGTGTCCTGGCGTATCGATTAAATGGAAAATGTACTTTTCGCCGTCATTTGCGGTGTAATGCAATTCAACGGCGTTCAACTTAATAGTAATTCCACGTTCGCGCTCCAAATCCATCGTATCTAATAATTGATTTTGCATATCGCGCTTCGCGACCGTATCCGTTAATTCCAGAATTCGGTCGGCAAGCGTCGATTTTCCATGGTCAATGTGCGCCACAATCGAAAAATTTCGAATGTGGGCTTGACGGTCTTTTAAATCTTTATATTCGTTCATAATAATATCCTCTTCATAAGTAGTCACTGTACTAGATTATATCAGACCCACCGATAAAACTTAAATTTACCTTCATCATCAAGCTGAGTTAATGATTTGAAAAATAAAATTCTGATGGTTAAAGGTAGGGATGGACCAAAATATGCTAGAATAGAATGGTTAAATTAAAAAACTATTTATAAATTTATTGAAAGGCGTTAAATTATGGCTGAAAAAGATTATCAGTCCGGTGGTTCGCAATCTAGCGCCACTGGTAATTCAAAAAATAATTCATCCAACAACAATCAGGCTACCAGCCAGAGTTCAAATACAAATGCGGTTGAATCTAAACCATCAAGTACGGATTCCTCAAAACCAGAGGCTAGTTCAAAAAAGCCTGAAGCATCATCTCAAAAACAAACGGAAACACGCACTAGTACGCGTACCTATTATTACTATAATAATGGAGCGGCTTCGAATCAAACGGGCGATAATACGACAGAAAATAATGACGATGTTAACTCTGATGATGGTACCGTAGATGATTCGAGCTCGGAAAGAAAGTCAATTTCCGGTTCAAAAGCGGTTAAGGCCAAAAAAAGTAAGGTGATTACGACCGTTGAATCTACTTCCTCCAAGTCAGATATCGAATACAAAAATAGCCATGGTGGATTTTGGATCTTATTCGTAATCATTGTATTAGTAGCCGCAGGGTATTTTTATTGGAAAAAGCGACGCCCGCAACATCGATCTCAACCAAGTGATACCCGTTCTAAAGCAACACGGCTAAACTTATTTCAAAAATCAGACGGTAAACATGGTAGCCGTCGTCGACATTAATTTACATTAAATTTAAAAACCAACACCTTGATCCCAACATTTTTAAAGTTTAGGTTCGACGAACTAAATCTTTAATAAATGGGGTAATGCAGGTGCTGGTTTTTTGATCCGATGACGATCTAGAGTTCCTCGTTGTGTTGATAGAAAAGAGGGGATAGATCAGTAGAACGAGTAATCAGGTTTGCAGCTAAACTTTGGAATTCCTTAATGGCCAGACCACTAATTTCTTCTCCAGCTTGATTTAAAAGTTGATCAAGTTGATCATCCTTTGAAACTAAAGCGCGTTTTTGATATTCGTGAAGTTTATTTTGAATCTGAATATTCACCTTCGAACGGGTTGTATTTAAATCTTTGATGAAGTGTTCATAGTGACCATCGGTTAATACGCTTGCTAATTTGAAAACCCAATAAGCTGAATCGGTCGAGTAGGTTTTTGATCCGTGGTGGTACATCTCAGGAGTTTGAGTTAATCCGGCAAAGAATGGCACGTAGACACTTTGAGCCGCGACGCCCATGGCTAACCAATGAATTCCACCAATTTCGATTGGTAAATCTGGTTTGATTTGTAGAATATGAGATTCTTGAGTAGCGGGGAGGCTAATTGGACGGAAACGATGCTTTTCACTTTCACTTCCGGTTCCAACTGGATTATACGGTGTGCCTTCATAATGTGAACTCAAAATTCGCTGAACATCTTCAATTTGAATCAAACGACTAGCCTTACGGATAAACGGTAGCTCATGACTGACAGGGCTTTGTTTGATTTCTGGATTCAAAATCCGTTGGCCTTCCCAGACACGTGGGGTATTATAATATTCATCAGAAAGATCATTTAACCCAAAGATTTTTCGAAAATTAAACGTTGCAGGATTAGGGTTTAAATGATTATTTTCTACAAATTCTTGAATGTCGGCTTTATACATAAAGCTATCTTCATCTGAAAAATCAATTTCTTCAATGGAGAGTTGATTGGAAACAACGGCGTATGAATCATCCGGAATGCGCTGGGCAACCCATTGATGTCCACCAGCGGTTTCCATATACCAAACCTCTTCTTGATCCGAAAAGAGAATACCGTTAGTTTCATTGGTTCCATAGCGTTCAACGAGTTCTCCTAGATATTTCACACCCATTCGTGCGGAATTGATATAAGGCAAGGTAACGGTGACCATCGCTTCTTCGCCAATTCCATCCTCAACCAATGGATCAAATCCAAGAACGCGTTCATTTGTGTATGCACTTTCAGTAGCGCTCATTGCCACACCGAATTCATTAATTCCATCTTCTTCAAAAAGACCAAATTCCTTTGTCCATTCTGGAGTGGCTGTATATTTGCCACTGATCTTAGGGAGGGGCATGGTAAAGCCATTGTCAGTTGATTTAAAGGTTAATTGGTCATCATGTTCTTCGTGGGGATGAACTGTAAAATACTTTGGCCATGCGGATTTAGCATCTTCATTTCGAGCAATAATGGTGGAGCCGTCAGCCGTCGCCAATTTTCCTGCAAGAAAACTGGTACAAGCGGAATAATAATTATCGATTTTAAGGACCTTCTTCCAAATTTTTATTTACCCTAATTTTAGCATATCGAAAGTACTTTGAATTATTTGCGATTCGTGAGAATATAGACTAGCAACATTAGAATAATAAACTGGAGGAAACAAAAATGCCACTTATTCATATTGATCTTGTTGAGGGTCGAAACGACGAGCAACTTCGCGGCTTGGTTAAAGATGTAACCGCAGCTGTTGTAAAGAACACGGGAGCACCTGCTGAACACGTGCACGTTGTTTTAAACGAAATGAAGAAAAATAACTACGCCGTTGCTGGTGTTTTAAAAAGCGATGAAAAATAATTAAATTTATTTAAAGAGGGGTGTGACAAGCTAGTGTTGTCACATCCCTTTTATAATTTACGACATAAATTCATTTCAGTTGGCGTTAATTCACTTTTCAAGTAGAATTTTCTTAAAAGGAAGGGATTTTATGGGCGAAAATCAGACTGAAATCGAAAGCAAAGTTTATAATTTGATTTTAAATCCGCATACTCGCGACTGGGAGCGTGCCCAACTACGCGAAGTGATCGATGAAGTAGCCGCAGAAAAATCGTTTGACCGTGCACTAGCAGATTTGGAAGTTAAATTTAGGCCGCTAGCTTTAAGAAACAATTTGACTCCCGATGTCACGGACTTTTATCATCAGCTAGTTGGTAACAAATCAAGTGCGGACCCCCTTGATCTAAGTCGCCATTACGCGAAAGATGCGCCAAATCAGGAACGCGCAATTTTTGCGGGTGGCTGTTTTTGGTGCATGGTTGAGCCCTTTGAAAAAAGGCCGGGAATTATTGCTGTTTTTTCAGGGTACACTGGAGGAGAGGTCGCTAATCCATCGTATGATCAGGTCGTAGGACAGTATACTGGGCATGTTGAAGCCGTGGAAATCATCTTTGACAAACGTGTCATTTCGTATAAAGAGCTAGTGGAACTTTATTGGCAATTGACGGATCCAACTGACGCCGGTGGGCAGTTTAATGATCGCGGAAACAACTATCAGCCGATTATTTTTGTCTATAATTCACAACAGCGTCAAATTGCCACCGATTCAAAAATGAAATTAATTGAATCAGACTTTTATGGCCGGCCAATTATGACTAAAATTAAAGCAGCAACTACTTTTTGGCCCGCCGAAAATTTTCATCAGGAGTTTTATAAGAAAAATCCGAAGCGATATAAAGGCTTGGAACGAGAACGTAAACTCTTTTTACGTTATTTAAGATTAAAAGGACGACTGAGAGCGATTCTAAAGCAATTGAATATCATCAGATAAAATAATCCAACAAGATAATTAAAAAGTTCAGATTAAAACGATTGTGCCCAGTGTGGCCAGATTGACCAGCAAAATCATTTTGATCTGAACTTTTGTTATAGTGCGACTAGCGTTAATCGTTATCATTTAAGATTAGCTTTATTCAGCCAGTTTAAGATAGTCGTTTAGATAGTTAGCAACGCCGTCTTCAGCATTGTCATATTCTGTAATATCATTTGCAATATTTTTAATCTGCGCAGTGGCATTTTTCATGGCAACTCCGCGTCCAACATAATCGAGCATTTCGGCATCGTTATGTTCATCCCCAAAAGCAATGATATCTTGACGATCAATATTGTAGTAATTAGCCAGATAAGCCACGGCCTTAGCCTTTTGAATCCCCTTAGATACAATTTCGAGCACACTTTGTGGACCGCCCCAAACACCGACCGAAATGTATTCACCATAATGGTGAAGAAGTTGGTTTTTAACAAGTTGAGCACTATGGGGTTCAACTAAAAGTGTAATTGACGTCGGATTTCTTCGTAGCGTCTTCTCGGTTAGAATTTGCTCTTCAAGGATTTCATGTGGGAAGAAATCAAAAGATGCTGGCGCCGCGTGATCCGCTAAAAAGGCGTACTTACTTTCGACGGCTAGGAGTTGGATATTATATTCATCCTTGTGCTTTAATAGATCGTAAACAACCGCTTTATTGATTGTCCGGGAGTATTCTCCATCCCATTTTTGATGGGGAACGTGCATTAATGCACCGTTAAAATTGGCCATGGGTGTTTTTAGACTTAATTCATCATAAATATCACGAGCCATGCGGTATGGACGGCCGGTCGCAATCGAAACGATGTGACCAGCTTTGGTGGCATTTTTAATTGTTTTAATTGTTTTTGGTGAGAGTTGACTGCTTGAATTTAATGTTGTTCCATCTAAATCCAGAGTGATTAATTTTTGCTTCATAAGATCGCTCCTTTAATAAATTACTATTAAACCATTCTAAAGCACAACCATTAAAAATGAAAGCCTGACCCAGAAGTAGCCTCCTTGATGCTTGAAAAGTGGTCGTTTAAATCAAATTTCTGTATAATTAGTGCAGTAAATTAGAAGATCGAATAAATACTAAGAAAAGA
Source organism: Pediococcus stilesii (assembly GCF_001437075.1). Taxonomy (GTDB): domain Bacteria; phylum Bacillota; class Bacilli; order Lactobacillales; family Lactobacillaceae; genus Pediococcus; species Pediococcus stilesii. Next base: position 12,558 of record NZ_JQBX01000001.1, read on the forward strand.
GTTAGAGATGCAATTACCAGTAGAATTTATTAATAAATATAAGCAGTTGTTAGGTAACGAGGCCGCAGAATTTTTGGCAAGCTTTGATCAGCCCGTTGAAAAGGGGTTTCGAATCAATCCGCTTAAATATCAAGGCCAGTTACACGAGCATGATACAGCACATCCCATTGATTACTCCCAGTGGGGCTATTACGGCAAAGTGAATGGAAAATCGATCGATCATCAAAGTGGCCTTGTATATAGTCAAGAACCCAGTGCCATGTTGGTTGGCGAAATTGCACGGCCTAAACCGGGGCAAAAGGTTTTAGATCTGTGCGCCGCTCCCGGCGGTAAAACGACGTATCTGGCGAGTTTTATGGATCAAGAAGGGCTTCTTGTTTCAAACGAAATCAATCGTGGCCGAGCCAAAATACTTGCTGAGAATGTGGAACGCTTTGGGATTCAAAATGCAATTGTGCTAAATGAGTCTCCGGACCGAATGGAAAGCCGTTTTGAAAAGTATTTTGACGTGATCGTTGTTGATGCACCTTGTTCAGGGGAGGGGATGTTCCGAAAAGATCCGAATGCGATTAACTATTGGAACATCGATTATCCGGCTGAATGTGCGAATCGTCAAAGAGAAATCCTAAAAAGTGCAATGCAGATGCTGGCACCTAATGGTACTTTGGTATATTCAACATGTACTTTTGCGCCAGAGGAAGACGAGCAAATTATTGCCTGGCTTTTGGATCAATATCCAACACTCTCAATGGGAACGGTTACGAAAACGGATAGCATGGATGATGGACGTCCAGATTGGGCCGATGGAAATCCAGAATTAAGCAAAGCGGTTCGCTTATTTCCGCATCACTTTAGGGGCGAGGGGCATTTTATGGCTAAACTGATCAATAATGCTATTGATGATGTTCCCGCGGAAAGGCCAGTAAAACTTTCAAAAAAGAACAAGAAAAAGGCCAAAAAAGTGCCGACAGACTCGCTTAGTAAAGCGCAATTGCAACTTTGGCAAGATTTTGCGGCAAACTTTTTAAAGAATCCGGACTATTTTGAAGAAAAACACTTGATTGTTCAAAAAGACCATTTATATTATCAAACCATCCCAGTTGATTTAAGTGGGTTACGTTACATTAAGCCCGGTTTAGAACTTGGGACTTTTAAAAAGAATCGGTTTGAACCTAATCAGAGTCTACTAATGGCCCTTAAGACGACCGATTTTAAACAATTAGCGCCAATTGCTGAAGAGGATTGGTCAAAATATGTTCATGGTGATGTTTTGACCACCAATTTGTCTTACAAAGGTTGGGTCGCTGTGGCAGTTGATAATACGGTTGTTGGCCCAGGAAAATTAAGTCAGGGTACCATTAAAAACTTCTATCCAAAAGGATTACGCCTTAATTTTTAAATATTAAACGTCAATTGATTTAATTTAAGTTGATTGCAACAAAAAAGTCGGGACAAAATTTGATTTTGCCTCGACTTTTTTAGTATGGGTCGCTGTGCTGATTTATTTTATAGTTTTGATTGATATAAGTTCTGATCGGAAAGGTCGCGAATGTTTTGCGTTCCAGTCAGCACCATTAAAGCGCGTAAATGATATTTCATTTGTTCAACCAGTTCAATCATTTCTGCGTCACTTAAATGTAATAAATTGTGAAGGAAGTATCCGGCAATTCCGACGTTATCAGCCCCTAGTGCTAAACTTTTGATAACGTCAGCAGCACTGCGAATGCCTCCGGTGGCCGTAACCGACAGGCCACAATTCTGAACGGCACGTAAAGAATCGACGGTGGTTAGACCAAGATCAGTCATAAAATCGAAGTCCTTTTGGTGCCGGCGAGCATTTTCAATCTGGATGAAGTTGGTACCGCCCTTACCACCAACGTCAACAAACTCAACTCCACAATTCTTTAACTTTTGAACGTCCCTAGAGCTCATGCCACCGCCAACCGATTTAACAATCACCGGAACATCCAAGGCGGAAACGATCGCCTTAATCTGGTCTAAGTAATTAAATTGACGATCACCTTCGGGCATAACAAGCTCTTGCGCCACATTAATGTGTAACTGCAAGGCATTAGCATCGATCATCTGGACCGCTGTTTGAGCGCTTTGAACACTGGAATCCGCTCCTATGTTAGCTAAGATCATCCCGTTTGGATTAACTTCTCGAACAATTTTAAAGGAGTCGGCTAATTCTGGATATTTAATAGCAACCGACTGGGAACCAACGGCCATGGCTAACCCGGTTTGCTTTGCTAGATGAGCTAAGCGGGCATTTAATTTACCAGTATAGGAACTCCCACCAGTCATCGCCTGGATAAAGAAGGGAAACGGGATGATGCTTCCAGCTAAACTAGTGGAAAGATCAATGGCCTCAACGCTTAGTTCTGGTAAAGCATCCGGGAATAACTGAACCTGATCAAATCCGGCATGCGCGGTGTCCTGATAGAATTTTTCAGCTAATGAAACGTGCTCATCTTTACGATGTGAATGTATATTTTTCATAGGAACTCCTAATTAATTTCAGTCACGTGATGAATATCAAGATTAAGGGGTTGAATATCATTTTTCCGCCATTCGTTAATCATTTTCTCCGGCGTATTGGCATTTTGCATGATGACGATTCCGCAATCGCCACCACCTGCACCGGACGATTTTGCTGCGCCGTCAAACTTTTCAGCGATATCGCAAAAACGAGAAAGAGCGTCCGTTTCAATTTGTACGCCACTAAAAAGGCTCAATTCTTGTAACAAGCGCCGATTATTTGAAATTTCGTGCTTGATTATTGAACTATCAGCTTCATGAAAACCGACAATCATTCGCCTTAAACATGCGGCACTTTTATTTAAAAATTCATGATAACTATCGGTCTCTTGATAACTAGTGGTTGCTACTTGGTCGACTAGGTCTGACGTTGACGCTGGGGACCCCGTCCAGCCAATTAGCAGTTTTAAATCGGATGGTAACGTTAAAAGTTCAATCTTTAACTGTGGCCAGGGGGTTCTTAAAATATCCTCTAAGTCCTTAGTTCGACGCATGCTGTTGAGCCAGTCACGGTTAAAAGATTGATATGCAATCCAACCACCATAAACACTAGCAGCAATATCACCCAGTGAACCATTTCCTTGGACATCTAAATGGGCAATCGAAGCCAACTTGAATAGTAATTCTTTGGTTAGTTGAATATTGTAGAACTTAGCCACGGCTTTAATTGTAGCCACCGTTACGGCCGCCGAACTACCTAATCCGTATTTTTTTCCATCACTACTGTCTAAATCGCTGTTAATATACAAATTAAACGTTTTAAGTTTGCGATCCATTAAAATGGCTAGTTCTTCAATGATAGAGATGGCTGACAAGATGTAATGATAGGGATTATCACGATTATCAACAACTAATTCGCTACCGCGTCGTCGCCATGAAAGAACGTTGTTTTGATACTGCTTGGAGATGATATTTCCAACCGGCAAATCACTTGCCTCAATACTTGCTGTAACAAACTGATTTACCGCAACAATAATTGCGCTATTGCCAGGTTCAACGACTGCATATTCACCGGCAATGTACAATTTACCGGGAGCTTTTTCTTTAATCAATCTAAAATCCCTCTTAATTCTTTGTAAATTTAATTCCGCTACCAGGACGGGCAACCACTAGCTGCTGTTCGTTAAATTCGTGCGCTAGAAAGTTGTGGACCCGGGTAATATCTTGAGTTCGACACAGGACCTTCACGTTAGGACCCGCATCAATGGTAAAGTAACATTCAATTCCAGTGGACCGCATTTGGTGGACCAACCGAACGGCCTTGATTGTTTCAGGTGCGAAGTAGGTAAAAGCCGGGTTCGCCGATAGTGTCGTCGCGTGCATCATTGCGGCACTGTGTTCAGCTAGTTCACCGATTTTAGTAAAATCATTGTTTTGAACTGCGGTAATCATTTCAGGAATTGCACGGTTTGCTTCGTCAACCCACGTTGAATAAAAGGGTGACGTTGCAACGGTTTGAGCCATGCCATGGGTGCTTTTAACTTTTTTTTGATGCCGATCGACCACCACGGTAATCATATTTAAATCAATTTCTTTTTCAGAAACGATCTGTTCTGCAAAGGAACTTTCATGATCGTGGCCGCGGTGCCAATGGACCACACCGCCAAAGATTGAACGGGAAGCGGACCCAGAGCCTAGACGTGCGATTCTTGAAATATTGGTTAAATCAGCGGTACTATCCAATGCGGAAACAACCGCGCCAGCAAGTGCCGCCATCCCAGATGCTGAAGATGCCAAACCAGCCGAAGTTGGTACATGATTATATGATTGGATCTTGGCAAATCCAGAATAGTTATATTGCCGTTTAGTGAAATCGATTAAATGGTTAATACGTTTCATACTTTTTTTCGGCATTGGTATTTGGTTTAAAAAGAAACTATTTTCGGTCAAATCGTCTGAAAAGGTCACATAAGTATCCGAATAAAATTTATCTAAAGTTAATGAAATACTGTCATTAGCAGGCAGAATTAATTCATTGTTAGCTTTTCCCCAATATTTAATTAATGCAATATTGGTGTGGGCTCTAGCAAAACCCTTCTTTTCATTTTTCAAAATAAAAATCTACTCCTAAAGTTTTTCGATCCAAGTCGCCGTGGCTCCGCCATCAATCAGATTTTGGCTAACCTGCTTGGCAGTTGATTCATCCGCCGTAAGTGCAATGATGCAACCACCTAAGCCACCACCGGTTAACTTACTGCCCAATGCTCCGGAGGCATTAGCAATTTGAATCAGTTTTTCGACGGCAGGGTGACTAACACCTAATTGCCGTAAATTTTGATGAGCTTCATTCATGGCGGCTCCTAGACTTGAAACATCATTTTCGCGTAAGGCAGCAGCCGTTTGACTAGTCAATTTTCCCAAGTTTTTAATTAAAAGTCCACCATCCGTGCCAAATTGTATTTTATTTTTAACGATTTCCACGGCTTCACTGGTTTTTCCTTTAATTCCAGAATCCCCAATTACTAGGTATGCATTGACATTAATTGGCAATGCTTTGATTGTTCCGTCACGTTTGAACCAGATTGGGGTGTTAGAACTAGCGGTTGCTGAATCTAAGCCACTAGGATTTCCGTGAATAATTTTTTCTGAGATATCGACCATTTTTAACAATGTATTGCGACTTAATGGTCGATCAAAAAATGCAAACAAAGCACGGACTAATGCAACGGCGGTCGCTGCGGAAGAACCCATGCCTCTTTCAGAAGGTATCTCACTTTCAATAGTAATTAAAAGACCGGTATTCGGCTGACCGAGTACCGTTAATGTTTGTTTGATTAACGTTTTGATACCTAAAAGATTACTATGAATATCCTCTAAGAAGCCGTTAAAATAGCGGCTTCTGATCTGAATACCGCCTTGAATATCCTGGATGGTTACTCCAGTTTTTATATTCGAAATGGGGAGGGCGATGGCTGGTTGATTATAAACAACGCTATGCTCGCCCATTAGAATAATTTTAGCATTACTTGTTTTATAGATCACTTTTACAACGCAACTCCTTTTTGTCCAAAGTAAATGATACCCTAAATGCAACGATTGTTCTATGTAGAGATGGTAAACATTTGGTAAAATTAAGATGTAGAGTAAAAGTGGAGATATAAAAATGAAGAAATTAAGGTACGCCGTTGTTGATTTAGAAACAACTGGCACGAATTATCAAGGCGAAAATCGAATCATCCAGATTGGCTGTGCTTTTGTGGAGAATGGAGAAGTTGTTGATACTTTCCAAAGTAAAGTCAATCCGCAACAGCCGATCCCAGACGCCATTACCAAACTAACGGGCATTAGCGATGACGATGTAAAAAACGCTCCTAAATTTAGCGATATTGCGGGAGAAGTTTATGCTCGTTTAGCGAATACCGTCTTTGTTGCGCATAACGTGGATTTTGACTTTCCTTTCTTAAATCAGGAATTAATCCGAAGTGGTTATCCAGAATTGGAGCTCAAAGCGGTCGATACGGTCTCACTTAGTCAAATTATCTTTCCGTATGCCAAGGGATATCGTCTAAGAGACTTAACCAGATACTTAAACATCGAACATCTGGATCCACATTCAGCCGACAGTGATGCGATTGCTACTGGACATCTTTTAATTCAAATTCAAGAACGTTTGCGAGTTTTGCCGATTGTGACTTTAGAGCGGCTAACTAATTTGGGACATGATTTACCGCGCTCGACGGGGATGCTTTTTGATTTGGCACTGGAAGATAATAAAGAACATCCACAGTCATTAAATCCAAATTTAACGGTCGTCAACGGCATTGCGCTGAGAAAAATGGCAGGAATTCAAACGGGCCTTCAATCTGACCGTGAGAAAGAACGCTATCCGCATTCCAAAAAAGACAAGGTTAAGTTATACGATAAGAAGCTAGAATGGCGTAAAACTCAAGCGTCACTGATGAATTACGTTTACCAGCAATTTACGGAAGATGACGCCCGGTCAAGCATTGTCATTGAGGCACCCACGGGAATGGGGAAAACACTTGGTTATCTTTTACCTCTGAGTTACATTGCCAGAGATCAAAAGCGCCAGGTGGTGATTAGCGTACCGACCACAATTTTGCAGTCGCAGGTCGTAGCCGTCGGAGAACAACAGTTGAACGCCATTTTAAAAACGCCTGTCCAATTTGCAATTTTAAAGGGGAGCAACAATTATCTTAGTTTAGACTTATTTTTAAAACAGCTTGAGTCGAGAAACTTGAGTAAGGAGTCTCGGCTGTTAGCCATGAAAATTCTAGTTTGGTTAACCCAAACGACCAACGGCGACCTAGATGAAATTAATCATCACATAGGTTTTTCGAACTTTATTGATCATGTGCGGCATCCAGGTGGGACAAGTCTCAATGAGCAGTCCGCTTTCTTTAAAAATGATTTCTACCGACAGGCACAAAAACGACTTAAATTTGCCGATTTTATCGTTACTAACCATATCTATTTGGCCCACCATAGTGAGAAAATTGCTAATCAGGATCACCATCCGCTGCTTGTGATTGATGAGGCGCAACATTTCATTAAAGACCTAACGAGTACCAATCAAAAATACATTGATCTAAATGACTTGATGATGGAGACCCACCGCTTGGTTAGTCATTTGATAATGAATCGATATCATAATTTGATTCAGGCGGTTGAACATCATCCGCTGGCGGCCTTTCATATTCGTCGATTCGCCAATAGCCTTGAAAAAATAAATACAGTAATTACTAAGGTTCAGCAACGCCTCTTTGACCAGTTTGTTGTAAAAAATCAACAACGCCTAGTCCCTAATCAGCCTGGCGAAATTGCAATTGATAATGTGGTTATTGAACAACTAGCCCAAGATCAGTTTCACCAGATTACGCAAGAATTGGCTAATACTTTTATTGAGATGGATACTTTAGATCGCTACTTTAAAAATCGAGATTTGGGGGATGCGGTGAAAGATAATTGGGCGCAGATTAAGGCTTATCAGAGTAATTTAACGAAGTTTTATGATGCGTTACGTCAAATAAATGATCATCATGATAAAAATATTTATTGGATTACGGTTGGCCCTAATCATGATGCCGGTAGCATTCGAATTGGAAGGGGAATTGTTAATACCAACGAGTTTTATGAATCGAAACTTGTCGCTTTTTATGAAAAAATTCTGTTAATTGGCGGGACACTCTTTGTTGGCCATAATCGTAGCTACTTTTTAGATCAATACGGCTTAAACAAATCAGATGCCATTGTTCGTTCGTTTAATACTGGAGTAAACTTTGAGAAACAACTTGATTTTGAGATTTTAGAAACGCAATTCACTTTGAATAGCGGTGTCGGCAATAAAGAATACGAAGAATTTCTGGCTAAAAATATTATGCAACTAACGGACGGTATTAACCGGCAAACGTTGGTCCTCTTTAATTCGCTAGAAACCATCAAAAACGTTTATAGTATCTTACGCCAATCGAATTATCCGAATACCAGAAGGGTGCTGGCGCAAGGAATTCATGGATCCAAAGCCAAGATTATTCGTGAATTTAATGATGAAGAAAATGCTATTCTACTTGGGGCAGCTTCTTTTTGGGAGGGAGTTGATTTTCCAGGAGACCGTTTGGAGTATTTGATCGTAACAAGACTGCCATTTCGTTCGCCGGATGATAAATTAGTTCAATTTGCTGCTAAGAAACAACCCGATGTTTTCCGCCATTTTATGCTTCCGGATGCTTTGCTAACTTTCAAGCAGGGTCTAGGACGCGTTATTCGAAATAGTGATGATTCAGGCGCAGTAGTAATGTTAGACAATCGGATTTTACTGCGAAAGTATGGTAAACAATTTATTGGACAGTTACCAAATGGGGTGCAGGCTAATTCGGGTAATCTGGAGACGGTCCGAAAAAGAATTGACAATTTCTTTAACAATCGGCAAGAATAGCTTTCTTTAATGTTGACTTTTGATATATAATCATTTTGTTGACGTTATATTGAGGGGTTATCTATGACAGAGAAAAAAAATAAGCATCCATTTCTGCTAATTATCTGTATTGGGTTAGCCATTATTATTGGATCGTTGATGATTATTGTTAACGAAATCAATCGGCCAATTCGACATGATAATCAAGTCGCAACGGAAATTGCTAAGAAAAAGACCAATTTAAAAAATATTGATCGGGTGACTCGCTTTGTGTATAACGAAGTTGGGTACACTGTTTCTGGAACGAGTGCGGATGGAACGAGCCTTTTTGTTGTAATCACGAACGATGGGAAACAAGTGACCGTCTACAACCAGAATTCAGGAATTGATGAGCAAAAAGCGATTAGTTCAATTGAAAAGAGTTCAAATCTAAAGAAGATTACTTCGAGTAGATTTGGTATTATTAAAGATAAACCAGTTTGGATAATTTCTTATCTTGATCAGAAAGACAATTTAGTGATCAAAACGATTGATTTTAAGACAGGGAAGGAAATTAAATCCATAACTACATATTAGGAGTGAAGATTGTGAAGAGAATTAGTATTATTGACGCTAAGGATTACGTCGATCAAGAAGTTGAAATTGGGGTTTGGCTGACTGACAAGCGTTCAAGTGGTAAGATTGCTTTCTTACAGCTTAGGGATGGAACGGCTTTTTTCCAAGGAGTCGTTTTGAAAAATCAGATCGGTGAAGAGAAATTTACGGAAATTAAGCATCTACGTCAAGAAACTAGTATGGTGATTACGGGAACGATTCATGAAGATGCACGTTCGCACTTTGGATACGAAATTGAAGTTTCTAGTCTAGAAGTCATTGGCGATAGCAATGATTATCCTATTACGCCTAAGGAACACGGTGTTGACTTTTTACTTGACCACCGTCACTTATGGCTTCGTTCTAAAAAGCCGCACGCAATGATGGTGATTCGAAATGAAATCATTCGAGCAACTTATGAATTCTTCAATCAAGAGGGCTTCATTAAAATTGATGCACCAATTTTGACAGGTAGTGCTCCAGAAGGAACGACTGAGCTTTTCAAGACCGAATATTTTGATAAAGAAGCATACTTATCGCAAAGTGGACAGCTTTATGAAGAAGCAGGGGCAATGGCCTTTGGAAAAGTTTTCTCATTTGGTCCAACCTTCCGTGCTGAAAAATCTAAAACAAGACGGCATTTAATTGAGTTTTGGATGATTGAACCGGAAATGGCTTTTATGCACCAAGAAGAGAGTTTAGAAGTTCAAGAACGTTACGTTGCTTATCTGGTACAAAGTGTATTAGATCACTGTGAGTATGAACTATCATTGCTTGGACGCGATCCTGAGGTTTTAAAGAAATATACAAAATTGCCTTATCCTAGAATCTCATATGACAAAGCTATCGAAATGCTACAGGAATCTGGTCAGTTCCCAGACGTAAAGTGGGGCGATGATTTTGGCTCACCTGAGGAAACTTTCTTAGCAGAGCAGTTTGAACAACCGGTATTTGTGTTAAATTACCCTAAGGCAATTAAACCGTTCTACATGAAGCCACATCCAACTCGCGAGGACGTTTATATTTGTGCTGATTTACTGGCACCTGAAGGCTATGGTGAAATCATTGGTGGTTCAGAGCGTGAAACGGACTATGACAAACTCCTGGCAAAAATTGAGGAAGCTGGCCTAAGTCGCGAAGCTTATGATTGGTACCTTGATTTACGTAAGTACGGTTCAGTGCCACATTCTGGTTTCGGTTTAGGACTAGAACGGGCCATTACATGGATTACAGGTGAGGACCACATTCGAGAAGCAATTCCATTCCCACGCTTACTTAATCGATTAAACCCATAATTAATAGGAGGTTCAAATGCAAAATTTACTTCTGAATCTTTTAAAGGATGGGAGTATCAGCATTGCTAACTTTTTATTAGATAACTATTCAAAACTCGGCATGACAAATGACGAGTTTTTACTTTATCTACAAATTAAAAAGGAACAGTCTCGCGGAAATAGTTTCCCGCAGATGGATAAGCTTGCTGAGAGTCTTGGTATGACGAGCCAAACCCTTTATTCAACGATTCAAGCATTACAAGATAAAAAGATTTTAGAAATTAATCAAAAAAAAGACAGTCGGGGACAATTGACTGACTTCTATGATTTCGATTTATTTTATCAAAAATTAATCGCCCTATTTGACGACGCGGTAGAACAGACTGAAAAAGACACCACTGAAAGTGCTGAAAACAGTATTTACGATCAAATTCAAATTGAGTTTGGCCGACCGTTGTCACCAATCGAGTTAGAAACAATTTCGCAATGGATTGATAATGATCATTTTGATCCGGATATTATTCGTCTAGCTCTAAAAGAGGCTGTTTTAAATCAAGCGTACAATTTAAAATATATGGACCGCATTTTATTAAATTGGCAACAGCGGAATCTATCAACCGTCCAGCAAATTGAAAATAGTACGTTAAAACGGCCAGTTTCCAACGTCAAACAGGATTCTAAAAATAAAACACTTAAAAAAATTCCAATCATCAAGTTAACTAAAAAAGATTAGTATTAAAAAACACCTCCAGCCGCTATAGCTGGAGGTGTTTTCTTATTGCTGAGTATTGTTAGAACCAGATGTTGTTGCTGTCCCTGCGTCGGAGGAGGAAGGGGTCGCTTGTGAATTACCATTTGAACTAGAAGGAGCAGTGGAACTACTACTTGATTCAAAACTGGATGATGACGCCGTGCTCGATTCAAAACTCGATGAACTACTGAAACTTCGACTAGAGCTAGAAGAACGTGATGATCTTCGGTCCGACGATGATGATTTATCAGATGAAGATGTGCTTCGATTATTGGCCGCATCTTCATCACTAGTCCCGGAATCATCATAATCTTCACCAATTTGGTAGTATTCATTATCGCCTTTTTTACCAACGCTTGATGGCATTGTCCAATCAGCATTAGAAGAATACTGCGACATGTAGTAAATCATGTACTTCCAGAAGTACTGAGCAATATCAGTTTGTTCTTGCGTCAGGTATCCAGTAGCCGAATTAGGGTGGTCATATCCGGTCCAGACGGCCAAGGAGTAGTCCTTGGTATAACCGGACATCCATGAATCACTCGATGCGGTACTTGGGATATCGTATTCATTAGAAACCTTATCTGAGTAGGCAACAGTCCCAGTTTTGGTTGCCATATTTAAGCCTGGAATATTCGCTGCTGTACCTGATCCATTACTGTCAGTCGTAACACCTTTAAGAATGGAGGTCATCAGGAACGCGGTTGCCTTTGTCATTACGCGAGTGCCTTTTGTCTTGTAACTATAGGTTTTTCCACCATTAGTTTCGACTTTATTTACATAAGTTGGTTTATGATAAATACCGTCGTTGGCAAATGCTGCATATGCTGCAGCTTCCTGAAGGGTTGAAATGTAAAGACCGATACCATTGTTAAGATTGTACCCATCTTTGCTGGTAATTCCCAATCCCTCTAGGAAAGTAGTCGCTTTTGAAATACCAACGTCTTGCAAAGTCCGAACAGCCGGAACGTTTCGCGATTGAATTAATGCGTCACGAACCGTCATTGTTCCTTTAAACTTATGATCAAAATCGTACAGTTTTGTGTCCGTTCCTGGATAGGTGAAAGCAATATCTTTAACCTTCCGATAGGTGGGCCACTTAAGATATTCAAAAGCGGGACCATAATCCATTAACGGTTTAGCCGTTGAACCGGAACTACGATCAGTTTGAACGGCCCGATTTAATCCGTAAGTTACGTCGCCAGTTTTTCGGCCACCAAGCATGGCTACGACATTTCCGTTGGAATTATCCACCATTGTCGCTCCGATTTGAAGGTTATCATCAGTAAACTGAACGGTTTGTCCATCATTAGCTAGATTATAAAGCTTTTTCTGTGCCGCATAATCCATGTTGGTATAAACCTTCAGGCCACCTTTGCTAGTATCAAATCCCTTATCAGAAAGGTCTTGTAGCACTTGTTTAATGTACGGATCAATAATTTTGTTTTTAGTTGGTGAATTAGTAGTTGTTCCGTGTGTCTCAGAAAGTCCAGATTCGACGCTCTCTTTTTGGGCCTTTGCCGCTTCAGATGAAGAAATGATCTTATTATCGACCATGGCCTGAAGAACGGTATCTCGACGAGACTTAGCGTACTTCGGATTTTTAATTGGGTCGTAATTAGTAGGGGATTGTGGCATCCCAGCAAGTAATGCTAATTGGGCAAGATCCAATTTGTCTAACGATTTGCCAAAGTAATACTCGGCCGCCGTTTGCATCCCGTAAACGCCATTTCCCATGTAAACTTTATTAATATAAAATTCAAGGATCTGATCCTTACTATATTGTTTATCAACCTTTAGGGCTAGCCAAGCTTCCTGGGCCTTAACTCGCAACGTCCGATCAGAAGCGTCGGTTGAAAAGACAGATAGCTTTACTAATTGTTGTGTTAAAGTACTTGCACCTTGTAACCCTAAAGATGAACCAGTGAAGTTTGCAAATGTAGCACCGACAATTCGAATGGGGTCAATCCCGTTATTTTTGTAAAAGCGCCGGTCTTCAATCGAGACAATCGCATTTTTTAAGGTCTTTGGAATCTTGTCCTTTTTTACATAGTCTCGATTTTGTGATCCTAAACGAGTTAGAACTTTACCATCTTTGTCATAGATCACCGTCGCATTATCGCTTGAAAGTTGAGCCTCCGTTATTTTAGGGGAACTTTGAGCATAATACATGAATAGGCCACCGCCAAAAACAATCATTGCCACAAACAGGGCAATTCCGGCCAACAAGATTTTCTTTAATAGAGAAAACTTTTTCTTTTTGGGGGACTTGTCCATTTGCGAATGTTGTGTTCTTCGCATGGGTCTATCTTGGTTCTGATTTCTGTTATCCATAAATAATCTCCTTGTTTTTAGAAAATCGATTCTATAATTTTTTCATAATTTGATCCACAGCATCAAGATATGGAATTAATGGATTAATATGATAATTAATTAGATATCCATTTTCTTCAAAAGTAGAAAGAGGAATCGATTTTCGACCACCCGTTTCCTTGTTATCCCAAAAATGGAAAAGATCTTCTGCCTTTAATAGGAATATCTTATCCAATTTTACAAATTTTACAATTGTAAAGCAAATACCACCGGCATTTTGGCATTGTTTCATATGATTAATCTGATGCTCATGAAAATTACTTAGTGGAAACGATGTAGTATTGGTGGTTTCCTTAGCATCAAAATCAATGTACTTCCCCTTATAAACGCCGTTGTAATCGGTAGTTGAAGCTTTGCTGAAATATGCCTCTCGAATTGTTGCCGCACTCCGCTTAGGATAATCAACCTTCACAATTTGAATGGGGGTTGGTTTTTTATGAATTACTGCAATTGCATTTGAAAGATAATAGGTATTACTCGTATTAATTTCTTCTTCTAAAGACATTCCACGTTTTCCATAAACGGTCGCAGCATTGACTTTAGCATTGGATGCACTAGAATTATTAGCTGTAACTCCAGTTGGATAGTTAAATTTCAAAGGTAATTCCTCCCTGTTGCTTTATTATACTATGGTATTCAGCTTGATAGATTACAAAAAGTTTAAAAAGCATTTTATTTAAAGAATAAAAGTATAATCGGAAGCGAACTTTAATACAAATTAAAAAAATTATAAGAATGAAATGAGATAAAAAATGAGTAGAGTATGGTTAACTGGATATCGAAGTTATGAATTGTCCGTTTTTTCCGACACGGATCCAAAGCTGCAAATAATTAAAAGTGCAATCAAACGAAAGCTAGTTGAAAAAATCGAAACGGGAACCAGTTGGGTGATCTCTGGCCCACAGCTAGGCGTAGAACAATGGGGACTTGAAGTTGCCAATGAACTTCGAAAGGATTACCCAGAATTACAGACGGCATTGATGTTTCCATTCGCCGATTTTGGACAACAATGGGAAGAAGACAAGCTTGAAAAATTAACGCAGCTAAAAAGCGCGGTTAATTTTACAGCCAATGTTAGCGAGGATTCGTATAAAAATCCGCAACAATTAAGAAATTACCAAACATTTATGCTAAACCATACGGATGAGGCCATTTTAGTGTATGATGATGAGCATGAAGGAAAAACAAGTTTTGATTTAAAAGCAATCCAAAATTTTCAAGAAAAGAATTCATATAATTTAGAAACGATTGATTTTTATGATTTAGAGGAAGAATCTAATTTATATGCAGAAAAGGACGAATAGACCTTTGAATTTTATGGAATCTTTGATACAATCAAGTATGATAATTTGAACAATAGCAATCGACGAGGTGCAACGATGGATAACATTAACTTTACTCCAAAAGATATTTTACAAAAGGAATTCAAGCCAAAAATGCGTGGATATGATCCAGCAGACGTAGATACTTTTTTGGATTCAGTAATTAAAGACTACGAGAATTTCAACAAAGAAATTGAACGTATGAAAAATGAAAACGATCGTTTAACTGACAAGGTTGATGAACTCAACAAGCAAGCTTCAGTTGGCAGCACGGTTGAAGAATCATCAGCACCTGTTAGTGGTGCAACGAACGTAGATGTTTTGAAGCGCTTATCAAACCTTGAGCGTCGTGTGTTTGGGGCTCAATTAGAAGATAACGGTAACGATTCACACCGGATCTAAATCAATTTAATAATATTTTGTAAATCTCGGGTAATTGCGGTTAGCTTTTGCTAACTGAGGAAAGTCCATGCTCGCACAAGCTGCGATGCTTGTAGTGTTCGTGCCTGGCGAAAAAATAAGCTGGGGCATCTGTTTTACAGATGACGGCAAGTGAACAAGCTAAAATCTTTTAGATCATGCTTAAGTAACTTTGAAAAGTGCCACAGAGACGATCTTGTTAAGAAATTAACAAGTTGGAACGCGGTAAACCCCTCGAGCGGGAAACCCAAACTATGGTAGGGGAGCTTCACATACGTAAATGAATCAAGTGTGGGGGCAGATATTATCTGGAGATAGATGATTACCCAAATTTAAATTTTCCTGAGAATTTATTTTGGACAAAACATGGCTTACAGAGATTTACAATTCAGGAAAGCTAGGGTAAAAGTTATCTTTTATCCTAGCTTTTTATTTTAACTAAAATCTATAAACAGGGAAGTAAAGCATGAAGAAATTTAATTTAATTGCGACAATGGCCAGCGGTCTTGAAAGTTTAACCAAAAATGAACTAACCGAGATGGGATATGATGTTAAGACTGAAAACGGTCGTGTCCGCTTTCAAGGGACTTTCGAAGACATTATCAAAACCAACCTCTGGTTAAGAACTGCTGACCGCATAAAAATCGTGGTTGGTGAATTCGAGGCAACCACGTTTGATCAGCTTTTTGAATCAGTTAAAGCACTGCCTTGGGACGAATTAATTCCCGTTGATGGAGCCTTTCCAGTCAGCGGTAAATCCAAAAAATCAACTCTTTATAGCGTTCCAGACGTTCAAGCAATCACCAAAAAGGCGGTTGTTGAAAAGTTACGTGATGTTTTTCACTGGCGCAATCAATTTCCTGAAACGGGCGCTAAATATGGACTTGAGGTTGCCATTGATAAAGATCAGGCGATGATCACTTTGGACACAACCGGAGATAGTCTGTTCAAACGGGGATATCGGTTACATAAGGGAACAGCGCCATTAAAAGAAACGATGGCCGCTGCATTAATCCTATTAACAAATTGGCATACTGATATGCCATTAGTTGATCCATTTTGTGGTTCAGGAACTATTCCCATTGAAGCTGCTTTAATTGGCCAAAACATTGCACCAGGGTTTAACCGTGATTTTGTTTGCGAAGATTGGACAATTGCGGATCAAAAAGTCATTGATCAAATTCGTGCTGAAGCTGATGAGCAAGCCAACTACGATGTTGAATTAGACATTACCGGCTATGATATTGACCAAAACATGGTTGATATCGCGACCGAGAATGCTGAAGAAGCAGGTTTAGCAGGAATTGTCACCTTTAAACAGCAAGCAGTCAAAGACTTTAAGACGGATAAAAAGAACGGCGTAATGATCGGTAACCCGCCCTATGGGGAACGAATGGGCGATCAAGAACTTGTACGAAAAATTTATCGTCAACTAGGTGATTCAACTGGTCAGTTACGTTCTTGGAGTCGTTATTTTATCACGAGCGATCTTGATTTTGAAAATTATTATGGTCAAAAAGCCACTAAAAAACGTAAGTTATACAATGGGGCTTTAAGAACGGATTATTTTCAATTTTGGGGTAAGCGTGAAAGGTAGGTTTTCAGTGTGAAAATTGCTGTAATCGGAAACGGAATTGTTGGTGCAACCTTTGTAAATGAAATGCTAGAGCGGCATCCGAACAGTGATATTGTACAATTTGATGGTTTAAAAGGAACGGCTACGATTGCTTCTGCAGGAATCATTGCACCTTGGCTTTCAAAACGACGGAATCAAAAATGGTACAATTTAGCGCGTCAGGGTGCTGAATTTATGCAAGAGATGGCGCAAAAGTATCAAATGCCTAAGGATGTGTATTTACAAAGTGGCGTTATTTACACTAGGGATTCCGATGATAAATTACAATCGCTACTAGAACTAGCTCAGCAGCGCATTCAAAATGCTCCACAGATGGGGGACTTTAGTGAAGTTACTAGTTCGCAAATCAAAAAGCTTTTCCCATTTATACAATCAACGTCAAATGGCGTGTTTGTCCGAGGTGGAGCTCGAATTGATGGACAGCGTTTTATCCACTTTTTGAATCTCCGAAATCAAGAAAAAGTTCAAGTAGTTCAAGCGCCCGCTAAAATCACAATTGAGGGCCAGCAGGCATTTGTAAATGGATCCAATTTTGATCTTGTAATTGTTGCCGCAGGAGCGTGGCTAGCGCAGACTTTGGCGCCATTGGGAATTCAAGCCCAGGTTCGTCCGCAAAAGGGGCAGTTGATTGAAATTAATCTTCCAGACAATCAATTTATCGACCACAATGCACCAGTACTAATGCCAGAAGGTGAACGAGATTTTATCCCGACCAATGATGGAACACTCCTAATTGGTGCTACTCACGAAAATGATCAGGGATTTGATCTCACGGTTAGTGCCGAAATCGTTAAAGATTTATTGGCCAGTGGTCAGCGAATAATTCCTGGGTTAAGTGAAAAGGCAATTAAGCATGTTCGCGTTGGTACACGGGCGTATACGGAAGATTTTGCACCATTTTTTGGTCGTTTACCACAGCATTCTCAAATTTTGGTTGCCTCAGGGTTGGGGTCATCGGGCTTAACTACCGGACCAATTATTGGAAAATTACTAGTGGATTTGATTGATAATCCACTCCTAGACGTCTCACATCTGACGAAACCAATTTCAACTTATGTCAATTAGGGGGGATTAATATGAAAAAAGTCGAACGCTTCTACTACCAACCAGATTTTTTGAATAATATTATCACCTGGTCTTGGACACTCTTAATCTTGATTGTGGGCGTTATTTTTTGGTTAGAAGTAACGACCTTTAATTGGATTACGGCCATCTTTTTTGCAATTTTTGTGATGATAATTAGCATTCAGACGGTTAGTCGGACCATCGAAATCATTGGAAATGAATTGATTATAAATAAAGTTATCAAAAGTAATTTTTCGGTTTTAAGTATTAGAAATATCAAAAACGTTACCAAGGGGAAACTATCTTTAAGTTTTGAATACGAACATAAAAGATATAAACTATTGATGGGTCCCAAGACGGCTAGTAAATTATTTAAAACTTTAACAGAGGGGTAGATAAATATGAATGATATTGAAATTTCTCAAAAGGCTGAAATGCTACCAATTCAATCCATTGCTCAAAAAGCAGGATTTACCGAAGGTGAGGTTGAACCATATGGTCACTACAAGGCTAAAATAAATATTTTTTCGGAGAAAGAAAAAGGTTCAATGGGAAAACTTATTTTGGTTACATCAATTAACCCCACTCCGGCAGGGGAAGGTAAATCAACCGTCACCGTTGGTTTGGGTGATGCGTTGAATGAAATTACGAATTCAGCCATGGTAGCATTACGTGAACCCTCCCAAGGTCCCGTAATGGGCATGAAGGGCGGTGCCACCGGGGGCGGATATTCACAAGTCATTCCAATGGATGATATCAATTTACATTTCACTGGTGATATGCACGCGCTAACCGCTGCAAATAACACGTTGGCTGCTTTAATTGACAATCACATCCAACAGGGCAATGATCTAAATATCGATCCACGAAGCATTGTGTGGCGCCGGTGTCTGGATATTAATGATCGCTCCTTACGTAACATTGTAATTGGACTTGGTGGCCGTTTTAGCGGTGTTCCTCGAGAAGACGCATTTGATATTACGGTGGCTAGTGAACTAATGGCTATTTTATGTTTATCAAAAGATCTAAGCGATTTAAAAGATCGAATTAATAGAATTCTGATAGCCAATACTTATGATGGAAAGCCCGTTTTTGTTAAAGATCTTCATGTTGGTGGTGCGATTACGGCACTTTTGAAGGACGCCATTAAACCAAATTTAGTTCAAACCATTGGACATACTCCTGCACTTATTCATGGTGGACCGTTTGCAAATATCGCTCACGGCTGTAACAGCGTTCTTGCAACTAGAACAGCGTTAGAACATGCTGACTACGCCATTACAGAAGCAGGGTTTGGTGCCGACCTAGGTGCTGAAAAATTTCTTGATATTAAAACTCCTGTTCTGGGTAAAACTCCTGATGCAATTGTTATCGTTGCTACAATTCGTGCTCTCAAATATAACGGTGGTGCTAATTTAGCGGATTTACAGACGGAAGATCTCACCGCGCTCGAAAGGGGTTTTGTTAACTTAAAACGACACGTCAAAAATATGATGAGTTATAATATCCCAGTTACTGTTTCGATTAATCACTTCGTTAGTGATACCGATGCGGAAGTTTCTAAGCTGGCTGAAATGGTTAAAGCTCTAGGTGTAAATGCAATTGTCACCGATGCATGGGCCAAGGGTGGCGAAGGTTCTAAAGAGCTTGCCAACGAAGTAATCCGCCTTACCAATCAAGACTTAGGCGATATGCACAAACTTTACGATGTCAACGATTCGATTAAAAATAAAATTGAAACTGTTGTAAAGAATATCTACGGTGGTAGCGGGGTAGAGTTCTCGAGCGCGGCACTGAAAAAAATTAAAGAATGCGAAGAAAATGGTTGGGACAAGATGCCAGTTTGCATGGCGAAAACTCAATATTCATTTTCAGATGATCCTAAAAAACTGGGGGCACCAAGTGACTTTGTCATCCAGGTAAGTGATATTAATATTCGACTTGGCGCGGGCTTTTTAGTTGCCTTGACCGGTAAAATACTAACGATGCCTGGATTGCCAAAGCATCCAGCTGCTTTAGATATCGACATTAACAGTAAAGGAGAAATTACCGGGTTATTCTAGTAATTAAATTTTTATGAGATGGATTAGTTATATTGTCGGTATTTTACTGCTGGGACTCGACCAAGTAGTAAAATACCTTGTTAGCAGTAAAATTAGCGTCGGCGAAGTTAAAGAAGTTGTTCCTGGAGTTATTTCATTAACAAACCTGCGCAATGACGGTGCCGCTTGGAGCATTTTATCCGGAAATCAGGTCTTCTTTTATCTGATTACGGTTGTGGCACTGATAGTCTTATTCTACCTCCTGTATACCCAACGGCAACATTCGATCTACCAATGGGGATTGATCTTGATGATTACTGGTACGTTGGGAAATTTTATTGATCGAATTCGCTTAAAATACGTTGTTGATATGTTCCAAGTTGATTTCTTTAATTTTCCAATTTTTAACGTTGCTGACGTATGCTTGACCGTTGGTGTTTTAGTACTATTCGTTGCGATTATTCGCGATGAAAGAATTGAGGGGTAGAAAAGAGTATGGAGCAGTTCTCATTTACAATTACGGAAGATGAAACGGGACGCTTAGATAAGATCGTCACCAGTCACTTTCCAGATTTATCACGGTCGAAAATTCAAAAATTAATTAAAGATGAGCTCATTTTGGTTAATCATATGAGTACAAATAGTCGTTATAAGGTCAATGTCAATGACTCAATTGATGTGACACTACCAGATCCAGTTAAGGTGGATTTAATCCCTGAAAAGATGGACTTGGACATTGTTTATGAAGACCAAGATGTTATTGTCGTTAATAAACCGCAAGGCATGGTTGTCCATCCCGCACCAGGTCATGAACATGGAACATTGGTGAATGGCCTTCTGGCACATTCACCGTTAGCGACGATCAATGGTGAGCTTCGTCCAGGAATTGTCCACCGAATTGATAAGGATACCTCGGGATTACTAATGGTGGCCAAAAATGATCAAGCAATGCTTAGCTTAAGTGCCCAATTAAAGGCCAAAACAAATCAAAGAAAGTATTTGGCGATCGTTCACGGTAATTTTAAAGAAGAGTCCGGTAAAATTGACGCGCCAATTGGTAGATCTAAAAAAGATCGAAAGAAAATGGATATCGTAGAGGATGGGCGACCAGCCGTAACCCATTTTAAAGTTTTAGAGCGTTTTAACGACTATACGCTAATTGAATGCCAGTTGGAGACCGGACGAACTCATCAGATTCGTGTTCATATGAAATATATTGGACATCCGGTTGCAGGGGATCCGCTTTACGGTCCAAAAAATACATTAAAGGGGCCAGGACAGTTTTTACATGCTGCGCTCTTAGGATTTAAACATCCTGGAACTGATGAAGAACTTACTTTTGAGGTGGAACCACCACAAATTTTTAAAGACACTTTAGAGCAATTACGAAAGAAACATTAATAATGCTGATAAACGCTCCTGACAATCTTTATGTCAAGAGCGTTTATTTTGTTTAAAAACTTTTCTTTATGAAAATAATGATAGTGTTTTATTTTAATGTAAAACTAAAATAACTTTGTAATTCCGACTTGAAATAAGATTTACTGATATAATTAAGGTAACAATTTTTTGATTTATTAAGGAGGAGAAACAGGTATGGAAAAAGAAATTATGGACGCAATGGCAATGAAGCGCGCGCTAACAAGGATTACATATGAAATAATTGAACGCAATAAAGGGGTCGAGGACATTGTTTTAATTGGAATTAAAACGCGTGGAGTCTTTATTGCACGGCGCATTGCTGAACGTTTAAAGCAATTAGAAAACTTTGATATTCCCGTAGGTGAATTAGATATTGCCGAGTATCGTGACGACCAAAAAAGTTCCGCTGAAAAACGTTCATCTGAAGCTAATTCAAGCTTAGCACGCCTTGATTTAAAGGATCGAAAAGTTATTTTAATCGATGATGTACTTTATACGGGCCGAACCATTCGTGCCGCAATGGACGCAATCATGGATATTAATCGACCAGCTCAGATTAGTTTAGCCGTATTGGTTGATCGTGGTCATCGTGAATTACCAATTCGTGCGGATTTTGTTGGTAAGAATATTCCAACCGCTCAAAATGAAAAGATCAATGTTTCCGTTCGCGAAATTGATGGCGAAGACGTAGTTCTTTTAACAAATTAAGTAATAATAATTGTATGGAGGTGGCTATTCTATGGCAGACCGATATTTAATATTAGAAGACGGTTCCGTTTTTAAGGGCAAGGCTTTCGGGTCTCGAGCAACCACCTTTGGCGAAGTTGTTTTTAATACCGTAATGACCGGGTATCAACAGGTAATTACAAATCAGATTTATCACAACCAAATTATTGTCTTTTCACAACCGACGATCGGTGCTGTTGGAATTGATCGTTCTAGTTATGAGTCTGTTGATCCAACATGTAAGGGAGTTATTGTTCGTGATGTGGCGGCAGTCTCGATTAATCGTCGGCGGCGGTTATCGTTAGACGAATACTTAAAACGACAAAATATACCAGGTATTTCTGGAATCGACACGCGGGCTCTAATTAAAAAGCTCCGATCAACGGGGACGATTAAGGGGAGCATCATTGACCCTGTAAATGATTTGGAACATGCATTTGATCAATTACGGGCAATTGTTTTAACGAACCAACAGGTAAACCAAGTTTCAACGCCTAAAGCATTCCCCAATCCGGGAAATGGAAAAAATGTGGTGGTCGTCGATTTAGGTCTAAAGTACGGAATATTGCGGCAGCTTAGTCAACGGGATTGTAACGTGACTGTTTTGCCATATTCGGCAACAGCCGACAGCATTTTCAGTCTGGATCCAGATGGGGTTATTATTTCAACTGGCCCTGGTAATCCCAATGATCTACCAGCTCAGGTGATTGAAATGATCCAAACGGTTCAACGGAACATTCCCTTGTTTGCAATTGGCTTAGGGCACGAAGCTTTCGCCATTGCTAACGGATGCTCAATCAATGAATTATCTTCGGAGCATCATGGGTCCAATCATCCGATTTTATCAGTGATTACAGACGAAATTATGTACGCTTCGCACGGACAAGGCTTTACAGTTGATCCCGAAAGCGTTGATCGAAATGATTTGATTGTCACGCACTATGACTTAATTGATCGATCGGTCCAAGGATTGCGACACCGTGATTTTCCTGCTTTTAGTGTGCAGTTTTTCCCCGACAGCTCGCCAGGCCCAAACGAGGCAACCGAGCTATTTGACGAGTTCATGGAAATGATGACGACAAGGGGAGGACGCTAATATGGCAAGAATCCGATCTAAAAAGATCCTAATAATCGGTGCTGGTCCGACACAAGTTGGCCGCGATACCGAAAGCGAAGCGGCTGCCATTCAGATCATTAAAAATTTTGCCGAAGCCGGTCGAAATTTATACTATGTGACTAATGATGCTAATTCGATTATTCCGCAATTAAAATATGATGTTGAATTTCTTGTAGACGATTTGACTGTTAATAGTTTAATCCAAATTTTAAGAGAAAACGACATTGATATTATATTACCTGTGGTGGGGAACACGGTTGCACTACAATTATGCGAACAGCTCAATGAATCTGAGGTATTAAAAGAGCTTAACATTCGAACAATGGGTGTAACTACAACAACGATTCATAATATTAATAACCCCGAATTAATGAATAAGGTCCTTCGTCACATTAAAGAGCCAACGATCCCAACTACAGTGGTTGAAACTGCTAATAGCGCCATTAAATTTGCTAAAAGGGTGGGATTTCCGGTCTTGATCAAGCCGATCGCCTCGTTAACAAAAACCAATCGAATAAAATGTGATAACGAACATCAGTTGGTTGAAATGTTAGAACCGGCATTTAAAGTTTCAACCACCAACCAAATCGCCGTCGAAAAAAGCGTTGTGGGTTACAAAGAAGTAGAAATGACGGTTATTCGCGATGCGGAAGGATCTAAACTACTGATCAACGGGGCAGAAAATTTCAATCCTATTGGGGTACATTCAGGGGATTCAATTATCTTTAGTCCTACTCAAACTTTGACGGATATTGAGTTTCAATCATTACGAACAGCTGCTCTAAAAATTGCAGAAGTTCTAAAAATCAAGGGTGTATGTCACGTCCAGTTTGCTTTAGATCCCACCGATGGGAAGCATTTTGTCACTCGTGTTAATCCATTTTTTGATCGAACGTCGGCCTTTGCCGCCAGGGCTACGGGCTATCCGATTGCTAATGTTGTTTCTAAAATATTGCTTGGTCAAAGTCTACGCGAAATTGAATTATCAGGGGTTCAAAAACACGATTCATTAGCATTAATTGAACCGGCAATGGATCACGTTGCGGTTCGCTTTCCAACGTGGTCTTTTGCTAGTTTTAAAAATGCTGATCAAGAATTAAATACTAAAATGAAATCAACCGGGGCCGTAATGTCATTTGGTCGAAGTGCGGAAGAAGCGCTTCAAAAAGCCATTCGCTCGGTTGATTCGACGACGACTGCTGAGCAGGCCGCCTTGGATGAATCGGAATTAAGCGAGGCACAGTTAATTAATGTCTTAATTCACGCTCGAGCGGGCGAAGTCTACTATCTATTAGAAGCCTTACGGCGGGGATATACCGTGGACGAATTAGCCGAAATGACCCATATTGACGCATTTTATTTCTATAAGCTAAGACACCTCGTCAAACTAGAACGTCAACTACGTGAGCATCATTTTGATGCCGATGTCTTAAAAGAAGCTAAATATTTTGGATTTGGCGATACTCAAATTGCACATCTATGGGAGGTCCGCTCAGATCAAGTCCGAGAGTTTAGAATTAAACAGGCTAAGGTTTTTGCGACCTATAAGGGCGTTGAGCCCACGGCGGGTGAGTTCCCTTATCTCACAAATACGTATTATTCAACGTTTGAAGATGAAGACGAGGCAATTCGAACGGTAGGAAAGAAGATCCTAGTTCTTGGAACCGCTAATAGTCAAGTGGGGACGAATAGCGCGGCTGAATACACCACTTTTCAAACAATTAAAAGGTGTCAGGATCTTGGTTATAAAGTGATCTTAATTAATAATAATCCCAACGCGCTCACTTTTGTGCCAGATCTGGCCGATAAGGTCTATTTAGAGCCGTTGACGGTCGAAAACTGTCTAAATATCATTCATCAGGAGAAACCCGATAAAATTGTTGCACAGGGAAAATGGGAAATCGTGTCACAATTGGTTCTTCGTGGCGTTGAAATCGATCAATTACCATTAAGTCGAACCACACGTTCGGAAAACATTGACGCCGATTACATGGCAGTTGTTAGTGAAATTAATGGTCAAGCTAACCTATTTGGGATAATTGGAATTAACGATGAAAACATGTTTGTTCCAATTGAAGCTTCGCCTAAAATCAAACGGCAGTTCAAGGCGGTTGTAATGGAGGAATGTAAAAATCTAACCGCTAATGGAATTTATTCAATTATTTTACGAAAAAATGATGATCTTTTAGAAGTTTCCAGTTCGGTTCCGATGGCGATTCAAGATCTGCCATTTTTATCATATGTATTGAATCAAGATTTTGCCGGAATGATCACAGAAATCATTCTTACCGGTGCTTTCCAAATCAAAAATTATCCAATGATGGGTGCAAAATATCGCTATGCACATGTTTATCCATACGATCAATTTGGAATAAAACAGCCTCAGAACACACCATTTTCACTCGCAATTGGTGCAAAATTTTTATCAAACTAGCCAAAAAGCCCGTTACACATTAAAGCGTAACGGGCTTTTTGTTGACTGGAATTGAATTGATTTTGACGGTTAGACCATTAGTTGCTGGATTATTTCAGCCTTAGGCGTCACCTTCAGTGATTTTTGACCTTCGTAAATTACAAATCCAGGTTTTGAGCCATTAGGTTTTCGAATGTTTTTGACCGGAACATAGTCAACCTGTACCTTAGTGGCATTTTTAGCTTTAGAATAATAAGCAGCAATGCTTGCAGCTTCTTCAATTGTTTTTTCGGAAGGATCATTACTTTCAACAATTACGTGTGAACCAGGAATATCCTTAGCGTGTAGCCAATAAAAGTCTTTTTTAGCGGTTTTCATTGTTAACCGATCATTTTGAGTATCATTTTTTCCAACTAAAATGGTGGTTCCATCGCTGGATTTAAAGAGTTCTGGTTTACTCTTAACGGGTTTAACACGCTTTTTAGGATTATTATTTTTCTTTAAATATCCTTCATTTTCAAGTTCTACCTTAATTTCGTCAAGATCTTCTGGTTTAGCTAAATCGATTTGTGTTTCGATGTTATCTAGGAAATTAATTTCATTTTTTGTCTTACTAATTTGTTCAGTAACGTACTTAACGGCATTTTTTTCTTTCTGATACTTATTGAAATACTTTTGAGCGTTCTTCGAAGGAGATAGTTGATTAGAAAGGTTGATTTTAATCAATTTGTTGTCATCATAAAAATTGGGTAACTCTATCTCGGTCATTCCACGCGTAATCTGACTTAAATAGGTCGTAAGTATTTCACCCTTAATTCGATATGTGTCGGCGAAGTGGGTTTGTTCCATAGTCTGATCAAGTTTTTTTAATTTCTTTCGATTCTTTTTAAGCTCGTTTCGAACGACACGAATTAAATTATGACCACGTTGCTGAACACGATCCCGTTGGACCTTCTCATAAAAGTAACGATCTAACGTTTCAGAGAGACTATTAAATTGCTGAACATTTTTATCTTCAGTCAAAACGGGTTGAACTGCTGAAAATGATAATTTACCGTTGGGAGCATCATAAATGAAGCCAGTGCTTGCATCATATTGCGACAGGTAGTTCGTAATTGCTTCATCCACGTTCGAAGATGTCACCATTGAAAAAGCAAATTCTAGGGCAGAGTCTTTACTGAACCCTTGAAATTTTGATCGTAGTGCTTGTGCTAAAACTTCATAGTTTGGAAATTCTTTTTGTAGTTCTGTAAATTCGGTTATTTTAGCGGCAAACGGATTTTGCAAAGTTTGCGCTGGGGGAGTTATATATTGAGCTCCTGGAACTAACATTCGATACCGATTTTGGTCGGACGAAATGTGTTTAATCGTATCAATAATTCTTTTTGAACCGGACTCATAGAGAATTATATTACTACGCCGACCCATGATTTCAATTGATAAAATCATGTCTTCTTCATCACCAAGATCATTCCGATGAGAAAAATGTAAATTAATGATCCGGTCATTATCAATTTGAGTAATATCTTTTAAAATTGCACCATCAAGATGCTTTCTTAAGCTCATCACGAAATTACTAGGAGTGGCCGGATTAGTAAGCGCCTGTTCTGTAATCTGAACACGGGCATAGTTCGGATGTGAAGATAGTAAGAGCGCCCGATTTTTGCGGTTAGCTCGGATTGTTACAACCAGCTCGCCCTGGTAAGGTTGGTAAATTTTAGCAACTCGTCCTGTTTTTAATTGATTCGCGAGTTCGTTAACCATTGCGTGGGTAAATAAACCATCAAAGGCCATGATATCAGTCCATTCTATATTAAAATTAAGTATATTAAGTATAACGTTAATAAAATTAAGTTGCAAAAAAATCGTGTGTTGTATCATACAAGTTGTTTTATTGTATAATACAAGTGGAGGTGAATAAAGAGTGAAGGACAGTCTAGAAGCGCTCGATTTAATTAGCAAGAAACGTCAAGAAGTTATCAAAAAGAGCTGTCGAGAAGCAAACGGTACACCGGCGGACTGGAAGATTAGTAATTTTTTAAAGGATGAATTTTTGTCAATACAAGATCTATCTAAAATCAGTGGCTTAGATATTTCGACTTTAAGCCGCCAAGTTAAACGTTCGGTTGAAAAAAATTTAATCATGCGTTTACCAGGCCAATCGCGAAAATTTCAAACGACCAAAAAGGGCGCAATTTTTCGCTCTTACGTCAATGAGCAGGTACAACTTTTTGACCAAAAGCTTTTTGAAAATTGGTCCGATGAAGAATTGTCAATGCTTAACATTTTAACCAATCGCATTCTAAAAAATGCACTAAAATAATGGACTGGGTATCTATAAGACTTGTCCATGAAGCTGAAATTTGATAAACGACACAATAACGGTTGCGGGGTGTTTTCGTAAAACAAAACGAGCAACACTTCTATTCCATGTGTTAACGCTAAAAGTTATCTTAATTCAAAGGAATATCACTAATTTTGGATGCGTCATTATTGGTCATTAAAAAGTTAAATGCTGATATAATGGGTTTGGTTAGTTTGTAGATAAGCAATTCTTATTGTGGTATAGTATTTGTTATTGATTTAAAGAATGAAGTGGGTGTACTAATGAAAACAGCTATTGTTACTGATAGTACTAGTTATTTAACCGAAAAAGAAATTGAAGATAATCATATTACAATTGTTCCAATGCCCGTTATTATTGACGGAAAAATTTATAAAGAGGGCGTTGATATTACGACTGAGGAGTTTTATGACCGTTTAAGGACTTCTCAATCATTTCCAAGCACGTCCCAGCCACCACTAGGTGAAATGATCGAACTATACGAAAACCTTGCTAAAGAGGGTTACGATACGATCATTAGCATTCACCTAGCAAGCACAATTTCTGGATTTGTGTCTAGTTTAAAGGGACTAGAGGGTACCATTGAAGGTGTTAATTTAGTCGTTTACGATTCACAGCTAACGATTCGATTAATGGGAATTTTGGCCCTTGAAGCGGCTCGAATGGCTAAAGATGGTGCAGATGTTGATTCAATCATCAAACGATTGGATTATGTTCGTTCAACTTTCGAAGAATATTTCGTTGTTGATGATTTGCAAAATTTAGTCCGGGGTGGTCGCCTTTCTAATGCTTCCGGTTTTGTCGGTAGTTTGCTAAAAATCAAGCCAATTTTAACATTTAACGATGCACATGAAATCGTCGCTTTTGAAAAAGTTCGTTCACGTAAAAAAGCCATCGCCCGAGTAGAAACTCTGTTTGACGAGGCTTTGAAAAAGACTGATTATCCGATTCGGGCGTATGTAGTCCATGGAAACGATGAAAAATCGGCAATTAAATGGCGTGACAGTCTTGCCGAAAAATACCCGGGGATCCCATTTGAAATTACATATTTTGGTCCCGTAATTGGCACTCATTTGGGAGAAAAAGCTTTAGCGTTAATTTGGATGGTTGATTACACAAAGGCTTAACTAAATGATCGTTCCTACGCTTACCAATCCAATTCCAATAATTAGACTTGCTATTAAATAATTAATGGCAAGTTTTTTTGTTGTGGAATCCTTAAAAAGGGTTACGAATTCGTTTGAAAAAGTTGAAAAGGTTGATAGTCCTCCCAGCACACCGCTAATCAAGAGGGCCTTCAGCGGAGCACTGTGGAAATGGGTGCTAAAAATTCCGATTAACAGACATGCCGTCATATTAATGACAAAAGTGGCCCAGGGAAATTTTTGCCTTTTAAAGGCACTGTTTAACTGCATTGTTGCTAGCATTCGAATTACCGCACCGGTTGCTGTGCCAATTCCAATATAAAAAAGAAGCATCCTACCAACTCCCTCGATAATATCTTAATAGTTTTGTTCCGGACCATTGTCCTAGACTAGCGCCACCAATTGATAGCAATGTTGAAACTAAAATAAATCCAATTCCCATCACCATCGAACCAGTTTTAAATAAGTTTAAAAGGGTGAGTTGAAAGGTTGAAAAAGTTGTAAAGCCGCCCATTAATCCAGTAGTTAGCCCAACATTCAACGTATCCGGCGTATCCAAAAGTGTCAGAAAACCCCCGGTTAGACAGCCTAATAATGTGGATCCAATCACATTAATTAAGATTAACGCTAATGGCAATGTTCCGGTGTGAGCATCTAATCCGGACTGAATCCAAGATCGAATAATGCCTCCCAATGCGCCAAAAAGGGCGACACTAATTATTTTTTTAAGCAAAACAATCAAATCCTTTTTCCGAAAATATAATCCAAAAACAAAGATACCACAAACCCCGTTATTTGTGTGAAAGATTTCAGTATCATTACAATTAAGAAGTGATGATAATACAACCATATTACTTATGCTAAACTAATTTTAACGGTTTTAAAATCATAAAGGGGTTACTTGAATGTCAACATCATCATTTATACATATTATCTTATGGCTTTTAATCGGGCTAATTTGTTCGTACGGTCTAATTATTGATCAATTTCAACAAACGTTAATTGCACAATATACAGCACGCGTGTTAGATATTGCACTTATTATATCCGGACTTTTAATGGTTGTTCATACGGTTGCGATGTCACCATTATTGGTTTGGCTGCATTTTATATTAGAAATTATGACAATTGGATTATTCGACTTTTTACTTACGTATAAAAGAAAACAACGAACGCTGAAAAATAAATTTGCGCTGTTGATTCTATTTTTCTTTGGAGTTGCAACGATTCTTGGCTTAGTGGTTGAGTATCAGTACGGATAGTGAATTGATGGAGGAGCGTGAAAAGCGGTCCTTTTTATTTATTTTAAATTCTAGTTTACATAATATATATTATACAAAGTAAGTTAAAAAACAGAAAAATCACTCCTGAATGCGTTATGTATTTTATATCGTCTTAAATCGCTTTTGCACTTTTATTTAAAATTAAAATTCGCATTATCCGTAATCTTCGGTTGACTTTCGATGTTGTGAAAATTCGTTTGCAGTCCACTGAATTTTATTTTATCGATCTGAACAAGCAACTCTTTCTATAATTTTGCTTGTTCAACAAAAAATGCGTTTGGTCCTTACACTAAAAGCGTTTAAAATGCGTTATTAATGTGATGCACCGAATAAATTAACTAAAATAACACCAACTGTTATAAACGATATCCAAATTGCATAAGCAATATTCAATTATGGAAAAATTTGGTTCCTCAATAATACATAGTTATTCAAATAACCAAAAACCGTTTTCAAAAAATGGAACTTTAAATTTACAATCGCTATATATTTTTTAAAAAATATAACTTATATTATCTGTAAGTACCAAAAAACAATCAGGAAGTGATCATTTGCAATACAAATGTTTAATATTAGACCATGACGATACAGCCGTTGATAGTACGGCCACGATCCATTACCCCTCATTTATCGCAGCAACTTCAAAACTACGGCCAAATGAAAAGCCATTAACTTTGGATGAATTTATTGGTTATTGTTTTAATCCAGGATTTTCAAAACTCTGCACTGATATAATGAAGTTTACGCCACCAGAGCAGACGTATCAGCAAAAAGTTTGGCATGAATACACCGACGCCGTAGTCCCTACTTTTTTCCCCCACTTTATAAGTTTTTTGGAGGAATTTAAGAGAAATAACGGAATTATTACCGTTGTTACGCAGTCTGAATCAAAAGATATTTATAAAGCATACCAAAATACTTCTATAAAACCAGACGCCGTTTTTGGTTGGAAAAAAGGTCAAGACAAACGAAAGCCTAATCCGCATCCTGTAAAGAGAATACTTAGCGATTTTGAATTACGCCCTGAGGACGCAATTTTAATTGACGACTTAGAACCCGGTCTAAAGATGGCTTCTGAATGCAATGTACCAACTGTCGTTGCGGCATGGTCGCCCAAGCCAGCTTCCATCAGTTCTTTTTTAAAGACTAATCATGATCATTATTTTAAAACAGTCGATCAGTTAGCTAATTTCATTTTAAATTAGTCTTAATATGTAGATTTATCCAAGGGTAACCATAAAATTTATCGATTTCATATTTTCTAATAAATAACCAAAAAAACCAGAATAAATAGTCAAATTTAATATTGGGCTGACTAAATTGTTGATGAAAATTATCCTATTTAGTTGTTCTACGCCCTTGCGGCTTATCCAGACAGGAGAACCTCATTATCCGTATTGGACTTAAATTAATTCATGCCACTCAAAAAATTAAAGTTTGATTGGTTATAAATTAAACTTTAATGATACGCAATTGAAGGGTCTATTTTCTGCTACAATAATATTTATATATAGTTTATTTTTATTCATAATTAAGTTAGGAGTAGATTCACAATGGGTGAGCAAAAAAAGAAACTTTCGCTTGGTGCGTTAGTTTTGATGATTTTTACAACCATTTTTGGTTTTGGTAATACTCCCACAGCCTTTCAACAAATGGGTTATGGTGCGATTTTTTGGTACATAATTGGTGCCGTTTTATTCTTTATTCCGGCTGGTTTGATGTTTGCCGAATACGGTTCAACATTTAAAGAAGCTAAAGGTGGGATTTATTCATGGCTGGAGCAATCGATTGGTGAGAAATGGGCCTTTATTGCTACTTTCATGTGGTTAGCTTCATGGTTAATCTGGATGGTTATGATCTCACAAAAAATTTGGATCACACTTTCAACCATTATTTCTGGTCATGATATGACCAGCACCTGGTCAATTTTTGGATTAGATTCAACTTTGACGATCGGTCTTTTGGCAATTTTATGGATGATCTTTGTTACTTGGGCGACAACCCGTGGGATTGACACCCTTGCGAAGGTTTCTTCACTTGGTGGTTTAGCCGTTATGGCCATGAACGTTATTTTGCTATTAGCCAGTGTATTTATTTTAATTGCTAACCACGGCCAACTAGCACAGCCAATTCATCATTTAAGTGATTTTGCAACATCTCCAAGTGCACAATTCCAATCACCAATTGCCTTGATTTCATTTATCGTTTATGCGATTTTTGCATATGGTGGATTGGAATCAATTGGTGGTGTTACGGATAGTTTGGATAAGCCTGAAAAAACATTTCCAAAGGGTGTAATGATCGGTGGCGTCGTAATCGCCATTGGCTATTCTTTAGCAATCTTCCTATGGGGTGTTTCAGCTAACTGGCATACGGTTATCTTGGAACAAAAAGCTAACCTTGGAAACATAACTTATGTAATGATGGAAAATCTTGGGTTGGAATTAGGAAAGTCAATGGGAATGAACGCTACTAATGCTGCATTCTTGGGGACCCTATTCTCCCGTTTTGCAGGGGTCGGTATGCTGTTTGCGTACGTTGGTTCATTCTTCGTATTAAGCTATTCACCACTGAAATCATTTATCTTGGGTTCTCCAAAGGAACTATGGCCTAAAAAGATGACGGAATTAAATAAAAATGGTATGCCAGCCAATTCAATGTGGCTACAAGCAATCATTGTAATTTTCTTCATTGGTGGGATTTCCATTTTAGCAGCCATTACGCATAAAGAAGCAACTTTCTTCTACAATGTGCTGACTTCGATGAGTAATGTATCAACGACACTCCCTTACCTATTTTTGGTTGGAGCCTTTCCATTCTTTAAGGCTAAACCAGGACTTGACCGTCCATTTGAGGTATATCACAGCCATGCCTGGATGATCACAGTTGTAACGGTCGTTATGATTGCAGTTGGGGTTGGGGTAGTCTTTACCAGCATATCGCCATTCCTATCTGGTGATATGTTTACCGGACTTTGGACAATTGCTGGACCAATTTTCTTCGGTATCATTGCTTGGGCATTCTTGGTTCGAAGAGAGAAAAATAAAAATATTTAAATTTAGCAATAAAAAAGAGAACCACGGCAAATTAATTTTTGCGCGTGGCTCTCTTTTTTCATTAAATTAAAACGGTGCATCCTAGTTCCGATGCTTCTTTTGGAACGCTGACCGTCCCCCTGCTTCTTGAATCTGATAACGGAGTGGATTTTTCTTGTAAAATTGTTGATGGTACTCTTCAGCCGGATAAAATGGTTTTGCATCTTCAATTTTGGTGACGATTGGGTCGTCAAATATTTCTGATTTTGCCAGTTGCTCACGCGATTCCTCAGCAATTTGACGTTGTTCGTCATTGTTAACAAAGATTACAGGTCGGTAACTATCTCCTCGATCTTGAAACTGCCCCATGGCATCGGTCGGATCAGTCTGTTGCCAGTAGATCTGGACTAGTTGCCGGTAAGAAATAATTTCAGGATCAAACCTAATCAAGACCGCTTCTGTATGTCCCGTAGTATGGCTAGCAACTTGCTCATACGTTGGATTAGGGACATGTCCTCCAGTATAACCCGAGACGACCTTTATGATCCCTGGCTGCGTTTCAAAGGGTTCTACCATACACCAAAAACATCCTCCCGCAAAAATTGCAGTTTGTTCCATTTTAAATCACTCTCCCCATCTGTTAATTTATTTAATTAATTTTTTTAGGTAACCCAAATTATGCGCTTCTAGGTCATCATATGCAATAAACTTTAGTGCTGCCGAATTAATACAGTAGCGAACACCACCCTTATCGATTGGACCATCGTTAAAGACGTGTCCGAGGTGTGAATCGGCCGTTTTGCTCCGAACTTCCACCCGTTCCATCCCAAATTGCGTATCACGCTTTCCGATAATATTTTTAGGATCAATCGGTTGCGTAAATGCGGGCCAACCACAGTGGGCGTCATATTTATCCGTTGAACTAAATAGAGGTTCGCCACTGACAACATCAACATATACGCCCTTTTCGTAAAAATTATCATATTTGCCAGTAAAAGGCCGTTCTGTAGCTGCATTTTGAGTTACTTCATATTCTTCTTTGGTTAACTTTTCTTTTAAAGCATCTTGTTTTGAAATATTTTCCTTATTCATGCCGCCACCTCCATGTTTAGTTTTAGTCTAAACGTCTTTAAGATTAGTTTTCAATAAAATTGCTCAAAAGATTAAGAAAATGCAATGTCCATTGCTGATTTAGTGTCGAGTAATGTGAAACGATCAATAAGGATTTAAAAATCCCCCGCAATTAGAAATAAAATTCTTAATTGCGGGGGAAATAAATTAGACTTTAACAGATCTTTTTATGCAAAAGCATCCATCAAAGGAGGAACAACTTGTTTTTTCCGTGATACAACGCCAGGTAAATCAGCGGTATTATGATCACTAAGTTTAACATTGAAGGCTTTTTCAACCGTATCTTTTGGTTCGCCAACAACAAGTAGACGTGAATCACTAGATAAAATGTTAGTTGCTAGAAGTAAAAACATATCGTAATTGTTCTTCTGATTTTCTTCTTCCATTGTCTTAACAAGGGCAGCTTCACGACTAAATACATCGTCTAAATCAACTGTATTTACTTGGCCGATTCGGATGGTTTTACCACCCATTTCAAAGCTTTTAGCATCACCATCAACTAATTCTAGTTCCGTTTTGCTTGATAAATCAGTTCCAGCTTTTAGCATTTCTAAACCATATGATTCAACGTCAATATCGGCGATTTCAGCAAGTTCTCGAACGGCTTCACGGTCAACATCGGTCGTTGTTGGAGACTTAAGTAATAATGTATCAGAGATAATTGCAGATAGCATTAAACCAGCTAATTTTGCCGGAATTTCAACTTTATTTTCGTTAAAAAGTTTAGTTAAAATGGTGCTAGTGCAGCCAACCGGTTCAGCACGATAAAATAGAGGCTGTGCCGTTTCAAAATTAGCAATTCGGTGATGGTCAACAACAGCTGTCACCGTTACTTGATCAATGTCTGAAACACTTTGTTGACGTTCATTATGGTCAACAAGCATTACAGAGTCAACTTCATTTGCAACCGCAGTAACAACACGAGGCGTTGGCTCATCAAAGTGATTTAAGACGTAATTCGTCTCTGGATTTGGATTACCTAATGCAACCGCTTCAACATCTTCCACACCTAATTTTGTTTGTAGATAAGCAAATGCTTTTGCTGCAACAATAGCATCTGTATCTGGATTTAAATGACCAAAAACAAGTTGTTTACTCATTATTAAAACTCTCCTTTAGCTTTTATTAGTAATCATTTCTTCTAATCTATCAGTATACCCTTTTTCTTCAAGATATTGGTTAAATTCCGTCAAAAAGTTGTTGATTCGTGGAATACTATCCTTATCTTTTCTAAATACAAAGTCTAGATCAAACGTAATGACTGGATCAAATTTTGAGACAAAAGTGCCTGGACGACATTTGTGAGTGACAACGTAGGACTCAGGCAATGCTGTCGCAACCCCGGTTGAATCAGCGAAGCGTCGAATCTGGTCTGGTGTTGTAAAGCAAGCGATGCTATTGGGATTATCGACCAAAGCATTTTTATAAGCTTCCCTGATGACACCATCCAGGTAAAAACCAGCAGGATATGTAACCCAGTCGTAGTTTGTAGTTCTTTGTAACTTAATTCTTTTCTGCTTAGCAATTTTTTCATCATGGTGAATGAAAAGTAAGTTTTCACTAATGATTTTACGTGATTGATATGGCTTCCAATTTTTAATACTGTCGTCAGGAAGGTACATAATTGCTAAGTCGATTTGGTTGTTCTCAAGATTTTCCCAAATCTCTTTTCGGGTTAACATGTGAACGATAATTTTTACGCCAGGTTCTTTTTTGAAGTACGATGCAATAAAGTCTTCAAAAACGCGGGTCTCAATTGAAGCTAAAATACCAATTGAGATTTCACCCTGTCCAGCACTTGAAGATTGCTGTATCTCATCGGTGGCATTGTTAAGTACACGGTTAATTTCATGACTGGCACTGAGCATCGTATATCCAGCATCAGTCAAGCGTAGTTTTTTGCCAACTGAATAAAATAGTGGAGTACCAATCGCGCGTTCAAGTTTTTTTATCTGTTGAGTTAAGGCAGGTTGAGTAATACCAAGAATTTGGGCGGCTTGTGTATAGTTCATTGTATCCGAAAGCTGTAAAAAGTACGTTAAAGTTTTTGATGAAAAAATCTTTTCTTGTTTAGATCCCATATAAATACACCTCGGTTTATTTAAACTTTCATAACCTAATAGTTATTATAATAAGTTTAATATTAGTTACCGTAAAGGGCAAGTAATAACCCCTCTAAATTATTAAGATTTTGTAATAGTTGGATCTAACTCTTTTTCTCGCATTGATATTGGTGTTCCTTCAGAGTCAGTGTCAATTATAAAACTACCATTAGAATACCGTTCATTTAAGGGATGATCAGCCGGGATAATGTCGTGGAACATCCCTCTTGAAGTCAACACCTCCAAAGCTTGCCCCCGCTCGACAACCGCAATATCAATAATTCGATGAGGCTCTTTTTTCAACTCACGTAAGATTTGAACGCCGCGGCGTGCTCTGCTGGTTACGCTAACTTCCTTAACACGCATCTTTTTAAATGAGCCCCGGTTGGTAATTATGCCAATTTGATCGTCTTCGTCAACTAATACGAAATTGACAACTGCATCGTCTCTTAGATCCATCGACTTCACCCCGGCGGCACGCGCCCCCACCACGGGAATTTCTAATAGATCATATCGTAATCCATACCCATTATGACTGGCTAAGAAGATCGTTCCTCGGTGGCCTTTTTCGGATAACATCGCTACTTTTACCACGGTTGCGGCATCAGTCTTTAGTTTAATAAACATGGTGGCTTTTTTACGATAGGTTCGTCCGGGTTTAAAGTCAGCCAGTGCCGTTTGTTTAATATAACCATCACTGGTTGCAATTAGAAATGCAATTGGTTGCTTAAAGTCCTTGACGTTATAAGCTTCTAGGATTATTTCATCGTCATCTAGCCCAATGGTTTGAGAAATATGCTCACCCGTATCTTTCCAACGTGCTTCCGAAATTTCATGTACCGGACGATAGATTAGATTTCCCTTATTGGTAAACATTAATAAATGATCTAAGGTACTTAATTCTTTTTTAAATACCGCAAAGTCGCCATCCTTTAGTCCATCTTCTTCAAAAGAAGCTTTATACGACCGTAAACTGCTTCGTTTTAAATAACCTGACTGGCTAACTAAAACCATTACTTGTTCTTCAGGAACGGTGATGGTTCGATCAACAACCAATTCTTCGATCTGTTCTTGAATTTCAGAAAGCCTTGGTGTGGCGTACTTTTTCTTGATTTGTCGTAACTCACTGGACAATACCTTAGACAATTCGTTAGGGTTCTCTAAAATCTTATTATATGTTGCGATTGAATCGTTAAGCTGTTGAGCTTCCTTCTTTAATTCGGTAACGTCGGTATTGGTTAGACGATAAAGCTGTAAGGAAACAATGGCTTCGGCTTGTCGTTCTGAAAATTCAAAATTGGATACCAAATTTTGCTTGGCATCTTTTTTGTCTTTACTTCCGCGAATCGTCTTAATTACCTGATCCAAAATCGATAGCGCCTTAATTAAACCTGCAACAATATGCAAGCGATCCTCGGCCTTTTTTAAGTTAAACCGTGTTCGTTTTGTTATAACTTCTTTTTGAAACTCCACATAAGCTTGAATGATGTCTTTTAAGCCCATTCGTTCCGGGCGCAAGTGATTAATTGCTACCATGTTAAAGTTATAAGAAACCTGTAAATCGGTATTTTTAAAGAGGTAATTTAAAATTCCTTGGGCATCAACGTCTTTCTTTAACTCAATTGCAATCGAAAGCCCATCACGATCAGATTCATCCCTAACTTCGGCAATCCCATCAACTTTTTTCATTACCCGAATCTCGTCAATTTTCTTGACCAGCATTGCTTTATTGACTTCATATGGAATCTCTGAAATTTGAATCTGCTGCTTATTGCCACGTAATTCCTCGATCTTCGTTTTTGAACGAACAACAATCCGGCCTTTTCCAGTCTTATACGCTTGTTTTAATCCGCTTAGTCCTTGAATAATACCGCCCGTTGGGAAATCTGGACCTTTAACGAATTCCATTAATTTATCCAACGTTGGATTAGGATGCTTAATCATGTAAAGAACTGCATCAATTACTTCGCCTAGGTTGTGAGGTGGAATTTCCGTTGCATATCCCGCTGAAATTCCGGTTGCTCCGTTAACCAGAAGGTTTGGAAACCGCGCAGGCAAGACCGTTGGTTCATATTCCGTATCATCGAAGTTTAAAACCATATCAACGGTTTCTTTATCAATGTCATTTAACATTTCTTCGGCCGCTTCGCTCAACCGCGCTTCTGTATATCGCATTGCAGCTGGCGGATCGTTATCAATTGATCCATTGTTTCCGTGCATTTCAATCAGTGGGACGCGTAATTTCCAGTCCTGACTCATGCGAACTAACGCTTCATAAATGGAGCTATCACCATGTGGATGAAAATTACCCATTACATTTCCGACCGACTTTGCTGACTTTCGAAATGCCTTATCATGCGTATTTCCATCTTTGTTCATCGCAAATAAAATACGCCGCTGAACGGGTTTTAATCCATCCCGAACATCAGGCAAAGCTCGTTCTTGAATAATATATTTGGAGTACCGTCCGAAACGATCGCCCATAATATCTTCAAGGGTTAACTCTTGAATTTTTGATTGATTTTCAGCCATTTATTGACCCCCTTCTATTATTTATTCTTTTCTAAATCTAATTTAAGCTCTTCAAACGTTTCGGGATGTTCTATTTCAGTCCCCGTCGCGTCAGCTTGATCCTCTTCGTGTTCCGCTTTAATCGCTTCATTATCTAGCAAACTTCCGTCTTCTTCCATGGTAAAGGCCACGTTGCTTTCAATCCATTTTCGACGCGGTTCAACTTTATCGCCCATTAGAGTGGTTACTCGGCGTTCTGCTAACGTGTCGTCGTCAATTCGAACTCGAACCAAAGTTCTGGTTTCCGGATTCATGGTGGTTTCCCATAGTTGATCGGCGTTCATTTCACCTAAACCTTTGAAGCGTTGTAATGAAAAGCCGCGGCCCATTTTCTTACTAACGACTTCCAGCTCTTCATCCGTCCAGGCGTATTCAATCTTAGTTTTCTTATTGACCCCTTTTTGCAGTTTATAAAGCGGTGGAAGAGCAATATAAATCTTACCGGCATCAATCATTGGCCGCATATATTTATAGAAAAAGGTTAATAGCAAGGTTTGAATATGCGCTCCATCGGTATCAGCATCGGTCATAATGATTACTTTATCGTAATTACTATCGTCAACCTTGAATTCTGGACCTACGCCAGCTCCAATCGTATAAATGATGGTGTTAATTTCCTCATTTTTAACAATTTCCTGCAGTTTTGCTTTCTCGGTGTTTAACACCTTTCCTCGAAGCGGTAAAATGGCCTGAAATTTACGATTACGCCCTTGTTTAGCACTTCCACCGGCGGAATCTCCCTCAACTAGGAATAATTCATTCTTCTTTGAGTTTTTAGACTGAGCGGGCGTTAACTTACCAGATAAGATTCGTTCCTGTTTTTTCTTACGCTTACCGGTTCGAGACTCATCCCGAGCTTTCCGAGCTGCCACCCGAGCTTCCCGGGCGTTAATTGCTTTACGAACCAGCTGCTGCGCAAACTCCCCATTTTCCATAAGGAAAAATCCGAGCTGCTCACTGATAATTGCATCAACAATGGGCCGTGCTTCTGGCGTTCCTAATTTTTCTTTAGTTTGCCCTTCAAATTCCAATAATTCTTCTGGAACCCGAATTGAAATGACCGCGGATAAGCCTTCCCGAACATCGGAACCTTCTAAGTTTTTATCCTTTTCTTTAAGAAGGCCGACCTTACGAGCAAAGTCGTTAAACGCTTTGGTCCAACCAGAACGCATCCCTACCTCATGTGTTCCACCATCCTTAGTCCGAACGTTGTTAACAAAGGAAAGTACCGTTTCAGAATATCCGTCGTTATATTGTCCGGCTACCTCTACTTCAATTCCATTTTTAGTACCATCAAAGTACATAATGTTTCCAAGGGTATCTTTGTCCTCGTTTAAATACTCAACGAATTGCTTAATTCCCTCTTCATAGTAGTATTCTTCACTTTGTTCGTGTCCTTCTCGTTTATCGGTTAAGGTAATTTTAACTCCGCGAAGTAAGAACGCCGATTCTCGCAGTCGGACTGCTAGCGTATTAAAATTAAAGACAGTTGTTGTGAAAATTTGTTTGTCCGGTTTGAATGTGACAGTTGTTCCGTTTTTGTTAGTTGTTTTACCAACTTTTTTAAGGGTGCCTACCGGATGGCCACCATTGACGAAAGTTTCTTCGTATTTAACCTTATCGCGGACAATTTCAACGGTTAATTTTTCTGATAGCGCATTAACCACGCTAGCACCAACTCCATGGAGTCCCCCGGACGTTTTATATCCGCCCTGGCCGAATTTACCACCGGCATGTAGAACCGTAAAAATAACTTCCGGAGTTGGTTTACCAGACCG
This sequence comes from Pediococcus stilesii, assembly GCF_001437075.1. GTDB lineage: Bacteria > Bacillota > Bacilli > Lactobacillales > Lactobacillaceae > Pediococcus > Pediococcus stilesii. The sequence continues at coordinate 53,518 of NZ_JQBX01000001.1, forward strand.
GTGCATTCCAACCGGCATTCCTCGTCCGTGATCGACAACCGTTATACTATTATCAGCTTGAATTATTACATTAATTTCTTTTCCGTATCCACCGAGAGCTTCATCGACGGCGTTATCGACGATTTCATAAACTAAATGATGCAGTCCACGACCATCAGTCGATCCGATGTACATCCCAGGCCGCTTTCGAACGGCTTCCAGTCCTTCTAAGACTTGAATGGATGAATCATCATACGATGTTTTTTTTGTTTTTGCCATGTATGTAACTCCTTTAAAATCAGTACTATCTATAATAACTTATTTTTAATCTGATGAAAACATTTCGATAAATGTTATAATACTGCATTGTTACTGTATTTATTATAATTGCAATAAATACTTAAAATTAAATCATATTTTTATATAGAAAAGAGGAAAGTACATGATAGAAATTGTTATCATGTTTATCGTGGCCTACCTTTTGGGATCAATCCCATCCGGTGTTTTGGTCGCAAAACAGTTCAATAAAGATTTACACAAAGAAGGTAGTGGAAATACCGGCACTACTAATACATTCCGTGTTTTAGGTGTTAAATCAGGACTAGTGGTCTTAGCTATAGATTTGTTAAAAGGAACCGTAGCCACCCTGCAACCCATTGTTTTTCAGGTACATGGAATCAATCCATTGCTAATTGGGCTCGGTGCCATCTTAGGACATACCTTTTCCGTGTTTGATCATTTTCGCGGTGGGAAAGCCGTTGCTACTAGTGCCGGAATGCTCTTGGCGTATAATCCAAGTTATTTTCTAATTGCATGTTGCTTATTCATCTTTTTTATTTATGTTTCGAGCATGGTTAGTTTTTCAAGCGTAGTCTCCTCACCAATTCTGGTTGTAATTTCATTTTTCTACCATGATCTAATTCTCTCAACCGTGGCCATTGCTTTAACCATTTTTATTATTTATCGGCATCGCACGAATATTCAAAGAATTTTAGCCGGTAATGAAAACTTAGTTCCGTTTGGCATTTACTACCATATGAAAAATAAATCTTAATTAAATCAATGTAAAACCCCTAAAAGATAAGGATGATCCTTATGTTTTAGGGGTCTTTTTAAGCTAGAAGAATGAAATTGAAAATTGACGATTAAATTCTTTGCCAGCAGCAAGCTGATTAATACCCACTTTATCCTTAAGTTCACCATCAAATTCAACGGTATCAGCAATTCCCCACCAAGGTTCGAGACAAATGAAATCGCCCGAAGCGGGATAGGGAGACCAAATTCCTAGATATGGTGCATCATCGACTGTAAATGAAATTCCATGATCATTAGTTGTGTTTTCGGTCATTAGAGTTGTCTGGTTTTGATTTAGCTCTAAAATGATGGCATCGTCTTTGAAAAGTTCATGGCTTAATTCAAGCGGTTGAAATGCGTCAAATTGGACTGGATGCGCTGGATCAATATAAGGTGCCTGGAGTGGAATTTGCGTAAAATTCTGTTTTGGTGCGATCTTCAAAACAGAATTATTCATACCAGTCTGATTGTCGCCGAGGTTCAAATTAAAACCTGGGTGCCCACCAATTGAAAACAACAATTCTTGGTCACGACTTGGATTACGAACTTCGTAGCGTTCAACTAATTCGTGATCGGTCAACGTGAAATGTAAACGTAGCGTGAATTCAAACGGAAACTTAGCCAGCGTTGCTGGATTGCTGGTCAACTCCAAGATGGCATGGTTAACGTCTTGTTCCACGACCGTAAAGTCCATGTCACGCGCAAATCCATGTTGTCCCATTGGAAATGTTTGACCATTAACCTTAAATTGATCGTCTTTAAGCCGTCCCACAAATGGAAATAGTACCGGTGCATGTCGATTCCACACCGCTGGATCCGCTTGCCAAATATACTCAATCCCATCATTGGACTTAACGCTGGCTAATTCCGCTCCCTTTGAATTAATTTGAACCGTTAAATAGTTGTTTTTTAAAACGACTGTCATGCTAAACTCCCCTTATATTAAAGAATAAACTCACTAAGATCCTTATTACCAGCGATGCTACCGATTTTATCGTCAACATATTTTTCAGTCACAGTTACTTCGCCCATTTCCATTGAAGGACCTTCAAATAAGATATCTTCTAGTAGCCGTTCTAGAATAGTGTGTAGGCGACGGGCACCAATATTTTCAGTTTCATGGTTAACTTGTTCGGCAATTGCAGCAATTCGATTAATCGCTTCAATGGTAAAGGTGATTTTAACATTATCGGTTCCAATAAGCGCAATGTATTGTTTAACCAGCGCATTTTTCGGTTCAGTCAAAATCTTCACGAAATCTTCCTTAGTTAAATCACTAAGTTCTACGCGAATTGGAAAACGTCCTTGTAACTCAGCAATTAAATCACTTGGTTTACTTTCATGGAAAGCACCCGAGCCAATGAAGAGAATGTGGCTAGTATCAACCGGACCATATTTGGTATTTACCTGGGAGCCTTCTACGATTGGTAAGATATCCCTTTGAACACCTTGACGCGAGACGTCATTAGATGAATTTTGACCAGAACCCGTGATCTTATCAATCTCATCAATAAAGATAATTCCGGTGTTTTCGGCGCGTTCAATGGCAGCGTGATACAAGTCACCATGGTTCACTAATTTATCGGATTCTTCTCGAATTAAAATTTCGCGAGCTTCGCTGACTGAAACAGTTCTTGTAATTTTTTTCTTAGGCATTAAACCATTTAAAGAATCACCAAGATCAATTCCCATTTGGCTCATCATATTATTGTTATTATTTTGCTTGGGATCATCCATTTCAATTGTGACCATTTCATTTTCTAATAATCCCTTAGCCAGCTTATCAGCAGCGGTCATGCGCTTTTCTTTAATATCATCTGGCACTTTTGGTGCTGATTGATTTAAATTATCCGGCGTTTTGCCTTGTTGTAGTTGATTCAACATATTCATCATATTTTGCAAATCAGCCGTGCTATTCTTGTTTTCATCGACGGGAACTGGAACAAGGAGTTCAACAATTCGGCGATCGGCATTCTTAATGGCATCTAAACGAACGTCCTTAAAAGAGTTTTCCTCTTCAATCCGAATTGCATTTTCAACTAGGTCTCGAACCATGGACTCCACATCTCGACCAACGTAGCCGACTTCGGTGAATTTAGTAGCTTCCACCTTAACAAAGGGCGCGTTGACAATTTTAGCAAGCCGACGCGCAATTTCCGTTTTACCGACCCCTGTTGGTCCAATCATTAGTAAATTTTTAGGAGTGATATCTTCTTGCATATCTTCAGATAGTTGTAGTCGACGATAGCGATTACGTAAAGCAACCGCTACGGCGCGTTTTGCTGATTTTTGACCGATTACAAATTGGTCAAGCTCTTTGACAATTTCTTGTGGGATTAAATTAGTTTGCATAGCTATTATTCCTCCTCAAAATCAAGTGCAATCACATTATGGTTGGTGAAGATATCAATATCACCAGCAACATTAATGGCCGTTGTAGCCATTTCTTTTGCAGTTAGTTGTTTAGCGTGCTTTTTCATAGCTTTTGCGGCGGCTAAAGCAAAGTTGCCACCCGAACCGATGGCTAGGATGCCGTCATCCGGCGCAATCACTTCGCCACTACCAGAAACTAGATACATTTCTTTTTCATCCATCACAATTAACATGGCTTCTAGTTTTTGGAGTTGTTGATCACCACGCCATATTTTAGCTAGCTCTACTGAGGCACGTTGAAGATTTCCACTATATTCTGAAAGCTTTTTTTCGAATTTTTCTTCGAGGTTAAATGCGTCAGCCACGCTTCCTGCAAAGCCGACAATCACTTTGTTGTCATAAATCCGACGCACCTTCCGGGCAGTGCCCTTCATGATGAATTTTTCGCCCATTGTTACTTGACCGTCTCCGGCCATCGCATTCTTGCCGTTATGACTAATTGCGATAATGGTTGTTGCATCAAACTTTACCGTCATTGTAATTTCTCCTTTTAATTAAGTTACGAATCCGTTGAACGCGGAAAGAACTTTCGATAGCTCTCTTGTAATTTTTCTTTAGTAACGTGTGTATAAATTTGGGTCGTTGATAAACTAGCGTGTCCTAGTAACTCCTGGACCGTTCGAAGGTCGGCGCCGTTATTTAAAAGCGCCGTAGCAAAACTATGTCGCAACATGTGCGGATGAATTTTGCCAGTCAAACTACTCTTTTGAATTACTTGGTTTAACACATATTCAATTCCAGTAGGGGTGATCGGCTTGCCGTAGTGGTTCACGAACACAAAATTATGGTTTTGCCGATACTGCTCTAAAAGTGGTTCCCATTCCTCTTTTTGATAACGATGAAGGGCGTCTTTGGCGTATCTTCCAAATGGAACATACCGTTCTTTATTACCCTTTCCAAGTACCAGAATGGTTTGCATCGAAAAATCAATGTCCGTCCATTTTAAATTGGCACATTCGCTAACTCGAATTCCTGTTCCATACAATACTTCAAGTAGCGCAATGTTTCGTAAAGATTGTGCACCAGTTGCTTCATAAACCGTATCAAATAGAATATTCATTTCTTTTTCGTAAAAGAAATGTGGTAGTTTATTGGACTGCTTTTTTAGTTGAATCAATTCAAATGGATTCTTATTGATTAGTTCATTTTTAACTAGAAATCGATAAAAGGCTCGAAGGGATGAAACTTTTCTTGAAATAGACGATCGTTCTAGGTGCTTATCAAATAGATAACTCATGTAAACGTTAACATCAAAGCGATCGACAAGCTGTAAATCAGATTTAGTTCCCGTCTCATTCAGGAAATCTTGAAATTCATGAATATCCTCCAAATAAGCCTTAATCGTCTTATCCGAGTATTGGCGTTCAACCGTTAAATATTGTTTAAACAATTCAATTAGTTCCATCAAAAAACCTCCAACACTTGACACTGTAGCAAATTGTGGAGGTAAACGTCAATTCTTATTTGATTTCTTAACTTATTTTTGAGGTGTCTCTTCATAGTCCCCATTTGGACACACGATTTGTTTGCCGCCCTTAATTTTTTTCTCGATTAGGAAGCTATGACAAACGGGACATTCACGAGCAATCGGCTTATCCCAAGAAACAAAGTCACAATCCGGATATCTAGAACAACCATAAAATAGGCGTCCCTTCTTCGATTTCCGTTCGATAATTTGTCCTTTATGACATTTAGGACAAATTACTCCAATTTCTTTGACGATGGCTTGTGTGTTTCGACAATCTGGGAAGCGACTGCAAGCAAAGAATTTTCCATACCGGCCCATTTTAACAACCATTGGTGAGCCACAAATTTCACAGTTGAAGCCGGCAGGTTCGTCTTTAATCTGAACTTTTTCAATTTGTCCCTGAGCTTTTTCAAGTTCTTTAGCAAACGGTTTGTAGTACCTATCAACTACCTTAATCCAATTTTCTTTACCTTCTTCAACGGAATCTAAATCTTTTTCCAATCCGGCAGTAAAGTCAATATTAACTATATCAGGGAAAAAGTCAAAGATAATGTCGTTGACAATCTCACCGAGCTCGGTCGGTTCAAAACGTCTTGATTCCAGCTTAACGTAGTACCGGCGCTGAATGGTATCGAGCGTTGGCGCATAAGTTGATGGACGACCAACTCCATTTTCTTCAAGGGCTTTAATTAAAGCCGCTTCACTATAACGAGCGGGAGGCTGAGTAAAATGTTGATTAGGATTGTTCGATACTAATTGAACTTGATCCCCTTCTTCAAGATTGGGTAAGACATTATCTTTATCCTTGTTGGTTTTATAAACCTTTGTAAATCCTTCAAACTTCGTCTTGGATCCATTAGCGCGATATTGAACGTTATTTTGTTCGATAGTCACGGCCATGGTATCTAACACTTCGGGAGTCATCTGACTAGCGACAAAGCGCGACCAAATTAGCTTATAAAGCTTAAATTGATCGTTATTGAGGTATTCCTTGATGCTATCAGGGGTTCTCAATACCGATGAAGGTCGAATTGCTTCATGGGCGTCTTGAGCCCCCTCAGGCATTTTTCCTTTACGAGGCTTAGTTGCTGCATACTCCGCACCATATTCGTCGTGAATAAATAAGGAAGTTTCATGCTTGGCAACTTCGGAAATTCGGGTCGAATCGGTTCGCATATAGGTAATTAAACCGACCGTGCCTTCCTTACCAATATGAATTCCTTCATACAGTTGTTGAGCTGCCATCATTGTTTTTCGTGTTCGGAAATTAAGCGTCTTATTTGCTTCTTGTTGCATAGAACTGGTTGTAAAGGCCGCCGCCGGATAACGCTTGCGTTCGCGACGTTTGACTTCAGTAATGTCAAAATCGGCCTTGGGATCGATGTTTTTAAGAACCTCTTGAACCTTTTTATCATTTGGCAATTTCATCTTCTTATGGTTCATCCCATAAAAAGTGGCGTTAAACTTGGAACGGCCCTTCTTAAATTCAGAATCAATTGACCAATATTCTTCTGGTTCAAAGGCTTTAATTTCATTTTCACGTTTAATGATTAGACTAAGTGCAATTGATTGAACTCGTCCAGCACTCAGCCCTTTTTTAACTTTTTGCCATAGCAATGGTGAAATTGAATATCCAACCAAACGGTCTAAAATCCGCCGCGCTTGTTGCGCATCCACCAAAGTTGAGTCAATGCTCCGGGGCGTTTTAAAGGCGTTTTTAACGGCATCTTTAGTAATTTCATTGAAGACTACTCGATTTTTATCTTTGGGATCAAGTCCTAGCAAGTAAGATAAATGCCAAGCAATTGCTTCCCCCTCACGATCCGGGTCAGATGCGAGATAGACTTTTTTAGCTTTTTTAGCTTCCTTACGAAGGCTTTTGATTGTATCACCCTTGCCTCGAATGGAAATGTAGTGTGGTTCATAATCATTTTCAATATCGACGCCCATCTTACTCTTGGGTAAGTCCCGAATATGACCGAGACTTGCCACAACTCTGTAAGAACGACCCAAATATTTTTCAATTGTTTTAGCCTTGGACGGTGATTCCACAATCACAAGGTTCTTTTTTGCAGCTGGCATTTGTTGCTCCTTTGCCTTGAATATTTAGAATATATACTCATCATGTTATTGCATTCGATTCGTGATTGTCAAATTCGCAATTACGAATCAATGCTTTAGAGTCACGAATTTAGTATAAGCTTTTATTTATAGCGTTAAACAAAAATACATGTTATCACGACTTTACCAAAAAGTATATTTAAATCACCTATTTTTCAAAATAATGGCTAAACTTCTTCTAAAATATCGGCCAATTCAACTAGTGGTCGGGCTCCTGCTGCAATTAAAGCGTTCGTTCCATTACTATTTTCACTAAAAATACTACCTGGGATTGCTAGAACATTTCGGTTTTCATTAAGCGCTAAGTTAGCGGTAATTAAACTACCTGATTGCTTTTTAGCTTCAACAACACAGGTCGCTTTGGCCAATCCGGCAATAATTCGGTTTCTTTCGACGAAGTGATGTCGCAAAGGACGCGCTCCTTTAGGATATTCGCTAATTAATATCCCCCGTTTTTCAATTTGGCTTTGAAGAATTTGATTTTGCTTAGGATACGTAACATCTAGTCCGTTGCCAACGACTGCAATCGTTGCTCCTGCACTATTTAACGTTAACAGATGGACCATGGCGTCAACGCCTTTGGCCAAGCCACTAACAGTAACCAATTGATTACCAACCAGTCCGGGGATGAGACATTTAACCGCTTGCTTACCATAATCAGTCATTACCCGCGATCCAACAATTGCCACCAACCGCGTTTGATTCAATAGTGTGACATTTCCACGATAAAAAATCACAGTCGGGGGGCAAAAAATTTCTTTTAAAGCCGCTGGGTAAGCCGCATCTAAAATGGTAATGATTCCACCATTTTGTTCATTTTCTTTAACTTTTCGCTTTAACTGCTCACTATGTAACATCTTAATGGTTGCGTCCTTTTGACTATTCTCGATTAAATTGGTTGTAGTTACCCACCTTGATGCTGAAAAAGAAGTAACGTTGTTAACTTCTTTATAAATCTGATGTTGTTTCTTAATATTGAAAGTTGTTCCTATTTTTATTCTAATTAAAAAATCACGTACTTCCACTCGACTCACCTCGAATGTAATGTACGTGTTTTTATTTGCATTTATTTTAAAAAATTTGGAACAGGCTCAAACGTCCGGCGGTGAATGGGCGTAACTCCTAAACTTTCTAAACCTAAAAGATGCTGTTTAGTACCATAACCTACGTTTTGGTCAAACCCATACCCAGGGTAAAGGTCGTTATATGAGTGCATTAAATGATCCCGATACTCTTTTGCAACAATTGAAGCCGCTGCAATACTGTTGCTCTTAGAGTCACCCTTAAACATTACCGATTTTGGAATATCAATTGGAATTTGAACCGCATCGACTAGCAAATGTTGCGGGACAACGTTTAAATTAGCAATTGCCATTTTCATCGCCTGTTTAGTCGCATTTAAGATTCCGATTTGGTCAATTTCTTCATTAGAGTAGATCCCAATTCCGACACTTAACGCCTCTTTTAAAATTTGCGGATATAATTCTTCGCGGACTTCAGCAGACAACTTTTTTGAATCATTGACCGAGATTAGATCAAACGATTCATCTAAAACAACCGCCGCAGTGACAACTGGCCCCGCCAAACAGCCGCGTCCCACTTCGTCAATGCCAGCAACCCATTTTTTGCCATGATTCCAGAGTTCGCGTTCAAGTGCGAAGCGTTGTTTAAAATCAGCCACCTTAACTTGGTGATCGTTAATTTGTTTTTGTTTCCGCTTCACCAGCGCCTTAACCCCAGCACGTTCGTCACCTAGTAACTCTAGCAAATATGGGTCGTTTGCATCAGTGACTGCTACTAAGTCTGCCTTGATTTCTTTAATCGTCGCCAAGCTCTGATAACTCCTCTACAAAATCTAATGTAAAACGACCAAGTTTTCCTTTGCGGGCGTCCAACAAAATTCGCTGGCTAGACCGATCATAATCATCCCGCATCCCCAACTTTTGTGTAATCAACAGCAATAAATCGGGTAGGTCAAGCGCCAAATCTTCATCATTTAGATGATAACGTTCAATTAAGCCCTCTCGATACTTTTGAATAAAAATGTTTAACCCAAATAGGACCACATCGTCATTTGCATAGAGGTTATCCTTAATAGCCCCGGTAAAGGCTAATTTATTTCCAACATTCTGGTCTTCAAATTTAGGCCATAGAATACCCGGCGTATCAAGAAGATACAATCCTCGTCGTGATTTCAGCCATTGCTGTTTTTTGGTAACACCCGGACGGTCCCCCGTAATTGCAACCTTTTTATTAACCAAATGATTCAATAACGTCGATTTTCCAACGTTGGGAATTCCGATACACATCGAACGAATTTCAGAATTTTTAATGCCTCTTTCAGCGCGATTTGAAATTCGATCGGCCAAAATCTCTTGCGTTTTTTTCAAAATAATATTTTCAGTTGAAGGTTCTTTTGAATTAAGCGCAATTGCATATTCGTGATTCTTTTTGTAATAGTCTAGCCACTTTTGGGTTTCACGCGGATCGGCTAAATCCGCTTTAGTCAAAATCAAAAGATGCGGTTTATCCTTGATTACGTCTTCAATCATTGGATTTCTAGAGGATACTGGAATTCGTGCATCCACTAGTTCAAAAACGATATCGACTAATTTTAATTTTTCTTCAACCTGCCGAATAGCTTTCGCCATATGGCCGGGATACCATTGAATAATTGCCATGGTTTTTTCTCCTTTTATACTGGGACTTTAAAACGTTTTTCTTTAGTACATTTGATTTCTGGAATTAATCTACCACGCCGTCAGCATCGATTTTTACTCATATGCTCGTTTTACTGAATGCTAAGTATTATCTTACCTAATTTGGCGCAAAATTGAAAACCGAATGTGATTTTGTCGTATCTGTTACTAGGCGAAACTTTTCCACCACTACGTATAACATTTTAATTAATTTAATTGAGGGATTCGTGCATTAATTTTTCGATTTTATCCATAAAAGTTGGATAAGAAACCTTTCCCAAAACCAGTTCCCGACTTAATAAATAAGTTTTAATATCCCGATCTTGAGGTTGATGATCGATTCGATCAAGCTGATCATGCTCATCGTTTAAGGGATGATCGATATTGCTTTTATTTTTAAAAGCCGCGTAATATCGGAGTCCAAATCTTCTTTGCGAGCGGGCATTAATATGAATGCCATCTGGATTAGAATCGAGATCTTCGGCACTTACTAAATAAGTATTGTTAAGTTGACGATTTACCTTTTGCATTGCTTGGTTAATCTGTTCAAATTCTATCGCACTGGTACCGAATCCCTTCTTACCTAAGAATTCCGGCAATTTTCCGAAAATGATCGGTACTTCGGGCAATCCCAAAGCCGTCCGTAGATTGCTGAAAACGCCCATTAATTCATGATCATAGTTTTTATAATGCTCATTTAAGCTATCGTTTTCGCCCTGATGCCACAAAATTCCAATTAATTCGCTGTCTTCCATGGCAAAGCGTGCTTCTGAAATAGCGTGTCGCATTAATTTCTGATCGGTACCCCATTCACTAATGGAACTACCACCTTCAGCGCACGGTATTAATCCGATTTCTTCATCCACATGATCTAGTTGCCACGCCGCAGCAAAAGAAGCCGCCGGTCCAATTCCTGAAACTTCACGATCAAAATGAATCGGCTCGGTCATCATTTGCCAGCGTCCATTGCGGAGCATTCTAATATTTTTGTTGTAAATTGGTGTAACATCTTTAATAAAACCGCGCCCAGCCATATTGGACTGGCCGACTAACAGAATTGATTTGATTGTGATTCACTCCTTAATTAAACATTAGTATTAATAAGATTATCATACGACAGGCCCCAAGTTGATCGTTTTAATCCGTAATGACTAGATAAAAAACACCCTGGCTGCCAACGGCAATCGTCCAAGGTGTTGTTTGTTCAACGATAATCACGTTTCATTATTAACAGTCGATAGTAGCTTTCAACTATTAAACATTCCGCACTAGATCTTGTCTAAAATCCAAATTTACCTTTTAATCAATCCATTTTATTAAGATTGCTCATTTAAAAATTTTATAAATAGTTCTTGATATAGATCAATAAAATCAAAATACATTTGCTTTGGTAAGCTTTCGTTCACCTGATGTTGGGACATATCACCAGGACCATAAATGGCAAATGGAAAGTTTTTCGGTTGATTTTTGGCCAGGTTGGATGCATCGGTAATCCCCGGGCTTGGTTGAACAACGACATCCTGACCAGCATAGTTCTTGCCAATCTTTTGAATCAGAGTAACCATTGCATTGTTCTCATTCGTTGAGATTGGCGGTTCGTTCATAATCGTTTCCAAACTAATTTGAGCTCCAGCAGCATTGTATTTTTGGATTAGCTGATTGATTGCATCAGTCACTTGTTCGTTGGTATATTCGGGAATTGTTCGAATATTAACCTGTGCTTCCGCATGGTCAGGCAACGAGTTTACCTGGTCTCCACCATTTAAGACGTCAACATTAAAGCGCAGTGGGCCCATTGCGCCATCCGGAATTTTCTCAAAATTAGCGTTGGCTTCAGTCAGTAACTGAATTAAGGGCACCAGTGCATTATATCCTCTTTCTGGGGTTGAACTATGCACTGATTTTCCCTTAGATATTAATTTCAAATCATAGGAACCCTTTTGCCTAGATGCGGTTCCATAAATGCTAGAAGGCTCTCCAACTAAAAGGCCGTCAGTATCACGCATATAACCGCTCTCATAAAAAGCAGCCGAACCGGCTTCACCAACCTCTTCGCCCATCGTCGCTAACAACCGAATCGTCCCCACCTTAGGTAAATTTTGGGCGTGTAATTCAATCATTGCGATGACCATTGCCGCGAGTCCAGCTTTCATATCAGTTACACCGCGTCCGTATAATATTTCATTTTTTTCAGTTAGGATAAATGGATCACTTTGCCACAATTTCAAATCCCCGGGAGAAACCACATCCATATGACCTGAAACGGCTAGGACGGGTGCATTCTTACCAATCTCGGCCACCAAGTTTGCTCGTCCATTTTTTAATTGAATAATTTTTGAATCGATGCCATGTTGGCTAAATAATTCTTGTAAATATTCGGCTACTTGCAGCTCATTGCCGTTGACGGTTTTAAAACTAATTAGCTTGGATAACACTGCCAGTGCATCAGACGTGTTAAAAACTTTCATACTCACAATCCTCCTATACAGTATTCGTTTTCGAGATCATTTTAACGCATTTTTATATAATTTTTATCTAACCAGAATTATTATTATTTTATTTTTAAGAAATTAAAAATGGTAATATTTAGAATTCATCCCAAATATCACCATTTTCAAAAAAGTTATTTTAAAAGCTCAACTTTCGCCATTCCCATTACTTCAGATGCCGGTTCGTCTCCACTTGCGTAATACTCAAATTTGACTACATTTCGCAAAAAATAGTAGGTATGTTCTGATCCTTCGCTTTCAACCAAAGTTCCAACGCCTTTTGTAATATTCTCAAGGCATTTTCTCATATGATCTTCATCACCCGTTGTGTAAGCCTTATCACTCGTCGTAAACGTAAATAAACCCGTATACATGTTAACAACCTCCAATTTTATGAACTCTGCTCTAATCTGCCTTAATTCTATCACGTTTAGCTAGCCAGCATGCTTAAAAATCAACTGTTAATCCTATTTAATTAACCATCCACCATCAACTGGAATAATGGTGCCTTGCAGGTAACTGGCTCCAGCACTCGCCAAAAATAGCGTCACCGTTGCAACTTCATCGGCTCCAGCCCATCTTTTTATCGGAACTTCTTTGGCAACCTGACTAGCAATTAACCCACCATTTTCGAAATCCTTGGCATTCATTGGCGTATCAATGCATCCCGGCGCAATCCCATTAACTCGAATTCCTCGCTCAGCTAAATCAAGTGCTAGTTGTTTCGTAAAACCGATCACGGCGTGCTTAGAGGCGGTGTACGCAATCCCACCGCCACCAGCAACCATTCCGGCAATCGAGGCGGTGTTGATAATGACTCCATCGGAATTAATTTTAGCTAAAACTAACTTTGTGACATTGAACATGGTGGAGACGTTGGTGTTTAAAACCTTTGTCCATTGCTCAAAGGAGGTTTGCTCAATTGACTGATAATCATCTAAAATTCCCGCAGTGTTAACCAGAATATCAAGTTTTTCAATCGAATTTAACGCTAGTATTAATTCATCTAAATTGGTTAAATCAACCTGAGCATATGTAAAATCAGGAAACTTTTCGCCCAAAAGTTGCATCTGATCAACGTTTTGGTCCAAACCAGTCACCAGTGCCCCCTGCTGCAAAAAAGCGGTTGCTTGCGCTAACCCAATTCCTGAATTTGCACCAGTTATCAGGATTATTTTATTTTTCAATTCGGGATAACTAGTCACCCAAAACGACCTCCCAATCTTCAGCTAAAATATCACAAACGGTGGGAGCAAAGCTGGAGTAACCCTCGCTGGTTGTTTTAATCAGCATGGACGGCGTTACGTCGATACCGTCAAATTTTTGATTAGTAATAACTAGAATATATTCTTCATCGCCACCCCATTGGCTTCGAATGGCTTTCCCACCTGCTTTTAAAATGGGTAATACTTTTTCAAAAGTCATCTTGATCTCCTTATTCATAGAAATTAATTTTTTTACTTAATAAATAAACAATCACGGCGCCAATTAGCATTGAAGCAATTTCCCCCAATGCTAAAATCCAGTAGGTCGGAAAGATTGGTAATTTCGCATAGATATGCATTTCCAGCGCTACTAGGAACATCCCTGGCATTTGACAGAGTGTCGCAATCATAAATTTGAAGAATAGATTGGTTATTTTGTGCGCCAGGACATATGTCAGTGTCGTTCCAATTAACGTACCTAAAGTCCCAAATAGCATGTCAATCGGGCCCAACGGACTAAAGATGTTTACAATTAAGACGCCCATGGTTACCGCCAAAATGTATCTTCGATTAAACGCGGCCAAATGGTTAAATAGTTCCGACAAGCGTAACTGAATCACCCCAAAACTTAATGGTGCCATCAATAACGTTATAACAACATATAAAGCAGCAATGATTGCTGAAGACGCAATCTTTCGATTTAACTTTTTCATTAAAAAGTTCTCCTTAGTTTTGTTTATGGTGGGATTTTGCGAACCACCAGATTTGTTATATAAAACATCTTTACTTTACCATACTTAAAGCCCGTTTCGACACGTTAAAAGTAAATAACTTGGCAAATCGTTTAAAATTGTTTATCACCACAAAAAAAGATGACGATGTCTTTAGACCGTCATCTTTTAGGAAGCTAATTAATGATTTTTTGCAACTCGTGGTATTGTTTTAACATCCATTCCTTATACGTTGCATTATTTTCAGGTGTTTCAGTGACCGGAAGAACTGGAACGTTATTCTTCTTGGCTAACTCAACCAAGTTTTTAATGTTTTTAGAGCTAACTTGTTTATTAAAGACAAAGAAAGCAATTTGACGTTGCTCAATCTTTTCCTGCATCGTTTTTACGACCTTAGGCGCCGGATCCGTACCGTTTTCGGCCGCTTCTTCGTAGGCGGTATCAGCGACCTTAAACCCTAACGACTCTAATGCATAGTCAAATACTGGTTCACTGACATAGACGTTCTTTTTGGCTGAATTTTTAGCAACCTTCTTTAGATCATTGATTACATTTTGAACCGGTTTTAGTGATGCAATGTACTTTTTAGCATTTTGTTCAAAATATTTTTGATTATTTGGCTGCATTTTACCAAACTTTTTAGCTAGTAAATTGGCCAACGGTGGCATTGTTTCGGGCTTGTACCATAAATGCGGATTGTCGCCTTCTTTTTTATGATAAATGTCTTCACCAACCTTAATATAATCCAATTTATTACTATTTTTGACCAACTTGTCCATCCATCCGTCATACCCAATTCCATTGGCAATTACTACGTTTGCTTTAGTAACTTCTTTTGCCGTCGTTGCAGTAGGCTCATAGTCATGCGGATCAATGCTAGAACTGTTAATTATTGATGTCACTTTTCCTTTATTTCCTAAAACCTGTTTAGCAACCTCGCCATAAAAATTTGTCGTAGTAACGACCGAAATTTGTTTATTTGGTGATGCCGCCGTTTTTGACTGTGATTGACATCCCGACAAAATAAACCCAATAATCAAAATCGGTACTATGTATAATAAATTTTTTCCTATTTGTTTTAACATGGAATCTTCCTTTCAAAAATTCTTTTATTTAGCTAAATAGTAATTATTACTATTTAAAACTATAAAACAAATATAGCTTAGTTGTTTTAGTATGTCAATTTAATTCTAAAAAATTAACACTTTAATACTAATAGAATGTTTTCGAACCGACTTATAAACATGACCTAAAAATTTTAATTTAAGAGAACTTCCGTAACTAATAGTCCTCCACCAAACACTAGAACAAATACAACAACCGGCCAGACAAACCGAACCCAGTGGGAATATTTAACATCAAGCATTTGAAGGGTTGCCATAACCAGCCCGGTGGGAGCAAGAAAGAGCATCGCATATTGACCAAATTGGTAAGCCGTAACAATAATATGCCGTGGCATATGGACAGTATCAGCCAACGGAGCCATAATTGGCATTGCTAAAACGGCTAATCCAGATGATGATGGAACGATAAATCCTAGAACAAAGAAAATGAGCATCATCATAATGATAAATAGTGGACCATTCATGCTAGAAACGAGCCTTGAGGAACCATACAAAATAGTGTCCGAAATACAACCGTTATTCAAAATAAGATTAATTCCCCGCGCTAATCCAATGATGAGTGAAACACCCACTAAACTAGATGCTCCTGCGGTGAAGGCGTCAACCACTTTCTTTTCACCTAACCCATTTTTACCAAAACAGATTAAAAACATGATGATAATCGTAATAATCAGAAACATTGATGCCATATTTGGAAAGGCCCATTTTTTTGCCATAACTCCCCAAATCATGATTGGAAAAGCGGCTGCGAATAAAATTAAAATAATCTTCTTTTTTAGAGAAAAGGTTTGGTCAAGCTCATCGCCGGATTCAATCCCCCACATCCTTGTGAATGCCTCATGGTCTTCGTATGTATATGAGGCTTTGGGGTTAGCTTTAATTTTTTTAGCATATAGATACAAGTAGCTAATCACAAAAATTGCTGCGACGATTAAGCCAATGATTTGTCCTGCTAATCCTTGAGTAAACGTTGTTCCAGCCGCATTTGATGCAATAACGACGGAGAATGGATTGATGGTCGAAAAGGTCGTTCCAATTGAACTAGCCAAGAAAATTGAGCCGATACTAATGATTGAGTCATAGCCCATTGCAATAAAAATTGGTACTAAAATCGGATAAAAAGCCACGGCTTCTTCTTCAATACCACAAAGTGTTCCACCCAGAATTAGTAACACGGAAACCATAAAAATCAAGACAAATTCATGCCCTTTAGTTTTCTTGGTTAAAGCCATTAAGCCTGATTCAAAGGCGCCGCTGGCTCGAACAACTCCAATTAGCCCACCGAGCACAAAAATAAAAATCATGATGTCCACGGCTTGAATCGTTCCTTGCACCATCCCCTCAAAGATATCCATGAAGCCGGCGGGATGCTGCTTCATTTTTTGATAAGTGTTGGGGACGGAAACCGGACTAGTGATGGCGCCTGATTTAAACTGTTCCACATTAATTTGAACATGCAACCGATCAAGCGTTTTTTGAGTTGCGGGCAGTGATTTTTTATTTCCATCTGGAAGCATCATTTCGATTCGATTGTTGCCGTATTGAATTTTAGAGTAACTTCCTGCAGGAATAATCCAAGTTAAAAGAACTGCTATAGTTGTTAAGAAAAATAGAACAGTGAATGCACCTGGCATTTTTAATTTGAAATGCTTTTGAGGTTTCTTGACTGCAGCGTCCATTTTGTCTCTTCCTTTCGTTTATAAATATATAATTAATCCTTTTTGATTCGTAAAAATGGGCGAATATTACCACTTAAAGTAATTCGCCCATTGAGTAATACCGGTCTAACAGTCGATATTAATATTATCAATTCTTAAATTAGCGGTCTATTGATCGATCACCACTGTTCCCAATTTCCCTTTTAGGGCGTCGTCTAATCCCTTTAAGGAAGTAATGATTGCCTCACGTTCGGGATGTCCTTCTACAAAGGATAAACACGCTTGAACTTTTGGTAGCATACTTCCCACTGAAAATTGCTTTTCTGAAATAAACTTTTTGGCTTCTTTAACCGTTAAATTTTTTAATGCCCGTTGATTTTCCTGATTAAAATTCAAGTAAACATAGTCAACGGCGGTCAAAATAATCAGTTTTTCTGCTTCAAGATTAGCCGCGACCAGCGTCTTCGGTAAAAACATATCCTTTGTCTTCTGCAATTTTCTTCGCCACTTCTTTGGTATAAAAATCTCCAATTGGTTTGGTTGGATTTTTAAAAGCGGAATCATTTTGATCGACCAAAACTTGAGTAATCGTTGTAATAACACTTTTAGAAAGATGCTGGTGTGCTAATTCATTTTGAAGTGCCTGTTGTAAGTGATAGCCGATGTAACCTTGGCTCATCGCTCCACACTCCGGGAATGGAAATGAAGCTGTCTTCCCATTTTCAGCCGCAAAGTTTAATCCCAAATTAATTTGCCCCACATGGGGACCGTTACCATGACTGATGACCACTTCATTTCCAGCGTTGATTAAACCGATCAAAGAAGTGGCAGTCCCTTTAACTAATTGACGTTGCTCACTTGGTGAACTACCTAAAGCATTTCCACCCAGAGCAACAACGACTTTTGCCATTTAAAATCCCCCTAATCTCCAAGCGTCGCGACCATGATTGCTTTAATCGTATGCATTCGATTTTCGGCTTCGTGGAAAACAACCGAATGCTTTCCTTCAAACACGTCATTGGTTACTTCCATTTCTCGAATACCGTATTTTTCAAAAATTTCTTTCCCAATTTCGGTGTCCAAACTATGAAATGCTGGTAAACAATGTTCAAAAATGACTTGAGGGTTCTTAGTCGCTTCTAGTACATCTTGTGTAACCTGATATGGCTTCAATAGGTTAATTCGTTGTTCCCAAACTTCATCTGCTTCACCCATCGACACCCAAACATCGGTATAAATGACATCCATTCCCTGAACGCCTTCATTAATATCATTGAAAACAGCAATTTTGGCACCCGTCTTCTTGGCAATTTCATTTGCTTTTTCCATGGTTTCACGCGTCGGCTCCAACTCTTTTGGACAAACAACGTGATATTCCATGCCCATAACGGCCGCTCCAAGCATTAATGCGTTCGAGACGTTGTCCTGTCCATCACCAACAAATGCGAATTTAATATCTTGATATTCTTTTTTCAACACCTCTTTGGCAGTCAGAAAATCAGCTAAAACTTGTGTTGGATGATCTTCATCAGTTAATCCATTCCAAACGGGAACGCCCGAATAGTCGGCCAGGGTTTCGACGTTACGCTGCGAAAAGCCACGATATTCAATTCCGTCAAACATTCCACCTAAGAACGCGCGCCGTGTCTTTGACCGATTCCTTGTGTCCAATATACGATCCTGATGGACCTAGGTATGTAACATGTGCTCCTTGGTCTTTAGCGCCAATTTCAAATGCACAGCGTGTTCGTGTCGAACTTTTTTCAAAAATCAAGGCGATGTTTTTACCTTGTAAATGCTGAATCTCATTGACCGCGTACTTTGCCTTTTTTAGATCCTGTGCTAAATCTAGCATATATTCCATTTCACGTGTGTTAAAGTCGGCTAATGTTAAAAAACTACGATTTCTAATATTAAATGCCATTATACTTACCCTCCAAATTATTTAATTTAAGTTACAAATTAATCATAATAAGCGTTTTCACTGTTGCTATATAAATCATCAAGTCTATTCAAAAATTATATTTATTTTTCAATATGCGACATGATAAATGAAAGTTTCATTTAATACTGCGTTAGACATTTTAATGATTTTTACTTATAATCTATGACAAAAATATTTATAATCGATTGACTTCAGAAAACTTCAAAAAAATTCATTGAAGAGGTGATATCTTTGAACTTTTACATTTTAGATCAGGATCCGGCCTGTATTCCCGTTTTGCAAGACCTAATTGAAACAGATTTTGATAACTCACTGGTAGGGTATTCTTCCGATACCATCAGTGCCTATACTGAAATACTGCAGCTACGCGTTGATATTTTATTCATCAGCTTTGAACAGCAACTAAAAGATGGAATAGACTTCATTGGTCAGTTGAAGGGTGTACACAGTAATCCACGGATCATTATGACCAGCAATGGTTCGGCGTCAATTATAAAAAGTCGCGCCTATAATTCCGGTGTCAATCTTTTTATCGAAAAGCCGCTCAATCTAACCGAGGTTCGTCATTTAATTCGATTGATTTCATCCGCTGCTAAAATGACTAAAAAAATGCGAATAATTAACGATATTTCTTCAAGTGATGCCAACCCCTTTAAAGCATCCACAACTGTCACACCGGCTTCAAATGGATGCAGTTAACTCCATTCTTCGTTTTCTGGGGATCCTATCCGAAACAAAGAATGAGGATATTATTAAGATAATTACGGTGATGGTCGATCAAAAAATTACTTTTTCAAATATTAATTTTGACTGTGACTTACACCTCGGTGGTCATCAGAAAAATATCGTATTTCAGCGTGTTCGACGCGTCTTCAGAATTGGGCTAACCAATTTAGCAATAATGTGTATTGACTATCCTGAAAACGACATTCTACTTGAATACGCGAATGCATTATTCGAATACAAAAATATTCATAATGAGATCCAGAGAATTGAAAACCAGAATCAAGAAAAAATTCAAATTTCAATTCAACATTTTTTCGATGGTCTTTTAAACGAAAGCATGAAAAACTCATGATGAAGCGAATCATACCATTTTTAACATCCAGATTTTAACCGCGTTGACGTAATTTTTCGAGCTTTTTCTTTATTTTTTTCCGATCAACCGCCGCCTTTTGAGGATCAATTGAAGTAGGTTGATTCCATGACGTTGGAATAGTTTCTCTTACGGTAATTTTTCGATTTTTGGTGCTTTTAAACAGCTGATCGGCATCAATAATATCTTCGATACTTTTAATATTTTGTTTGTCCCAATCTTTTAAAATGCCCTGCGCATAGCGATAGTTCGCGTTGGCCAATTTACTTCTTTTCATTGCCTCTCGAATTAGCACTAACCCATATTTTTTCAAATCGGCATGGAGTTGTTCTTCAATTAAATTAGTGACTTGTCCGAAATTTTCTTGGTATATTTTTTGTATAACTTTAAAAGCATTGCTCGAAGCCGATGAATCTTCCCTATTCTCTACTAGGTTTGACTGAATTGAATTATCTTTATCTAAATTAATCTCTACTTCTCTAACCTCAGCGGTCCGATGGACGTCCATGCTTTTTGGCTCTTGTTTTTCTGCTACGTCGGCGATGACCGATTTAGCATCCGCTCGTGGCCGCGATTTTTGAATTTGAGCATCAGGAACCTTCGATAACAATAACTCTTGATAGATTGAATCAATCTTACGATCGGCGCGAATCTTATTATTTTCATGCCAATCTGTAATATACGAAACCAAATCTTCGTTTAAAATGATGATGAAATTCTTAGCAACTAAGATTTGTAAATCATCATCACTGGCAGCCACCTGACGCATTATTCCAAAACTTTCAACGATCCCATCATCGTCCGCTCCTAAAACTAAATGAAAATAAAGTGCTTGACTACTTGCAGGCATCCGCAAAAATTTTGCACTATTAATAATTCGTTTGCTTAGCATTCTTCTTTGAGCCATAACTTCCTCCTAAAAATGTCTATATAACTAATAACGTTT
Source organism: Pediococcus stilesii (assembly GCF_001437075.1). Taxonomy (GTDB): domain Bacteria; phylum Bacillota; class Bacilli; order Lactobacillales; family Lactobacillaceae; genus Pediococcus; species Pediococcus stilesii. The sequence continues at coordinate 74,486 of NZ_JQBX01000001.1, forward strand.
AAAAAGCAGAAATGTAAACACCAAATTTTAATTTTCAAGATTTAATTGGAAAATTTATTTCATTTCACAAAAAAAGCACTAGCAAATTTGCTTGCCAGTGCTTTTAGAGTATTCGAAAGATTAATTCATAAATTTATCAAAGAAGCCGCTCTTACCATTGCCTGTTGGCTTTTCACCACTTGCCTTAGCAAACTTTTTAAGAGCTTCCTTTTGTTCTCCGTTAAGTTTCTTTGGAACAGCGACCTTAACATTAACATGTTCATCACCATTGCCATTCCCACGTAAACGCGGAGCACCTTTTCCCTTAAGTCGGAAGTTTGTGCCAGTTTGAGTACCAGCGGGAACCTTTAATTTAACATTTCCATGTACCGTTGGAACCTCAATCTCATCACCAAGTGCTGCCTGGACGAATGAAATTGGTTGATTATAGTAAATTTCTGATCCTTCACGTTCGTAAATATCACTTGGCTGGACTTGGAAAATAATATACAGATCTCCATAAGGGCCGCCATTAAATCCGGCTTCACCTTGTCCTTGTAAGCGCATTTGTTGACCGTCTTCAACACCGGCTGGAACTGAAACTTTAACTTCGTGTTCTTGAGTCGTATGACCGCTTCCACCACAAGTTTCACATTTTTCTTTAATTTCCTTACCAGTTCCGTTACATACGTCACAAATTTGTTGACGAACCATGCGACCAAGTGGTGTATTCTGTGTAACCTGAATTGAGCCAGTTCCGTGACACTTGTGACAAGTTACAGGAGAAGTCCCAGGCTTTGCTCCCGAGCCGCCACAGGTCTTACATAAAGCTTCTCGTGAGTATTTAATCGTCGATTTCTTACCAAAAATTGCCTCTTCAAATTTAAGGGACATTTGGTACTGAAGATCCTCACCTTGCCGTGGTTGACTGGCAGCTTGTCGCTGGCCACCGCCAAACATTGAGCTAAAGATGTCTTCAAAACCGCCACCACCGAAGTCAAAGCCACCTTGGCCACCGCCAAATCCGCCGCCACCAAAACCGGCGTTCGGATCGGTTGAACCAAATTGATCATATTGGGCACGCTTTTGAGGATCACTCAAAGTTTCATACGCTTCAGTAACATCTTTAAATTTTTGCTCAGCATCAGGCGCCTTATTCAAATCCGGATGATATTTTTTGGAAAGTTTTCGGTAAGCCTTCTTAATCTCATCATCCGAGGCATCTTTACTAACGCCCAAAATGCCATATAAATCTTTGTTTTCAGCCATATTCATCCTCCATGATTTCTATTAGCCTATCTTAACAGATAATCATGCAAAAAGGCCAAAGTCAGTGACTTTGACCTTTTTACGATTACTGGTTATTTACTTGTTATCCTTGTCAGGATCAACTTCTTCAAAATCACCATTGACTGTGTTGTCATCATCTTTTTTAGCATCACCAGCGGCTCCATTTTGTGCAGCACCATCAGCACCTTGGCCTTGTGCTTCTTGAGCTTGTTGATACAACTTAACTGATAAGTCTTGAACAATCTTGCTTAAATCGTCTTTCTTAGCCTTCATTTCGTCAAGATTATTGTCCTTTTGAGCTTTTTCAAGAGCTTCTTTGGCGTCCTTAGCCTTTTGGATTTCGTCTTCAGAAACTTTGCCTTCAAGGTCTTTCAAAGTTTTGTCAGTTGTGAAAATCAATTGATCAACTTCGTTTCGAAGGTCAACTTCTTCTTTTCGCTTCTGATCCGCTTCTTCGTTTTCTTTAGCTTCCTTCATCATACGATCGATTTCTTCGTCGCTTAAGCCCGATGAACTCTTAATTGTGATCTTTTGAGCTTTACCGGTTCCCTTGTCGGTTGCCGAAACGTTAACAATACCGTTCTTATCGATATCGAATTTAACTTCAATTTGTGGAATGCCACGTGGTGCAGCCGGAATATCTGTTAATTGGAAACGTCCCAACGTTTTATTATCAGCAGCCATTGGACGTTCACCTTGCAAGACATGAATGTCAACGGCAGGTTGATTATCAGCAGCTGTTGAGAATACTTGTGACTTGCTAGTTGGAATTGTTGTGTTCCGATCAATTAACTTAGTAAATACGCCACCCATTGTTTCGATTCCAAGTGAAAGTGGTGTAACGTCAAGTAAAACAACGTCTTTAACATCGCCAGTAAGCACACCACCTTGAACCGCAGCGCCAAGGGCAACCGCTTCATCTGGGTTAATTGAATGGTTTGGTTCTTTACCTGTCCAGTTTTTAACAGCTTCTTGAACGGCCGGAATTCGAGTTGATCCACCGTTTAAGATTACTTCGTCAATCTCTGAAGCCGAAAGACCAGCATCTTTAAGAGCATTTTCAACAGGGGCCTTTGTCCGTTCAACTAGATCTGCTGTTAAACGATCAAATTCTGTTCGAGTTAACGTCTTTTCCAAATGCAATGGGCCAGCTTCTCCAGCTGAGATAAATGGTAAGCTGATTTGTGCTTCGCTAACACCTGAAAGATCCTTTTTAGCCTTTTCAGCAGCATCTTTCAAACGTTGAAGAGCCATCTTATCTTGTGAAAGGTCAACGCCATTTTCTTGCTTAAATCCGTCAACTAACCAATCGATAATCTTTTGGTCAAAGTCATCACCACCAAGGTGAGTGTCACCATTTGTTGAAAGAACTTGGAATACTCCATCGCCCAGTTCAAGAACTGAAACATCAAAAGTACCACCACCTAAATCATAAACCAAGATTTTTTCATCTTTGCCATCTTGATCTAGGCCATAAGCAAGTGATGAAGCAGTTGGTTCGTTGATAATTCGTTTAACATCTAAACCGGCAATCTTACCAGCATCTTTTGTAGCTTGACGTTGAGAATCATCAAAATAAGCTGGAACCGTGATAACGGCCTTATCAACTTCTTCACCAAGGTAATCTTCAGCAAACTTCTTGATGTAACTTAAAATCATTGCTGAAATTTCTTGTGGTGTATATGACTTACCATCAACGGTTACTTTATATCCAGCTTCACCAATATGACGTTTGATTGATGAAATTGTGTTGGGGTTTGTAATTGCCTGACGTTTAGCAACTTCACCAACTTGGGTTTCACCATTTTTAAAGGCAACTACGGATGGTGTTGTCCGTGCTCCCTCTGGATTTGTGATAATTTTAGGTTTGTCACCGTCCATAACAGCAACTGCGGAGTTTGTAGTACCTAAATCAATACCAATAATTTTATTACTTGCCATTGTAAAAAATCCCTCTTCCTCTTTTTATTGCGCCACAACAACCATTGCTGGTCGTAATACGCGATCTTTTAAAATATATCCCTTTTGTAAAACTTGAACAACCGTGTCGGCCGGATGATCATCGTCGGCGGGAACGGTTTGAACCGCTTGATGCATATTAGGATCAAACGTTTGACCCGCAGCATCAATTTCCGAAACGTGGTTATCTTCCAAGGCTTTTAATAGATTAGATTGAACCATCTTAACACCCTTTTGCAATTGCTCGGAGTGCTCTGAATTCGATTCAACGGACAATGCCCGTTCCAAATTATCCAATGCTGGAAGGACCGCCTTTGCTAATTTTTGACCGTCATACTTGGCCAAAGCCGCCTGCTCTTTTTCATTACGACGGCGCATATTAACAATTTCGGCTTGTGCCCGGATATACTTATCAGAAAGTTCATCTCGTTCATCTTCGATTTTTTTAATATCTTTTAAAATTGTTTCAGTGCTGGTTGCTTCGCTTTCAGCTGCTGTCGAAGACGTTGGATCTTCTTCAGCAGCCGCTTCGGAAGCGTCATTTGCTGCAGAATCGTCTACAACATTTTGTTCTTCACTGTTTACCTTTTCATTTTCTTCTTTTGCCAATTCAATCCTCCTAACTATCATCAAGATGCTTGTAATATTCAAGCATCCGGTTTGAAAGCTGATCTCTAAATGTATCAAGCAATCCTAAAGTTTTTGAATACTGCATACTAGTTGGACCTAGAATGGCAATTAATCCCTTGCCGCGACTGCCAACATCGTAGGTGGCGGTAATTAAGCTAAAGTCCTTTAATAAGGTATTACTTAGTTCGTCACCAATCTTAACATCTAAATCATTTTGATTATTTCCAAGAAGGCCATCAAGCTGATCATTTTCATTAAACAAAGTCAATAATCCCTTAATTGAACTAATATCGACATTTTTAGAAAAGTTTAAAATATTCAATTTTCCACCGATAAAGTATCGATCCTGAGAAGACTGCGATACGATATTTTGGAAAATATCAACGATTCCGTCATTACTATGCAGGTATTGTTCAACTAAACGAGGGATATCCGTTTTAAGATGGAGATACACTTGATCTAACGTTTTACCGATTAAGCGATCATTCATAATTCTTAAAACCCGTTCTAACGTTTCACTATCCATCCCCCGTGGAATGGAAAACTGCTGACTTGTCACATCACCATTACTGGAAACCAGAATTAACATTACCTGATTGCCACCAATTGGGACCATCCGAAATCCATCTAATGTAGCATCTTTTTGCTCCGGCTTTAACGTCAGAGCAGTATAGTGTGTTAAATTAGATAACATTTCAGCGGACGTCCGCACAATATCATCAACTTCTTGAAAATGGGTACCCAATCCATCCTGAATCTGCTTAGCCTCACTCTTATTAAGCTTTTTAGGACTCAACAGATGATCAACATAGTACCGATATCCAGTCAAGGATGGAACCCGGCCGGAAGATGAATGCATTTTTTCAATCAAACCCATTTCTTCAAGCTTGGCCATATCATTACGAATTGTCGCTGAACTAACCTTGACAGACAGATTATTCATCAAAGTTTTTGAACCAATCGGCTGACCATTCTCAGTGTACTCTCGGACAATCTCCTCTAAAATTAACAACTCCCGATCTGTTAACATGAAAATCACCTCTTTTAGCACTTAGAAAGTTGGAGTGCTAAGAACACTTAATAAGATACCAGAGGTTTATAGAATTGTCAACTATTGTCAAAGATGGTCAGACATTTTTATATTTTTTCAAAAAAAGTGCGCGTATCTGCTTCATCGCGGTGAAGTTGTTCAATTAATTCCTCAACTGAGTTGAATTTTACTTCGCCGCGTAATCGATGATACCAACGAACGCGAACCGTTTCACCATAAATTGCTTGTTTAAAATCCAAAATATTAATTTCCGTGGTAACTGGACGACCGTCACCAAAGACAACATTCCTACCAACCGATGCCATTCCTTTATACCAACGACCCGAAATTTGCATCTCAACTACGTATATTCCAATACCAGGAGTGATTTGATTTTCATTAGAGACAATGTTAGCAGTCGGGAATCCCAACTCACGTCCCCGAGCTTCGCCATGAACAACCAGTCCCTTTGTCTGAAATGGATAACCTAAGTATCGATTAGCATCGTCAATGTTACCATTCGAAATCATCTCTCTAATTTTGGTTGAACCAATTTTACGTTCGTTAAAGATTATTTTAGGCACACGAACAACCTCAAACCGATCTGCCGCCAATCCAGGTAATGTATCCATGTTGGCCGTCTCAATTGGGCCAAAAGTATAATCAAAACCTGCAACGACGGCCTCCGCATGTAAGCCGACCATATATTGCTCGACAAAATCTTTTGGGCTTAAACTACCAAACGACGAAGTAAAATTAACTACATACAGTAGATCAACTCCTAGTTCCTCCATTAACTCTGCCTTTCGATCAACGGAGGTTAGGTAATTAAGTGAGCTAAACTTATGGTGAGGCTTAGGAAAAACAACCGATGAGTGATGGTCAAAAGTCATCGCTGCAACTTTAAGATGTTTTTCATGAGCAATTTCGCTAGCTTTTTGGATCACCGCTTGATGTCCGCGATGCACGCCGTCAAAAAAACCAAGTGCTAAAACAACTGGCCCCTCGGGGATAATTTCTTTTTGATAGGGATGATGTATTTTAATTATTTCCATTTTTATTTCACCAATAACATTTTTTTAGGCTTGTATAATTGATATTCTTCGTCATATTGGTACAAAGCCTGAATATTTCCTTTATATTTTAAACTAATGATTAAATCCGTTTTTGGACGCTTTAAAAAGCCACCATTTTGAACTACTTTCCATTCCGCATCGGTAATTATAACTGAATTAAAATTTTTCAAAGCCCGGTCCAATGGATAGATCACATCTGAAAGTTGTCCCTCGTCACGAGCGTCTTCTAATTCCGAAAGTGTTAAACATTCATCAATGCCGAACCCACCGCTAGATAACCTCGTTAAATCCGACATTACAGCCGGTAGATCAAATTTCAACCCAAAGTCAACTGCTAAAGTTCTAACGTATGTTCCCTTTCCGCATTTAACTTCGAAAAAGATCGTCTGTTGTCCCTTTTCTGGATCAAATTGAGTTGGTTTAATCTGTTTGAATTGATAGACATTGATTTTTCTTTCTGGACGTTCTACCGTTTGCCCTGCTCGTGCGTATTCATACAATTTCCGTCCGTTAACCTTTACTGCGGAATACATCGGCGGAATTTGAATCAACGTTCCCGTCATTGAATTTAGCGTTGCATTAATTTGATCATCTGAAAGTGGTTCAGTCATCTTTTTCTGATCTACTATGTCACCATCTAAATCTTCCGTCGTCGTCGAAAATCCAAGCGTAATTGAACCCTTATACGTTTTTCCAAAATCCATTAAGTAGTCAACTACCTTCGTTGCTCTACCAACGCACACCGGCAAAACGCCATCCACGTTTGGGTCAAGCGTTCCACTATGTCCCACTTTCCTCGTTTTCAAAATTCCACGGACTTTAGCTACGACGTCATGACTCGTCATTCCACGTTCCTTATTAATCGGGATAATTCCATTCATCAGGTAAACCTCTCCATCCTTTGCATTATAAACGCCCTTCCAATCCATTTTACATTAAATACCGCTTACAAAAAAGAATTCATACTAAGAATACGTATATATTTTTATGTATCAAAAAAGAACAGCAACCGTGTGCTGTTCTTTTGAAAGTTAATCTTTATTTAATTGATTGAGTAACTGATCAATTTTATCTCCGTATTGAACAGATTCATCACGAACAAAACTTAATTCCGGCGTTTTGTAAATTGATAAACGACTGCCCAATTCTTTGCGAATTAGACCAGATGCTTTTTCAAGACCTTCTTTAGTTTTTTTATCATCAGATGCCTTATCCGATAAAATACTATAGAAGATTTTTGCTTGTTGTAAATCGCCTGTCACATCAACACCAGTGATTGTAATTCCATCAACGCGGGGGTCACGCACCCGGCGACGTAAAATATCACTAACTTCTTTTTCAATTTCTTGAGACAAACGATCTGAACGATATTGTCGAGCCATAATAGCTTCCTCCTATCTATTCAACAGGTACTTCTTTCATGCGGTATGCTTCAACAACGTCACCAATTTTGATATCGTTGTAATTTTCAATCGTTAAACCAAGTTCAAAGCCACGTTTAACTTCCTTAACGTCATCTTTGAATCGGCGTAAACTACCAAGCTTACCTTCATAAATTACCACACCATCACGAATTAAGCGCACTCCTGAATCGCGTGTTACAAAACCTTCAGTTACATAACCACCGGCAATTGTTCCAACACGAGAAACTTTGTAAGTTTCACGAATTTCAACTTGGCCAGTAATTTCTTCTTCGTATACTGGTTCAAGCATTCCCTTCATTGCTGATTCAACTTCATCGATTGCGTTATAGATAACTCGGTGAAGTCGAATATCAACATCTTCAGAATCGGCTAATTGTTTTGCCTGTGCAGTTGGGCGAACGTTAAAGCCAATGATGATGGCGTTACTTGCAGCAGCCAGTGTTACGTCACTTTCGTTAATGGCTCCAACTGCCTTATGGATAATATTTACCCGAACACCTTCAACATCAATCTTTTGTAAACTATCGGCCAATGCTTCTACCGATCCTTGTACGTCAGCCTTGATAATAATATCAACCTTCTTCATTTCACCTTCTTTAAGTGAATCAAAAAGATTGTCCAAGGTAACGTGGTTGCTACGTTTGCGTTCTTCCATTTGTGCTCGTTTAGCCCGTTCTTCACCGGCTGCACGGGCAGATTTTTCATCATCGAAGACAACAAATCGATCACCGGCTTCTGGAACATCATTTAATCCGGTAATTTCAACTGGTGTTGATGGAGTAGCTTCCTTTACTCGCCGACCATGTTCATTAGTCATTGTCCGGATTCGACCAAAGGTGTTTCCGACAACAACGGGGTCTCCAACGTGCATGGTTCCTTGTTGAACCAAGACAGTCGCAATGGATCCCTTACCAGGATCAAGTTGGGCTTCAATTACTGATCCGGCTGCATTTTGGTCTGGATTAGCCTTTAGTTCAAGAACTTCAGCTTGAAGTAAGATCATATCAAGTAATTCATCCAAGTTTTTACCAAATTTAGCTGAAATTTCAACGAAAATGGTATCGCCACCCCATGATTCCGGAATTAAACCGTACTCGGTTAGTTGTTCCATAACATGGTTCGGATTTGCGCCAGGCTTATCAATTTTATTTACAGCTACAATAATTGGAACTTCAGCTGCTTTAGCATGGTTAATGGCTTCAATTGTCTGCGGCATAACACCATCATCAGCCGCTACAACCAAAATTGTGATATCAGTAACGTCAGCACCACGAGCACGCATTTCAGTAAAGGCAGCATGTCCTGGTGTATCCAAGAACGTAATCAACTTATCATCATGCTTAAGTTGGTAAGCACCAATTCCTTGGGTGATTCCGCCGGCTTCGCCTTCTGTGATGTGACTATGACGAAGTTTATCCAATAGGGTTGTCTTACCATGGTCAACGTGACCCATGATCGTTACAACTGGAGGACGTGAAACAAGGTTTTCAGTATTCTTTTCTTCATCTTCGAAGATCTTATCGATATCTGAAATATCTACTTCCACTTTTTGTTGTGCTTCGATTCCATAATCAGCCGCTAATAATTCGACAGTGTCATTATCAAGTGATTGGTTTTGGTTAACCATCACACCCATCATGAATAACTTCTTAATGATTTCAGCTGGCTCGCGATGAATTTTTTTAGCAATTTCTGCAACGTTGATTCCTTCGCTATATTCTAAAACATCTGGTAATGGCCGTTCTTTACGTGTTGTGACAACTTTGTTGGTATTCTCCTTCAAGCGTCCATCACGTTTTGCTCGACGATTCTTCTTCTTGTTTTTCCGATTTTCTTTATTAAAAGGTCGGTTTTGTTGATTATTATTGTTGAAACGGTTGTTATTATTTCGTCCGCTGAAGCGTTCTTGCTTCTTTTCGTTTCCACTAGTTGTGTTTGTAGTAGACGCCGTTGTTTCTGGGCGACTTGCAGCCGTCCGATTGGCATTAGTATTTTGGCTACTTGGACGGTTGGTAGTGTTTGTAGGACGATTGGAACGATTCTCGTTGTTCCGGTTATTGTTTGGACGTGAATTAGCCGTTGTTCCGGTCGTCCGTCCATTATTTGGACGATTCTGGTTGTCACGACGGTTATCGTTTTGTTTTGGACCGTTTGTCCGTTGACGATTTGCTTGTGGCTTTTCGTTAGCAACTTCGCGACTTGCTTGGGCAGCCATTCGAGCTGCTTCAGCTACTGAAGCACGAATCCGGTCTTGCTTTTCGTTCTTCTGTGTATTTCTAACCGGACGTTGGTTATTTCGATTGTTGTTTTGATTACGGTTATCTGAACGGTTATTCCGATTATTTGGATTAGAACGATTCTGATTCCCATTTGGACGCCCGTTATTAGTGTTATTGTTACGGTTACGATTTTGGTTGTTATTCGAAGTATTATTAGTTTTATTTTCAGTATTAGATGACTTCAATCTCTGGATTCCTTTTGTGCCATCCGTTGCTGGATGATCGCTTTTTTTAACTACTGTTTTGCCAGTTTTGCTTGAACGAAACTTAGGAGTTCTCTTTTCTGGCGTTTGTGCACTTTTTTCACTCTTATTGGAGCTAGCGTTGTCACCAACATTCTTTTTAAATGCTTCTCTTAGATGTTTTTCGGATGCATCATCAAGGGTTGACATATGGTTTTTAACGTCTAAACCATCTGCCTGTGCTCTATCAATAATATCTTTACTCGAAACGTTAATTTCTTTGGCTAATTCATAAATTCTCTTTTTGCCCATCGTTTCACGCTCCTATTTATTTAATTTCTTGAGTAATCCCCTCGCAAATCCATTATTATTAGTCGCCACTACCGAGCGGCTTTGCCCGATAGCGTTTGAAATATCGATTTTGCTTCCCATAACGACCACAGGAATGTCATAAAATCGACATTTATCAATAATTTTTTTCTTGGAGGATTCTCCGGTATCTTCGGTTAAAAGTACTAGTCGGGCCTTTTGACTCCGGATAGCACTAATTACCAATTCTTGACCGGTAATTAGATTCCCCGAACGTCGCATTAGTCCGAGATACTTACTTATATCTTCTCTAATCATTATTTGCCAAATAGTTCTTTTCGTGCTTGTTGATGATCTACATATGCAATTAATTCATCATAAAACTGGTCATCAATTTTAACTTTAAAGGCTTGGTCAAATGTTCGTTTCTTTTTGGCTTGTTTTGCAATCTCGACATCTAATCCAATGTAAGCACCACGACCAGCCGCCTTCCCTGTCGGATCGATTGAAACCTCGTCTTCTTTGTTTTTCACAATCCGAACAAGTTCCTTTTTAGGAAACATTTGATTGGTTACAATATCTTTTCGCATCGGGATTTTTCTAGTTTTCATGAAAATGCACCTCCGTAACCTTATTCTGCGTTTTCGTCTGAACTTTCTTCAACATCGTCGTCTTCTTCAGCATACTCGGAAGCATCCGTTTCAGACTTAATATCAATCTTAAATCCAGTTAGCTTAGCGGCTAAACGTGCATTTTGACCACGTTTACCAATTGCTAATGATAATTGATAGTCAGGTACAATTACCATGCATGAGTTTTCTTCTTCTTCGTTGAACAATACATCAATCACTTCCGCTGGATTCAATGCGTTTGAGATGTATGCTGCGGTGTCTTCTTCCCATTCAACGATATCCATGTTTTCGCCATGGAGTTCATTAACGATGGTTTGAACGCGTTGTCCACGAGGACCTACGCATGTTCCGACTGCATCAATATCAGGATTGTTTGAACGAACTGCAACTTTCGCACGATCACCAGCTTCGCGTGCAATTGACATAATTTCAACCGTTCCATCATATATTTCTGGAACTTCTTGTTCAAATAGCCGTTTTAAGAATCCTGACGCACTGCGTGATACAAAAACCTGTGGTCCTTTACCGTTGTCATCAACTTTAGTAACGTAAACTTTAATATGATCATGAGGTTCGTATTGTTCCCCAGGAATCTGATCTTGCTTAGACATGACGGCTTCGACACCGCCTAAATCAACGTAAACGTATCGGTTGTCACGTCGAGCCACTTCACCAGTAACGATCTCGTCTTCATATTGGCTATATTTCTCGTAAACAACCCCTCGTTCAGCTTCCCGAACCCGTTGCATGATAACTTGTTTAGCAGTTTGAGCAGCAATTCGGCCAAAGTTTTTTGGAGTAACTTCAAATCTGATCTCATCACCCAACTCGTACGCACGGTTAATTGTTAATGCGTCCGCTAAGCTAACTTCCTGTTGCTCATCTTCAACATCCTCAACAACTTTTTTTACAGCGTAAACATGAATATCACCTTTGCGGTTATCAAACTCAACTTCGACATTTTGAGCTTGTCCGTAGTTTCGCTTAAATGCAGAAACCAAAGCGGCTTCCAGTGCGTCAATAACGATTTCTTTCTTAATCCCTTTTTCCATTTCTAAGACATTAAGAGCGGTAATCATTTCTTTACTCATTTTAAACTCTCCTCTAAATCTTAATTGCTAATCTAGCAAATGCAATCTGATCATACGTTACTTTTAATTCTTTATGTCTGGTTTTATCCAAATAGTCTAGTACTAATTCATTATTTTCAAAGCTCTTAAGGTAGCCTTCAAATACTTTTTGTTTGTTAATTGAAGCGTAAAGCGAAATATGAATATATTCGCCAATCGCTTTCTTTAAATCTTGCTCCGTTTTCAAAGGTCTTTCAGCCCCTGGAGAAGACACCTCTAAAAAATAAGCTTGTGGAATAGGATCTGGATCTTGCTGGTCTAAAATTTCACTCAGCTCATCGCTTACCATTGCACATTCTTCAATATTGATTCCGCCGTCTTTGTCAATGTAAACTCTTAAAAACCAACCTTGGCCTTCTTTAACAAATTCAACTTCAACAAGTTCAAAATTATGGCGATCAACAATTGGCTGAACCAATTCAGTCACCTTTTCAACAACATTGTTACTCAAACTTGAACCTCCAGAATTATATTTTGCCAATAAAAAGAGCGAGCATCGCTGCTCACTCAATTAACGAGTATCAAATTACTAGCATCAATATACCATTTTACTAGCCTTTTTGCAAACTTTTAGAACAAGCTTAACTGATTTTCATCCGGTAATTCTGAAAGAACATTATTTTCCGTCATAAAATCAATCAATGTTTGTGAAACATGTCCCCGTTTGGATAAGTCTTCTTTTGAAAGGAATGGCTTATCTGCCCTCGCGGCAACAATTTGTTTTGCAACGTTTAATCCCAATCCCGGTAGCGCATTAAATGGTGCAATTAAAGTATTCCCTTCAATTAGCCATTCTTCTGCATCGGATTTTTCAATATCAATCATTTTGAATTCAAATCCACGCTCAACCATTTCATTGGCGATTTCAAGAACCGTGAGTAAATTTTTCTCCTTTGTGGAAGCTTCATTACCCTTATCATTAATTTCTTGCATCCGGTTCTTAAGGGATTCTTTTCCACGTGCCATCGATACAATATCGAAGTCATCCGCCCGAACTGTGAAATATGCTGCGTAATAAACTAATGGGAAATAGACTTTAAAATATGCGATCCGAAGTGCCATTAGAACATATGCCGAAGCATGGGCACGAGGGAACATATACTTAATTTTCCCACATGATTCAATGTACCAATCTGGTACATTAGCATCACGCATTTTATCTTCAAATCCGTCGGGAATTCCTTTGCCCTTTCGAACACTTTCCATAATTTGAAATGAAGACTGGGAATCCAATCCGTAGTGAATCAAATCCATCATGATATTATCACGACAACCAATAACATCTTTCAACGTAACGGTCCCCGCCTTAATTAATTCCTCGGCGTTACCTAACCAAACGTCCGTACCATGCGACAAACCTGAAATTTGCAGCAATTCTGAGTAACTTGTTGGATGTGTTTCCTCAAGCATTCCACGAACAAAACGGGTTCCGAATTCTGGAATCCCCAGTGTTCCGGTTTTGGACTGAATTTGTTCGGGAGTAACCCCCAACACGTCTGGTCCTGAAAAGATTTTCATTACTCCTGGATCGTCGGTTGGAATTGTCTCTGGATCGATCCCGGATAAATCTTGTAGTTTTCGAATCATAGTGGGATCATCATGCCCCAAGATATCCATTTTCAAAATATTATCATGGATCGAATGGAAATCAAAATGGGTTGTTTCCCAAGCGGCCGTTTGATCGTCGGCCGGATATTGGATTGGTGTGAAATCAAAAACATCCATATAATCTGGAACGATTAAAATTCCGGCCGGATGTTGCCCAGTCGTCCGTTTGACCCCTGTCGCACCTTGTGCCAGTCGTTCAATTTCCGCCCCGCGAAGATGTTGATTAGTATCGCGTTCGTATGCCTTTACATAACCAAATGCCGTTTTATCAGCAACTGTTCCAATCGTACCGGCCCTAAATACATTGTTCTTACCAAACAGAACCTGCATGTAGTTGTGAGCGATAGGTTGATAGTCACCAGAGAAGTTTAAATCAATATCTGGCACCTTATCTCCCTTAAAGCCTAAAAATGTTTCGAAAGGAATATCCTGTCCATCCCCAATCATCAAGGCGCCACACTCTGGACACTTTTTATCTGGTAAATCGTATCCTGAGCCGTACTCACCTTTGGTATAGAAGAACGAATATTGACATTCCGGACAACGGTAATGTGGTGGTAGCGGGTTAACTTCGGTGATTCCAGACATTGTGGCAACAAAACTCGAACCAACGGAACCACGTGATCCAACCAAGTATCCGTCTTTATTACTTTTATGCACTAATCTTTGTGCAATTAGGTAAATCACCGAAAATCCATTTCCAATGATACTTGTTAGTTCTTTGTCTAACCGCTCCTTAACAATCTGCGGAAGTTCTTTGCCATACATCGCATGTGCCCGATCCATTGAAAGTTGTTTAATCCGATCTTCGGCTCCCGGCATTTTAGGCGTATACAATTTATCTTTCACCGGACTAATTTCATCAACGCTATCAGCAATTTTATTAGTATTCTCAACAACAATTTTTTGTGCTGTTGCGGAACCTAAAAATGAGAACGATTCTAGCATCTCGTCGGTTGTCCGGAAGTGAACATCTGGCAGTTCAGTCCGATTTAACGGATTAGCTCCACCTTGAGAGTTAATTAAAATCTTTCGATAAATGTAATCTTCTGGATTCAAATAATGGGCATCCCCAGTTGCAACCACTGGAATATTCAAATCATCGCCAAGCTCAACCATGTTACCGATAATTTCTTCAAGTTTTTTAGTATCGCTAATTAATTCTTGTTCAATCAATGGCTGATAAACCGGCTTGGGCATGACTTCTAAATAATCATAGAATTTTGCCTTACGGCGCGCATCAGCATACCCCTTTTGCATCATCGCGGTAAAGACGTCACCACTAGAACAGGCCGAGCCAACGATGATCCCTTCACGTAATCTTTCAAGCTCGGAACGCGGAATTCGCGGAACACGATAATAGTACTTGACGTTAGATAACGATACCAACTTAAATAAGTTTTTTAACCCCGCTTGAGTCTTCGCAATTAAAATTGCGTGGCTGGGACGCGCATGCTTGTAAGCATCATTTTCAGTCATATGGTCGTTCAACTGATCATGGTACTCAATCGCATACCGCTCCTCAGCATCCTTCAAGAAAAGATAACATAAATGTCCAGTGGTTTCGGCATCATAAATTGCTCGATGATGGTGCTCCAAAGCTACACCAAATTTTTTGGCCAGGGTGTTTAGACGGTAGCCCTTTAACGTTGGATACAAAAAGCGAGCAAGCGTCAAAGTATCAATGATTGGATTCTTAATTTCTTCTAGTCCATGACGTAAATATCCAGTATTCATAAATCCAATATCAAATGTGACGTTATGTCCAACAATAATCGCATCTTCATAAAAATCACGGAATTTTTTAAATACTTCTTCCTCGCTCATTGAACCGTGTACCATTTCATCTGTAATACTTGTCAGATTAATGGTAGTTTCAGACAGCGGGAACCCAGGATCAATGAATTCTTCGAATTGATCAATCACATTTCCGTTTTCCATTTTAACGGCGGAAAGTTCGATCACTTTATCATAAATTGCAGACAGTCCCGTTGTTTCAACGTCAAAGATTACATACTTGCCACCTTTTAAAGCTCGGTGTGTGCTGTTATACGCAATCGGAACTCCATCATCAACTAAATTTGCCTCAACACCAAAAAGAGTTTTAACGCCGTTCTTTTTTCCGGCCGAATAGGCTTCCGGAAAAGCTTGCAAGCCAGCATGGTCCGTGACGGCAATTGCTGGGTGCCCCCATTTAGCGGCCTGACCAACAAAATCGCTAATATTGTTAGTGGCATCCATGGTGCTCATATTTGTATGCAAGTGTAACTCGACTCGTTTTTTATCCGCCGTATCTTGGCGTTCAACATGGCTAACTTGCATTACATCATAGGCATTCATGGTTAAATCTTTCATAAAACTATCTTCCTGAACACTTCCGCGAACGCGAACCCAAAGCCCCTTCTTTACGGCTGAAAACAATTGTTCATCGGTTTCATTTCTCGAAAATTTCTTAACCGTAATTGAAGAAGTATAGTCGGTAACCTTGAAGATTAAGAGTTGTCGTTCTGAACGTAAAGTCTTAATTTCAACATCGAAAATGTATCCCTCAATACTAACTGAGCGCTCTTCTTGATTAATATCGCGTAATTGAACGATGTTCTCATTGCTACTAATTGGTTTTCCAATTTGGACTTTACCGTTAAACTCGGGTAAGCCTTTATCTGAGGCCGTCTTTTTCTTACTTTCGGCCTTTTTGATTGCCTCGGTGGCTCGTTGAACGATTTCTTGATCACGCTTTGCCTTTTCTTCATGATAAGCCTGCAAACGTTCTTGGGCACTATTATCATCAATCACCGTTTTAATCTTAAAATCACTAAATCCGACACGCTGATACGTGTTAAGCAACGTCTTTAAAATCTCATCGTTTAAAAAATTCTTAGTAATTTCATTTTCAACCTTAATGACTAATTCGTCGCCGCTAAACTCAGGAACCGATTTATCACACAGCACTTGTAAAAAAGAGGATTGAATCCCACTATTTTTAACAACCCATTCCCAATATTTAGTGACCTCAGCGGCCATGTTTTTATTTGTTTTGACGCTAATTTGATAATCAATTGCTGCAATTGATTGAAAAGTTGCTAATAGCTTTTGATGAAATTCCAAAAACGTTTGAAACGGTAAAACGGCATCAAATTCAAAATTGAAAGTCCAACGTTTTGAAGCAGAGTGGACGATCAAATCTTTAATCAATCCATCATTTAGCGTCGAACCGTCCGACCATTGAATTTGATCTAATAAAATTTTAAATTGTTCTTTTCCTGACAAACTCAACGTGAAGCCTCCTAACGTTGATAATCAACTACAAATAACGACAGGCTGAAAAATAAATTTTCTCAGCCTGTGATTTCATCTTTTCTTTTATTGGGCCTGGTTCAACAGAATTTCAATCGTATTCTTTAATTCTGCTAACTTGACTTCAACAGTTTCGCCCGTTTTTCTTAATTTAACTTCTACAATTCCATCAGCGGCCTTTTTACCGACCGTCACGCGCAATGGTACTCCAATTAAATCGGAATCGGCAAATTTAACGCCCGCCCGTTCTTTACGATCATCAACCAAAACATCGTATCCAGCCGCGACTAATTCTGTATTAATCTCATTGGCCATGTTCATTTGTTCTTCGTTTTTGGCATTTACTGGAATGACATGGACATCAAATGGAGCGATGTTCTTTGGCCATACAAGTCCATTTTCATCAGCCTGTTGTTCTGAAACGGCCGAGAGCAGACGACTAACTCCAATTCCGTAGCAGCCCATAATGACCGGAATTGCACGTCCATTTTCGTCCAGAACCTTTGCATCGAGTGCTTCAGAGTATTTCGTACCAATTTTGAAAATATGGCCAATTTCAATCCCCTTAGTAAACTTAAGCGTCCCTTTACCGTCGGGTGCAAGTTCGCCCTCTCTGACCGTACGGATATCGGCATATTCATCAACCTTGAAATCTCGACCAACATTAGCGTTAATATAATGAAAACCATCTTCGTTAGCACCAATGACGCTATTGACCATTTGTTCAATGTATTTGTCAGCCACAATTTTGACATCCGAATGATTGATGATTGGTCCTAATGAACCAAAGTGTGCTCCCAGTAGATCCATCGTTTCTTCTTCTGAAGCTTCACGCACTTCATCGGCATGCAACAAATTAGTTAATTTGACTTCATTTAGTTGATCATTACCACGAAGCAACGCAATGACCGGCGTGCCATCTGCAATCAATACCAAAGTTTTAATCAAACGATCCGCATCAATTTCAAGCTTTTCAGCAACTTCGTCAATCGTGTGCGCTTCATCAGTGGCAACTTTAGTTAATTCTTCAGGATTTTCATGCATTTGAAGATTCTGATAAACACTGCTGGCCATTTCCAGGTTAGCCGAGTAATCACTTTCTTCAGAGTAGGCAATTGTATCTTCACCAATGGAGGCAATTGCTGAAAATTCCTTTGAATCATGTCCACCCATTGCCCCAGCATCTCCGACAATTTCACGGTAATTTAAACCACAACGGTCAAAAATTCTTTTATAAGCTTTTTCAAAATCACGATAGCTTTGGTCAAGCGTATCTTCATCTGCATGAAATGAATAAGCATCTTTCATCAAAAATTCACGTCCACGTAACAATCCATACCGTGGTCGATCTTCATCTCGATATTTCATTTGAATTTGGTATAAAGTCAGCGGTAATTTTTTATAAGACTTTACTTCGTCACGGATTAACGCTGTCATTGTTTCTTCATGTGTAGGGCCTAAAATAAAATCGCGATCGTGGCGGTTTTTAAATTTGTATAACTCTTGCCCATAAGTTTCGTAACGGCCCGATTTTTTCCAAAGTTCAGCCGGTAAAACAGCGGGGGTCAACATTTCAACCGCATCAATGGCATCTAACTCTTCTCGAATAATTTTTTTGATTTTTTCAATAACTTTATATGCTAACGGTAAATAAGCATACATTCCAGCTGAAATTTGTCGGATGTATCCGGCACGTAACATCATTTTATGACTTAACACTTCAGCATCATTGGGAACTTCTTTGACAGTTGGGATCAACATTTTTGATTGTTTCATATTTTAAATTTTAACTCCTTAAAATGATTTAAAAAAAGTATCTTTGAATATCGTTCCACGTTACTAGTAACATTAACAGCATTAGGAATCCAAATCCGATTAGGGTAATTAGATTCTCCGTTTCCGTTTTCATTGGTTTTCTTCGAATAACTTCGATGAAATTTAAAAGGATCTTACCCCCATCTAACGCCGGAATCGGTAGTAAATTTACAATTCCAAGGTTTAAAGATAGAAAACCAAGTACATACATTACTGACAGCAGTCCTTGGTGAGTAGCTTTGGAAGTCGTCGCATAGATTGCGACCGGACCACCCAAGTCGTTTAAACTAAAACCGTGTAACATTTGGCCGAGCGCCGTAAATAAACTCTTTGTCATTTGCCACGTCCCGGTAAATCCGTACAAAATCCGTTGCCCTAAATTGGTAGTCATTGTGGCCTGGACACCAATCATTCCGACCTTCTGACTACCATTTTTAACGAGCTTTGGTGTTACTTTGATGTCTTGAGTTTGATCTCCTCGCACCACTTTTAAAGTAACCGACTTTTCAGGATTATTAGAAACTGCTTTTGATAGTTCTGTCCAGTTGTTAATTTTAACACCATTTGCACTAACAATTCGATCATTATCTTTTAGTCCAGCCTTTTGGGCGATTCCATTTTCAATCACTTGAACTTTATTCGAATTAGAAGGAACCGCGCCCTGTGCGACTCCCATAATCGAAAATACAATAATCGCTAGGATAAAGTTGTTAAATGGTCCAGCAAAATTAGTAATCAACCGCCGCCAAATGCTGGCTGATTGAAATTGCACATCCCGTGGCGCAATTCGAACCTCAGTTCCATCAGATTCAATAATTGACGCATCATGAATTATTTTGAAACGTCTTGTTTGATCTTCATCACCATTTTCGTAACCTTCAATGAATAACGCATCCTGCAAATCAAATTTAGTGACATCAACGGGAATTCCAGCTAAATTTTGCACTTTATTGGAGGTGTTAATCACGGTTACCTCTCCCTGCGCATTGGTTGTTAAGGTCACATGTTGTCCAGGCTTTAATTCGTCTTCTTGTTCATCAAGACCAGCCATTCTAACGTATCCACCAATCGGTAGAATTCTCAACGTGTACGTGGTTCCATTGCGCTGCATATCAACAATTTTAGGTCCCATACCAACAGAAAATTCGCGGACCAGAATTCCTGATTTCTTAGCTGCGATAAAATGGCCGTATTCATGAACGATGACCAGAATTCCAAAAACAATAATAAAAGTAATGATTGTCGTTATCATAGATGACTCCTAACCGGCATCTCACAATATTCCTAAGAGATATGCCATTGGTAACACAAGTAATAAGCTATCAAACCGATCTAATATTCCACCGTGACCAGGTAAAATTTTACCTGAATCTTTAACGCCATAGAACCTTTTTAGCGAGGATTCAATTAAATCACCTAGTTGGCCTGCTATTGAAAGAAACATCGTCATGAATACAGTTGTAATTAGGCCATAGTGGATCATTGCGGTTGCAGAAAAAATTATTCCGACAACAATCGCCACAAGTGTCCCGCCGATTGACCCTTCCCATGTTTTATTTGGACTAATTTGAGGAGCCAATTTAGTCTTACCAATTTTTCGGCCAATTAAATAAGCTCCACTGTCAGTGCTCCAAACAATTAGTAATAAGTACATTAGCATCGCTAGTCCTATCGAACGTGCTTGGACAAACATGTTAAAGCCAAATCCGATATACAGCATCGTTAAGGAAAGTACACCAGCATCATCAAAATTAAACCGATTTCGACTAAAAACAACACGCAGCATTAATGCTAAAACAAACAAGATAAACATAAACGGCGTATTGATTTGATCTGGCAAACTATTCATCCAGTCTTTTGGTGCCACTAAGAAAAGCGTCCCTAGGATACTAATAATCGCTTCAGGTGAAACCAGCAGAATCTTTTTCATAATGAGAACTTCACTCATTGCAACCCCAGCTAGCACCAGTGCTGCAATTTCGATTAATGTTCCTCCAAGATAAATAATTGGAATGAAAATTATTAAGGCCACTACGGCAGTAATTACACGTTGCTTCAAAATTAATTCCTCACTTTTTAATTGCACCAAAGCGCCGATCGCGTTTTTGGTACTCTTTTATTAATTCGATAAAAATTTGTTCATTAAAATCTGGCCATAAGGTATCTGTAAAAACCAATTCACTATATGCAATTTGCCAAAGTAAAAAATTAGAAATTCGTTCTTCTCCACTCGTCCGAATTAAGACGTCCGGATCAGATAATTCTCCTAAAAAATTAGTTTGTAAGTGCTGGTCAATGACTTTTTCATCAATCTCATCAATGGTTAGTTTTTTATGGGCAATATCCGTAGCAATTGCTTGCACCATCTGGGTAATTTCATCTCGACTACCATAGTTAAGCGCAAAGTTCAGGATCATCTTAGTTCCGTTTGCCGTATCTGCAATTGCTTTTTGAACCGATTGTTGAGTTGCCGCTGGCAGGCCAGCAATATTTCCGGTGACTCGAACCTGAATGCCTTCTTCAACCAATTCCGGAACAAATTTATCAAAAAAGGTAATTGGTAATTTCATTAAAAAGGAAACTTCATCTTGTGGTCTCTTCCAATTTTCAGTTGAAAAAGCGTATAAGGTCAAGACTTTAATTCCTAATTTACTAGCACTTTTGGTGATAGTTTTAACAACTTCCATTCCGCGCTTATGTCCCGCAACCCTAGGTAAAAACTTTTTTTGAGCCCATCGCCCGTTGCCATCCATTATAATGGCAACGTGTTTGGGAATATTATCATTTAACTCCGTCTGAACTTTTTGAGTAATTTTCATTAAAGGACCTCCAAGCTAATGTTATTATTTTATCAAAAAAAGATTGTAAAATCATTTTACTTACGAAAATAAAAGAGCTAAAACAACCATCCCGGTACGTTTTAACTCTAAAAATTAAATAATACTGTTTTAGCCTTCAAGAACTTCTTTTTCTTTGTTGGCAACGATTTCGTCAACCACTTTAATTGCTTGGTCCGTAATTGTCTGAGTTTGCTTTTCTAAATCGTGAAATTCATCATCGTTATAATCGCCATTTTTGTTTCCTTTTTTAAGGGTGTCCATCGCGTCCCGACGAACATTTCGAACGGCAACTTTGGCCTTTTCACCCTCAGCTTTAACGCTTTTAGCTAAATCTTTCCGCGTTTCTTCAGTAAGCTGTGGAATTACTAAGCGAATTGCAGTACCATCGTTAGCTGGATTAATCCCTAAATCTGAGACCAAAATAGCTTGCTCGATATCATTTAACACGCTCTTGTCGTAGGGTGTAACCAATAAAACACGTGGTTCTGGAATACTGATTGATGCCATCTGATTGAGCGGAGTTGGTGCGCCATAGTAATCAACGGAAACTTTGTCCAATAAAGATGCGTTTGCACGTCCTGCACGAATAGAACCTAAATCACGTTCTAATGCTTGATGCGCTTTTTTCATTTTTTCTTCAGCTTTTGTAATTGTTTCGTTTTTTGCCAATTTACTCTCCCCTTACTGTTGTTCCGATGTTTTCACCGGCAACAACTCGTTTGATATTTCCAGATTGATTTAAATTAAAGACAACTAATGGAATATTATTTTCCATTGATAAGGAACTGGCAGTTGTATCCATCACATTCAATCCCTTGTCAATGATGTCCATGTGTGTTAATCGATCAAATTTCACGGCATTTTGATCTTTATTTGGATCAGCCGAATAAATTCCATCAACCCCATTTTTAGCCATTAAAATTGCTTCAGCGCCAATTTCAGCTGCTCTTAAAGCAGCAGTTGTATCGGTAGAGAAGTACGGACTACCAGTCCCGGCAGCAAAAATTACCACCCGATTTTTTTCAAGATGCCGAACAGCTTTACGCCGAATATATGGTTCAGCAATTTGCCGCATCTCAATTGATGTTTGTACGCGGGTTGGAACTCCCAGAGACTCCAAACTATCTTGTAGCGCTAACGCATTCATCACGGTTCCTAACATTCCAATGTAGTCGGCTTGAACCCGCTCCATGCCTAATTGTTCTCCAGTTTCACCACGCCACATGTTTCCACCGCCAACCACAATTGCAATTTGTACTCCTAGGTCATGCACGTCACGAAGTTCTTCAGCTACTTTTTGAATAACTGGTGGATTAATCCCAGTTCCTTTATCCCCAGCAAGAGCTTCTCCACTCAGTTTCATGATTACTCGCTTATATTTAACCTCAGACATATTACGGCCTCCTATGTTTATTTTCCATCAGTAATTTTATCATAAATCCGTACAAACCACACTTCCATTCCGTGTGAATTCCTACAAAAAAGCGAATTAATTGAGTTTAACTCAGAATTAATTCGCTTTTTTTAGTTTCAATTCAATCGTAATTGAGCATTTAGCCAAACGTTGAATTTTATTCTATTGACCCATTTCCTTACGAACTTCTTCAGCAAAGTCAACAGTTTGCTTTTCGATACCTTCGCCAACTTCGTAACGGATGAATGATTTAACTTTTCCGCCCTTAGAAGCAACATACTTAGCAACTGTTTGGTCAGGATCTTTAACAAATTCTTGGTCATCTAAGCTAACTTCAGCCAAGAACTTGTTGAGACGACCAGTAACCATCTTATCGATGATATTAGCTGGCTTTCCTTCTCCTTCAGCTTCTTTAGTAAGAACTTCGCGTTCGTGATCAAGTACATCTGATGGAACTTCATCACGGTTAACGTACTTAGGATTGATAGCAGCAACGTGCATAGCAACGTCTTTAGCAGTTTCTTCATCTGCACCTTCAATTAAAACAAGCGCGGCAATTTTACCACCCATGTGAAGGTATGAACCAAAATGTTCGTTATCGCCCTTATCTAAAGTTGCAAAACGACGAAGAGAAATCTTTTCACCGATAACTTGAGTAGCTTCAATAATATCATCATTCAAAGTTCCCTTTGGTGATTTCAATTTCAAAGCAGCTTCAACGTCTGCAGGTTTTTCAAGTGCAACTTGTGAAGCAATTTCCTTAACTAAATCGATGAAACGATCGTTTGAAGCAACAAAGTCAGTTTCAGAGTTAACTTCAACGATTGCAGCAGTGTTGTCATGAACTTCAACGTCTGCAAGACCTTCAGCAGCAACACGGTCGCTCTTCTTTGCAGCTTTGGCAATACCTTTTTCACGAAGAAAATCAATTGCCTTTTCCATATCGCCTTCTGTAGCAACGAGGGCTTTTTTGGCGTCCATCATACCGACACCGATTTTGTCACGTAGTTCTTTTACTAGTTTAGCTGAAATACTTGCCATTTTTTATGGCCTCCTTAGCTTATATAATAACAATTTAAATGTGAATCCGTAAAAAAAGGCCGCGCATAATCTCAGGCCTAAAAGGTCTCAAATCGCGACAGCCTAAGTGATAATTATTCTTCGTTGCTTCCTTCTTCAACAGACTTCTTTAAGTCTTCAAGAGAATCTTTGCTTACACCTTCAGCAACAACTTCTTGTGAAGCATCTTCATCGTCTTCACCTTGACGACCTTCGATAACTGCGTCAGCCATCTTAGCAGTGATTAAACGAACGGCACGAATAGCATCATCATTTGATGGAATAATAACATCAACTTGATCAGGATCAGAATTTGTGTCGACCATAGCTACGACTGGAATATTCAACTTTTGAGCTTCCTTAATCGCAATTTGTTCCTTGCGAGGATCAACAACAAATAATACATCTGGAGTGTGTGGCATATCTTCAATACCACCCAAGAATTTTTCAAGTTTGTCTTTTTGTTTATTTAAAAGAGCAACTTCTTTCTTAGGTAAACGGTCAAATGTGCCGTCTTCTTCCATCTTCTTCAAGTCTTTTAAGCGCTTGATACGTTTTTGAATTGTGTTCCAGTTGGTAAGTGTTCCACCTAACCAACGATGGTTAACAAAGTATTGTCCAGCACGTTTTGCTTCTTCTTCGATTGCAGTTTGTGCTTGTTTCTTTGTACCAACGAAAAGAACAACCCCGTCATTTGCAGCAACATCTTTTACAAAGTTGTATGCATTATCAATTAATTTAACAGTTTTTTGTAAATCAATGATGTAAATACCATTACGTTCCGTAAAGATGAATGGCTTCATTTTAGGGTTCCAGCGACGTGTTTGGTGTCCAAAATGTACACCGGCTTCAAGCAATTGTTTCATAGAAATAACAGACATGTTATTTTCCTCCTAGTTTTTTCCTCCTTGATTTTCAGCGGTTTCAGGACCCAAAATGCTTTGAGCACTCCCTCAACTTCCAATCAAGTGTGTTTTTTGACCCACAGGCCGAATATAATTTTACCCTAATGATTATTTTATTTCAAGGTAAAACTTAGGCGAGTTCAACTTCGTTTGCTGAAGAACCCTTTTCGATTAAAGCTTTATTATTATCCAAGGCAATTTGAACCATATTCTTAACCGCTGGACGGGTGTAAAACGCTGAATGCGGTGTGATCATGACATTCCGACGCGCAAACAAATTATTAAAGACCGGATCTTGAATTGGCTGATCCTTATGATCAACATCAAAGATACCCACTTCATTTTCATAAGTGTCTAATGCAGCTCCAGCAACTTTTCCTGAATCCAATGCGTTTAAAAGGGCCTGTGTATCGATCAATGTCCCACGGGCGTAATTTAGAATAAATACCCCGTCTTTCATTTGATTAAAGGCCTTTTCGTCCAACATGTGGTAGTTATCCTTTAAAGCAGGCACATGAAGGGTGACAACATCAACCTTTTGATATAATTCTTCAAGAGTATCAACGTATAAACCAGCTTTTTCCAATTCTGGATTTCTAAAAACATCGTACGCCACTATCTTGGCTCCAAAGCCTTGAAAAATATCAATTGCGGCGCGGCCGATGCGACCCGTTCCAATTACTCCAATGGTCATTTGGTTTAATTCAAGACCAATATCTGGTTCCCACCGAAAATCACCGTGGTTCATTTTATACTCAAATTCAGGAATTTTACGAAGTAATGCCAGCAATTGTGTCACTGAAAGTTCAGCAATTGCACTTGGTGAATACGCTGGAACATTTGAAATTTTAATTTTATTTTGGATTACAGCTTCCGCTGGAACGTTGTCGACACCGACATTTCGAAGTGAAAATGAATGAATTCCAAATTTATTCATTTTTTCAAACAAGTCGGATGTATAAGGCTTTTGTTGATAAGCGACAATTCCATCGAACCCTTCGGCCTGATCAATCGTCGTTGAATCAAGCAGTTCGCTGACTGCCGTAACTTCAACATTATTTTTTTCAACCCATTCGTCTAAATAAGGTTCTTCATCGTCTCGAATACCATACGCAATAATTTTCATTAGATGTGCTCCCTTCTTTTAATTGCTATTAATGTATCATCTTTTAATATAAAGCGGGTAATAATACGCCATTATTTTTCAAATAATTTAATTTATCTATACGCGTTTGCTTTTTAAAATGATATTCCGCGCTCATTGCGTCGTGTTGATTATCAAAGCTTTCAAAATAAATTAACTTAACCGGCCTTCTCTTTTTT
This sequence comes from Pediococcus stilesii, assembly GCF_001437075.1. Taxonomy (GTDB): domain Bacteria; phylum Bacillota; class Bacilli; order Lactobacillales; family Lactobacillaceae; genus Pediococcus; species Pediococcus stilesii. The sequence goes on from NZ_JQBX01000001.1 coordinate 100,667, forward strand.
ACTTTAGTGTACTTTGCTCCCTGACCAAGATTATGTTTAACAACCCGATTGATCAAATTAATTGTATAACCACCATATAATGTTTGATCCGCGCAGAGTAATACGTAAAAATAAAAGCCGTTAGTCAGTGGAATTTCCATATAAAAGTTCCTTAATTGTTTTTGAGTAGTTTTTTCCGTCATAAATTATGATTGGAGGTAAAATTTTGGTTCCATTCGGCCTACCATCTTTTATCGCTTCGATTAAAACCATGTTAGCTTGATCGTTTGGATGCGAATAGGCGAACTGAATTCGTTTAGGGGCTAACCGATTCGCTGTCATGGTGGCCAGAATTTCCGGGAGTCGATCCGGTCGGTGGACCATGAATAATTTACCATTCATTTTCAATAGTTTTTGACTAGTAAATAAAATTTCATCTAAGGTGGTAGTTATTTCATGGCGGGCAAGTGCCAAATATTCGTTAGGATTTTTCTTGCTATTTGGCAAATTTTCAAAGTAAGGCGGATTGCACACGATGTTATCAACGCTATCCGCATTGATATATTCTAACGAATCCTTTAGTGGAATATTTAAAACATGGTATCGATCAGACAAATTATTAATCTCGATGCTTCGGCGTGCCATGTCAGACAATCGTGACTGAATCTCCACCATTGTCACATCTCCATCCGTTTTTTTAGATAAAAACAAACCAACCGCACCGTTTCCCGCACATAAATCAATAATTTTAGTTTTAGACTTTTGTTTCACATCCGCAAAATTGGCTAGCAGAACCGCATCCAAAGAAAATGAAAAAACTGATGAACTTTGGATGATTTGAATGTCATCTCGATACAATTGATCAATTCGTTCATCACTATTTAACTTAACTTGCATTTAAAACTCCTTTTAATTCGTTATTCTTCATAATATACTTGAAATAGTAAATTTATGAAAGCACAGGTTGTCTCATGTTCTATACATTTATTAAACATCTCGTTTCTGGAATTTTATTTTTAATCAATGGAAAACCAGACGTTCACAATCAACAGCGATTACCCGCCGGATCTTACGTTTTGGTTGCACCCCACCGGACGTGGCTTGATCCAGTTTTATATGCGTTAGCAGCCTACCCAAAACGTTTTTCATTTATGGCTAAAAAAGAGCTCTTTAAAAATCGTTTTTTCAAATGGTTGATCACCAAACTAAATGCATTTCCAGTTGACCGCGAAAATCCCGGACCATCTGCAATTAAAACACCTGTTAAAATTTTAAAGCAGGGTGAGCTATCGACAATCATTTTTCCTTCGGGAACGCGTCACTCTCAGGAACTAAAAAACGGCGCCTTTGTAATTGCCAAATTAGCCAATGTTCCGATTATTCCAGCGGTTTATCAAGGACCCCTATCCTTCAAGGCTCTTTTTAGCCGAAAAAAAATCCACATTAATTTTGGTGAACCAATTAAAGTAGACCGGAAACTCAAATTAAACGACCAAAATTTAGCAAATCTTGAACAAACATTAAACGCAGCTTTTTCTAATTTAGATAACGAAATTAATCCTGAATTTAAATACATTGATGTTTCTAAAAAATAAAAAAACGTCCGTAATTTAACGGACGTTTTTTTATTTTTGATTCTTTGATTGATTTTGCATTGCATTCATCATTTGATGGAGCTTCTTTTGTGATGGCTTTTGTCCCATCTGAAGCATCATCGTTCTGAGCATATCTTCGTTAATGGGTGGGTTATTTTTCAAATAATTCTCCATATAACGACGAGCAAAGAAGAACCCACCAACTGCACCAAGAAGCGCGGCGATAATTACAATCATAATCCAAATTCCAGTTGACATGTACAATCCTCCTCAAAAACAGCTTACTTGTCCATTCTACACAAAAATGGAGGAAAACGAAAGACTGATTTAATCGTCACGTAAGCCCTTTTTCCGTTGAACTTCTTTAACCTTTTCCGGAGTAACTTCCTTACCATCTTTATCAAAGATTTGCATCATCTCAACTTGGCTTTTGAAACTTGCTCTAAATTTTTTCAAATACTTTTGACGGAGATCTTTTCTTTCAATGATTTCTAAATCTGAAAGACCTTCTTCTTTTGCCTTTTTTGCTAATTCGTTAATCCGCTTAATTAATTTTTGCATCTCGGCATCGGCCATTGTAAATACCCCCTTGTTATCTATCCTCTATAATACTATGTAACGGTATTAATTTCAATTTTAAAGGCGAACGTTTGTTTGAGAAAAGCCCCCCATTATGCTAGAATAAAAATAAATATTTATGGGGTGAAAAAATGGCAAAAAATATTAGCACAAAGCAGCTTAGCGTTTTAGCATATATATACAAAACAGTTAACGCTCAAGGTTATCCGCCAACCGTACGCGAAATCGGAAGTGCAATCGGTTTATCTTCGACTTCGACGGTCCACGGCCACATTGATCGTTTACAGAAAAATGGTTTTCTTGAAAAGGACCCCACTAAGCCACGAGCACTTGAAATTACTCAATTAGGGCGTGAGGCGCTCGGCGTCAAAGATGACAATCCAAAAATTCCATTATTGGGGGTCGTTACGGCTGGCGAACCGATCTTAGCCGTTGAAGAAGCGACCGATTTTTTCCCAGTTCCACCTGAATACGAAAATGAGAGTAGCAATTTATTTATGCTCACAATTCGTGGCGAAAGCATGATCAATGCCGGTATTTTATCTGGCGATCAGGTTATCGTCCGTAAGCAAACTAGTGCCGATAATGGTGAAATTGTCATCGCAATGACCGAAGAAAACGAAGCAACCTGCAAACGGTTCTTCAAAGAAGATGGTTATATCCGACTTCAGCCTGAAAATGACACGATGGATCCCATCATTTTGGATAACGTGACCATATTAGGCAAAGTTGTTGGCCTTTTCCGTGATGAAATTTACTAAAAGATGGACTACCTATTGATTTATAATCACTTTCAACGCATACTATGTTAAGGTAATAAATCATTTCGGAGGAAGTCCATGCTATACGTTTTAATTTTAGCTTCAATCACATTAATTTTAGGTATTTTTCAACTCTTCTCAGCAATTAGGAATCGAGGCTCGATAATTTGGGGCCTTCTGCTGGTTATCGTACCGCTTATTTTTGTTTTCATTTCAGCCCAAAGCGTCATTAAAACTGCTCATGAAAACAATCAATCGGTGGCTAATACATCACTTTCTACTAAAAAATCTGCAAGTCTTCGAGACAATAAATTAGAAGACATTAGTAGGGCCAGCAAGTCTTCTTCTTCTCAGGCCCAAAAAGCTTTGGACGTTAAGAAAAATCTCGCCAAATCTTTCAAAACTTTTGGAACCTTAACGTATGATGCGGATACCAAAACCTATCATGTCAGTCCAACTGATAAAGATACAAAAAAAGTTTTTAAGCAATTGATTTCTAACCCAGATCAAGTTGAGAATAGTAATTTTAATGATATTGAAGACAAATTTGTTGAAGTTTCTAAAACCTTGAAGAAAGATCTCGGTTCCGGATACGCCCTAGAACTAGATCAACCGGATCAGACTAATAAGGCAATGTTGATCATTAAAGATGGTAAAACAACTTATAACATGTTCTCTTAAAAAATAACGAACTACAAAAAAACAGCCATGACAATGTAAAATTTTGTCATGGCCGTTTTTTTTAAAGATGATTTCATTTAAAAATTGCTCAAAATTCCAATCAAGAAAATGATCGAGTTATATAGTACGACGAAAACTTAATTTCTATTTTCATTATTTTGATCATAGATTCTTTTTTGATTTTCCTGTCCTTTGAAAACGAAAGGCGCTGGATCATTTTTAAAATCTGTTTTTGCATCGTCGGTTTGTGGTTTTAAGAAACTGCGATAAATTCTTTCATACTCAGAAACAGAGACAGCTTGTCGATTCTCTAAAAATTTGACAGAATTTTTATTAATCATTTTTTCATAACCTGCTACCACTTTACCCGTAAAGAATTCTCCCTCAGCACCTGATCCATAACTAAAAAGACCAATATTTGCTCCATCTTTTAAGGTTCCCGCCGTTAATAGCGATATTAAGCTTAAATAAAGTGATCCCGTATACAAATTACCAACTTCCCGGTTTAGCCGTCGACTGTCTTCAAATTTATCCAGTAATCGTTCCTTAACTGATAAATTGTCAACATTTTCTAAAACCGCTCTTAAAGCCTTCAACCCCATTTTAGTGTACGGCAAGTGAAAAATTAGTGCGTCGAAATCATTAATTGTTTCATCTTGGCTTTCCAAATACAGGTTAAACGTTTCTTTAAAAAATTGAATAAATTCTTCTGAAGAATATTGCCCATCAACTAGTGCTTCATCTCGGTTTAATGGACGCCAAAAATCCATAATATCGCGTGTGAGATGTGTACTTTGTGTTCCAATTTCAAGAATACGCGGATTAGCACTCATAATCATCGCAACAGCGCCGCCACCCTGAGTCTTTTCGCCCAGGGTGTTAATTCCATAACGTGCGATGTCTGAACCGACAAGTAAAACCCGACGATCTGGATGTAAAGCGATGTAACCCATCGCCAGTTGGATCCCTGCCGTCAAACCAAAACACGCCTGCTTTAGCTCCACGCCACTTGCCGCGGAATTAATTTTTAAAAGAGATTGCAGATAAATCGCCGCGGATTTCGAATTATCAACACCTGATTCCGTACCAAAAAGAACTAAATCGATTTTAGCGCGTTCTTCGTCATCGACGATTTTCATTGCCGCATTAGCTGCTAGAGTAACCGTGTCCTGCGAATTACGAATAACGGCCTGTTTAGACTGTCCAATTCCGATTAAATATTTATTTGGGTCCTCATTTCGAGCATTAGCCAGATCCGCCATCGGTAAATATAAATCACTGGTAAAAAAACTTAACTTATCAATTCCAATTTTCAAAATAAACCCTCCGCTTTTACTCGCTTATTTAACCCGTTAATATTATCAAATTTAAATTCTTTTATCAAAAATTGAACTACATCTTAACCAAATAAAAAGAGCCTTATTGTAACGATTTATACCCTGAAAGTTATTTCTTTACCTCAACTTCCCAGTATATTTCCAACCACAATAGGCTTTTTATTTCAATTTAAATTAGATGGACCCCTTTATCCACGTAGATAATATCACCGGTTACACCACTAGCTAAATCGCTAACTAAGAAGGCAGCAACATTACCAACTTCACTTGTCTTAACATTTTCACCATCAACGGTTCTACTTTGCGATTCCTTTAGAAGATCACGATGATGTTTGATACCAGTTACAGCAAGCGTTTTAATCGCTCCAGCAGAGATTGCATTAACGCGAATATGACGTTCACCTAAATCGCTAGCAAGGTAACGAACACTTGATTCAAGAGCCGCCTTAGCAATTCCCATCATATTGTAGTTAGGAATGGCACGGGTTGAACCAAAGTATGTCAGAGTCACAATGCTTCCAGTCTCATTCATAATTTGCGCTCCGTAGCGGGACACTGCGATAAATGAATATGCGCTAACATCTTGAGCTAAATTATATCCATCTTTCTTTGTGTTTAACACGCCACCTTCAAGGGTTTCCTTATCTGCAAAGGCAATTGCGTGTACAATTCCATCAACTTTACCATATTGTTCTTCAATTTGGCTAAAGGCCTTTTCGATATTTTCGTCTTCAGAAACATCACATTCAACTAGCGCAATTGAGTCATCAACCAAACGATCTAAACTTTTTTTAATTCGGTCATTTTGATAAGTTAAAATGACCTTCGCGCCTTGATCAAGAATTGCTTGCGTACAGCCCCAAGCGATACTATTTTTATTTGCCACACCCATGATTATAATGGTTTTTCCACTAAGTATTCCGTCCAACTTCATTTACCCCTCTTTTTAGAATTTACTGAAACGTTCATGTCGTTTTTCAACTAACTCATCCGCCGAGAATCTCTGTAGTCGTTCAACTTCTGCGATAAGCATGTTTTTTAAGTTTTGCGTGCTACTCTGATCGACTACCTCTGGAACAATCTTGTCGATAATTCCTTCTTCAAGTAAAATTTGAGGCGTCAATTTTAGATCTTCCGCCGCTTCCATTACACGTTTAGAGTCTTTCCAGACGATTGAAGCATAGCCTTCAGGCGAAAGGACCGAATAGATACTATTCTCCATCATCCAAACGGTATCTCCTGTGGCAAGTGCCAACGCACCACCACTACCGGCTTCACCAACAATTACTGAAATGTATGGCACCTTTAATTCCATGCCAACTAACAAACTGTTTGCAATCGCTGAACCTTGCCCATGATATTCCGCATCCATTCCAGGATATGCGCCTGAAGTATTCACAAACGTGATTACTGGTCGCTTAAACTTTTCGGCCTGCTTCATCAAGCGGATCGCTTTTCGATACCCTTCCGGTTCAACCATTCCGAAATGTCTTTCGATATTCTCAGCAGTGTTTTTTCCCTTTTGGGTACCAATGACCGTTACAGGCGTTCCGTTTAGCTTCGCAATTCCCCCAACAATTGATGGATCATCATTTAATTGGCGATCACCATGAAATTCAGTAAAATTTGAAAAAATATTGTTAATTAAATCAGCGGTTGCAACTTTATCCTTACTTCTAGCTGCAACCACCGTTTCATACGCTGTTTTTGTCATTTTTACCTCTTTACTTATCCGAATGAAGATCTAGAAGGTTATTTAAATAAGCCTTTAGGTCTTTTCGCTCAACGATATCATCCAAGAATCCGTTTTTTAATAGTGTTTCGGCTTGTTGAAAATCCTTTGGTGGCTTTTGATTAATTGTTTGTTCAATCACTCGCCGTCCGGCAAAGCCAATTAATGTTTTGGGTTCAGAAAGAATGATATCCCCCTGCATCGCAAAACTAGCCGTCACGCCACCTGTGGTTGGATCAGTCAAGATTGAAATATACAACAAACCTTCTTCACTATGACGAGCAACCTCATCGGAAACTTTTGCCATTTGCATTAGAGAATGAATTCCATCTTGCATTCGTGCTCCACCAGAGGCTGTGAACAAAATCACAGGAAGATGCTGTTTCGTAGCTTCCTGAAAAAGGTGAGCCAGTTTTTGACCGGTGACCTGTCCCAAACTTCCCATTATAAAACGAGAATCCATGACACCGACCGCGAAATCATAGTTACCGATTCGAGCTTTTCCCGTTAGCACACTCTCATTAACATGAGTATTTTTAATCCCGGCAGCTAATTTCTTCTTGTAGTTCTCATCGAGATGATGCACATCGGTGGCCAACGCTTTGTCCCACTCCTCAAAAGCATCACAAAATAATTTGATTCGTTTTCGAGAGCCTAGCCGTGCCCCATATCCACAGTTAGGACATACTTCATAAACGCCTGCTCGCCGATAATAAAACTTTTCGTGACAGTTAGGACATTCCCGCCATAAACCCTCAGGAATCTTCTTCAAACGTTTAACTATTTCATCTTGAGTCGGAAGTGAAAATTTATTTTGCATAATTTAACCACTCCTTCAAAAAGACATTTTCAATATATTTTGTTGAAAAGAGGCCTTGTTCAAACCCTTTATCAACCAGTAATGCCTCTAAAAACTTTTTATTAGAGGTAACTCCCTCGATTTCAAATTCATCTAAAACTCGGCGCATTTTGCGCGTTGCTTCAACCCTTGTAGGCATTTTAACGATGAATTTAGCAATCATCGAATCGTAGAATGGTGGAATCATGCTATCTTGCGTAATCCCTGAATCAATTCGAACACCCATTGTACCATCCGGGAAAAATAATTTTTTGATCTTACCTGCAGACGGCATGAAGCCGTTGCTTGGGTCTTCAGCATTAATTCGACACTCAATCGCATGTCCCAAAATCTGAACGTCTGCTTGATTAAAATCAAGTTTTAATCCCTGAGCAATTTTAACTTGCTCTTTGATAAGTTCAATCCCAGTAACTTCTTCAGTCACGGTATGCTCAACTTGTAAACGAGTATTCATTTCCATGAAATAAAAATTATGGTCTTGATCCATTAAAAACTCAATCGTGCCAGTATTGTAGTAATTAATTGCTCGTGCAGCTCGAACAACAATATCTCCCAAACCTTCGCGTTCGGAGTGCGAAATTGTCGCACACGGCGTCTCTTCAATCACTTTTTGATTGTTACGTTGTAAAGAGCAATCCCGTTCAGGCAAAAACACATAGTGACCAAATTGATCAGCAATTAATTGCATCTCAATATGTTTAGCATTCTCGATTATTTTTTCAATGTATAAATCCGAATTACCAAATGAAGTTTGGGCTTCACGCTTCGCTTCCAGGTACGCTCGTTTTAAATCAGCAGGTGTATTAATACGCCGAATTCCTTTACCGCCGCCACCGTCTGCTGCTTTAAGCATTACGGGATAACCAATTTGGTCTGCCACAACCATCGCATTTTCTAAATCACGAACCATTCCATTACTTCCAGGAATAACCGGCACGTTAGCGCTGATCATGGTTTCACGGGCCCGTGATTTATTTCCCATCAATTCAATTGTCCGATAGTCCGGTCCAATAAATACTAGATTACTTTCTTCGCATAATCGGGCAAATTCAGCATTTTCCGACAAAAAACCATATCCCGGATGAATTGCATCACATCCCGTTAAATTAGCCGCGCTAATAATATTAAACATATTCAGATATGATTCTGCAGGCTGAGGTCCACCAATACAGACGGCTTCATCTGCCAACTTGACGAATAAACTGTCTTCATCAGCCGTCGAATACACGCTAACCGCAGCGATATCCATTTCATGCAGAGAGCGAATTATTTGAACCGCAATCTCACCACGATTGGCAACTAAAACTTTTTGAAACATAAATTGCCCTCCTAGCCCACAATGAACGTTAAATCAGCTTCACAAATAATTTGATTATTTTCGTTAATAATCACACCATGGCCTGTTCCAATTTGTCTTTTCATTTTTATCAACTCAACCGTTAAGGTCAGTTGATTGCCGGGAATAACCCGATTTGAAAATTCAGCTTGCCTAATTCCGCCAAAAAAAGCATTCTTACCAATAAACTCGGGGCTCGATAAAAGTGCACAAGCTCCCGTCTGTGCTAGAGCCTCAATCAAAAGAGGTTCCGGCATAAAGAGCTCATTGTCGTTACTAAAGAACCATTCGTTAATGGTCACTTTTTTCTCAGCTACCGCTTTTTTTCCTTCTTCTAGATCAATCAAGTGATCAATCATTTGAAAAGGCGGACGCTGCGGAATGATGTCTTGAACATTAATCTTCATTAATTCTCTCCAGTTTTGCGAATACGGGCAATTGGTTGATCATATTCAACCATTGATCCATTTTCAACTAAAATATCAACAATTTCACCACTAACAGGCGAGTGAACTTCATTAAACATCTTCATTGCTTCAATTAAACTAACTGTGTCACCCTTAGAGACATGACCACCAACTTCGATGTAAGGTTTCTCGTCCTCAGAAGGAGCAAAGTAAACAACACCCACGAACGGAGCCTTGATTTCTTCTAAATTATCATCTTTTTCTGGTGCACTCTCCACATCCATTGGTGCATTTGCTGCTGGAAGTGGTTGTACAACAGCTTGTGAAGAATCTTTTGTGATTTTTAAGCTGAAATCACCATCGGTCATCTCGAACGAAGTGAAAGAAGATTCATCTAACTTGGTTAATAATTTGTCTAACTCATTTTCAGTCAATATCTTCACCTCGGAATGCGATTACGGCGTTGTGTCCACCAAACCCAAATGAATTACTCAAAGCGTAATTTACTGTAGCACGGCGATTGTCTTCTGTAACCAATGGAATATTAACTTCAGGGTCTTTAGTTTGTAGACCAACATTCACTGGCATAAGATTATTTTGAAGCGCAGCGATAGTTGCAACAGCTTCGATTGCTCCTGCAGCTCCAAGCAAATGACCAGTCATTGATTTCGTACTACTTACTTTATAGTGATCATTATCTTTGAAAATACTCTCAATTGCCTTGGACTCTGCACTATCATTAGCATGCGTGCTAGTACCATGAGCATTAATGTAATCAATATCTTGAGCATTAATTTCGCCTTCGTTCATTGCCATTTGCATTGCACGAATAGCACCTTGACCCTCTGGATCAGGCTGTGTCATATGGAATGCATCACTAGTCATTCCGTACCCAATAACTTCAGCAATGATATTTGCGCCACGAGCTTTAGCATGCTCATATTCTTCTAAAATTAATGTTGCGGCACCTTCACCCATTACAAAACCATTACGGTCTTTATCAAATGGGATTGAAGCACGCAAACGATCTTCAGAGGAAGATAAGGCTGTTAAAGCAGCAAATCCAGCAATTCCAATTTCATTAATTGAAGCTTCGGTTCCACCGGTGATCATGACGTCCGCATATCCATTTTTAATATGATGGAATGCATTTCCAATTGCATTATTGGCACTAGCACAAGCCGTAACAATCGCTTGGCTGGTATTCTTAGCATTAAAATACATTGAAATATTTCCAGCGGCCATATTTGTAATTGAATTAGTGACGAATAAAGGTGATACACGTCGAGGCCCTTTGTTATTCATTTTAATTACTTGGTCTTGGATGGTTGTTAAACCACCAATTCCCGAACCATAAATCACTCCAACTTGATATGGATCTAAATCTTCATCTTTAAAGTTTGCCTGTTCCATCGCTTCAATAGCAGTGTATAAAGCATACTGTGAAAACGGATCCATCCGTTTGGCAATTTTTCGTTCGATTCGTTTTGTTGGGTCAAAGTCTTTCACTTCACCGGCAACCGTAATTCCCGTTGGTTCTGAATCAAAATGCGTAATCTTATCAATTCCAACTTCAGAATTGTTAAGTCCCTTGATGAAGGCGTCCCGATCATTTCCAAGAGGAGTTAATGCTCCCATTCCTGTAACTACTACTCTTCTACTCATTTTTTCCTCCCAAACTTAAAGGGTCATTCCACCATCAACGGTTAGAACTTGACCAGTTATGTAGTCATTCTCAAGTAAAAAGTTAACGGCCGATGAAATTTCTTCTGGGCGTCCAAAACGGTGCATAGGAATCATTTCCTCGGTTTTTTCGCGAACCTTGTCACTTAGTTTTGCCGTCATTGCCGTTTCAATCATCCCCGGCGCAATTGCATTACATCTAATATTTCGCAAAAGACCTTCTCTGGCGGTTGTTTTGGTCAACCCGACAATCCCAGCCTTACTTGCTGAATAATTAGCTTGTCCCACATTCCCGTGTGTTCCTGAAATGCTTGAAATATTAACAATATTTCCTGAACGTTGTTTTTGCATAATCTTCATGGCATACTTTGTCATTGAAAATGTTCCAACGAGATTGGTTGCGACCACGTCTTCAAAGTCTTCTACAGACATTCGACTTAACAATTTATCCCGCGTAATTCCGGCATTATTAACAATAATATCTAAACGACCATATTCATCCTTAATTTCACTCAACATTTTACCAACTTTTTCATCATCTCGAATGTCTAAGCTCTTGAAATTAATGTCTAGTCCTTGAATTTGTTCTTTTACTGCATCATCTGAAATATCATGGCGAGCAGTGATAAAAACTTTTGAACCCTTCTTTGCTAAACCAATAGCAATTGCCAATCCGATTCCTTGAGTTCCACCAGTTACAACTGAAACTGTATCTTTAATAATCACCTGTTTAACCCTCCTGATCTAAAAGATAATTTCGTAATTTTTGGAGCGTTTCAACGTCATAAACGTTGAAAATTGGTAAATCTTTATTTTTTAATGTTTTTTTGGCAAACCCACTGAGCGCCTTGCCTGGCCCAATTTCAACCAAACAATCGATTGGGGAATTCTCAACCATAGCCAAGCAATCTGTAAAATGAGTCGGATTAACTAACTGATCGACCAAAGTCTGCTTAATGTTTTCAGCGGTAAATTCACTTTTAATTGTGTTGCTAATTACCGTAACATTCGGCTGATTGACCTTAACATCTCTTAAGCGTTGAGCGAGTTGCACGCTTGCCGACTTCATAAACGGTGTATGCGATGCAACCGACATTTTAAGTGGCACCACCCGTTTAACACCAGCAGCTTTTAATAATCGAATGAATTCGGCAATCCCACTAGCATTACCGCCAAAAACGGTTTGCTTTGGAGTATTATAATTTGCTGGGTACACCTCTCCCAACTTGCGAGCGGCCACCATCGCCTGCTCCATCACGTCCTGCGTAGCATTTAGTACTGCCACCATTTGTCCTGGATGCTTTTGACCGGCCTCGGCCATATATTGACCACGATCGGCCACGACCTTTAAGCCATCTTGCATCGAAAAACTTCCAGCTGCAATTAGTGCCGAATACTCACCCAAACTTAATCCTAAAAATTCGTAAGGAGTTATCTTCTCATTTCGAAGAATTCTTTCCACTCCCAAACTTAATATTACAATTGATAATTGTAGATTATCAGGATTACCAATCACTTCTTGTTTAGAAAAGTCCTGGTTCAAAATCTTGCTGGCATCATCGACTAAAGTACGATATGCCGGTTCCGATTCATAGAGATCCATTCCCATTCCTTCAAATTGCTGACCTTGTCCACTAAATAAATAAGCCGCCCTTACCATTTGTCGCTCCTTTAGGATTAATTACTTATCGATGTTTGCACTAACGTAGTCAACAAGTTTTCCAACAGTGTCCATGTTTTCGTCTGTATCGATGTCAATATCGAACTCGTCTTCCAATTTATCAACAACTTCAAAAATATCTAAGCTATCTGCTTCCAAATCATCTGAAAAACTTGTTTCCATTGTAATTTTGTCAGCGTCCTTTTCCAATTGGTCAGCGATTACTTCTTGTACCTTTGTGAATACTTCTTCTTTAGTCATTATGTTTTCCTCCGAAAATTTTAAATTTATTTATTTTTAATATTTTATAACATTTGTTCCAACGGTTAATCCACCGCCGAACCCACTGAAGACAATAATATCTCCGTGATTTATTTTACCGTCTGCCATCATTTCTGCCAACAGTACGGGCTCGCTTGCCGCAGCCGTGTTTCCAAACCGACTGATGTTAACCGGAAACTTTTCCATAGGTAAGTCCAATTTTTTGGCAACGCTCTTAATGATCCGTTCATTTGCTTGATGTAAAATAAAATATTTAACATCATCTGGGTCAATTTGGGCTTCGTCAAGTACAGTCATAATCGATTCAGGAACCCGCTTAGTCGCAAATTCGTAAACCTTTCGACCATTCATTTGAAAGAAAAATGATTGTTCTTTATCGTTGAGCGCAGCCACATTACCAGCCGTCAAATACTTACCCATCTCGCCAATTGTATCTAACTTTTCATTAATAAGATACGATTGATCCGTAGCATCATTTTCAATTAAAACTCCTGCAGCTGAATCGCCAAACAATACTGCCGTCCCGCGATCAGTCCAATCGACCAAGCGTGTCAATGATTCCGAGCCAATTAATAAAACTTTTTCAAAGTTCCCCGTTTTTAGCATTCCATTAACGACACTCATTCCGTAGACAAAACCGCTACAAGCAGCGTTAACGTCAAAAGCCATGGCGTTTGTAGCATTAATATTTCCTTGAACCGTCGCCGCCACAGAAGGCGTCATAAAGTCTGGAGACATCGTCGCAACAATAATTAACGAAATTTCACTAGCCGCTACTTTGGATTTGTCTAAAAGCTTTTTAGCAACGTCTGTCGCCATTGAGGCCGTCGTCTCCTCGACAACTTGGTAACGTTGCTTAATTCCAGTTCGCTTAGAAATCCATTCGTCTGACGTATCTAGAATTTGACTCAAATCGTCATTTGTAACAATTTTTTGCGGCGTTGATAACGCTGAATCAATTATTTTTAATCCCATGCTTTTTCACCAACTATTTATCTTTCTTGTCGGTTGCTCCAACGATAAATGTTAGTTGCGCCTGGCAAACCTTTTTATCACCAACCATGGCGAATGTATCAACGACACCCATGTTTTTCTTTTTCTTGATCATTTCAACATGTAGTTTTAGTACGTCGCCCGGGCGGACGATTTGTCTAAACTTAGCATTGTTAATTGCACCGAGATAAGCAGTTTTACCGGCAAATTCTTCGGACTTTAAAATTAAAATTGATGCAGCCTGTGCCAAAGATTCAATAATCAGCACACCAGGCATTACAGGATTTCCTGGAAAGTGTCCCTGGAAAAATTCTTCATTAATCGTAACGTTTTTAGTTGCAACGATTGATTCACCCGGTTCCAATTCATCAACATAGTCCATAAATAAAATCGGGTAACGATTTGGAATTAATTCCATAATCTCCGTTGTATTTAAAATACTCAAATCTTTATTTCCTCCTTGGTTAGCGTAATCCATATCCAAAGCTTTTTGGAATAATTAAAAGAATATGCCGAACACTTATTTTTCGCAATCAAAAACCACATTGAAAATTGGATAGCACCATTAACTAATTTGCCAATAAATACCGTCATAATACGATATAAAGCCCTTTCAAAGTCCGAAAAACCTAGTTTAACTTTTAAACCATATTAGTTCACCCCGTATACTAGAATCGCTGTTATAGCGCGCTTTAAGTGACCTTTGGTTCTTTTTTATTATCTAAAGCTCAAATCGAATACAAAAACGAGGGTTGTGTAACTTGCTATAGTATATGAATACGTTAAATTACGATATAATATCCTTGAAATCACAATAAATAAGGAGGGATTATTTTAATGAAAATTATTATTCATATTGATGAACGTGAGAAATGGCCCATGGTGCTCAGTAATTTAAAACACCTAAACGAATTTTATACGGACGACTCTCATAACATTATTGAAATTTTGGCGAATGGCGATGCTGTCAGCGACTTACAAAAGACGTCCGAACAAATCTCTGAGATTAAAAAAGTAATTCAACCTCACAATCACCTTGTGGCATGTAATAATTCGTTAGAACAGCGAGCCATCGATCCATTGCAGTTAATTGATGAAGCCGTAATTGTTCCATCCGGGGTCGTTGAAATAGTTCAAAAGCAAGCCGAAGGATACCATTATCTCCGCCCATGAAGTTTAAAACTTCTTTAACTTGTTATTCACTCCAAAATGGAGAATAATATGCTTAATCAAACTGATTGGGGGGATTTAAATGCCTTTTATGGCAGTTATTGCTGATTTAGTTGCGGTTGGTTTTTACTTGCTTCAAGCTCAAACACCAACCCCAGCAATGTTCACGATGGGAATTGTGGTTCAGGCCTTAATAACACTTTTACTTCTAATATTTACATTTGGCTACAAGGGGCCACATCGACTAAGCTTTTTCCGAGCCGGTTACGTTAATTTCACATTTCGTTACGGAATTATTGCCGGATCAATGGTCATCAATGCGTTAATATTGTTTATGTATTTTTTAAATATTACTGGTCGTAATACCATTATTTTCGGTGGCTAGTATTATTGTTATTAACCAAATCCATAAAAATGAAAGGAAGTCTTTACTATGGCAGATATTTTAGTTACAACTACCGAAAAAATCCCAGGACAAGAATATACAGTAATTGGAGAGGTTTTCGGACTAACCACACAATCAAAAAATGTTGTTCGCAACATTGGCGCTGGATTAAAAAACATTGTTGGTGGTGAAATTAAGGACTACACCGCCATGCTAAACGAAGCCCGTGACATTTCTGTTGATCGTCTACGTCAGAATGCCCAAGAAATGGGAGCAGACGCCGTTGTAATGATGCGCTTTGACTCAGGTTCAATCGGATCAGATATGCAGTCTGTCGCTGCGTATGGCACTGCTGTTAAATTCAAATAAATAATCTCCGAACTAAATAAGGGGCCGCGACAAATTTTGCTGCGACTCCTTATTTTTAATTCTAGTTTTCTATTTTTCTATTTGTGAAAAGAGTTTTTCAATGATTTTTAAAGCATTATCCAACGTCATCTTAATTTCTTGCTCACTTAGATATCTATTGTAGTAATTAAACGTAGTCTTCTTAGACTTTGAATTAGCATGGAGTTTTTTCCAACGAAGGTTAGCACTATTGCTGACCGTTATTATTACACTTTTTTTAGAACGATTAAGTGCAAATTGGAACGCTTTTAAACGTTGATTTTCTTCGATATTTCCAAGGTGAGAGTCAACCACTAATTCCGTACATAAGTCCAGCAGGCTTAAGACTTTAAATAAGTCATATTGTAGTTGATCATTCAAATCGGAATCTGCTGGTCGTTGAGCACATTCTCTATCTTTTTTCGAAAAACTTTCCACTTCCAAAATTAACTGCTGCAATTCAAACTGTGGACTCATTTCCATTTCTCCGATCATTAGTTAACAAAAAAAGCCGACCCCAGTCGACTTTTTTCTCGTAATTTACTTTTTAGCGAAAGCTTTACGACGATCTTCCTTGATACGAGCTGCCTTACCATGCAATGCACGTAAGTAGTATAGCTTAGCACGACGGACACGACCATGACGTACAACTTCGATTTTAGCAACACGTGGTGAATGTAATGGGAATGTACGTTCCACACCAACACCGTTACTGATCTTACGAACTGTATAAGTAGCGCTGATTCCACTACCATGACGTTTGATAACTACGCCTTCGAAAAGCTGAATACGTTCGTTTGAACCTTCAACAACCTTTGCATGAACTCGAACTGTATCACCAGCACGGAATTCTGGAATATCGTCACGTAGTTGATCCTTTGTAATCTTGTCAATTAATAAATTCATTGATAAATCTTCCCTTCGCCAATCTTCATTAACTCACCCGGAGCCAGCGGAACATTGTTAATTGTCGGTTTTAAACCAACTAATATCGTATCATATTCCCCAATATAGTGCAAAATTATTTTAATTGCATATCAGCATTATAGAAACGTGGATATGCTAGATAACAGGCGATAACACTACCAATACTGGTCGCCGCCATTAACATGAACGTTACCATTATTTGGTACAAAATGGCCTTCGTTGGGTCAACTCCTGCAAAAATCAGTCCTGACATCATTCCCGGCAAACTAACGAGACCGACCGTTTTAGCCGAGTCAATCGTCGGTGCCATTCCTGTTTTAATGGAATTTTGAACAATTGCCTTAGAAGCCTGTTTTAAATTTGCACCCAATGCTAAACGTTCCAAAACACCCTGACGCTGATCTCGAAAGCTGCCGTTCATGCTCCTGTAGCAAAGTCCGATCGCGACCATGGCATTGCTGGCGATCATCCCTGAAATTGGAACAATTTGACTTGGCGTAAACTTAATTGCGTGAGCCAAAATTAACAGCAAAATTGTCGTAATGGTGGCAACTCCAATTGCCAACAGACTGATCCAAAATGCAAACGGAATTCCCTCGGCACGTTTCTTGGCGTTGGAGGCAGCATTGAAAATAATAATTAAAACCATTAGCAGCGTTAGCCATACTTGGTCAACTTTAATAATATAAGTTAAAACATATCCGACAATTGTTAGTTGAACAACTGCCCGAAGTACGCCGACCAACATATCCTTTTCTAATCCAATTTTTTCTTTTAAATTAATTGCTAAAGCAATTACCACTAAAACAATTGCAAACATCAATGCCGTTGGACTTACAATCAAATTCATTGAGTCACACCTGCCATTCTGCCATCTTTAATTGTCACCAATCGATGTGCTAGACTAATTTCAGATTCGTCATGTGTAATCGCCAAAATGGTGACATCTTTCTTTTGGTTTAGATTTTCAATCAATTTATGAACGATTTCTTTCGTATCCGCATCAAGCCCCGTAGTAACTTCATCTAGAAGCAGAACTCGCGGAGTAAAGAGTAAATTTCGAATTAATGCCACTCGTTGCTTTTCGCCACCCGATAGTTCCGTAATATTTTTATGTAAAAACGTACTTTTTAAATCTACCGACTCGAGTGCTAGCTCTGCTTTTTGCTCATCAAAATTCTGATTTCGAATTTCAAATGGAAATGCTAGATTATCTTGCACGGTAGTTCCAAATAAACTTGGCTGTTGAAAACAATACGATACTTCTCGACGATAAGTTTCCTTTGGAATGTCATTTTGTTGTTTTCCTTCGAAAATTATTTCACCGCTTGTTGGAGTAAGCAATGTAGCTAACAATCGTAAAAACGTACTTTTCCCAGAACCCGATGGACCACTAATGGTCACGTATTCGCCTTCTTCGATTGTAAAATCAATGTTCTTTAAGATCTCGATGCCATCAATTTGATAGCCTAATTTTGAAACAGTAAAAATATTTGCCATCCTAATTACCTCTCGAACAATTTAGAACAATTATAAACTATATTTCAAAATTTTCATAACAATTAGATTGGTTAATCTTGCTTATACAGCAAACTCCTGTCATATATTTTACATATCAGGCGTTTGTAGTTCACGTAGAATTTTTTGATCTTCCGGCGATAAAGGAGCCGTTTTTAACAAGTCTGGTCGTCGTTCCAGCGTTTTTTTCAGTGACTGGGTTCGACGCCATTCATCAATCTTTCCGTGATTGCCACTTAGTAAAATTGAAGGAACCTTTAATCCTCTAAAATCCTCGGGACGCGTGTATTGCGGAAATTCTAATAGGCCCGTTGAAAAAGAATCCCCGACAGCTGATTCTTGGTTACCTAAAATTGATGGTAGTAGCCGAACCGTTGCATCAATCATTGTTAAGGCGGCCAATTCGCCTCCTGTAATGACAAAATCACCTAGTGAAACTTCGTCATCAACCAGAGTTTTAATTCGTTCGTCATATCCTTCATAATGTCCACAAATAAAAGTCAGATGTTCTTCTTTAGCAAAATCTTCAGCCATTGCTTGGTCGAATTTTTTACCACCGGGATCAACCAGGATCACTCGGCCAGCCGATTGGTTATTTTGGCTCTTTACATGCTCCATTGCATCAAAGATTGGCTGTGGGGTTAACAGCATGCCTGCGCCACCACCGTACGGATAGTCATCGACGTTTCCATGTTTATTTGTTGAATATTGACGAAAATCAGTTACCTCGGCATCTAACTTTCCAGCCTCGATTGCTTTGCCAACAATCGATTCATGCAGCGGAACCTCAACCATTTTTGGAAATAAAGTTAACACGTCAATTTTCATTAGTCTAACCCCTCCGGAACCTCGACCGTAACTTGATTTTGTTCTA
Source organism: Pediococcus stilesii (assembly GCF_001437075.1). Classification (GTDB taxonomy): domain Bacteria; phylum Bacillota; class Bacilli; order Lactobacillales; family Lactobacillaceae; genus Pediococcus; species Pediococcus stilesii. The sequence continues at coordinate 119,812 of NZ_JQBX01000001.1, forward strand.
AGTTAACGTCTAATATAACATCCTTTAGGTAAGGCAATAATAAGTCCGGTTTCCCTGGACGTTTTACAACCCAAACATCATTTGGACCATACGACAAGACTTCTTTGATCACTCCGAGCTTAATACCATTTTCAAATACATCTAGTCCAACGATCTGATGCAAATAGAATTCGCCCTCATCAAGGTCTTGTAGCTGCTCTTCTTCGACTTTAAGAATCATTCCCTTATACTTTTCAACGTCATTAATGGTATCAATGCCCTCAAATGTGATTAAAAAGGTTCCCTTGTGTTCTTTAGCCGATCTAACAACCACCGTTGCTAGCGGAGTAGCTGTCTTTTCATCCTTAAAAATTTGTAGCTGTGAACCAGATTTAAACCGATCTTCAGGAAAATCAGTATATGAAATTACCTTTACTTCTCCACGCAGTCCACGAGTATTTACGATCTTACCGACATTGTAATAATTCATTAGTTCCACCTTTTCATTACATCCAAAACGTAATTTGCGTTAAAACATTGTTTAAAATCATTATTTATACATAAAAAGAAGGACGCAATAAAACCTTCGTTTTATTTACGCCCTTCAATCAGGTATAACCTATTTTGTATACTTAGCTTCGTGATACTTCTTCATAATTCCCGCTTTTGAGAAAATGTTTTTAACAGTATCAGAAGGTTGAGCACCATTGTTTAACCAGTTTAAGATTTCTTCTTCTTCAAGTTTAACTGAAGCTGGTTCTGTTAATGGGTTGTATGTTCCGACTTGGGCGATAAAACGACCATCACGTGGTGAACGTGAATCAGCAACCACGACACGGTAGAAAGGACGCTTCTTTGAACCCATACGTTTCAAACGAATCTTTACAGACATGTTGACACCTCCACTATTTATTCACGAGTAATAATATACCAGTTATCCGTATAGATGTAAAGTGTTTTTCCTTAACAGATTGAAAATTGGTTAAAATAAATATTCTGGGATAAATAAATCTCCTAAAGTAACAGCCATAATTGCTTTAATCGAGTGCAAACGATTTTCGGCTTCTTCAAAAACAATCGACTGAGGACCATTGAATACCTCATCAGTAATTTCCAAGGCATCCATCCCAAATTGTTCGCCTAATTTTTTGCCAATCACGGTGTCATGATCATGAAAAGCTGGCAAACAATGCATTACAACCGTTTCAGATTTTCCAGTTTGATTCAGCAGATGTCGATTAATTTGATATGGTCTCAACATCTTTATTCGATCAGTGGGGTCGACATCTTCTCCCATTGAAATCCAAACATCCGTATAAAGAACATCGGCTTCTTTAACTGCTTCAATCGGATCATCGGTGATTAAAACTTTACTACCATTTTGTTTAGCTTCATCTAGCGCAATCTTAAGAACTTCATCCGTTGGCCAAAGCTGTTTGGGCGCGCCAACTTGAATATTAACCCCTAACTTAGCCGCCGTGACTAACAATGAATTGCTAACATTGTTACGCCCATCGCCCAAATAGGCCAATTTAAGTCCATCTAAATTACCAAACTTTTCTTTTAAAGTTAAAAAATCGGCAAGCATTTGAGTTGGGTGCCATTCATCAGTCAATCCATTCCAAACTGGGACACCGCTATAATCAGCTATTTGCTCTACATCGCTTTGTTTAAATCCCCTAAACTCAATTCCGTCAAACATTCCTCCCAGCACTTTTGCAGTATCAATTATGGATTCCTTTTGTTTTAATTGAATATCATCTTTTCCTAAAAAAACGGGATAAGCACCCAAATCATTGGCCGCCACGGTAAATGCCGAACGTGTTCTGGTTGAGTTTTTCTCGAATAATAACGCAATACTTTTTCCATATAAATACTGATGAGGAATATTATTTTGCTTCAGGTTTTTTAAATGTTCCGCAAAATCAATCAAGTAGTTTATTTCCGCTTTTGAAAAATCAATCTCCTTTAAAAACGACTCTTTATAAAAATGATTCATCCGCTACCTCCACAAACATTGAATATTTATTTATATTTATTAATACAAGTCACAATAACTCTCTTAATAATTAAAATCAAGCATTTTGGAATAATTATACAAAATATGTTCATAATTGCTTTTAAATAGAATATATATTCATTTTTTGTATCACAACGGTGGATTAGGTGAGCATCAAACCTATCGTCATCATCTATACATTGGCCGTTTTATGAATAAAAATACCAAAAATTATGGATTGGTCTTTTTGGAATGATATTTTCCGATCTCGAGCACCATTCATTTTACTTCCGGTACCTGCATCGTTTTTAACGTCACAAAAAAAGGAAATCAATTCAATTTTGAATTAATTTCCTTAAACTTCGGTTATTGTTAAATCAAACTTCAATATTTATACCTAAAATACCATTAATTAACGCTTTTTGTTCTTCTTCATGCGTTTCTTTTTATTTTTCTTGTTTCGCTTCATCATCGAATTCATTGCCATTTTCGACAATTTTCCTTTGATTCCGTTCCCCATCAAGCCTTCCATTCCAGCGAAGTTTCCTTTAGACATTTGATTCATCATTTTTTTCATTTGATTAAATTGCTTAATCATTCGATTAACTTCAACAACTGGACGTCCAGAACCAGCGGCAATGCGTCGACGACGGCTTGGATTTAAAATATCTGGATCTTCACGTTCCGCATTTGTCATAGAATAAACAATTGCTTTAGTGTGCTCAATATCTTTAGGATCAACGTTCATATTCTTCATCATGGGGTTATTAGCCATTCCAGGAATCATTTTCATGACGTCTTCCAGTGGCCCCATGTTTTGAACCTGGGTTAATTGATCCACAAAATCGTTAAAATCAAAGGTATTTTCCCGAATCTTTTGAGTCATTTCGGCAGCTTGCTTCTCATCAAAATCCTTTTGCGTTTTTTCGATTAAAGTCAGCATGTCACCCATGCCCAGGATTCTGGACGCCATTCGGTCGGGATGGAAAACATCCAAGTCTTCCATCTTTTCACCTTGACCAACAAATTTGATTGGTTTACCAGTGACCGAACGAATTGAAAGTGCGGCACCACCACGGGTGTCACCATCCAATTTTGTTAGAACAACTCCCGTAATATCAAGTTTTTCATTAAAACCTTCGGCGGTATTAACTGCATTTTGACCAGTCATTGCATCAACAACCAGTAAAATTTCATTTGGTTGCGCAAGAGCCTTAATATCAGCTAACTCTTGCATCAGTTTTTCATCAATTTGTAATCGACCGGCAGTATCGATAAAAACATAATCGTTTTTATTTTCGGCTGCCTGCGCCAAACCGTGCCGTACAATGTCAACTGGACTAACATCAGTTCCTTCTTCATAAACAGGTACATCAATCTGTTGACCGACTTGAACTAATTGGTCAATCGCGGCAGGTCGATAAACGTCAGCCGCAATCAATAATGGGCGTGCCTTTTGTTCATTTTTAAGTTTTAATGCTAGCTTACCAGTTGTTGTTGTTTTACCGGCACCTTGAAGCCCAGCCATCATAATAATAGTTGGAATTTTTGGCGATTTATTTAGAGGAGCATCTTCCTCCCCCATCATCTTGACCAACTCGTCATTAACAAGTTTGACAATTTGTTGAGCTGGATTTAAGCCTTCCAAAATATCCGAACCAATTGCTTGATCCCGCACAGTTTTGACAAATTGTTTAACTACTTTAAAGTTAACGTCAGCTTCCAACAGTGCCAAACGAATTTCTCGCATCGTGTCACGTAAGTCAGCTTCAGTTACCTTTCCTTTTTTTCGTAAATTAGTAAATGTTTTTTGTAATCGTTCTGTTAGACCTTCAAAAGCCATTTAAAGCCCCTCCGTCTTATTCTTCTTCGCTCTTTTCGAGATCATCTAAAAGGCGTCGTAATTCTGTATCTTTTGAATAATTTAGGTTTATATAATCTAATATTTGGTCAAATTGCTGGTTACGCTTTTCAAAGTTACGCAACAAATGCAACTTCTCTTCGTATTTTTCAAGAATATTAACCGTTCTTTTAATGTTATCATAAACGGCCTGTCGACTAACTTGAAATTCTTCAGAAATTTCACCTAACGAGTAATCATCCGCGTAGTAAAGGGTTATGTACTCTTTTTGCTTAGATGTCAATAGTTGTTCGTAAAATTCAAGTAAACTATTGATGCGATTATTTTTTTCAATTTCCATTAGTTAATCTTCCATTAAACCTTTGAATAATCCACTGACATACTGTTCGGGATTAAATGGGCTTAGGTCATCGACCGTTTCACCCAACCCAACGTACTTAACGGCCAGATGCAATTGGTTTCTAATTGCTAATACAATTCCACCTTTTGCCGTACCATCGAGTTTTGTTAGGATAATTCCCGTAACATTAGTTGTCTCTAAAAATGCTTTAGCTTGAGTCAAAGCATTTTGACCCGTTGTTGAATCCAAGACTAATAAAGTTTCTTGTGGAGCGTCTGGAATTTCACGACTAATTACCCGCTTAATTTTATCCAGCTCATTCATCAAGTTAACCTTGTTTTGTAAACGTCCCGCCGTATCGACTAACAATAAATCATAATTTTCAGCCTTAGCTTTCTTAACGGCTTCAAACGCTACAGAAGCTGGGTCAGACTGCTCTTTTCCGGCTACGACGTCAACCCCATCACGTTTTCCCCATTCTTCAAGTTGTTGAATCGCTCCGGCACGGAATGTATCACAGGCCGCCAATAGAACTTTTCGTCCACGCGCTTTAAAACGTGCTGCCATCTTACCGATGCTAGTTGTTTTTCCAACACCGTTAACACCAACGAATAAGAAAACGGTTGGTCCTTCTTTACTGAAGACCAAATGATTATCTTCTGCGCTGCCGTTTCTTGTATATAAAGCAACCAGCCTTCGAACGATTAATTGTGAAATTTGATCAGGATCAGAAACATGCTCAAATTCAATCTCATCACGAACTTCTTCACTAATTTCAAGGGCAGTATCAAAGCCAACATCCGCTTCAATTAATGTTTCCTCTAAATCGTCATAGAAGTCATCATCAACGCCAGTAAAATTAGTAAAAAGCGATGATAGTTTCTGACCAAAAGATCTTCTTGAACGTTCTAGACCACGATCATATCTTTCCGCATCATCTATCTCCTCATTCTTTACAACCCTTACATCTTCACGACTTTCCACTGACACTCCCGTCGCAGGAGACTGAGTGTCATCGGATTTCTTGTCGTCAATTGTCTGTTGATGAGCCTCTTTGGGCTGTGTCTCTGATTCTACCGGTTCCGTTGGAATCGTCATTTCATTTTGAACAGTTGCTTCGGATTGGACTTTTGCTTCCGATTCAACCTGTTTTTCTTGTTGTTCCTTTTTTTTCTTTCTACCAAAAAACCATGCCATGGTTTACACCAACTCCCTTTGCTCTGCTTCATCAATTGAAACAGAAACCATTTTTGATACTCCTGATTCTTGCATCGTCACACCATATAAAACATCAGCTTCCACCATTGTTCCCTTCCGATGCGTAATGACGATAAACTGTGTTGTATCCCGAAATGTCTTAAGATAACGGGCGAAACGATCAACATTAGCGTCATCAAATGCCGCTTCTACTTCGTCCAAAATACAAAATGGAACTGGTTTAACTTGTAAAATCGCAAATAATAATGTGATGGCAGTTAAAGACTTTTCACCACCAGAAAGTAGGCTTAAACGTTGCAATTTTTTCCCAGGAGGCTGAGCCTTAATTTCAATTCCAGTTGTTAAAATATGTTCGGGGTCAGTTAATTCAAGTTTAGCTTTCCCTCCACCAAACATTTTAACAAAAACTTGAGCAAATTCGGTGGCAACTTGGTCAAAAGTTTGCTTAAACCGTTGACCTGCTTCCTGATCGATTTCAGCAATTGACTGATCCAACTGTTGTTTTGAATCCATTAAATCTTTTCTTTGTTCATTTAAAAAGTTATAGCGGGAAGAAACACGCTCATATTCATCAATTGCGCCCAAATTAACCGTCCCTAATTCCGTTAATCCACGTTTGAGCAATTTTAGTTCCCGATCCAGTTGTTCATCGGTTATTTTCGTTAGAACATTCTTTTGAACGCTTTCAATTGTCTGTCCATACTCTTCCGAAAGTCTGTCAACCGCAATTTCAATTCGATTTTGGTTTAAAGATTGTTGACGTTCTACCTCATTTAATTGGGAACCAACTTGATTTAAATTTTGTTGTGCAATTTCATAGTCAGCCGTGACTTGATCTTGTTGAACTTGGCTCAATTGTAGCTTTTCTTGAATTTTTTCCAACCGATGATTCGAGTCCAGAAGCTGCTTTTGTACTTCTTTTAAGCTGTAATGATTAACATTGCTATCTGATAAACGTTCATCATGATGAAGATTTGCGATCTGTGCTTCGTAATCCTTTAATTGTTGTTTAGACCTTCCAACAACACCTTCTAGATCCTCCAGGCGTTGTTTTTGTTGCGAAAGTTGTTCCTTTAATTGCGCCAATTCAACGTTTAAATTTGTAATTTGATTTTGCCGCTCGCCGGCATCGTCCGTCAATGTTGCTAAGGTACTTTGCTTTTTTTCAGTAGCGGTCTTAATCTCTTTAACCTTTGCTTCAATTTCCGCAATCTTACCCTGTAAATTGCCCGAATGATTTTCTTCATCATCAATTTGCGATAATTCAAATTGAATAGCCTTTCGATGCCGTTCAAGCTCTTTGATGCGCTCTTCTTCAAGTGCCCTTTGATTAGCTAATTCTGAAAGCTGTTGTTGATCAATCTGTTGCTCCTTGGTAATTTTCTGCAATTTGCTTTGCGCATCTTTGCCAACGGACAACGTTTTTTGTACTTGTAATTCTTTTTGCTCTAGTTGCTGTCGCATCGTATCAAATTGTGATTTTAATTTTTTAATTTCCTGATCTTGTTGTAAGACGCCGGTAGTATTTTTTCGAGTCGCCCCACCGGTCATTGTACCTCCGATCCCAATCACGTCTCCTTCGAGAGTGATAATGCGGTTTCGACGACTAATTTTTTGAGAAGCAACCACCGCATTTTCCAAAGTATCTATGATTAAGGTCGTTCCTAGGAGGTATTGACCAATAATTCTATTTTGGGGCTCGGTTTTGATTAAGTCTGAAGCAACGCCAACAAGACCTGGCAACCGCTCCAATTCATTCTGAACCGCGGACGTTAATTGGCGAAGCTTTAAAGCATTTTTAGGTAAAAATGTTACCCGACCTTGCCGATTCTGTTTTAAAAACTCAATCATTTCTTTGGCAACTTGGTCTGTTTCAACAACCACATTTTGCACTTGATTGCCTAACGCCGTCTCAATTGCAACCGTATATGCTTCCGGTACATCAATTATTTCAGCCACAGGACCAACAATTCCCTTAAATTTGGATTTCTGTTTTAAAACTGATCGAACTCCTTGATAAAAACCCGTATGTTCATTTTTTAGATTAGTTAGCGCCTCTAGCTTACTTTCAACACGGTGCGCCACATTTGAACCATCAAGCCATTGCTGACGCTGTTGCTCGTAGTCGGTCCGCAATTGATCTTGCTGAATGGTTAGCTCTTTAATGCGCGTGGCTCGCTGCTTAATAACCGCATCTAGTTCTAAAAATGCTGCTTGGCACCCTTTTTGAGTAGCATGATGATTTTCTAACTGCTGCTCCAGTGTTGCAATATCAAACGTAATTTTAGATCGTTGTTGCTCATCTCGCTGCTGATCCTGCAAATTAAAATTATATTGATTTTTTAAGGTCGTCAGACTTTGTAAGTTTTCGACATAATCGGCTCTTAAATTTTCAATTTCTTGCTTTAGTTTTTGCTCTTGATGTTCTTTATCATTTTCTCTAATTAATTTTAAAGCTTCATTTTTTTCAGCGATTCGTTTTGAAAGCTGTGTAAGCTGTTCACGTAATTCTGAACGTTCTCTAGTGCTTTTATCAATCTGAGTCTGTATCTCATTTTTTTCTTTTTCTAATCGAAGCTTTTCCTGTTCAGCAAATTTTCGACGTTCCGCTTGCAGATCTTTTTCGCCCTTAAGTTGCTCTTCTAGGCGATTTAAGCGGACCAGTTCCGTCTGGGTTTGATCCTTTTGCTTCGTTTGCGCGTTAATCGTTTCTTTAATTTGTGAACGTTGTTCTGATAATGTGGCACTTCTTGTTGTTAGTTCGCTTAATTGCTCTTTTAACTGTTGCCGCTTTGTTTCTAACTGCGCTTGAATGACCGAGTTCCCATCAATGGTCTTTACCAATTTGGTCTGGTCCAAAATATCAAACCGTTTTTTTTGCTCAAGATAGTCCTTGGCAACCGCTGCCTGCTGTTCCAAAGGTCGAACTTGTTTTTCTAATTCAACGGTTAAATCATTAACCCGCTCCAAATAACCACTTGTTTTTTCTAACTCTTTTTCTGCACGCTTTTTATCCTGCTTATACTCTAGGACCCCGGCCGCCTCTTCAATAATGGCTCTTCGTTCTTCTGGTTTACTATTAAAAATCGATTCAACGCGTCCCTGAGAAATAATTGAAAACGATTCACGGCCAAGTCCAGTATCGATAAACAGATTCAAGACATCTCTTAATCGACACTCTTGCTTATTAATTTCATACTGACTTTCGCCATTACGAAAAAGGCGCCTAGTAACCATTACTTCGTCAAATTTAGAATCTAAAAAGTGATCTGAATTATCAAATATAATCGTTACTGATGCCCGTGCAAGTGGCTTACGTTTCTCGGTTCCAGAAAAAATAACATCGGGCATCTTGCCGCCTCGCAAACTTTTGGCCGATGTTTCACCCATAACCCAGCGAACCGCTTCAATAATATTGCTCTTACCTGAACCGTTTGGACCCACAATTCCGGTAATGCCGTCCTTAAAGTCAATCTTGGTTTTATCCGCAAACGACTTAAATCCACTAATTTCAATTGTTCGTAATTTCATCAAAAAACCTATTTTCCGCGCATCTTTTGAAGAGCCATGTTTGCGGCATTTTGTTCAGCAACTTTTTTAGAATGTCCAGTTCCAGTTGCGAGTTTTTGATTGTCAGCAATCACACTAACCGTGAAAGTTAAATCATTTTCAGGGCCTTCTTCAGAGATCAACTCGTAGTCAATTTCAACATCGCCATTTTTTTGAAGCAGTTCTTGCAGCTCAGATTTATGATCAATGATGTGATCAAAACGGCCCTCATCTAGTTTAGGAAAAATAACAATCCGAACAAATCGTTCTACGGCGTCACGCCCTTGGTCCAAATATAATGCTCCGATAAACGATTCAAAAATATCACAAAGAAGTGATGGACGCTGCCGCGCGCCAGATTTTTCTTCTCCCTTTCCTAAACGAATGTAACGATCAAAACGGCATTCTTTAGCAAAATCACTAAAGCTAGCTTCGCACACCATCGCAGCACGAAGCCGAGTTAGCTTTCCTTGTGGCATTTCAGGATAACGTTTAAATAGGTATTCAGATACTACAATTTGAAGTACGGCGTCCCCCAAAAATTCAATTCTTTCATAAAATTTTAATCCTTGATGTGGATGTTCATTTACATAAGAAGCCTGCGTAAAGGCTTCATCCAGTAAATCATGGTTCTTAAAATGAATATTAAAGGTTTGACTTAAATCATCTTCTAAAGCTTTTATCATCGATAGTTTCCTTTCAATCTTTTAGATAAGAATAACTCGGTGACCAATTATATTAATCACCGAGCTACATACGTTATAAAAATTAGGCTTGATGTTTACTGATATAATCTACCGCATCGCCCACTGTAATCAGGTTTTCGGCTACTTCATCAGAAATTTCAGCACCAAATGTATCTTCTAGTTCCAAAACAAATTCAACAATGTCAATCGAATCCGCATTTAGATCCTCTTTAAAATTCAAAGAATTTGTAATTTGATCTGGCTTCAATTCAAAACGTTCAGCCAGAATATCAGCAATTTTATTAAATATTTCTTCCTTTGACAATTTTAACGCTCCTCTACTTGTGATCCCTATAGTATTTTAATTGTTTTCGTTTTCTTTGTCTACTTCACTTTGTTTAATACTTTGAAGGTGAATTTCAAAATAATCAGCTAAGTTTTTCACCAATTTCGAATCAACAATTTCGTGCTCCTGAATCAAGGCGTTTTTAACTTGATTAGCATTGCTTGATCCATGTGCCTTAACCACCGGTGCCTTAACTCCTAATAACACGGCACCACCCTGCTTAGAATAATCCATTTTTTCTTTGATTTGACTAAATGCCGACTTCAGTAATAAGCCGCCCATTTTTCCTTTAACACCGCTATTCATTATTGTCTCTTTAACTAGTTTAAGCATTGAAAGGGCGGTTCCTTCAATGTTTTTCAAAACTGCATTTCCCGTAAATCCGTCAGTAACTACTACATCTGCCGTTCCATTTAATAATTCACGAGATTCAATATTTCCAATGAAGTTAATTGATTCGTCATTTTTTAACAATTGATACGCTTCTTTATGAATTTTATCACCCTTATCGTACTCTGTACCATTGTTCAAAAGAGCAATTCTTGGATTCGTAACGTGCATAACATTGGTGCCATAGAAATTTCCTAAAATTGCAAAATCATGGAGATTCTTAGCCTTGCTTTCAGCATTAGCTCCAACATCAAGCATGGTAAAGTTATCATTATTACCCGCTAAACTAGGTAAAGTGGCCGTCATTCCGGGACGATCTAACCCTTTAATTCTACCAATAATAAATAAACCTGCTGCGAGCAACGCCCCCGTATTTCCTGCAGAGAAAACTGCATCCGCATCTCCATTTTTAACGGCTTGTGCCGCTAGGACCATCGAAGAATTTTTTTTACGCCTAATTGCTTTCACCGGTTCATCTTCCATCGTAATCATTTCATCCGTATGAACAATTTTAATATTTTTAAAATCAGTCATATATTTTTCGATTTCTTCTTTTTTTCCATAGAGGATAAATTCGGTATCTGGCAAAGATTCCCGAGCTTCAGCCACCCCTTTTACAATTTCTTCAGGCGCATTATCGCCACCCATTGCGTCTACGGCAATTTTCATTATTTTTCTCCTTTGTTGCAAAATTAATCTAAGTTTTGATTAATCCGCATTATTTTTTCTAAATAATTTACTAAATTTCGATATTCCATCTTTTTGGACCAGCCAGGTTGGCTAACAATTTTTCCAGCGTCAATTTGAGCAGTCTGTAGCGCTCCTAAATCCACGACGGGATCGCCCACCTTAAATTCTGGGACACCAGACTGCTGTTTGCCAAATAAATCACCTTGGCCACGCATCTTTAAATCCGCCTCAGATATGACAAAGCCATCATTTGTGTCAACCATTATTTGCATGCGTTGCTTACCAACATCATTTTTGGGGTCGGCAACTAAAATACAATAGGCTTGTTCCTGACCACGACCAACGCGGCCACGGAGTTGATGCAGTTGTGCTAATCCAAAACGATCCGCATCTTGAATTATCATTAAAGTCGCGTTTGGAACATCAACACCGACTTCAATAACCGTTGTGGAAACTAAAGCGGCATACTTGCCTTCTTTAAATTCCGTCATGACTTGATCTTTTTGAATTCCATCCATTTTACCATGCAAAAGTGCAATCGGATGCTGCTCGCCAAAGAAATTTTGCAGTTCGTCGTACAATTCCATTGCATTTTGTAAATCCATTGCTTCGGATTCTTCAATCAAGGGTGTGACAATAAATGCTTGATGACCTTGCTTAAATTCGCGTGTCATGAATTCGAGAACCTTATCCCATTCGCCCTTTTTCACCCAACTAGTGATAACCTTTTTTCGACCTGCCGGGGACTGATCAATAATTGAGACATCCATGTCGCCATACGTCGTAATTGCCAACGTTCGAGGAATTGGGGTGGCCGTCATCGCCAGTATATCTGGAGCGACACCTTTTTCCCTTAATAGTTGCCGCTGATGGACACCAAAGCGATGTTGCTCATCAATGATTCCTAGACCCAAATTATTAAATTCAACATCTTTTTGAATAATTGCATGCGTTCCAACTACGATGTCAATATCGCCGTCTTTAATTTGCTGTAGCATTTCGTCGCGCACTTTTTTTCGAATACCACCCACTAAGAGACCAATTTTTACATCAAAATTCTTAAAAAACTTAGCCAGGTTGTTTGCATGCTGTTCAGCCAAAATCTCAGTCGGAGCCATTAACGTTGCTTGCATCCCCGCCGTAAGCGTTGCGTACATTGCAATCGCCGCCACGACGGTTTTTCCACTTCCAACATCTCCCTGTAACAGTCGATTCATGTGCGCCGGAGATTTTAAGTTTGCCAAAATTTCATTTGTAACCCGTTTTTGGGCATCAGTTAATTCAAAGGGTAATTGCTGAATAAAATCCCGAATTAAATTAATTTGATAATCAATGGCAATTCCATTTTCATCTCGATTTCGAGATTTTACAATTTGAAGTCCCATCTGAAAGGTCAAAAATTCTTCAAACATCGCTGTGCGACGTGCATCCCGTGTTTTAGCGTCATTAGACGGAAAATGGAGGCTTTTAATCATATCCAATCGGTGTAGCAACCGATACCGATCAATTAACTGTTCAGGAATTACATCGTAAATAATATCTTGGTATTGATTTAAACCGTCAATAACTAACTGTTGGATTGTTGACTGGCGGATATGCTTATTAGCAGGATAAACCGGCTTAATATCACTGTCATCACCAACAACCTTTAAGCCGGTTAAACTTCGCCGATTAGCATCCCATTTGCCATATACCGCAATTTCCTCATCAGCATTAATTTGATTTTTAATCCACGGCTGATTAAAGAATGTAACCATGACGGATTCATTACCCACCAGCAGTCTAAAATTAACCCGAACTTTTTGCCGTCCAAAGCGGGCAATTGTCGGAGCAGTAGCAACAATTCCTTGAAAAGTTACTTTCTGTTGGTCCGCTACTTCTGTTGGATCTTTAGCTGCCAAGTCCTCGTACCGAAAGGGGTAGTAGGTTATTAAATCTTCAATTGTCGTTATCCCAAGTTCATTTAGTGCTTGAAATCGTTTCGGTCCAACTCCTGACAGAACCTCCACCGTATCTGTTAAACTTTTCATTTTATCTCCGTCAATTACAAGTGAGTGCTGTGGTTGTTTTTAAATATTCCCAAGATTTTTACCATTTGATTCCATTTTATCCAAATTAAGCAGCAATTCCAATTAGAATTGCTGCTTAATTTATATTTCATAACTTCTTAAACAATCTGCATTTATTCCACTGAAACTAAGAATGGATAAACTGGTTGGTCACCTTCATGAATTTCAATTTCAAGATCATCGTCAATGTCAAGAATTGCATTTCGAAGTTCATCAGCTTGTTCTTTATTTGCATCTTTTCCATAAATAACAGTCACAATCTCGCTATCTTCCTCGAGCATCAAGTTCACCATCTCAATCGTTGCATCCATCAGATCGGATGCCGTGTTGACAATTTCGCCATCAACCAAGCCCATGTAGTCGTCTTTATGGATTTCACGTCCGTCCAACGTTGTGTCTCGAACCGCAATTGTCACCGAACCACTTTTTACAGTATCTAGGTTCGCTTCCATTGCTTCAGCATTATCGTCTAAAGCTTCTTCCGGATTAAATTCAAGCATCGCTGCCATTCCCTGTGCGATGGTTCGACTATGAATGATTTTAGTCGGAATCTCAGCGACTTCCACAGCCTGTTCAGCAGCTAAAAAGATGTTTTTATTATTAGGCAAAACAATTGCCTGTTTGGCACCAGAATTATTAATCATCGCCACAATATCAGCGGTACTTGGGTTCATTGTTTGCCCACCGCTGATAATATGAGTTACTCCTAAACTATTAAACAGTTTCGAAATTCCTGCTCCCGAAGAGATCGCAATAACTGCTGTTTCAGGTGCTTCTTGCTTCTCGGGGGTCGCTACTGGTGTATCATCTTGCTCAATGATTTCTTCTTGTTGCCAGCGCATATTGTCAATTTTAATTTTGGTAATATCACCAAATTGTTGTCCCCAAGCTAAAACGTCTCCGGGGTGTTCCGTATGAACGTGAACCTTAACAACCTCATCATCATTAATAACCAATAACGAATCACCAAGACCAGCTAAATATTCATAGAAAGTATCATAATCAAATTCTTTAGAAACTTGAAGACCTTTCCCTAAACGAACCATCATTTGAGTACAATATCCATACTTGATGTCTTCAGGATTGATTTTTCCTTGTACACTTTGATGATGTTTGGCATCAACCATCTCGTTAATTTCAGCCTCGTCTGGTTCATGCTTATATTCGGAAACATCTTTACCATTTAAAACGTCACTAAAGGCGTCAAAAACAAAAACTAAGCCTTGTCCACCAGAATCAACCACTCCGACCTCTTTGAGAACCGGAAGGAGGTCTGTTGTTGTCTTCAAGGCCTCATTTGCAGCAACGTCAATTGTCTGCATGATTTCGGCCAGATTCTCGCTATTCTTAACGGCCTCATTTCCCGCTTCTGCTGCTTTTCTAACGACGGTTAAAATAGTTCCCTCTGTCGGCTTCATTACCGCTTTATAGGCTGTTTTTGCCCCATTAGCAATGGCATCCGCTAAATCCTTAGCCGTCAAGGTTGTTTTTCCTTCAACGCTTTTAGCAAATCCTCTAAAAATTTGTGATAAAATCACACCTGAATTTCCTCTAGCCCCCATTAACAAACCCTTGGCTAAAGAAGCTGCCAAATGTCCCACTTCTGTGCTAGCATCATCAGCTTCATACTTAGCACCACTTTCAAGTGAGAGACTCATATTTGTTCCCGTATCTCCATCAGGGACCGGAAAAACGTTCAATGAGTTTATAAAATCAGCGTTCATCTTTAAACGATCGGAACTGGCTTGCACCATTTGATCGAAAATATCATTAGTAATCAATGTTTCTATTGCTTCCAAATTCATTATCCTCCCGACTCAGCGATTAATCGTTGAGTGCCTTCACACCTTGAACAAAGACATTGACCGAATTCGCAGAGATGCCAAGCATTGATTCTAGGTTGTACTTAACTTTTGATTGTACATTTTTTGAAATTTCAGAAATTTTAGTTCCATATCCCACAATAATATAAACATCAATGGAGATACCGTTTTGTTCTTGTTTAATAACCACACCACGGGCATAGTTTTCTCTTTTAAGAATCTCGTTTATGTTGTCACGGATTTGGTTTTTACTAGCCATTCCCACAACACCGTAATTGTCCGTTGCGGCACCACCAACAACCGTTGCAATCACATCATTTGAAACATCAATTGTTCCATTTTTTGTTTTGATCTTGACAGCCATAATTCTGCCTCCTTAGTATTTATCTATACCAACGATATTTTACCATATCTTATACATGCAATAAATACAAGAAAGAACCACGTATTTACGCGCTAAATGCTATTATACCGAGAAATTTCATTGATTCCAATAAAAGCTTTTAAGTGACAATGATTTGGAAAACGTAACGTTCTAAATGAGTGTCAAGGATAATTACTTGAAAGTTTCCTATTGCAATGTAACGGGCAATATGATAAATTATTATGGTAATTGAAATAGAATTCTATAGAACAATAGAAGTGACAAAGGAGGGTTTCGATATGGCAAAAGATTTTGTCACAGGTAAGCACACAAGCTTTGGAAATACTCGTTCACATGCTTTGAACCACAGTCGCCGAAGCTGGAAGCCAAATTTACAAAAAGTTCGTATCTTAGTTGACGGCAAGCCCAAACGTGTTTGGGTATCTGCTCGAGCTTTAAAATCAGGTAAAGTTACACGCGTATAATAAAAAAGATTGGTTATTAATTTAACCAATCTTTTTTGTTATATAAATTTTTGTGTAAGCAACTAAGCTAATCTTTACTTTGAATCACAGCAACTAAACCGTTGCTAAGATAAACCGTTGCCTTGTTACCGATAAATTCGTTACTAACAAAAGCACGAGCATTTGACACCATTTCGTTGTGTAATTGATATTTTTCATCGTCAAGAGTCAAAGCATCAATTTGAGTTAGCGGGATGAACGATAAATACTTATATCCCTCGATTTTATCTATTGTGTGTTTTCCCGAGTTATAGAAAGTAATGTTATTCTGGCGATCGATTAATTCAATCTGCTCTGCATACATCCTAAAACGATCTTGAAGTACCATTAGAACATTTGCCAATAGATGGTCTAATCGCCCACCACTGATTCCAAACACGCGAATATGTGCTTTTGGATCCCTCTCTAAGACAAATTGAACCCCCGATTCCGTATCCGTATCATCCTTAATCGGATTTAACTTTACAACTTCTTTAAAACCGACCTCAATTTGGTCTAGCTCTTTTGAATCAACAGAGTCAAAATCTCCTAACGCAATGCTCCCTTGTTTGTCTGCCTTTAGCAGGTTTAACGCTCCTCGATCAACGCCAATCCATTCCCCACGATATTCTTGCCAATCATCGGGTAAATTTTTTGACGTTCCGCCAACTAATAGGTTAAAAGTTTTCATTATTTTGTTAGGTCCTTTAACGTTTGAACTTGCTTTGAATAATCCTCAGCGTCAAAAACGTAGGATCCAGCAACGGCAACATCCACACCAGCGTCATACACCGCACGAACATTTTGTTCACCGATTCCGCCATCGATTTCGATGTCAAACTCCAAGCCCCTTGCCTGTCGTAAGGCGGATAAACGTTTTACTTTACTAATCGAAGTCTCAAGAAACTTTTGTCCCCCAAATCCGGGATTAACGGACATAATTAAAACTTGATCAACCTCTGGTAATAATTCTTCAAGCGCCGTCAACGGTGTTCCAGGATTAATGACCACTTCGGCTTGTGCTCCAGCATTTTTGATAATTTGGATAGCTCTTGCAATATGCTGCGTACTTTCAACGTGCACTCCGACAATGCTAGCACCAGCTTTTACAAATTTTTCAACATAATTTTCTGGATTTTGAATCATTAAATGGACGTCTAGTTTAATATTGGTTGATTTTGCCAATCCTTCAACTGTGTTTAATCCGTAGCTGAGATTTGGAACGAAACTACCATCCATCACATCCACATGCAGATAATCGGCACCTTGAACTTTATTAATATCATCCATTAAGTTGGCTGGATTTGCGCTTAAAATTGATGGGGCTACTTTAATCATTTTTTCTTCCTCCGGTCCTTTTTTTGGTATCCTTTTCTTTTGTACTCAGGCTTTTGACTCCTGATTAATTCAATAAACTGTTCATAATTTGTATAACGACTACCAATAATGGTGCCATCCTCAACAGCGGCTTTTACGGCGCATCCTGGTTCATTTAGATGAAGGCATTCCCTAAATCGACAGTTTAACCCAATCTTTTGAAACTCTTTAAAATAATTTTTCAACTCTGAATCGGTCATTTCAAAAACGGCATAAGTTGAAAAACCGGGTGTATCAGCAACTAGTCCATCATCAATCGGAATTAGAGATACTTTCCTAGTCGTATGTTTTCCTCGATTCAAGGCCTGAGATACTTCACCCGTTTCAATATTTAGTTTCGCATCGATTCGATTCAAAAGCGTTGATTTACCGGCTCCCGTCTGTCCCATAAAAATTGTTAGTTGATTTTTAAAGGTTTCACGAAGCCTGACTAAATCCTGATCGGGTTGCAGCTGCTCAGGGAAAATAACTTGATAGCCAATTTTCTGGTAGTAACTTGCAATGGCCTTTAAATCCTTAAACTGATCTTCGTTTAAAAGATCCGTTTTAGAAAAATAAAGAATGGCCGAAATGTTTTTTTCTTCCAATGCGACCAGTTGACGATCTAACAAATTTGAAGAAAAACTTGGTTGCGTCGCAGCAGTAACAACCACCGCTTGATCAATATTCGCAAGTGGCGGACGAACCAACTCGTTTACACGAGGACGGATAGCCGTTATATATCCTGTATCATTTTCACTTTCTTTAAATTCAACAATGTCTCCCACTAAAGGGCTCGTTTTTTTATTTCGAAAGTTTCCTCGTGCTCGTGTTCTTACAATTTTTTGATCTTCTGTTAAAACGTCATAAAACCCTGCTAATAATTGGATGATTTGTCCAGTATGCATATCCCCCTCCACTATTTAGCAACCGTAAAAGTGATTGTCGTGACCCGTGGGACAACGACTTGACCGGAAATTACGTCTTGTGAAATAATCCGGTCATCATCAAAGCGATCGGTTGCAATCTCTTTCTTTTTAATTTTAAATCCCTTGTCCTCTAACTGCTTTTTGGTGCTCGTGTAGTCACTTCCGACGTAATTATCAACATCAAAGCTATTTGGTCCTTTACTAATTACCACATTCACTTTAATACCTTCCTGGACATACTTACCAGTTTCAGGCAACGTCTCAACAACTTTATTATACCCCGCCTTATCATCAGCTTCTTTGGTAATTTTTCCAACACCCAAATTAGCCTTGGAAAGCTTAGTTGTTGCCTCTTTTTGATTTAATCCCTCTAAACTAGGAACTTGCACCATTTGTGGACTACTTAGTTTAAAGGCAATAAAAATTCCTAAAATAAATGCGACAGCAGCCATAAAGGTAAATAATGCTCGTCGCCTTAAGGGATGTCGGTGCTTAGGTCGATGCATTTCCTCTTCGGAATTTTTTGAAGTTTCCTTTGGAGGACGAGGATTATTGTACCGATTATTCATTTTAACCTCAATCGGTCGTGTTTTTTCAATTTCTTCGGGTTGTAAATTTTGATTGATTTCCGTTTGATCCAAAACAATCGTTCGATCGGTTAGCGAATCCTCTATAAATTTTGGTTCATTTGCCCGGTCGGGTTCCAAGACCGTTTTTAAATCATCCGCCATCTCAGCTACATTTTTATAGCGATCTGTGGGGTTCTTCGCGGTTGCTTTCAAAACCACGTTTTCTAACGACTGTGGAATTTTATCATTAAAATCTTTGACCAGTGGTAATTGGTCTTGATAATGCTTGACAGCAATTGAAACCGCACTTTCTCCTTCAAACGGAACTTTACCAGTCAGCATCTCAAAAAGAATGATCCCCAGAGAATAAATGTCGGATTGTTGAGTGGCAATGTGTCCACGCACTTGTTCAGGTGATAAATACTGAACCGAGCCAATGACCGCATTGGTTCGAGTAAAACTACTCTGTTGATTCGCAATTGCAATCCCAAAATCGGTTATTTTGGCATTTCCATGGGTATCGATCAAAACATTTTGTGGCTTTAAATCGCGATGAATGATTCCATGCCGGTGAGCAGTTTGGACACCGTTCAAAATTTGTCCCATCAAGTTAACAACTTGATCTAGCGGGATCGGAAACTTATCTCGGATGTACTGCTTTAAATCCGTTCCTTCAACGTACTCCATCACCAAGTAGTTCATCCCGTGTTCTTCGCCAATATCATAAACACCAACAATATTTGGATGCACTAGCTCGGTTGTTGATAGGACTTCTCTTTGAAAACGCTTAATTGCCGATAGATCATCTTGCATGTCAAAACGAACCAGTTTAACAGCAACGTCCCGATCTAAAATCAAATCGTGTGCTAGATAAACATTTGCCATGCCACCCTCACCGAGTGAACGAATAATCTTATACCGTCCGTTTAAGGTTTGATTAGGGGTCATTTAGTCCGCCCCCGTTTCCATCTGAACAATTAGCGTTGTAATATTATCATATCCGCCACCTTGATTTGCCATTTCAACCAATTGGCTTACTTTTTGTTCTAGTTCGACCGTACTTAACAGAACGTTTTTAATCATTTCATCTGAAACAAAGTTGGTTAGTCCATCCGTGCATAGTAATATCTCATCGTTTTCATGCACGTCAAAAACTTTAATTTCAGCTTCGGCCTGATCCGAAATGCCTAGTGTTTTTGTTATAACATTTTTATCGGGATGATTTTGGGCCTCTTCAGGAGTGATTTTCCCCATTTTAAGCAATTCATTAACCAATGAATGATCGGTTGACAGTTGCTTTAGTCCAATCTGTGGGTTAAATAAATAGCAGCGACTATCTCCCAAATTTGCTACTACAACTTTTCCGCCAAGAAAAAGCGCTAAAACAATCGTTGTTCCCATGCCATTTAGATTTTTATAATGCTTAGAGGCCTGTAAAATTTTATGATTTTCAAGGGCTAATTGCCGTACCAACCAGTCTTTTGCATCTTTAACATTGTTGACGTCCGAAGTTTCAAATAAATATCCGATGTGTGACACAGCCATCTCGGATGCAACATCTCCACCCCGATTGCCCCCAACTCCATCTGCTACAATAGTTAAAATTGAATTGGAATCATTCTTAAAAATTCCAACATAATCCTGGTTAGTTTTCCGAACTTGTCCCTTATCAGATAGGTACGCGTATTTCATATCTACCAATCACTTCACTTTTTTTAAATTAGCAATGAAGAAGCCATCCGATCCAAAATCATCTGGATAAATGTTGAGACTCAAATCATTGCGATCTTTTTTTACCTTTTTAGCAGTTTCCGTTCTCTGTAACTCAAATTCGGGATGGCTTGCTAAAAATTGATTAATCGTATCCTGATTTTCTTTACGCAGGATTGTACAAGTACTATATGTCAAAATCCCGCCATTTTTCACCATCTTTGAAACATTATCCAAAATTGCAAGTTGAACCTGATGAAGATCACTACTGTCCTTCTTGCTTTTCAAATAACGAATTTCAGGCTTACGTCGAATCAAACCCAATCCTGAGCAAGGTGCATCAACCAAAATTCGATCGAAGTGGTCGTTTAAATCTGGACGGGCCTTTTCGGCATCCTGAACTTCAGCATCAATATTGGTCAAGTGCATTCTTTGGGCATTTTGTGTAATCAATTTAACACGACTATCATAGACATCCCATGCTAACACTTTACCATTTTGACCGATTTTTTCAGCAATTTGTGTTGTTTTTCCACCAGGTGCTGCACAGGCGTCTAGAACCACTTGATCAGGTTCTAACTGCATTGTTTCGGCGACTAGCATCGCTGATTCATCCTGAACCGTGATGTCGCCATCAATGTAGCTTCGACTTTCTGAGATGCTGGGCCCTTTACTTAATTTTAGCCCATCCTGTGCGATCTTACTGGACGTAACTTGATAATCGTATTCTAAATCTTTAATAATATCAGCATGACTCTTATTCCATCGATTCACTCTGACAGATAAATTAGCCGGCTGATTAACGCTTTCCAAAATTGAAGTGCATTTTTCAACACCCAATTCATATGAAAGTTGATCCACGATCCAGGGAGCAACGCTGTACTGAACTGAAAGCCGTTCAACCGGATTCTGAATTCGGCTGAAGTCCGGTTTCCCATTTCGTTGGTAAGAGCGTAGAACGCCTGTAACCATTTTTCTAATTCCATCATTTCCACGTAGTTTAGCAATTTCAATTGATTCATTAAAAATTGCAAAATCCGGGATCCGATCTAAAAACTCCATTTGAAAAATCGCCGTTCTAAGTAAATTAATTACCCAACGTGGTGTTAATTCTGGCTTTCGAACAAAATCGGATAGGTAGTAATCCAAAGTCAATCGGTGTTGTAAGACGCCATAAACTAATTCCGTTAATAGATTTTTATCAACGTCAATTAAATTAGAATTTTTGATATCCTGATTTAATTGAATATTTGAAAACGATCCATCATCCACTTTTTCTAAAATGTTAACTGCTATATTTCGTGCACTATTATTTTGATCTGTCATTATCGATAATTTGCTTTCCTGGATGTAAGTTTTCACCTACGCCATTGAGGTAGTCTGTAATTGTCATTTTTTGCTTTCCAGCAGGTTGTAATTCTTCAATGCTTATCACACCGTTTGATCCCGTTGCAACAAGTAACTCGTGCTTACTTTTTTCAACGATTTGGCCCGGTCGTAGATCTGTTTGGCGGTCAATAACGCTTGTTTTCCAAAGCTTTGTTCGTTTTCCTTCCATAATGACGTAAGCCACCGGAAATGGTCGTAATCCACGAACTTTTGCATCAACCAATCGAGCTGGCAAATTAATGTCAATTTCTTCTTGCTCAGGACTAATATTTGGCGAAAAACTTACCTTTGTTTCATCTTGCTCCAAAGGCTGTACTTTACCATCAATTAAGTCCGGTAGCGTTTGCATCAACAAATCGCGACCCAAAAGACTTAATTTGTCAAACATTGTTCCCACATCATCTTGCGCTGTAATTGGAATTTTTGCGGATGCGAGCATTTTACCGGCATCCATCTTTTTGACCATGTAAATAATGGTAACCCCGGTTTCTTTGTCCCCATTCATAATGGCATAATGTACGGGAGCTCCTCCACGATATTGAGGTAAAAGTGATGCATGAACGTTAACCGCCGCAATCTTAACTGAGTCGATTAAACTCATCGGTAAAAACTGCCCAAAGGCCGCTGTAACAATCAAGTCCGCATTTAAAGCAATCAATTCTTGCAGTTCTTCGCTACCGCTCAGCTTCTCCGGCTGGTAGACCTTAATATCATTTTGAACCGCGACCTTTTTAACTGGGCTCGGAGTTAGAATATGCTTACGACCAACTTTTCGGTCCGGTTGCGTTACAGCTGCGATCACATCATAATTTTTGTCATCAACTAAACTTTGTAAAATTGGAGCTGAAAATTCTGGAGTTCCCATAAAAATAACTGATTTCATGAATAAACCTGCCTTCTAATATCATAGGAAATTTTGTGGTTCTGGGTCAATGCTAATTCGCGTTCCATGTCGAAACTTTTCTTGAGAACGTTCTAAAACTTCTAATAGCGCATTATGTAACCCAGGCTCTTTCTGATATTTAATTAAAATTTGATAATAATACTTTTGCTTAATTTTTGAAATTGACTTAGCGGTCGGTCCTAGAATTACGGCATTGGAAGAAACTTTTGGTTGAATTATATTTAACATTTCATAAGCAGATTTCAAAGCCTCTTTTTCATCACGATCTGAAATACTAATTAATGCCGTAAAATAATAGGGCGGATACTTGCCTAAATGACGAAGATACATTTCCTTTCGAAAGAAATCCTCGTAGTCCTGTTTTTGCGCGAGCTTAATTGCGTAGTGATCAGGGTTAAACGTTTGAATTAACACTTCCCCTTTTTTATCGGCCCGACCTGCCCGGCCAGCTACTTGAGTTAGAAGCTGGAAGGTTCGTTCACTTGCTCGAAGATCGGGTAGTTCCAGTGCCGTATCAGCATTGAGCACGCCAACTAAAGTAACATCTGGAAAATCAAGCCCCTTAGCAATCATCTGCGTTCCAAGCAAGATATCGGCATCGTGATTGCCAAATTTTGCAAGTAACCGTTCGTGTGCACCCTTACGTCGCGTTGTATCAACATCCATTCGAATAACACGAGCTTCGGGAATAATTTCAGCCAGCTGTTGCTCAACTTTCTCAGTTCCCGTCCCAAAGAATCGAATTTTAGTGCTTCCACAATTACGACAACTTTTGGGAATGGGTTCTTCATGCCCACAGTAGTGACACCGCATTGAATGCGTATCCATATGCATTGTCAATGAAACATCACAATTAGGACATTTCAAAACGAAGCCGCAGCTGCGACACATCACAAACGATGAAAAACCACGACGATTTAGCATTAATACAACTTGTTCTTTTTTTAAAAGACGCTTTTGAATTTCTTCAACCATTGGTGCTGAAAAGTTTTCATTAAACCCATCACCAAGATGTTCCCTCATATCGACGATTTTAATTTCAGGTAAATCTTTTTGGTTGGCTCTGCGTTTAATTTGCACAAAATCGTACCTTCCCCGTTCAACCCTGGATCGGCTTTCAAGCGATGGCGTGGCACTACCCAATACTACTGGGCAATTTGCGTTTTTAGCCCGATAAATTGCAACGTCACGCGCATGATAACGTGGGGCATCTGTTTGTTTGTATGTTTCGGAGTGCTCTTCATCTATTATAATAATACCAAGATTTTGTAATGGTGCAAACACCGCCGAACGGGCCCCCACTACCACTTTTACTTCATTTCGAATAATCCTACGCCACTCGTCGAACTTCTCACCATCAGACAATCCACTATGCAAAACTGCAACTTGCCGCCCAAAACGAGCACGAACTCGCTTAACCATCAAAGGTGTCAGTGAAATTTCCGGAACCAGTAGGAGCGCCGACTTTCCTTCACCAATAGCCTTGGAAATACTCTGTAGATAAACTTCCGTCTTTCCTGACCCGGTCACTCCTTCAATTAAAATTGGCTTAGATTGATGCTGTTCAATCGCCCGCACTACTAAGTCATAAGCTTGTTGTTGTTCCTCATTTAATTGTAAAGACGTATCCGATTTTAGGTCACTACCTTCAAATGGGTCACGATAACGTTCGATCTCGGAGCGTTTCGCCCAACCGTTTTTTACGGCACTATTCAGAGTCGAACGCCCAACATGGTATTCATTAAGTAAAGTAGTCTGTGAAATTCCTTCGTCAGGATCAATGTTTTTTAGTATTTCAATTAATTCAAGCTGTTTTGTTGCATTCTTCCGAATTTTATCGACCTCAACACCATAGTTTTCATCGGTAATCAACGGCCAAATCCAATTGATCATTTTCTTTCTAGCTGAATTTTCGGTCGCGTATTCTAGTGAGACCTTATTTTCTTTGATCCAGTGGTTTAATTGTCGCTGTTGGGCAAAAGTCAAATCACTAACTTTTAAGTCCGTTACTTGTTGTTCCCCAAGTAGTTCAAGAACCTGAGTCTGCGTTATTTTTTCTGAATTAATCTTAACGAATCTACGCGTATTAACCTTTACCAAGTTAGGAATCATTGCGTTTAGACAACTAACGCGGTATGAGTATGTTTTGTCTGCAAGCCAATTTGATAAAGAGATTAACTCCTCATTTAACAATGGCTCCGGTTCTAAAACTGAGATGATCTTTTTTAGATCACCCGTTACTTTTTGAGTCACTTCTTCCACTACGAACCCTTGAATTGGACGTTCAGCCTTACCAAATGGAACAATTACCCTTGAACCAATTTTAATGTCGTCTTCAACTGCGTCATCCGCAATATAAGTGAACGGGGTGTTAGTTTGAAGCGCAGGAACATTCACAATGACATTAAATTTTTTTGACATTAAATTTGTCCTTTCAATCTATTTCTTCAGCAACTAACTTTAAGATTTTTTCAGCAACTACCTTTTTTTCATTTTTACTAATTACAATGTTCGCCTGGTTCGGACGAATTATTGTAACTTCATTTTCATTTGAATTAAAACCAATTTGTGGATTTCCAACATCATTTGCAATAATCATATTTAAGTTTTTTTTGATAATTTTTCGACTTGCATTGACGAGTAGATCATTGGTTTCAGCGGCAAATCCGGCCACATATTTTAAACTCTTCGGACGTTTCAAACTTGCCAATACGTCGGGATTTTCAACTAATTCCAAACTTAGTTTTCCATTAAAATCATCTTTTTTCATTTTATGGTCTGAAATTTGTGCAACCCGATAATCGGAAACAGCAGCGGCCATTATTAGTACATCTGCTCCACTAATATTTTGATCAAGCGCCTCTTGTAAATCAGCTACACTCTCAATATCTATCCGTTTAATTTTAGATTCATTCGTAATTTTAAGTTTAGTTGGACCAGTAATTAGCGTAACTTTAGCACCTAACTGGCTAGCCACTTCAGCAATAGCGAAACCCATTTTCCCCGATGATTTATTACCAATAAATCGAACCGGATCAATTGCTTCACGGGTTCCACCAGCCGTAACCACGATTCTTTTTCCACTTAAAATTTTATTTTGAGGATCATTGATGAATTGATTTACGACATCACTACTTGGAAAACGTCCCTTACCCGAATATCCCTCAGCAAGCAGGCCATTGTCGGGTTCCAAAATCAAAACGCCATCATCTCGAAGTTGTTTCATGTTGCGTTGAACACTGGGATTGTTCCACATATTAACATTCATCGCTGGTAAAACTTTTTTTATTGCATGTGAGGCTATGACCACCGTCGACGCAAAATCATCAGCAATTCCGTTGGCCATCTTTCCAATGAAATTTGCTGTTGCTGGAGCTATAACGATTTGATCCGCCCAGTCTGCAAGTGCGACGTGTGCAACCGGATTTTCAGTGTCCGAGTCAAAATCGTCATAAACAATATTATTAGTCAATGTAGAGAAAGTTAGTGGTGTGACAAAGCGTTCCGCCATCGATGTCATCACGACCCTAACTTGGTTACCAGCTTTAATCTGGAAGCGAACGGCTTCAACAACCTTATATTCTGCAATTCCTCCAGTTATAACAAACAAGATTTTCATAGTCACTGACCTCCTAAACCTTTATTTTACCAGTCATCTCAATTTAGCGATACTAATTGGAAAACAAAATAGAGGATGACAAGCCTCAACAATATAACTGGCTTACCATCCTCTATTACAAACTAAAATCTTTAAAGATCTTTTTCCTTAGGATCAATCACAACATCACCTGCTACAATTTCTTCTAAAGCTTTTCCAACATTTTTTTGTGAAGAATACTTATCTAGTAATTCCACTTTACCCTCATCCAATTGATGAGCACGCTTACTAGCAAGCATAATTAGTGAATATCTAGAATCAACACGTTCTAACAAATCATCTACTGAAGGATATAAAATCATTTTATAAGTCTCCTAACATTTCTTGATATTCCGGATAAACCCTTGTTACTCGCAAGTGTTCACCTTTAATGATATTTTTAATCGCCTCAACGGCATTGTCAATTTTATCATTAACTACGGCATAATCATAATCACGCATCGTTTTAATTTCGTCGACGGCTTTTTCCATCCGTTTATTAATGGTTTCCATATCTTCCGTCCCACGATTAATAATTCTTTGTTTCAATTCCATCAAATCAGGAGGGGTTAAAAATAGAAATACTCCGTCGGGCATTTTCTCACGAACTTGACGAGCACCATTAACTTCAATTTCTAAAAAAACGTCGCGTCCCGAATCTAGGGTCTGGTTAACATACTTTAATGGCGTTCCGTAATAATTATCAACGTACTGCGCATATTCAAGCATCTGGCCTTCTTTGATATTTTTCTCGAATTCTTCCTTAGAAACAAAGTAGTAATCTTCTCCATCAACTTCGCCTTCTCTCGGCTTCCTAGTTGTCATTGAAATTGAATACTGAAAATCATTACCGCCTTGATCAAAGATTGCCTTTCTAACTGTTCCCTTGCCAACACCGGAAGGGCCAGATAGGACAATCAACATTCCTCTTCTAGCCATGAACAAACTCCTCAAATATTATATGTACAACCTATTTTGCACTTTTTTAAACTTTTTTTCAATACCGCGTAATAAATAATTGCAAAGAAAAAATTTGGGTTGATTTTAGGAACATTAGTTCGTATAATATAAATACAAACAAACGTTCGATGGAGGCAGTCATGGAGAATAAAAAAATCAACCCATTTAATCAAATACAACGTTCTATCAACCGCATTCGTAAGTCCTATAATAACTTATTTCTTGTCCCAAGCGATCAAGGAAAAACCATGGCTGACCGTTCGATGCCTATGGATCAGATTAATGATACAATCGCCTTTGCCATTCAAAACCATTCAGTTGTCAAGATGCAGATCAATTTAAAGGTATCCGTCGTCGAAATTACGGGATATATAAGAATTACTCGCTCTGGCCGTCTATGTATTACGGATCCAAGTTCTGACTTAACTCAAATTCTAGAAGATCAACAATTTCGAAGCATTGAAATTCTTTAAAAAATTATAATAACAACATCTCCTTCACTTCCAAAAATTAAGGTAAATCTTGATTTTTGGATTTTTTTTATTTTCATACGCATTGGTATTTTTTTACGCAAAATCATAAAAGACACTAAAAAATTTAATTAATTAAAATGGGCAACCCATCACCGACTAAATATCCGTGATAAGCCACCCATTGAAAACTTTATTTATAATTAGTATGGTCGTTAATTCAATTTAACCGTCGCGACTAAATTAATTCAAGTCACCGCTCTCGCTCTGTCTGTAGTAATTCACGAGCGTGTTCTAGACTCAATTCCGTAATATTAACTCCCGCTAGCATCTTGGCAATTTCATTAACTCGGCCTTCGTCGTTTAAAATTGTAAGCTTAGTCATTGTTCTTCCACCCACAACTTTTTTAGCGACATGGAGTTGATGGTCGGCTCGAGCTGCAACTTGTGGTAAATGCGAAATACATAGGACCTGCGAATGCAATGATATTTCGTGAATTTTGTCGGCAATTGCTTGCGCTACTCTTCCGCTTACCCCAGTATCAACTTCATCAAATACAATACTTGTGACACCCTCATTTCGCGCAAAAATCGTCTTCAAGGCCAACATAATTCGTGACAATTCACCGCCTGATGCGATTTTGGCTAGGGGCTTTAATTCTTCACCGGGATTGGGTTGGATTAAAAATTCCACTTCGTCAAAACCTTCATGGTCCGGTATCTTTTTTGGAGTAAATTGGACCTTAAACTGGGTTTTTTCCATGTACAATCCTGATAGTTGTTCACGAATCGCTTGCTCCAAACTAACTGCCATCTCCTGGCGCACTTTCGTTAGTTGTAATCCCAGCTTTTTAACCTCCTGATACCGTTGCTCTACCATTTCTGATAGATCGTTTAGATCCCTTCCTGAGCCAGTCATTTCGTTTAGTTCTATTTCAATCTTTTGTAGATAGTTGATAATTTCCGTAATAGAATTCCCGTACTTTTTCTTTAACTGTCGAATGACCTCTAGGCGTTGTTCAACCTCATCCAGTTCGGCAGAATTCCACTCCATCGCATCAATGGACGACCGAACTCGATTGGTGACATCTTCTAAAGCGTAATACGCATTTTGAACTTCTTCTGACATTTGTTGATACTCTTCATCATAATCAGAGATTCCCTGCAACTCCTGCATCACACTGCCAATTTGGTCAATTGCCGAAACATCATCATCGCCTTCTAAAATTTGAAAGCTCGTTGCTAGAGCGTCTGAAATACTTTGAAAATTAATTAATTGCTCCCGTCGCTTTTCTAATTCATCGTCTTCGCCTTGCTCCAAATTAGCAGATTGAATTTCATCAACCTGAAATTGTAGCATATCAACTCGCTGATTCCATTCATGTTCATTTTGCCGACTTTTGTTCAACTGATTATTAAGCTTTGAATACTCCGTGAAAGTTGCTTGATATTTTTCTCTAATAGCACCGACTGCGTTTTCATCATACTGATCAAGTAGAGCGAGATGTTTCTCGCTATCCATCAATTCTTGATGTTCGTTTTGACCGTGAATGTCAATTAAAGTTTGACCAACCAACTTTAAACTGTTTAAGTTAACAATTGTTCCGTTAACACGACACACGCTTCGACCAGTTTTAAATAAGTCGCGGGTAATCACTAAATCATCTGATGGTTCAATTCCCAGATTGGTTAAGACCGTTTTTGTGTTTTCAATTTCCGAAATATCAAATACGCCCTGTAAGACGGCTTTATCAGTTCCAGTCCGCACAAAATCGACCGATCCACGACCACCTGCTAACAGTCCCACCGCGTCGATGATAATTGATTTACCGGCACCAGTTTCTCCAGTTAAAACGGTCATCCCTTGCTTGAAACTAACATCAAGTTGCTCGATAATCGCAAAATCTTTGATTGATAATTCTAATAACATAAATTCCTACCCCTAAATATACGCAATGGAACGCGTAATGCGCTCCTTTAATTCAATCGCGTGCTCGTTGTCTTTGCAAATAACTAACACACCGCTATCATCACTAACAGCTGCAAAAACAAAGCTATAATGCACTTGTTTAAGTGTCGCCGAAATACTTGGACCATTTCCTGGTCGTAAGTCGATAAATACAAGCTGATCTTGAACTCGAATTGAAATTAAAGCAGAGTTTAAGAGCGAAAAAAATCTTTGCTCAATCTGAGAGCTATCACTTTTTGGGAAAGAATAGCGCACCCCACCATTTTTTGCAGCAATTTTTATTAGTTGCAATTCTTTTATGTCACGAGAAATGGTTGCCTGCGTCACTTCCACGCCTCGTTTTTTTAGAAGACGAACGATATCATCCTGTCTTTCAACTTCATTATCATTAATTATTTGCCTAATTAGCTCATGCCGTTGATTCTTCCGCATTATTTCACCTACGAATTTAAATTAGAGTATGCATCATTAATAACTTGATCAATATTAACACTTTTTTCCATCTGCCCGTGATCGGTATCTGCTCGTTTTAGCCATGCCAAAAATTCAATATTTCCTTCGCCGCCTTTAATTGGTGAATAGTCTAACCCTTCCACATCAAATCCCTCTTCATTGGCCATACTCAAGACATTTTTCAATACTTCTTCATGAACCTTTCGATCGCGGACGATTCCATGTTTTCCAACATTTTCACGTCCAGCCTCAAATTGGGGCTTAATTAGGCTAACGACCGAGCCACCAGTTTTAATAATATTTTTTAGTGTGGGTAAAATTAATTTTAGTGAGATAAACGATACATCAATTGAAGCGAACTCCGGTTGCCCTCTAGTAAAATCTTCTAGCTTGCTATACCTAAAGTTCGTATTTTCCATTACTTCAACACGCGGATCTTCCCGCAATTTCCAAACAAGTTGATTAGTTCCAACATCCAAAGCATAACTTAATTTAGCGCCATTTTGTAGCATAACATCGGTAAATCCCCCAGTTGATGATCCGATATCCAATACCACCTGATCACGGACGCTAATTTTAAAAACTTTAAGAGCTTTTTCTAACTTCAACCCACCGCGACTAACATAGGGCATGGGCTTCCCTTTTAAATGTAATTTAACTGATGGATCGATCTTTACGCCGGGTTTATCTAGGCGTTCCTCATTATCCCCTAAAATTTCTCCTGCCATTACGGCTCTTTTTGCTTTTTCACGAGTGTCAAAAAGACCTTGTTCAACAAGCAAAACATCGACACGTTCTTTTGCCATTTTATTCTCCATTATTTTAAATACATTAAAAAACCTTCTAAAATTTCAACTTCAATGCCTTGGTTAAGTCTGGTCAGCTTATCCAGGTCATTCTGACAATTTTTCAAAACTTGATGCAATTCTGCTTTTGCATCCGTCAAACCTAGTAAATTAACGTAAGTATTTTTATTTAAATTTTGATCTTTTCCAGCCGTTTTACCGAGCTCCGCTGAACTTTTCGTTACATCGATAATATCGTCATGGATCTGAAATGCCAGACCAAATTGACGGAAAAAATCAACAATCAAGTGGGCAACGTCAGAATCAGTGTCGCTGATAATCAATGCCGCTTTTGCGGGGAATAATAACATTTTTCCCGTTTTCAGTTCATGCAGGTGCCGCAGTTTTTCCAACGTATATTGTCGTGTATTCCCTTGAATATCGAGTAGTTGTCCGGCTACCATGCCACTTGGACCCGCATCCAAGGCCAATTCAGAAACTAAATTTCGCTGAATGGTTGGTTCGAATCTTGTTGAAACGAGCCATTGAAAGGCGATCGTTAGTAAACCGTCTCCCGCTAATATAGCTTCCGCTTCACCAAATTTTTTATGGCTAGTTGGTCGTCCTCGGCGTAAATCATCATTGTCCATTGCGGGCAGATCGTCATGAATTAACGAATATGTATGAACAGCTTCCAAAGCTGCTCCAACAGTTAATTCTTCCTGACCAATTTTCCATCCTAACGTTTTTAAAACTGCTAACATTATCAAAGGACGGATTCGTTTTCCACCAGCGTCAACTGAATATTCCATCATTTCTCGTAAATCAGGATTCAGATCGTGATCCGATTCGAAAAGGGCGTTCAACCGTTGATCAATTAATTGCCGATTCTCTTTTACAAAGCGGTTAAAAATATCATTCATTTTTATCGTTAGACTCCAAATCAAGATTGGTCTCCTGCCCATTATCTTGCATCACTTTTGTCAAAGTTTTTTCAGCATTCTTTAACGTTTCTTGTAATTCAGAGCTAAGTTTGATTCCTTTTTGAAATTCAGTTAAGGCTTTTTCTAAAGGTATATCACCTTGCTCTAAATTTGAAACAACATTCTGTAATTCTTGTAAATTTTCTTCAAATGTTTTTTCTTCAGCCATTATTCTTCCTCTTTTTTGCGTATATTTTTGACTACCGCATCCACTTCACCATCGTTAAAATTCAGCTGAATTGGATCATCGACCTTTACTTCATCAACCGTTTTAATGACTTTACCGTTTTTGGTAACGTATGTGTAGCCACGACTCATAATTTTTAGCGGACTGAGAGTGTCTAAAGTTCCGATCATATTTTTCAAATCAGTCCGATATTTATAGAAAAGGTTGTTTGTATTATTTATCGTCAACGTCTTAAGATGTTCTACTTCTTGACCAGCTAATTTAACTTTGGTTATTGGATTGCTTGTAGTCAATTCCGAATTTATATCTTGAAACTGACTTTTTAAGTTCGTTATCTGTTGTGTTTGCAAGTTCACTAAACGTTCCATCAAAATATCAACATTTTGAAGATAGCCTTCGTAAAGCCGCTGCGGCTCTTGGAAAATGTAAGACTTTTCTAAGTGTTCTACTTCTTGACGTCGCACATTTAAAATATTTTTAAATGCAACCACCATTCGAATTCGGTTTTTCTGTAATTCTTCCAAGATATCCGACAAAACTGGCGTTGCTAACTCAGCTGCCGCGGTCGGTGTTGCGGCACGCATATCCGCCACTAGATCCGCGATTGTTGTATCCGTTTCGTGTCCAACCGATGAGATGACTGGTAGATGGCTTTCAAAGATTGCTCGAGCAACAACTTCTTCATTAAACGGCCATAGATCCTCAATTGATCCACCTCCGCGCCCGATGATGATTGTATCGAACCCCTCTAGTGAGTTAATCATTTTTATTTGAGCAGCAATACTTGGAGCCGCTTCACTCCCTTGCACGACTGCTGGAAATAAAACCAGTTGGACGATCGGAAAACGCCGACTAACGGTCGTTATGATATCACGAATTACGGCTCCTGATGGACTAGTGACGATCGCTATTTTTTTCGGATATTTTGGAATTGCTAACTTTGGTGCGCTAAATAGCCCCTCTTGAGCTAATTTTGCCTTTAGTTGCTCATATGCTTGATATAAAGCTCCTACACCATCAGGTTGCATACTGTCTACATAAATCTGATAGCTGCCGTTACCAGGATACAAACCGATTCGTCCACTAACAATTACTTTCATTCCCTCTTCCGGTTGAAATTTAACCTTTGAAAAAGCTGATTTAAACATAATTGCGCTTATTTTAGCATTCTCATCTTTTAGGCTAAAATACTGATGACTATTCATCCGCATTCGAAAGTTTGAAATTTCGCCAACTAGGTAAACTCGATGTAAATATGGATCAGCATCAAATTTTCGTTTTATATAGTTGGTTAAAGCAGTGACGGTTAGGTATTTATCCTCTTCCATGTCTAAACGCTCCACCTAGTTAGATCAATAGTTTGTTTCATTAACATCGAAATTGTCATTGGTCCAACGCCTTTTGGAACGGGTGTAATGAAAGAAGCCTTTTCTTGAACTTTTTCAAAATCAACATCACCCGTTAATTTTCCATTTTCGTCACGATCCATCCCCACGTCAATTACAACCGCTCCATCCTTAACCTGATCGGCCTTAATAAAATGCGCGATTCCAGTCGCAACTACCAGAATATCAGCTTTTTTAGTGATTTCCTTTAAATCCTTCGTATGACTATGAACAACCGTTACCGTCGCGTTTGCGTTTAATAATAATGCGGCCATTGGCTTGCCCACGATAGTACTTCTGCCGACAACCACGGCATTCTTACCATCAAGTGAGATTTGGTATTTTTTAAACATCTCCATAATTCCTTGTGGCGTACAAGCGACCGGAGTTTGCGCGATCTCATTTTCAAACAACCGTCCCACGTTAACAGGATGAAAACCATCTGCATCTTTTTTAGGATCGATTGCCATAATTACCTTAAACTCATCAATTTGCTTCGGAAGTGGCATTTGAACCAAAATTGCATTTACGTCAACATCCTGATTTAATTCATGAATTTTTGCAAGTAATTCTTTTTCAGTAGTATCAGAGTCCATTTTTATTACGGTTGACTTAATTCCTAACTTTTGTGCTCGTCTTTCTTTATTTCTAACGTAAATCTGACTTGCACCATCTTCTCCAACCAAAATAACAACAAGGTGTGGTGTAATCCCATTTTGCTTTAATTGTTCCGTTTCAACCATCGTTTGCGCATCAATTTCTGCTGCTAAAGATTTACCATCAATAATTTGACTCATAATACACGCCCCATTCTCCCAAAGTTTTAATACACATTAAATAATATCACATGAACCGTCATATTATTTTTAAATAAAATGAAAAATTAAAAAGGTTATAGATACTATTCATATCCATAACCCATTCTAATAAAAATTATTTTGCAGCAATGTTCGACAAAACACCATTTATAAACTTACGAGCGTTCTCGTCAGTATACTTTTTAGCTAGTTCAAGTGCTTCATTAATTGCAACTTTGTCTGGAACGTCAGTATACTTCAATTCATAAGTTCCCAGTTGTAGGATAACTCGGTCAGGACTCTCTAAACGATTCACAGTCCAACCTTGCTTTAATTCACTACCAATTAATTCATTAATAGCTTCAAGATTTGAATTAACTCCTACCACCAGATCCTTCAAAAATTTGTCCGGTGCTTCAGTTTCGTGAAACTCTTCCAATACCTGATCTTGTAGTTCTCCAAGATCTGCGTCAGGATTTGCACTTTTTGCAAAAATAATTTTAAAGGCGCTTTCTCGAATTTGATGCCGATTTAAACTCACTTGTTATCACCATTATTTTCTGAAAAAATATCATCGGGATCAATGTCCGACTTAGTTGTGTCTGGCATCATTCCGTTGACTTGTACGTTAACTTCATTAATTACAATTTCGGTCATAAACAACAATTGCTGCTTAACACGATCTTGAATCTTTGTTGCAACTTGTGGAACAGATACGCCAAAATCAAGTACAACGCTAACTTCAATGACTAGTCCGCGATCATCTTCAATTAGTTTTGCACCCGAACCCGACGAATCGCGGCCCAAAATCGTATTAAAACTTTTTGAAATATTATTACTCATCAAGTGAACACCATCAATTTGGTCCACAGTTATTCCAGCAATCGATTCGATTACGTCAGGTGCAATCGCAATTCCACCACTCTTTGAACTAGAATTACTCAATTCCAAGTATTTCGTATCTGCCATTACATTGCCTCCAAAAATTATGCGCGTGAGATATATGTCCCATCTTGCGTATTGATGTTTAATTCATCGCCTTCGTTGACAAAAAAAGGTACCTGAACTACTAATCCTGTTTCCATTGTTGCGGGCTTTGAGCCACCGCTAGCCGTATTTCCCTTAATTCCAGGTTCAGTAGCTGAAACCTTTAAGACAACGTTTTTAGGAACTTCAACGCCCAAGGTTTCTGTGCCAAAGAAGGAAATGCTAACGTCCATATTTTCAACTAGATAATTTTTTTCTTCCATAAGTCGTTCTTCAGGAATTTCAACTTGTTCATAAGTGTTATTATCCATAAAAATGAAGTTAGCACCATCGTTATACAAATATTGCATCCGTCTCGTTTCAATGTTTGCTTGTTCCATTTTTTCACCGGCGCGGAAAGTTTTTTCTTGAACCGCTCCAGTTCGTAAGTTTTTTAATTTTGAGCGAACAAAAGCACTACCCTTACCTGGCTTAACATGTTGAAATTCAACAATTCGCCAAATATTATCATCGACTTCAATGGTCAAACCATTTTTAAAATCAGATGTTGAAATTGTACTCATAATAGATTCCTCCAATTGTTTCTAAGTCTAATAATATCAATCGATTTCCTTTTTAACAAGAAAATCATTAAAAAAAGCCGGAACAATGTAAGTTGTCCCGACCTGAAGTTGTTCTATCGCTTATTCAGCATCTGCTACTGGATATACAGAAACTTGACGCTTGTCGCGACCTTTACGTTCAAAACGAACGATTCCATCTGCAAGAGCAAATAGAGTATCATCGTTTCCACGACCAACATTAACACCAGGGTAGATATGCGTTCCACGTTGACGATATAAAATCATGCCAGCTTTTGCGGCTTGTCCGTCAGCACGTTTTGTTCCAAGACGACGACCTGCTGAGTCACGGCCGTTAGAAGTAGAACCGCCTCCCTTATGATGAGAGAAGAATTGTAGATTCATTTCCATGGTAATTACACCTCCGAATAAAAATTAATTCATTACAAGATATTCTTTGTATGATTTACTAATGTCCGTTAAGCCTAATTCTAGAGCTTCAAGCAATACTTGAGCTTGTCGATTAGCATCGGCGTCAGCACTTTCCGGAACATTAACTGATAAAAATCCACCGTTATCATCATCCGAATCAACCAATGGCATTATCTTTGTGATTTGTTCGATACTATTAACCGTATTTATTGACAAAACTGACACTGCAGCACAGACAATATCTCTGCCATACTCACCAGAGTCGGCATGCCCCGTGATTTTAAAACCACTAATTCGATCTTGATCTTTAAAAATCCAAGTTTGTATCATCACTAATCACCTTCAATCAGACTAAGCGTTGATTGAGTCGATCGTTACTTTTGTATATGGTTGACGATGACCAGTCTTTGTATGTTGGTTCTTTTTAGCCTTGTACTTGAATGTTGTAATCTTCTTTTGCTTACCTTGTTTTTCAACAGTTGCAGCAACTGAAGCACCTTCAACAACAGGGGAACCAATCTTTGTAGATTCGCCACCTACAAAAAGAACTTGATCAAAAGTTACTTTTTCGCCTTCTGCAGCGTTTAACTTTTCAACGTATACTGATTGACCTTCTTCAACTTTAAGTTGTTTACCACCAGTTTTAATAATTGCGTACACAACGTGCACCTCCTTATAATCTAAGACTCGCCGAAGTAAGTGCTATGCTTGAAAACTCCCTCCGTGCGGTTGTAGCGTGGAGACCACACCAACGTTAATACTATACTGTACTTTACAAAATTCGTCAATACTAATCAACAAAGAAATCTGGCAGTACCATATTTGAACTGTCAATTTGATTTTTATTTCCTAGAACTAACTTGGCTGCACTTGCCATATAGTGCGGTGTGTATACCATGCCATCACTAAGCCACAGATTTACCATCCCGATTAAACCATCAACGTAGTAAGAACTTAATACGTCAATTGGAAATCCTTCTAAATTAATTTTATCGCCATAGTATTCAGCGAAATCTTTCATTGCTACACTCAACCGTTGTTTCAAAGCCACGGTGAAATCGGGTAGCTTACCTGAACTCATCACGACCGTGTATGTTTGATATTCATCAGCAATATTATTAAAAAATTTTGAAACGGATAATACGTCTGTTTCATGAGCATTTTCATGATTAAGCTCTTCAACATAATCTACCGAATCTTTTAATGCCGTTTTAAGCACGGAGTCGACCAATTCATTCATTGTAAAGGTCACAAACGCATTTTTATCTGAGAAGTGTGAATAAAACGCCCCCCTAGTAACGCCTGCTTCGTCACTAATTTGTCGTACGTTAATATCATCAACGTCATATGTCTTCAAAAGTAACACAAAAGCTCTTTGTAGTTTTCCCAACGTTTTAATAATTCTTGGGTCATCTTTCATATCTAACACCTCAAAAATAAATGAATATTTCTTTTCCTAAAATTATAGTTATATAGATACATGCTAAAAGTAATTACGTTTAACATACATTTTCTTTCTTCATTGTCCATAATAGCTTATAAACACCTACAAATGAACGATTATAGCAACATTTCATGTCTCATTTTTTTGGCAAAAAATAAAAAAACAAAACTCCACAAAATTATGTGCAATTTTTAAAAATCAACTCGTACGTGAATGGTTCAATTACACCGATGTAAATAACAAAAACAACGAATTAGTAAAGTAAAATTAATTCGTTGTTTTTGGTTTATTCATTACCACCAATCTGATAAAGATTTTGATCAGCTTTGGTATCCTTCAAAATTTGTTTGTATATTTTAGTTTGATCATTTTCGTTTTTAGTAATGCTGCGTGTCATTAATCGAATTGCGCTCAACATATTATCCCGAATTCGACCGCTCAGATCATCATCAAATCCGCGCTGATGCTCATAAGCGTTTTTAACAATTCCCTTAACGCCGCTGGCATCGTTTCCTAAAAGCTGTTTGAATTGTTTGGAATCCTTGCTCGACATGTTTTTCGAACCCTTGTCAATCATTTCATTTACAGACTTGATTACGGCTTTTTCAGTTTCTGGATTTTCTGAATTGAATTTCTTTAATTCTTTAATTGTGCCCCTAATCAGTACTTTGTCGGAAGAAATCTGTTCATATTTTTCGGGAGAAACCACGACAGTTCCATATACCTTGTTATGAACACATGCGCTTAAAACGACCACCAATAACATCATCGATAGTGCAATTGAAACTATTTTTTTCATCTAATTTTCCCTCCCCTTTCATTCATTATGTTAACTATAATGATACCTAATATTGCGAATAATTTAAAGCGTTTGATTCACTAAAGAAAGGAGCAGTTTCAATCACAATTATGTTGAAGTGCCGGACTGATATCAACATTTTTTAATGCAAAATATTTTACTAAAAGTCAAGGTTGTGAAATAATGCAATTAGAAGACTAGCGTTCACTTCTAAAATATTTCTTAAAGGGAAGTGGAAATTTGACCTATACAGATATCTATGGTTTTAAGCATGAAAACGCAACTGTCATTAGCAAAGAAGACGAATTTCATCGAATTTTTATTATTGAAGATGAACAGCATCGTCGTTTTGAATGTCTAAAGGAAAACCCCGAACCAACGCACAAGGGTCCTTCACATTGGAAACTTAGCTCACGAGATACTCCACCCGATAACTACTGGGACGTATTTGAGCCGAATGATAATTAGACTAAGCTACGCTAAGAATTTGATCCATTTTAAAAGTCATGATGATTTTTTCGTCATGACTTTTATTATTTCTCATGCGCTGGACCGGATTTTCATAAACTAGTGGAAATGCTTTTTAATCGTCAGTTTACGATGATTAATGACTACTCCTTAATTACAGTTTATTCAATTCAACCAGTTATAATGGCCTCTCAAAGGTACTGTTAGAAAAATAAAAAGACTAAACGTACTGATTACGGATATCGAAACATGTCGAATTTAATTACTAAAATTCGTTTAGACTTTGCCTAAAATAAAAAGTCTCGAACTCATAGTTTGAAACTTAAATATCTCTATCATACTATTTGATAAAAAATCATCCAATTCTTAGCGAATTGGATGATTTTCTATGTCCGATCTGCACCGTTAAGCACAAAAACCTTTATTATCAGTTCTTTAAGTATTTTTGAATGATTCGGGAGAGATTCGAACTCTCGACCGTCCGCTTAGAAGGCGGATGCTCTATCCAGCTGAGCTACCGAACCGTACTTGAATAGTATATTTAATTACGACGCTTATGTCAATGGATTTTTGCGTTTTAAACCGAGGAGTTTATTGTTATTAAGCAGTTATGGTAATGGATCACTTCTTATAATTCTTAAATTATTGATTGACAGAGTTGTTGAACGAAAAAAGTGCAAATAAAAAGACCCACATGTTATTAAATGGCGTCTAAAATGTAAGAGTTATATCCACCGTCTGGTTATGTAGGGGTCTTTATAAACGGAGTTGTTAAATTCACACTAAGTATTGATTTCGTATAAAACGATTTTATTTAATTTCGAATGAAACTTTTTCTTTAGTACCAAAATTGTGATAGAGTCCGGAGCCTTCAAATAATCTAAATACTCGAGCATTTTCACGATCTTTAGGATTTTGATATACAGTGGTAATAAACTTATTATCTTTAACTACATCCTCAATTTGATCCTGACCCAGTTCTTCAACCTGGCCTTCAACTCTGACAATTTCATAGACATTTTCACTAGAGAGGCCTTCAATTGAAACGTAAGGATGATCCATTAATTGCTTATAAAAGTCGGTCTTAGGACTAGTTACGAAGTAAATACCATGTTCTGAAACCATTCCAATGTTGATGTGACGAACATGTGGTTTTCCATCAGCATCAACGGAAGCCATTGCGGCTGGTGTCATAGTTTCTTTTAATTTTGTTAAAATATCTAAAGTGTTGTTCATTTTTTCTGCCTTCTATCCATAAGTATTTAAGAAACATAGCGTGGATTCTAACAACAACTTCATTTTACTTCAATTATCGTAAAAGTGTGAATATTAAGTCTTCGATTTTTGAAATTAGATTAAAGCATCCATCTTTTGGGCAATTTTGAAAATTAAACCACACGGTTGAATTATCCGTCTCACACAATTTTTTTAGATTCTAAAATGAAAACGTCCGCCGCTAAAAATAGAATTATCATTCCAAACGAAACAGCAATTAGCATATTTACCGTTCCATAACTTTGAACTGCGTAGCCAACTATTGGATTGATTATCATTGTAACTAAGCTAATGACAAACGATAAACCCGATATAAACGTCGCTCTAGATTGATCTTTGACCCAAAGATTTAGCATCCCCATTACGATTGGATCTAAAATATCTTCGGTTATATAAAGTAACCCAATTCCAATTAAAAATTGATAACTATTGTTCTGTACGTCAAATAACGTACCAGCTAAAAGAACTAAAATAACTAAAAAGGTAATCTTTTTATACGATAGACTTGATAATCTGTATGACTGCGTCGCAACTAAACCCCCGATTAAACTGTAAATCATAAATATTCCGCCGTTTAAAGAAGCCGAAAAACCAATTTTGGAAACATAATCTGGTAGCAATGTAAAAACTGCATCCACGGTAGCAACCGTTAGCGCGATAAAAGAAAATAAAAAGCAAATGTTAGGAGAACGTGTCATCTCTTTAAAAACTGATAGTACGTCAAAGATTCCTTGCCTTTTTGTCTTTGACTGACGTTCTTCTAACCCACTATTAAGATCTTCTACAAAAAAGATGATTACCATCGCCAATAGTAACGCTGCCGTTTGTAAAAAATAAGGAAGTCCGCTTTCAAACTCATAAAATATACCACCGAGAAAAGTCGCTACGCCCGTTGCAATCGCACCAAACAATTGTACTTTCCCCCGAATTTTACTGTACTCTTTTTCATTACCACCTTCACGAATCCCCTCATAAAACAGTGCATCGTCAGCCCCGCTTAACAATGCGTTTCCAACACCCTCCATAAAAAAGGAAATCGCTAAAAGCATATAAATACTGCCCTTGGCTAGTTGTAAATATGAAGTGGCCGCTATCACTAAGGGCGAGATGCTTAATACTATCAATCCCATCATAATTATCGTTTTTCGTTTAAAA
The DNA here is from genome assembly GCF_001437075.1 of Pediococcus stilesii. GTDB lineage: Bacteria > Bacillota > Bacilli > Lactobacillales > Lactobacillaceae > Pediococcus > Pediococcus stilesii. The sequence goes on from NZ_JQBX01000001.1 coordinate 161,232, forward strand.
ATATCGCTAAGAACTCCACTTGGAATTTCGAAAATAAATTGTGAAAACAAAAAAATCGATTGCAGTGTAGCAAACTGAATAAGATTAAATTTTAAAAATTGTACTAAAAAAATTATATTGATAATTCTGGTAAATCGAAGTCGTGTGAAAATAGTGTATGTATAATATTTGTTATCAATCCTAACGATATTTTTAATATATCTCACGCCCTTAAATTATCCTATCCATCATGTCGTATTTTCATTCTTTGTGTAAAACTTATTGTTTTTTAATTATATTTTAATCTTAAATCATCTAAAAGACAATGTTTAAAATGAATAAATTTTTATACCTTCAACCCCATCTATCCCAATTATTTCATTGAAATAGATAATTTAGGAACGGCCGAATTCAATCTGCGCCATTAAATATTTTTATCGATTAGATCCTCTCAAACACAATCATCATTAAATTTTGATTTGAATTAAAATATACACTAAAATAGCGAGTGTTAGGAACTTCATCGATTATCAATTCAGTCCATGAACTTAAAAAAATAATAAAACATATCAACAAAAAGATTAGGGGTAAATCTTATGTTAATCGCTTTTACCGGAACCAACAATGCTATCAAAACGACAATGATCAACGCGTTAAAAGAAAAAAAGGATCCAAAAATATACAGTTTCTATGAAAATTCTATTTCCGCTTCTGACGCCACCCTATCGCAAGAGCTTTCTTCCAATAAAATAATTATCTGGAATCAAAATATAGATGAGCTTCATATTAATACGCGTGCTAAAAATGATTTTACTCTATTAATAAATTCGTACTTTAAAGAAGCAATCAGGAACATCGGCAAGCCTAACTTAACTTTCTTCTTTGAAAATTATCCGCAGGACGATGCTGCAAAAACGCGAAATTCAACAAACTCCGACTTAAAAAAAGCATTTCTAAAAGTCTCACATAATTTTTACAAGAACAAAGCTAAACTCGATAAGCCAATTTTAGTAGTAGCGGACAGTCTAAGCTCCGATGATCTTTACAATCAAGTCGATTCTACTCTAAAAAAATACGAAAAAGGTCTGGTGATAATTGATCATAAGAGAGCGAATACTCTAGTTTCACTGGTTAGAGATGAATTTTTAAACGATCCATTCTTCATACAAGTACAAAAGAATTTAATCGAAAACCAGGTCCCAAAATCGATCGTTCGCGGCTCATTAGAACATGCCCGCTTTTTATTTTTTATTGCCTCCAATGATCATGGCTTGAAATCAAAGTCTATGTATGACAAAGCCAAAACGCTCTATCAAGCACATCCCGAGTATTTCGATGCCAACTATATGTCAAAGCAAAGTACCTCATTTGCAAAAGAGCATATTGCCGATAAAATTAGCACCCGCTACCCCAACGTTTTTTCAAAAAATTGGATTGAAAACGCAAGAAAAATCGTCCGTGAATTTGATGGAGAGCCCCTAAATATTTTTAAGAGTACTACCAACGCTCTTGAACTGCTTCAAATCGTAAAATCTTTTAGCGGCTACGGACCCAAAATTGGCGGAATGATTGTTCGTGCGGCATATTCTTTAAAATTTAATGATAAATTGAAAGACATGAAAAGCGTTCCCGTACCGGTTGATGTTCATGACTCCCAAATTTTATTTCAATCTGGTATTTTATATACGGCTAATCCTAAAAATATCCAACACCCAAAATATATAGAAACGGCTCAACAAGAAATCCTCGATGCTTGTAACAGACAGCATCTGGATTGGACCATCGTTGACAAAGCGCTTTGGTTAATCAGGTCCACCGGAACCTATTCGAAATTTATAGGAAGTAAGCTAAGCGTGTAATATAAAACCATTTTCAGAATTAAAAATGTACCATATGGTCGTTCTGACCGCTGGCCCAGCTTAAGACTTTTAAACCACTCAAAAACAGTAGTAAACTCCTCGCAAAAAGCTAAGGAAGGTTACTACTGCTTTTAAATTTAGTAATTATTTTTTTGACGCTGATGGTTAACTTGATTTTTTTGGAAGAAGCTATCTTGAATTTCTTCCGGACTATACTGCAAACCTTGAATTCCTAGTTTCATAAACATATGCCACGCATGAACATAGTCAGTACTACGATTATATGCATACGCTGAGTAAAGCATTTTTTTAACATTCAAATACATCAGGGACAGATCGAGATTCCTTGAATCACTTTTGAATTTATCCAGTTCTTCATCGCTAATCACAATTAAGTGATTCCACTGATTTAAGTTGGCAAGCAACAGGAAGAAATCGGTTGCATCGACAAACTCATTTAACACAGTTTGTCGAACGCTTAAGTCTCCATCCCGCTTTCCACGATGGGTCTTCCAAACTTTAAACCATTCTGCGGCATTGGCTATTTCCGCCAGTTCAACATCCAAGGAGATGTATGCCTCCTGAATTCGGTCCTCTAAACTATTATTTAAATTGTGTTTAATTCTGATGTCCCGGTCTAAATTAACCGATGCTTGTAACATTCCTGCCCAGTCCATAAATCTCCTATCTAAAACTTCATTTTCAGTTTTAAACTTTGAATATTTCTAACATACCATTCGTTCAAGAAATCATATCTCTTGAAAACACTAAACAATGAGTATTTTTCTTCCGGATCAGTTATTTGGATTGCCCATTGATCCGAAGTAGAGTCCTCTTGAAAAATTGAGAAAATTACTTGGTTATTTAATTGAAGGAAGCCACCCTTTTGCCCATCACTATTTAGTAAGGTAAAGTGATTTTGCGCTGAATCAATAAAAAGTTGATCAGTGATATCTGTTTTTAATCCTAATTGTTCAAATTCATAAATCGTGTTGTTTCGCGTGTCAAACATATTGAAGTCAACCGCAAAGTCATAGGTATCCTCTAAAATATGCCCAAATTTAGTAAATAACTCCACTTCCGCATTCAAAACTTTGTCATTATCAACCTTATTCAAAAAATAGGTATCGTTAATTGTATCAGTTTCAAAACTCATTTTTTTGGTTTTCAAATCTAAACTAAAGATCGTTTGTTTAGAATTTTGATCAACATAGTTAACCGCACCATTTTGAATTTCAAACCGAAATTTTTGGTCAGTCTCTTTCCACGTATGTAAAAGGATTTGATGATCCTTTTCTACACTGGTTTCCAAACCCAGATTCGTTTTCAAACCGCTTAGTTCAATTAAGCGCGTCATGAAAATTAAATAATAATCGCTACCTTCAAATTTTTTGGGGAAGAGCACCGAATCACTATCAACCACAAATGAAAAAAGTCGATTAGCAGCGTTCAGAAGCTCCATCCGATCGGTCGTCGTGGTCAGCACTCGAAATAGATCCGCAAAATCCAATCCTCGTTTTAGGCCAGCATCAAGATTCGCTTGGACCTTAAGTAGTCCATCAACTAATGGCGCCTTTTTTTCACTTTTATCCATTAGACCTTACCTGCCCTTCATCTAACAGGCTACTAATGTAATTCCGATATAAATTGTCGGTTGTTTCACGAAACTCTTTGAAGCTCGTGAAACTTTTCTTTAACGCGTCCATCTCTAACCCTAAAGTTGTATCTTCTTTCGACAATGCCAAAATCTGCTTCTGATTTTCACGGATTTTTTCGGGAGCTTTAGCTGCCTGCTCATCTTCTTGTGCTAATTTTTCGAGTTCTTCTTTAATTTGTTGGCGTTCTTCTTTAATTTTATTTGACTCAAATAATCCACCCTTGTCGGCCAGACTATTCTGTTGTTCCATTAAGTTCTTTTGTTTTTCTTCGCGGTCTTTTTGAGATGACACCGCCTTTTGAAGTTCTACATTTTCTGCAGAAAGACTGGTAATTTGCTCTGAATTCAAAGTTTTATCTGGTTCATCAACGTTTAATGCTTTTTCAAGTTTTTCAAGTTTTTCTTCATCTAACTGATATTCCACATTTAACGCATCAAGCGTGCCAACTTCACGTCGATCCCACCAATTTCCAAAGAAGACGGTAAACCGACCCTTTTCAACCTCTCTGTAATAGAAAAACGGAAACTGTTTAATCAAATAGTCAATCAAGTTATCACTTAAGAAATGCGCTAGATCTTGTCGTTGATCCTTCACGAGTTCAAAAGGATACTCCCCAAACTCCAGATTAAAAGCATCGTTGATCTCATCTCTATAACGCAATGGACCCAACAATTGATAAATTCGTAGGTCATTATGTTGATCAATAGCTTCTGCTAATTCATTTATGTATTGATCCTTGTTCTTCAGTTGAGAAATTAAAATATCTCGACTGGATTCTTCGTGATTCATACGTTCGTCTGCCATGATATCGCTCCATTCTGTAGTTCTGTTCTAATGTTACAAAAAAATGTCAAATAAATAAAGGAATTAGTTAACAAATTTAAATAAAATTCAAAAAAGAAAATCTAATTATCATTTTCAGGTCTCAGTTATGATCAATAATTTAAAATGCATACAAAAAAGCCATAGCAAAAATTCACTCTACTATGACTTCAAAAACCCTTATCATAAACATATGCGTTTTAAAAAAATACTTTACGTGGTGCTGAAGTAAGCATCGCTTTCAGCTTTTAAAACATTTCAAGATATTGATCACGTTCCCATTGTGTAACTTCCTGACGGTACGAAGCCCATTCTAGTTTCTTAGCTTCTAAAAAGCTTTGGAAAATATGGCTTCCTAGCGCCTTACGCATCACATCGTCTTTTTCAAATTCTTTTAAAGCATTGTGCAACGTTGATGGAAGATCCGTAATATGTTCTTCATGTCGTTCTTCAATGTTCATGCGATAGATATTTCGATCAACTGAATCTTCAGGTTCAATCTTATTTCTAATCCCATCCAATCCGGCTTCTAGAACAGCAGCAATTGCTAAATATGGATTGGCGGCTGGGTCGACACTTCGCACTTCAAAACGTGTCGATAGTCCTTTACTAGATGGAACTCGGATTAACGGCGAACGGTTTGAACCTGACCAAGCAACATAAACCGGTGCCTCATATCCTGGAACGAGCCGCTTATAAGAGTTAACAATCGGATTACATACGGCCGTGTAGCTTCGAGCATGCTTCAGCAAACCACCTAAGAACCAATACGCTTTCTGTGAAAGTTGTAATTCACCATCTTCATCATAAAAGGCATTACCATCCTTATTGAACAACGACATATTCAAATGCATTCCAGAACCATTAATTCCATCCATTGGTTTTGGCATGAAGGTCGCATGTAAGTTATATTTACGAGCAACCGTCTTTACGACTAACTTAAAGGTCTGAATATTATCAGCCGCCGTTAACGCATCTGCATATTTAAAATCAATTTCATGTTGTCCTGGTGCAACTTCATGATGCGAAGCCTCAACATCAAAGCCCATATTTTCAAGTTCAAGAACAATATCACGACGACAATTTTCGCCTAAATCAACGGGTGCCAAGTCAAAGTAACTACCGTTGTCATTTAAATTTGTAGTTGGCTTTCCTTGTTCATCCAATTTTAATAAGAAAAATTCAGGTTCCGGTCCAATATTAAAGTCTGTAAAACCTTCATTTTTCATATCTTCTAATGTACGAATCAAGTTGTTACGTGGGTCACCGACGAACGGTTTGCGGTCATTTGAGTAAACCTCACAGATAATGCGGGCAACCTTCCCGTGTTCGCTTCCCCATGGGAATACCATCCAAGTCGATAAATCTGGGTATAAGTACATATCGCTTTCTTCAATTCGAACAAAACCGTCAATTGAAGAACCATCAAACATTAACTTATTTCCTAAAAGCTTGTCTAATTGACTAATTGGAACTTCAACATTTTTAATCACACCAAAAAGATCTGTAAACATTAATCTAAGAAAACGAACATTTTCATCTTTTGCCATCTGACGAATATCTGCTTGCGAATAATTTTTCTTTGCCATAATTGTACTTAAACGCCCCACTTTATTTTTTTATACTAAACTCGTTTAATTGGAAAAACCGGTCCCGGATCGTCGGACAATCGACCAGTCTGTAACAGTTCATCCCTTAAAAGCCTTCGCATCTGCGTATCTGAAAGGTCATTTTGTAACTTCTGTTCACGTTCTTTAAACACACGTTTTATATCAGCGATGTTTAACCCATCAGCCAAAAAGTCTTTAATTTCAAGCAAACGATCAATATCATTCAAAGAAAATAAACGTCGATTCCCTTCACTACGATTTGGAAAGACCAGCTCGTTTTTTTCATAATAACGAATTTGTCGAGCCGTTAGAGATGTCAGTTTCATAACTGTACCAATTGGTAAAACGGCCATTGAGCGACGCAATTCTTTTTCACTCATTCCAATAACTCCTTTAACATTGAATTCATTCTAACAATCGTTTAGGCTTCCGTCAAGCACTGATGTCACATTTTATTACATCAGCTAAAAAAGGTCGTTTCAACTGCCTTCGTAATTGCTATTTTTACGTGCGAATATGTTAGACCACCTTGCAAATATAAAGTATATGGTGCCCTTATCGGACCATCTGCTGAAAACTCAATACTTGCGCCTTGTACAAACGTTCCGGCAGCCATAATTACTTTGTCCTCGTACCCAGCCATTTCAGAAGGCTCTGGATCGACGTATGAGTCCACGGGTGAATTTTTTTGGATTTGTTTAGCAAATTTAATCATTGAATCTGGCTCGCCGAAATTAATTGTTTGAATTAAATCAGTTCGTGGATCATCCCACTTGGGACTGACTTCTAGATTGCACTTTTCAAGAATCGCACTCTCAAAAATCGCTCCCTTAATCGCCGCACCAGTGACTTCTGGAGCCATGAAAAATCCTTGGTACATTCGACGCATATTTTCCAACGTTGCTCCTTCTTCTTTTCCCGCTCCAACATTGGTTAAACGATTAGCAATTTTTAAAATCAAATCACTTCGGCCGACAACATATCCCCCAGTTTGAGCAATCCCACCACCGGCGTTTTTAATTAATGAACCAACCATGACGTCCACGCCAATTTCGGTTGGTTCAATCATTTCTGAAAATTCTCCATAACAATTGTCAACAAAGATCGTCACATCTGGTAAAACTTCACGGATAAATTTCACCATTTTTTGAATTTCAGCAACTGTAAAACTGGCACGGGCTGAATAACCGCGGGAACGTTGAATTGCAACTACTTTAACCTTCTGAGTTAATTTACGCCTAGCTTCTTCAAAATCAACCTCGCCGCTTGGTAACAAAGCCACATAGTCAAAATCGATATCAAAATCACGTAACGAACCCATTCCAGATTTACCCGTAATTCCAATGACTTCTTGAATTGTATCGTAGGGCATTCCGGTTAGATATAACAATTCATCGCCCGGACGTAGCATACCAAAAAACGAAGTACTAATTGTATGTGTTCCGGAAACAAACTGTGGACGAACCAGCGCATCTTCTGTTTTAAAGACGTCAGCATAAACCCTTTCCAAGGTCTCACGTCCCATATCGTTATAACCATATCCCGTGGTACCATTTAAGTTCTCTTCAGCTACTTTTTCCTTTTGAAAAGCGTCCAAAACTTTTTGTTGATTGAACGTAACTTGATCGTCAATTTCCATTAACCGTGCTTGGATTTGCCGTTCAACATTTTTTACTAACGTTTGTACTTCGGGTTTAAAATTATCTTTCCAATTCATTTTTTTGATTTAACCAACTTTCAATTTTTTGATTTATTTTTAATTGATCAGACTCATTTTGCAAAATATCAAACCACTGAACATCCATTTTATTTCTAAACCAGGTCAACTGTCTTTTAGCATAGTGTCGGGAATCTTTTTTAATTAATTCGACAACTTGTTCCAGACTACGTTCGCCTTTGAAATAGGATTCCCATTCACGATAGCCAATTCCTTTCGTGGCTTGGGGCACCTCATCTTGGTCAAATAGCCACTGGGCTTCCCGGAGAAGACCATTTTGCAACATCAAATCAACCCTTTGATTTATCCGAGCATACAGGTTCAGTCGATTGGTGTTCAAACCAATTATCAAACTATCATACGGAGGTTTTCTGGAATTTTGCTCTGAAAATTTGATGCCATTTAACTCGTAAACTTCAATTGCCCGAATCATTCTGCGACGATTATGTTGATCAATTCGATTTGCTGACTTTTGATCAACTTTTCGCAGCATCTGAAATAATTCTTCATCAGTTTTTTCATCCAAAGTTTTTCGAATTGCTAGAACTTGCTCCCGATTTTCAGTGTTTCCGCCTAACTCTAAATCCTCCAAAAGCGCCTGAAGATAAAATCCTGTCCCCCCCACAATTAAAGGAACTTTATTCCGATTTGTTATTTCAATAATGAGCTTCTCAGCGCTTGATTTAAAATCCTGAACCGTAAACGAATCTTGGACATTCCTTATATCAATAAGATGATGTCGTACTCCGTCCATCTCTTCCGGCATAATCTTAGCCGTCCCAATATCAAGTCCTCGATAGACTTGCATCGAATCCCCTGAGATAATTTCTGCATTAAATCTTTTGGCAATCTCAATTGAAAGCTGAGTTTTACCGACGGCAGTGGGACCGACAATCGCCAAAACTTTATTCATTCTATTCTCCTTGAATCTCTTTTCTAATTTTTAGTGCTCGTGCTGGATAATCCGTAATAATTCCCTTAAAGCGTTTTTTACAACAGTACCGAATATCTTCAGCACTATTAACCGTCCACGGTCGTAGCGCTACATGTGGTAAAAAAAAGCGATGACTACGAACCCACGTAATACTTGGATGCCATTCCTGAATAATTTTATGGCGAATAAATTTACGAGCAGCTTTAGTGTTGATTTTAAATAAACTAGCAACTTCCACGTCGGGCTGCAGTTTATGCATCGTACTGACCGTTTTAGGATTAAAGCTTGAATATACCAGATGGAACCTAATCGGTCGGTTTTTAAAAAAATCATAAACTTTATATTCAATACCCGGGTATTTAATTTTATCAGTTTTCAATTCCAAATTGAAAATCCCTCTGTATTTTCTTTGATCGAGTAAATCGACAACTTCTTCCAAAGTTGGAATGCGTTCATTTATATATTTTTCACTAAAGTATGCGCCTGCATCCAATTGCTTTAATTCGATTAAAGTTTTATCAAATACCCTTCCTTCACCGTTAGTAGTTCGATTGACGGTTTCATCATGAATAATAATCAGCTCTCCATCGCTAGATAAATGGACGTCGGTTTCAATTCCATCGGCTCCATCGTCAATCGCCTGATTAAAAGCGGCAAGTGTATTCTCGGGCCGAGTACCTTTACTCCCCCTGTGAGCAATAATTTGAGTTATCATGTTATTCTCCTACGTAATTTCTGGTATTTTCCACTAATTCAGCGCATAATTAAGGTAATCAAAGTAAGGAGCTGATGTAGATGGGTAAATTTTTTAAAGGTTTTCTATTTGGAGTAATTTCAACGCTTGGCGCAATTACTGGTGCCTTATATACTTTCCATAAAGTTGTTGTTGAACCGGTTGAAGAGCAAGAAAATCGGGCTGAAGAAAATCGTCGACGTGCACACCGCAAACAGCATGCTGCACAAAACGGTTAAAACAATCAACTTATTGGTATGGTGCGATTGTATTCAACTTTAAAACACTTTGCACCTGTTAGGTTTAATAATCTAAATAAAAAACTGGGACCTTGGAATTATTTTAGAAATATCCATTTGTTCTAGTTTTTTATTTTCGCTTAGCATCTAATTTCTATCTAATTAATAATACACCTCTTGGTCAGAGTCCAACACTTCAAAATCAATTTCTTTCGTCTGAATTCATTAACTACATAAAAAAGATTGGGTTAATGACCTGTACCCCAGAAGTTAAA
>NZ_JQBX01000010.1 GCF_001437075.1 Pediococcus stilesii
CAATTGACGGACAGCCCTTTTTTAACATTTAAATCTGATAACATCATATTTTGAAGGACCCCTTTCCAGAATAAGCGTTTCATTTTTTCAAACGACTTCTTGGCCTCTTTTTCGTATTCAAAAACTGGATTATGCTGTCCCGTTGACCGGTTACCAACCACGGTTTTTAATTGCTGCAAATTATCAACTTGCTCAATCCAAGCCACATCCAGCGCCTTTAAAATCGATAGTCGCTGTAAGTAGCCCTGTTTAAATTCATTGTCCAAGGTTACTTGTTGTTTCTGCCACCCTTTATTAACTTGTTCTTGTAAATAACTACGTAACTGTTTACGATTGTTCAAAGAAATTGGTCGCCGGTCGTCATAAAAGAAATTATAGTCAATATTATTATTAATAAAATCAATCACCTTGGGTAGCGTTAGATGCCTTTGTTTAACAAACTCATCTAAAATATTACTTATAATTCGTTGTGTACGCTGCTCTAGCTGCTCACCCTCCATAACTTGATCCCTAAAGTTATAGATTAGCCCTCGTTGAACCCGCAGAATATCATCCATTCGAACCGATTTTTTTCGACTATCCGTCATTGAATTATCAGACGACCTTTGTGAACGATCAACAATTCTACGAGCCGACCGTCGCTTGAGTGGAGACCCAACAACTCGTTTTCCTTGCTGCTTTTTACGTGCTAATTTTTGACGATATCGTTCTACCCATTCTGGACCATTTTCAATAACAACTTTATCATCCAGCGATACCAAAAAAACACTCTCACCAGGATCCCCTTGGCGTCCCGAACGGCCCCTTAACTGATTATCAATTCGTTGGTTATCCATTCGTTCGGTCCCAATAACTAGCAGACCACCCTTATCAGCAATGCCACTTCCTAATTTAATATCAGTTCCACGTCCCGCCATTGAAGTAGCCACCGTTACGGCTCCTTCCTGTCCAGCTTCGGCGATAATCGATGCCTCTCGAGCTTCAGACCGAGCATTTAGCACATTATGTGCAATTCCATTTTTTAACAATGCCATTGAATATAAGCTTGATAGTGAAACAGAACCCGTTTCAATCAAAATCGGACGACCAATCTTATGAACTTCTTTAATTTTAGCAATGGTAGCATCTAATTTTTCTTCCATATTCGCATATACAACATCATGATGATCAATCCGAACGTTAGGTTTATGGGTTGGAATTTCAAGCACCGGTAGATTATAAACTTCCATAAATTCACGAGCAGCCGTTTTTGCCGTTCCAGTCATCCCTGAAATCTTTTTAAACATTTTAAAGAAGTTCTGTAGAGTAATTGATGCCATCGAACGAGTCTCATCAGTTACCTTTACTTCTTCCTTTGCTTCGATTGCCTGATGACTCCCAGCTTCTAGCTTCATTCCATCTAATTCACGACCATTATCGTCATCGAGTAACATTACTTCACCATTATCAACGACATAATCCTGATTTTTCTTCATTAAGGTATTGGCTCGTAAAGCTAGAACTAAATGGCGGTAAAGATCGCTCCATTTTTTTGAAAGTAGTCCCTTTATGCCAAGATATTTTTCTAGATTTTCGATTCCTTTTCTAGTAAACCATACGTTTTTAGTATCATCACTTAACTCATAATCAACGTCCTCAGTTAAATTCTTGACCACTCGATTCGATGATTCAAAAAGATTGGACTGAACCCTAGGTGCCCCTGAAATCACTAACGGAGTCTGTGCCAAGTCCAACAAGACAGAGTCCACCTCATCAACTAACGCATAGTTAAAACCTTGTAAATTTTTCTTGGATTTATCATCGGCCAAATTATCAATTAAATAATCAAAACCAATTTCACTATTAGTTGTATAAACAATATCGTGTTGATAAACAAAAGCCTTATCAAGTTCTTCGTCGGTAACACTAACTCCGGCAGTACTGGTTAACCCAAGCCATTCGTACACCTGTCCGATATCCTCAGCATCACGTGTAGCTAGATAACTGTTAGCCGTGATTAAAAAATTTCCCGGACCCGTCAACCCGTTTAAATACATTGGCATCGTTGCCGTTAGCGTTTTGCCTTCACCAGTTTTCATCTCAGCAACGTTTCCAAAATGTAAAACTACGGCACCTAATACTTGATTATCAAACGGACGCATTCCAAGCACCCGAAAGTCAGCTTCTCTAACCACGGCGTACGCATCCGGTAACATTTCCTCCAAACTGTGTCCTGATTCTAATTGCTTACGAAAATACTTAGTTCGATCTTTCAACTGATTATCACTGAATTCACGATATTTTGAGTCCAATCTCAATACTTCGTTTGTGATTTTTCGATATTTTCTCAATTTAAAACTGTTAACATTCAATTTCATCTTCAAGTTTCTCATTTTCTTAATAATTATATATCGCCCTCTTAATTGACATACCACTAAATGGCATTGTAATATCGGGGTATGAAAAAAGAAAAGCGTAACCTTTTAGATAAGGATATTAATCAACGAATTACTTACGAAAAAAAGCTCAAACCTCAGCAGGTCAAGCCACCCGAGAAAAAGTTTGCCCAAATCTTAATTGGGGTAATTCTGTTCGGGATCGTCTTCGCTAACCTGATTTATGCACTTTCAACATTGTTAATGCATAAGTAGCTATTCCACTACTTCGAAGCGATCGGTAAATTTCTCCCGAATAATATTGGCTAAAATTTGACGGGCATTTAGTATTTCTGTACCACTTACCCGTTGTTTTTGGATACGAATTAACAAAACATTTAAGAATTCCAGTACAGTTCCGCGTTGACCAGCAACGTAGTCAACTCGAAATCCTCCCTTACTATCCCGTTTAAAGGATAGTTTTTTTGCTAATTCAAAGTTAGTAGTATCCATTTGCTTTTGAGTAATAATAACCCTTTGAACCTGGTCATGACTAACCAAATACCAGTATGCTTCCCTGAGCTGCTCTAACCAACTAGATTGGTCACCCAATGCAATCACGTTAAAATTATGGCGATCCATCTCTGTAAACAACGCCTGGCTGATGTGTTGACGAGGAATCATGTAAATATTTATACCACCCATTAATGCACGATTAACTTCTAGTTGGTCAACTTCTGGTGTAAATAAAAAATGTGCTCGTCTTCCAATAATGTTAATAACTAAATTTTGATGAATTGTTGGTATCGGTAGTGAAGCTCGTAGTCCATCCTGACCATGATCATTAAGGAAAATAATTTTCTGGTTAACTTCGTCAAAGCGCCACCCACGGTACTCCGGAGGAAGAAATCCCAAACGAGTGGGAAAAGAAATGGTTCCATCCTCTTCAAAACGAATAATTAAATATCCATTTTGGTCTAGTTGTTGACCCAAAAAAATAACAACCGGATTATTTTCCTCATTGATGACTTCAAAAATCCAAGTTTTATGACCAATAATTTGAAATACATCTTCGCTCTTCAAAATATATCCCCCATCCTACTTATGCTTAAACCACGAACCGCGATTTTGCTGTTGCTCATGAAAAACAGTGCTTACCCGTCGTCCATGCACTAAGCGCCGATTAAAATATCGGTACGCAACATAATTAACCACCGCCATATCTAAATTACCCATTCCGGCTACTGAACTATCATCCACAGCCTTTAACTCTTCCTCATTAATTAATTGAATCATAGCACCTAGATACTCTAAAATTATCATTCGACTGCCAAGTATAACTCCTGGATTTAGGACAATCAGGTGTCCATTAGCCCATAGCCAGCCTTGAATTACGGTTGGATTTTTATTTTGAATAATTAAATCTGAACCTGAAATATACATTGGTTCATCACCAAAATATATTCTGTTTTCCTCTAATTGATCAAACGGATAGTTTAAAAGTTCAACGTCAGTAGCATCAGTTAATGCTACCCATTTTATTTCAGAATGTGCTTGCAAAAAATCAAACGCCATTCTCCAACGTAAAAAATAAAAACTTAATGGTATTTGATACTTTGGTAATTCGATTTGGAGCATGTGAACGTTAGATTGCGTCGTTTGTTGATCGGTATTAGTTAAAACATACAGTGGCAAATTATACCGTTCAAGCGAACGAGCCTGCTTTTCAACTGATTCTGCAACACTAATTTGCATCGTATCACGATGGTACAGATGGTCATCCATTCCTATAATCATCTCGGTTAGAACAATCTTATTTTCAACCTTCATCATACCCCTCTCTACTGATTTATATATTATGTAGTTGAAGTGGTTTATTACTAACGCTTTTACTTTAACATTTATTATAGTACTGATTTTAAATAAATGCCTATTTATTACTCATTTACAAATTTCCTAAAATCAATCACATTTTGGTATAGGTTGTAAAAAATCAATAACCGCCTCTAAAAAGGCTTTTTGTTTTCCAATATCGTCTAAAGTACTTATAATGTTACCAGAGGTTCAGGTAAGCGCTTACTAAAAACTTCAATAAGATTATTTTAAACTAGACGGAGGTACGGAAATGGCAGATAAATACATTCTTGCCATCGACGAGGGGACGACAAGTACTCGAACAATTATTTTTGACCACGCCGGAAATAAAATGGCGGACGCTCAAAGAGAATTTCCGCAGTATTTTCCGAAACCTGGGTGGGTAGAACATAACGCCAACGAAATTTGGAATGCGGTCTTATCGACAATTGCCAATGCGTTTATTGAGTCAGGGATTAAACCTAACCAGATCAGTGGAATTGGAATCACGAATCAACGTGAAACAACCATTGTGTGGGATAAGAAGACCGGACTTCCAATTTACAACGCGATTGTATGGCAATCACGTCAAACATCGGAAATTGCTGATCAATTATTCAAAGATGGATATGGCGACATGATCCATAAAAAGACTGGATTAGTGACCGATGCTTATTTCTCGGCAACCAAAATACGCTGGATTTTAGACCATGTCGATGGTGCTCAAGAACGTGCAGAACGTGGAGAGTTACTATTTGGAACGATTGATACTTGGTTAACATGGAAATTAACGGATGGCGACATTCATGTCACAGACTACTCAAATGCTAGCCGCACCATGCTTTATAACATCCATGAGCTACAATGGGACAAAGAAATTTTAGATTTACTAAATATTCCAGAGTCAATGCTACCTGATGTTAAGCCTAATTCGACCATTTATGGTAAGACAAAGGATTATCACTTCTATGGTAGTGAAGTACCGATTTCAGGAATGGCTGGTGACCAACAAGCTGCTTTATTTGGACAACTAGCCTTCGAACCTGGAATGGTTAAAAATACGTATGGAACTGGTGCCTTTACCGTAATGAATACTGGTGAAAAACCGCAATTATCTGATAACAATTTATTAACAACCATTGGTTACGGTATTAATGGCAAAGTCTATTACGCATTGGAAGGTAGTATATTCGTTGCTGGTTCAGCGATTCAATGGCTTCGAGACGGAATGAAATTATTTAAAAAAGCATCCGAATCGGAAGCTGCAGCAATCGCGTCCAATAATGACAACGAAGTTTACGTTGTTCCAGCCTTCACTGGATTAGGTGCTCCATACTGGGATCCAGATGCTCGTGGATCAGTATTTGGCATCACACGTGGGACAACCCGCGAAGATTTCATCAAGGCAACTCTTCAATCACTCGCTTATCAATCACGTGATGTTATTAACACCATGAAAAAAGACTCTGGAATTGATATTCCTTCCATCCGAGTTGATGGTGGTGCATCAAATAACGATTATTTAATGCAGTTCCAGTCTGATATTTTAGGAATTGAAATTGACCGTGCTAGCGATCTCGAAACAACCGCTCTAGGTGCAGCATTTTTAGCAGGTTTAGCAGTCGGTTTCTGGAAAGATCTCGATGATTTAAAGAAAGAATACAAACCTGGTAAGGTATTCAAACCTAAAATGGGTAAAGAAGAACGTGAAGATCTCTACACGGGATGGCAAGAAGCAGTTGCAGCAACCCGTCAATTCAAACATAAACCAAGACAATCAAAATAACTTAGGAGGCTTATTTCATGTCATTCTCATTAGTTAGTAGAAAACAAGATATTGAAAGATTAAAAAATGAAACACTAGATTTGCTTACGATTGGTGGCGGAATTACCGGTGCCGGCGTTGCGATTCAAGCAAGCGCAATGGGCATGAACAACGCCTTAATTGAAATGCAAGATTTTGCTGAAGGTACTTCGTCTCGTTCAACTAAATTAGTTCATGGTGGAATCCGTTACCTTAAAAATTTCGATGTTGAAGTAGTTTCCGATACAGTTAAAGAACGGGCCGTTGTTCAAGGCGTTGCACCACACATTCCACGCCCTGATCCAATGCTACTTCCAATCTATGATGAACCAGGATCAACTTTTGACATGTTCTCAGTTAAAGTGGCAATGAACCTTTACGACCAATTAGCTGGTGTGACTGATCCTAAATTCACCAACTACACTATTTCAAAGGAAGAAGTTCTTCAACGCGAACCACAATTGAATCCTAAAGGTTTACTTGGTGGTGGTGTTTATCTTGATTTTCGTAATAACGATGCTCGTCTTGTAATCGAAAACATCAAGAAGGCGCACGAAAACGGTGGATTAATGGTTAGCCACATCAAGGCTCAACACATTCTCCATGATGAAAAAGGCCGTGTTAACGGGGTTAACGTTAAAGATCTACTTACCGGAGAAGAATTTGACATCCACGCTAAATTAGTAATTAACACTACCGGTCCTTGGTCAGACTTTATTCGTGAAATGGACGATGCCGAAAAGGTAACTCCACAAATGCGTCCAACTAAGGGAGTTCATTTAGTTGTCGACCGCGAACGTCTAAACGTTCCACAGCCAACTTACTTTGACTCTGGTAAGGGCGACGGACGAATGATTTTCGCAATTCCGCGTGAAGATAAGACTTACTTCGGTACAACTGACACGGACTACAAGGGCGACTTCTTACATCCACGCGTTGAACAAGAAGATGTCGACTACCTTCTTAGCATTATTAACGCCCACTATCCAGAAGTTAATATCACGCTTGATGATATTGAAGCTAGTTGGGCAGGACTTCGCCCACTAATTTCATCAAACGGTAGCTCTGACTACAATGGTGGTAATTCTGGTAAGATCACTTCTGACAGCTTTGATGAAGTAATTGATATTGTTAATAAGTTCGAAAATAAAGATGCTTCCCGTGAAGATGTTGAAGATGTTTTAAACAATCTTGAAAGTACCCTCTCAGAAAACAAATTAAATCCTTCAGCCGTTTCGCGTGGTAGTTCACTTGAAGTCGCTGACGATGGTTTAATTACCCTTGCTGGTGGTAAGATTACCGATTACCGGAAGATGGCTGCCGGTGCAATCGCCTTAATCTCTAACCTACTAAAGAAGGACTTCGGCGAAACATTCAATGCGATCGATTCCAAACATCTCCAAGTTTCTGGTGGCGATATTGATCCAAACAACGTTGACGCAACCATCTCCTTCTTTGCTAAACAAGGAATTGAAAGTGGCCTTTCAAAGAAGGAAGCCGAACAGATTGCCAACCTCTTTGGTTCAAATGCTGCTCGTGTATTTAGTCAAATTGGTAAGATTGAACCTGCAGAAGGTTTGACTCTCGCTGAAACGATCAGCCTTCACTACTCAATGAACGAAGAAATGACATTAACTCCAGTTGATTACCTTCTTCGCCGGACGAACCATCTTCTCTTCCATCACGATACAATTGATGATATTAAGAAGGGCGTTGTTGATGAAATGGCTCGTTACTTTGACTGGTCAGATGAAGAACGCGACGCACAAGCTAAGAAATTGCAAGACACAATCGACGAAGCAAGTCTTAGCTACCTAAAATAGGAGGTACTGCGCATGCACGATAGTTTATCACTCCAATTACTTGGTGAATTTATCGGGACGTTTATTCTAGTTTTACTTGGTGACGGCGTTGTTGCCGGTGTTAGCTTGAAAAAGTCTAAAGCCGAAGGTGCCGGTTGGATTGCGATTGCGATTGGTTGGGGACTAGCCGTTACATTAGGTGTTTATGCTTCGGCATTCCTAAGTCCAGCCCATTTAAATCCGGCTGTTTCACTGGGAATGGCAATTGCTGGTAAATTCCCATGGTCAAGCGTAATTCCTTACAGCATCGCTCAAATCCTAGGTGGTTTGCTTGGTGGGATTATTGTATGGATTCACTACTACCCCCATTGGAAAGAAACCAAAGACGAAGATACGATCCGAGGCGTTTTTGCCACTGGACCAGCGATTCGAAGTTATGGAATGAACTTTATTAGTGAGTTAATCGGAACTTTTGTTTTAGTTTTCGCACTTCTAACCTTCACTCGAGGTAACTTTACCGATGGACTTAATCCAATTGTTGTTGGTGTCCTAATTGCCGCAATTGGTTTCTCACTTGGAGGAACCACCGGCTACGCAATTAACCCCGCTCGGGATCTTGGACCGCGGATTGCCCACGCAATTCTGCCAATTGCCAACAAAGGCAACTCTGATTGGGCCTACAGCTGGGTTCCAATTTTAGGACCACTAGTTGGTGGAGCTCTAGGAGCTGTATTATTTAATACGATTCCTTAAATGAGTTTTAATAGTTTAAAAATAAGACTCTAAGTCAACAAACATTGATGAAAACAATTGAAGAAAACCAATTCGTAAATGGATTGGTTTTCTTTTCTTGTTTTAAATATAAATTCTATACCTATGATTTCTAAAGCGTTAAAACTTCAATAATATAAGCTAATTGTTTGAATTTATTTAATTTTGTAATCCTCTCATGTGGTTGTTGGATTACAGCAACATTAGAGATAAGGGCTGGGCTGGGCCGGGCCGTGTCTCTTTGAACAAAAAAGGTGTCGACAGACGATGAATCATTGTCCATCAACAACAGATATTGTAGAACCATAAAAATCATAATACAAAAAAGAGTCCAACAACCAAACAAGGTCGTTGAACTCTTTCGTTAAGGTAAAGAACTTTACCAATTTTTGTCAGCAATCATTACGTTCATTCTTTGGAGGAGAATTACTCTAATTGCTCACGTCTCAATTATACCCCAATAAGAAAATATTGGGGGTCTATTATATATAAAAGTAGCATTTTTCAAATAATTATTTTTTCGATAAATTATTTTTCAACTCATGTACTTCTTGTCCAAATAGTTTAAAGGCATGGTCGAGATAGTCGGCCTTCGTTACGTCAACGCCCGCACGCTTTACGATATCAACGGGATAATCGCTGGCTCCCGCCGAAAGAAACTCTTTATAACTTTCTAATGCACCTGGTTTACCAGAAATAATGTCATCAGCAAGTGATACAGCGATTGCCCTTGAGGTTGCGTACTGATAAACATAGTAATCATAGTAAAAGTGTGGAATTTGAGCCCACGTATCATCTGCCCATGGGAGTTTCGTGATCGCGTCTCCGTTATACTCCTCAAACAAACCGTTAAATTTATCCGCAAGTAGATCTGGCGTTAGCGTGGTCCCCTTTGCGTCTTCCGTATAAATGAAATGCTCAAATTCAGCAAATAAAGTTTGACGATAAACCGTTCCAATAAAATTATCGATATCTTGAGTTAAGATAAACGCTTTAATTTGAGGATCATTTGCATATTTTTCCAACATGTAATGATTTAGTAAGCTTTCATTTAATGTCGACGCAATTTCAGCAATAAAGATTGGATACTGAGAATACCAAAATGGTTGAGCTTTATCCGTGTAAACACTTTGTAAAGCATGTCCCGATTCATGTGCCAACGTAGAAGTACTGTCATAAATGTCGTTCCAGTTTAGCAAAATATAAGGATGCACACCGTAAACGTCATCTTCGTATCCGCCACTTCTTTTTCCTTTGTTTTCGGCTGAATCAATCCAGCGATGGCTAAATTCTTCTTCTAAAAATTCCTGATAGTCCTCACCCAATGGTGCTAAAGCGGCCATCGTTGCCTTCTTACCCTCTTCAAAAGTTAGGCTGAGTTTTGCATCCGCCACTAGTGGGACATGTCGGTCAAACTGATACATCTGATCTAAGCCCAAATATTCTTTACGAAAGGCATAGTAATCATGCATCAAGTCCAAATGCTTATGCGTCGTTTTCACCAGCGTATCGTAAACTGTTTCAGGAATCTTCTGATCATCAAGGTTCATTTGCCGCGCACTTTCATAGTGACGAATTGTAGCAACAATGTTTTGAGCATGAACATGACTTTTTAGAGTTGAAGCAAATGTATTTCTTACTGAATGATATGCTTCCGCCACCTGTTTTGCAGCCCTTTTACGCATCTCTTGGTTTGATGAAGTTGCAAATTCACTCGCTGTAGCGTTAGTTAATTGAACTTCTTCTCCATTTTCATCCTTAATCACACCAAAATCTAAATCGGCATCATCAAGTTTCGTCGAAATTTCCGCTGCATCATCTACGGCTGGCTGTAGCTGTGCCAATAATTTTTCTTCCGCCGGAGAAAGAGTGTGTTCAGCCTGGCGCTGAATTCGGCGTAAATTAAATTCATATTTGCTTAAAAGTGGTTGTTCAGTTAAAAAACGGTCCAACTGCTGACTTGATAACTTGGTAATTGCGGGATCATAAAATGATACGGCTGCTTCCCACTTATTCACAATCAACAATGCCCGATTAATTAGATCGTTCCCATAGGGGTCGGCAGTATCTCCATCATTAATGCGAGCTGCGTATCCATAGACCTTCATCAGCAGTTCTTCGCTGGAATATAGTAATTCGGTTAGCCGTAATAGGTTATCAGCATTTTCAGTTCCCGATTCAGAGAACCCTTTTAACTGCTCAATATCTAATTCGAGGTGTTCAATCGCTTGATCAAATTCTGATTTATTCGCAAAAATATCATCGACGTTCCATGTCAATTCAACTGGAACCTCTGATCTTGTTAATTGTTTTTTAGCCATAATTGTTCCTCCATGCCGTTTTGTCCTATTTTACAACTTCAAAGACCTCACATAAACAAGGAACGTTTTCTGTAAATACCAGTCCAGCCTCCGCATATTCTCGACTAAAAAAATCAACATGTACATCATGCCAATATTGATAAGAACGATCGCCCTCACCCTCATGATAAGCATGTTCAGCCATGATTTGATTGAAAGGAACGACCTCTGTCAGCAGTGTCTTCGTCACGCAAACTGGATTCCCTGATCCATCTAAAATTACGTTGTAATCACCGGCCTGTGGAACGTGTTCACCCTCTTCATATAAATCAAACGTTGATGTCGTGGCCGTCTTTATCCCTTTTTGCACTAAGCTAGCCAGTTCATCCTCTACTTCTACGCCTAGTCCAAAGCTATAGGCTTCATAGCTTGACGCTTGAATTTCATGCTCTTTTTTAAATTGATTCCAATAACTTTCGATTTTATCCATTTTTACTCCGATCGGTTGGTTGGGACAGCCCGAATATCCCGCTCAACTAAGATTTGGTTAATTTGGTCGATGTCGAATCCATCTACTGTTGCCAAATCGGCTGTTGACGGATCTGATTTCAAGAAGTCACCTAAATTTGTTTTTAAATTAACTGGATGATAAGCCATAACCGTTTCTAAGCACGTCTCTACTAACCGATCGTCCCCATTTTGAATTTCCCATTTTTCATCAATTTGACTGGCCAGCTGTGGAACCAGCTTCTCAACATCCATCGTTGGGTAAAACCAATAATCTAATGCCCGTGTTCGTAAATATTCGTCAATGTCTACATCATCGGCTTGTTCAACTACAAATATATCATCAATTCCACTCACAATCATCTTAGATAACCGTCGCTTCGATCTTGAAACCGCATCCAATTTTATCAATGTCGTTGCAATTTTCTTTAACTCATCTAGTCGATTCATCGTATTAATCA
Source organism: Pediococcus stilesii (assembly GCF_001437075.1). GTDB lineage: Bacteria > Bacillota > Bacilli > Lactobacillales > Lactobacillaceae > Pediococcus > Pediococcus stilesii. The sequence continues at coordinate 11,854 of NZ_JQBX01000010.1, forward strand.
TGATATCCGCCTCCTGAATGTAATTTATAGTTTCATTATATATCTTTTTATCAAACAAAAGTTAACACAGATATTATTATTTAAAAAAGCCAACCGGCATCATGCCGATTAGCTTTTGATTTAATACGTTCCAAAGTTCAAACTTTATACTTTTCTCATGTAGGAATGAGCGATACTTGGGAAAATATAGATTAATCGTTCAACATCTTCATGTGATGTCCGATTTTCAATGATGTCAGTTAACCCATTAATCGTTTCAACCGCATCGTTTCCATAACTAGTAGCTCCCACAATGATGTTTTCCTTGTCGTAAACCACTGTTAATCCACCCTTATTTTCATTCCCAACCTGGCGGAACCAATCCGTTGCGTAGTCAAATTCTTCCACGCGGTATTGCTCAGGTTTTGACTGCGCTTCTTCCACTGTTACCCCCACGGAAGCCAGTCTTGGGGAAGTGAACACCGTGTATGCAATTGCCGGATAGTGAATTGCTTTATCCGTTTCACCGGTAAAAAGATGCGATAGGTACATGGACTCAAAGATTGCAGTTGGCGTGATTTTTGGTAAATTTTTATCAACAATATCACCGGTTGCGTAAACATCTTTAACATTGGTTTCTAAATGATCGTTGACTGGAATGCCCTTCAAATTATCGTAATCTAATCCAATTTCATCAAAGTTCATCCCCGTGACGTTAGGAATCCGCCCCGTAGCATCTAAAACGTAATCTGCCGTTATCTGGTATCCGTCACTGCCGGTTAGCCGAATTTTCTCGCCGATTTTTTCAGCCTTTGTAAGAGTTTCATCAAAATTAAACTTAACACCGCGCTCTTTCAAATCTGTAACAATTTTTTGAACATACGGTTGATAAAAATCTCTTAAAACCTTGGTTCCACGTAGAATCATCGTCACATCACTGCCGAAAGCATTTGCAATCGTTGCAAATTCCATCGCCACGTATCCTCCACCAATGATTACCAATTTTTCCGGCATTTCTTCTATAACTAAAAAATCGGTACTATCGTGAAATAACTCGCTTCCTGGAATATCCATTCGATGTGGATGACGCCCTGCGACGATCACTACTTTTTCACTTGTATACTGCTGACCGTTTACATCAATCGTGTGGGCATCAATAAATTTTCCATGACCAATAATGTTAGTCACACCCGCATTGACCAGTTTCATTCGATTTCCCTCAGCCAAACCGTCAATTACTTCATGTTTGTGTGACATTAAATCCGCCCAATTTAATGCCGGCGTCGATTCAAATCCCTTTCCTTGTAGCTGTTCAACCTGACGTAAAATTTCGACGGGACGATCGAGTGTGATTTTTGCGTTACATCCCCGATTTGTACATACGCCACCAAAGCGTCCCTCTTCCACTACGGCAACTTTCAGTCCGGCTTGACTCATTGGAATCGCGCCATTCCAAGCTCCTTGACCACTACCAATAAACAACACGTCAAAATCCATCTTGCATCCCTCCAAATGATTTTCTCAATTGAATTGTAGCAAAAACGGTTTTAGTTTAGCAGTAAAGCGACTTCGAATTACCATAATCTTTGGTTTACTAAACCTTAAGGCTTTCTCTTGCGGCATAGTCTTCACTAATCAACGCCCGAATCGCTAAATCTACACATTTCTTTTGCAAATCGGTATCGTAACCATTAGCTGCTGGTTTCTTTTGAGCAATCCGATACCGATCTTGAGGGTTATCAAACCAATCTGGCTGAATAATCGTGTAATTAATCCCTGAGTTTTCAATTTCATCCGTTGCTTCGCGGATATTTCTCAAAAGCAAATCATCTTTTAAGTCTCCCTCAATTTCTATTTGCGCGGGATTTTCATCGTAAACTTCCGTTGGAACGATAAAAACGACTTTCTGAACATTTCTTTCCGACATCGTTTCTATTAATCCTTGCATCACCTGAGGTAAATCGTCGTTAGATGGTATTACCAAAACTCGGTCAATATCAGCCATCGCCACCATCAACTGTTCAACATTTTGGACATCGCCATTAATTCTTTCAACATTTTCACCATGAATCTCTAAATTCATCGGATCTTTTGAAAAAAATTTCAATTCAACATTTTCTAAAAGTTTTCGAGCGATTGTCTCCCCAATTAAACCAACGCCGTCAATAATCAATATTTTCATAAGCATTCCTCCAAACAAAAACATTTAATCTTAACTTTTACTACCACCATAATAATCGCTTCGTTTCTGACAGACAATTATTATCATCTAAAGCAACTCATTTTTAAACAATTTTCCATCAAAAAACCGCAACGGTGGAATTGTTCCGACCGTTGCGGTTAAAAAATTATTTATTTCGATTAAGTTTGGAAGGTTGGGTTCGAAGCATTTTGGTTTAGTTGAACTACGAAAATCTGCTTCTTCCGTTTAACTACGCCAAACCCACCATCCACTAAACCAATGGATACTGGGCTTAGCTAGGTTAATACTCAACCCTTAGTTGCCTTTCTTCATATCCTTACTTTAGTTGAACTTCGAAAGATTGAGTTCTGCGGATAGCTACGTCCAGCAAAATGCCTTGCTTCGCAAGTCCTTGCACCAGACTATGCTAGTCCTCAAACTCAGCCCATCTTTCTGCGTATCCTGATTTTAGTTGAGTTCCAGAAACCAGAAGTCTGCGGTTAGTTACGCCATGACCAACATCCACCAAGCCCATGGATATTAGTCATAGCTAGACTAATCCTCAACTTCTACCCGGCTTCTTTCACATCCTAATCCTTATCCAAAATTTCACTCAATGCTGGTTGGTTACCTGTTAACTCGTATTGAGCACGGAAGCCGTCAATTGTTTCCTTGTCAAAGATCTTTGGATCAAGTGGCATGAATGCAGTGTCCACGGGATCGATGTTTGCAATCTTAGCATCTAAAACAATTGGTTTTGTATTTCCAGCTGCCTCAAGCTCTTTAATCTTATCAAAAGCAGCCTTCAATGATGGAAGATCCGTTGCAGTTAATCCGATTGCGCCCATGTTTTCGGCAATTCCGGCCCAATCTGCACCTTGGAGTTCAATTCCATAAGGAGCTTGTCCAGCAACTAACTTTTCATGACCAATGAAACCAAATGCTTTATTTTCCAAAACAACGTTGATAACTGGCATGTTGTATTTAACTTCGGTAATCAAATCTTGCATTACCATTGCGTATCCACCGTCACCAGAAATTGTTACAACTTGGCGATCTGGGTAGCTTAATTTAGCAGCCATTCCAGCTGGTAATCCGTAGCCCATGGTAGCGAACCAACCTGATAGTGAGAATTTTTGATCCTTATTTAATGGGATTTGACGAATTGCCCATTCAGTATTATTACCAACATCAAGGCCAAAGACGGTTTCATCCGTTGCATTTTCCTTAATTGCTTCCATTACGCTTTCAGCACGAAGGCCCTTGCTTTCATCTTTAGATAAATCAAGTAACCACTCGTCCCAATTTGCTTTATCTTCTTGTGCAGCCTTTAGCCACTTGCTTTCAGGAAGTTTTACACCTCGTGATAACAGATCATTCAAGAAATCTTTAGCATCGGCTAAAATTGTAAAGTCTGCATCATGCTGCTTTCCAAGGTCTTCTGCACTATTGTTAACTTGAAGAACCTTAACGTTTTCAGGCCAGAAGCGCGCAAATGGGAAGTTAGTTCCAACAAAAAGAATCAAGTCCGCATTTTGTGCTACTTCAAAAGCTGGTTTTGTACCAAGACGTCCCATTGAGCCCATGAAACTTGGATGGTCTGATGGAATAATTCCAGTTCCGGGAACCGTTGATACAACGGGCATTTGATAGTTTTGTGATAATTCGATTACTTGTTCACGTGCGCCTGCTACTCCACGACCAATCCAAAGTACGGGATGCTTTGCTTCTCTTAGCATGTTGACTGTTTCATCAATTGCTTCTTCAGAAATATCAGACTTCGTCGCGTTGCTATAAACTTTAGCCGTCTTCATTGGCGCATAGTCAATTTCTTGACCGGATAAATTGTCCGGAATAATTACAACAGCTGGTCCATGTTGTGCATATGCGGCGCGGATAGCTTCGTCAACAACGTAAGGAATCTGTTCAGCACTAACTACCTGCTTGTGGAAAACTGCAACATCAATGAACATTGGATCTTGATTCATTTCTTGGAAGAAATTAGTATTCATAACTTCCGTGCTTGATTGACCCACAATTGCGAGTACTGGAGCGTGGTCCATTTTTGCGTCGTATAATCCGTTGAACAAGTGTGTTGCACCAGGTCCAGCTGATCCAAAACTAACTCCAATTTTACCTGTTAACTTTGCATCTGCCGTTGCTGCAAGTGAACCAACTTCTTCATGACGAACTTGGATATAGTCCAATCCATCACGTTCTTGATAAAGTCCATCAACCGTATTGTTGATTGAGTCTGCTGTAATTCCATAAATATGGTCAATATCCCAGCTTTTCAAAACTTGTGCTAATGCTTGTCCTGCTTTCATTTTTGCCATTTTTCAATCTCTCCTGTGCGTGTATATTTAATAATGTTTATTTTTTAAAATTATTGCTTACTTTTTGTAAGTACATTTACTAAAATATATCTGTTGCTTCAAAATGTCAACAGTTTTACAATACTTTTTGTAAGTGAATGAAAAATAGATTTTTAGGAGGAATTGAACATGTCAGTAATGACTGATGATATGAAGGCATATTTTGATAAGGACCTGGCTTACATCGCAACCGTTGATCATGATGGTAATCCAGATGTCGGCCCTAAAATGAGCCTCCGCGTTTTAGATGATAGCCATCTTATTTACAATGAAATGACTGGAAAACAGATTTACAGTAATATCAAGGATAACGGAAAGGCAATTGTAGCGGTTGCTGATCTTCCAACAATGAAAGGTTACCGTTTTGGCGGTACCGCAACAGCTTATACAGAAGGAAAGTACTTTGATATGGCTAAAGAATGGGCTGAAAAAGGTGGACATCCCGCAGCTAAAGCGGCCGTTGTCATCGAAATTGATACAATCTGGACATTAGATGCTGGTCCAAAGGCTGGAGAACTGGTATAAAGTTAATCGCTTTGCTTTTGAATTAAACTAGCTAAAAAGACGTTAAACCGTACGAAGAAATCATTCCGTATGGCCTAGCGTCTTTTTTATATTCTCTTGATTATTTCTTTTCTTGCGTATGCACCATCATGTAAAGTCCAAACAACTCTACAACTACCAACAGCATTGCTGACCACCAGCTTAGAACGTGAAGTGAATTTAAAACGGCAGATGCGAGCATAAAAATTGCTATAACAATTAACTACTTTTGAATATTCATATTATCCCTCCGTTATAAGTAAAGGTATTTTCAACAACCACACTATACTTCTTACAGAGTTTAAAATCAATTAAACACGCTTAACTTTTTAGGACTTTTCTCTTTTCATGGCAGAGTTTACCACAAACGTAATTCCGTAAGAAATAAACAGAATTACTGCCACGATTAGATATGGAATATGCGTATTGTAATCCATTAACATTCCTGCCATGATGGGTCCAATAACGTTCCCGACACTTGTCAGTGACATGTTGAGGCCATTAATCAGTCCTTGATTATTTTTCCCTTCCTTAGTGAGCAAAGTCGTAATCGCTGGACGCAAAATGTCAAATGCTGAAAAGATAACTAATGTGGCAATAATTACTTCGATTTGAGTATGTGCCTGCGTAATCCAAAAGACAAAAATTGCTCCTAGGAGGAAACACGCTCCAATTAAGCGCACCTCGCCCATTTTTCGAACTAGAAAATCAAAAATAAAAACTTGCAGGATCAACGAAAAAATTCCATTTAACGTTAGAACCAACGCAATCGTTCCAAGGGTGAAGCCAAAAATTTGATTAACATAGATACTGTAGATACTTTCAAAGCCCTGTAAACCAAACGATGCAATGAAAATCATGGCAAATAAAATAATTAATGGAGCCGTCAAAACGCTTTTTAACGCACTAGTTTTGGGAGTTCCGGTAATCTTGGCTTCTTCAATTTTGATCTCTGTTTTTGGCATAACCATTTGGGTAAAAATTGTGGCGATTAATCCCAGTGCAGCGGCGACCCAGAAGGGCGTTTTATAGCTAATGTTCGCCAGCATTCCACCGATTCCTGGGCCAAGAATTAATCCGCCACTGAATGCGGCGGAAATCCAGCCAATTACTTTGGCTCGCTGGTCAATCGTCGTCACGTCTGATGCTAACGCCATTGAAGTTGGAATAAATAACGCAGCCGATAAGCCCCCAATCACACGCGAAACATTGAACAAAAGTAATGTATTTGAGATTGCAAAGATCACTTCTGATACACCATACAATAATAATCCTGCAACAATTAGTGGTTTTCTACCAATTCGATCGGACAATCTTCCAACCAAAGGAGACGCAATAAATTGCGAAAAGGCAAATAAAGCCGTCATTATCCCCATTTGAGTTGTGGAATAGTGATAGTAATTTTTAATAAACGGCGTGACCGGTATAACTAACCCAATTCCTAAACATATTAAAAGATTTCCAATAATTAAAATATACAAAGTTTTTCTATTTTTACTATTCATTTTGCAATTCATCTCCTTATAGTTGGCGTATCCCACTATCATAACACGTCCAAAACAAAAAAGAGATTGATTCCACACTTAATGCGGTCATCAATCTCGCTTCCATTAAATTAAATATTAACTTTTTGAATTTCTCCATTATTAAAGCTGCGCTGCGTTCCATTACCGTCTTTAATCACGATATTTCCGGTATCATCGATATCCTCAACTACTCCGCTAACTGCCGTATTGCCAACTTCTAAGGTAACCCTGTTCCCAATTACTAAGGAACGCTTTCGGTATTCTGGTAATAGTGATCCATCTAAATAATTATCCCAGTTCTTAATAATTGTTGTAATTAATTCAGCGGCTAATTGGTTTCGGTTAATTGCCTTCTTTGACGTAATGGCTCCAGCTTTTTCGCTCAATTCTTCTGGAAAATTATCGGTTGTTAAGTTGATTCCCACGCCAATCACTAACGCCTGTGTTGACGTGTATTCAATTTCAGTGATCGCTTCGGTAATAATCCCCGCAACTTTTCGACCATTTAAATAAATATCATTAACCCATTTTAATTTTAAATTTGGCTCATCTAAAAAATTCTCCAATACTTTGGCCACCACTAACGCCACGCCCGTGGTAATCAAACCGACTTGGTTCACATCAAATTTCGGTCGCGGAAGCACCACGCTGAGATAAAGGCCCGAAGATTCTGGCGAATAGAATTGTCGCCCTCGTCGACCATAGCCCTTTAATTGGTGATTAGTTAAAAAAGCAATTGGTTTTTCGATTGTATTAGTTAACAAGAAATTTTTAGCGGTTACCTGTGTTGAATCCATCTGTTCTTCCACATATACATGGTCAACAACTTGACCTTTGTAAAAATTAACGACCGTTTCATCCAGGTTTGAACTATTTTCGTATCGATAACCCATATTTTTTTTACTAACAATGACGTGTCCATCATGCTTTAACGCATTTATGTTTTTCCACACGGTTTCACGACTAACATCGAGGTCCGCCGCCATTTCACTTCCCGATATCCACTTCATTTGATTTTTTAACAGTTCCAATAGCACTTTTTGTTTTGTTTTGATTACGACCACTCCTCACCTTCGAATTAGTTATCTCAAGTGTACTATTTTCTTTAGGCGCTTTGCTACTAAAGCCGTCAAGATTGCTTTAATCGTATCTCCAGGAATAAACATTAAGCTAGAAACCATCGCCGTTACAAATGGGACATGGAAAAATATTGATAACCAAAATGCGCCAAATAAGTCCATAAAAACTGCTCCACCAAGCCAAACTGAAACCAAGCTTCCAATCCAGCCAGAGTTAATTTTACTTGGTAAAAATTTTTTAACCAAGTTAATAACCATTGGCGCAAGCAACCAAGCGACTAAGTATCCTCCGGTTGGCCCCACAAAAACTGCCGCGCCTCCATGTCCCCCGGATAGAACCGGAAAACCCAGACTCGCCAATAGTAGAAATACCGCAACTGATAAGGTTCCATACTTGGCGCCTAAAACTTCACCCGCAAACATCACACCGATGTTCTGTAGAATGATTGGCACAGGAATTAATATCATCGGAATTCCTGGAACTAATCCCATCGCGATCGTTAAGGCGGTAATCATTGCCGCCACTACCGTCATTCTAACGGTCCCTTGTACTTTTCTTTCCATTTTAAACTCCTCTTCTTGACGCTCTAAAATATCGATCACTTATTTGTAACCCAAAATTAAACAATAGGGTTACTATAACTTTTTAAAAAAGAGAAGTCAAATTTTTCTTGGCCTCTCTTTAAATCAATATTTTTATGGAAATATTAAATTACATTTCTTTCAAATGGATCATCGCTGATTCCTTCACTTAGAATTTTCTTTGACCACTCTTTGGCAGAGAATAACGAGTGATCTCGATAATTTCCACAGCTGTAGATATCCGTCCCAGGAACATCTTCCCATTTAGTAACATTCGCGATTTCTTCTAATGCACCCTTTAGAGCTTTTGCAACCTCAGTTGTGGTTGGTTCGCCCCAAGCGATTAAGTGGAAGCCTGTCCGACAACCAAACGGAGAACAGTCAATGATTCCATCCATTCGATCACGTAATAATCCGGCTAATAAATGTTCAATGGTATGCAGTCCGGCTGTTGGAATCGCATTTTCATTTGGTTGAACTAAGCGCAAATCAAAATTTGAAATTTTATCTCCTTTGCCACCTGATTCAACCGTAATCAAACGAACATATGGAGCTTTAACCTTTGTGTGATCTAATTCAAAACTTTCTACTTTTGCCATAAAATCATCCTCCTTTGATATTCTAAGTTAATTGTAGTCCGAAATGTTTCAAATGTCTCATCTTTTTTTAATTTTTAAAAGTCATCCTGACTAATATTATGCAACAAATGATGGTTAATCATTATTTTTTGTAGCGGACGTAAATTGACGACTGGTAAGTAGTTTGGAACCTTCACCTTTGCCATTTCTTCACGACCAGTTACACTTTGATAAATCGAAAATAACAATAATCCACAGACAAAAATTAGTGGAAAACCAGCCACCGTGCAAATTGCCTGAACCGTTTCAAAGCCGCCAACAACCACAATTCCTAGTGAGAAGATAATAAAGACGATTACCCATGCCATTCGGTTCCAACGACTTGGCTGTCTACCGTTCGACAAATCCAAGCTTGTAAATGATGACACAATAAATGCCGAAGAAGAAATCGTCGTTGCCAGAAAAATAAAACAGGAAACGCAGAAAATTATTAACATTAGTTTATTCATCGGTAAGGTGGTGATCAAAGCCGCTTGTACCGCAGCTTGGCCCTGAGTATTCAAAATGTGCACAATATTTAATGTACCGGACTGTTGTAGCCATAGCGCATAGCCACCGAGAACGGCATAAAACGAAAGACACCCCCCAACACCATACGTCATCATTCCAATTACGACCTGACGAATTGTTTTTCCGTGCGAAATTCTGGCGATGAAAAGTCCCATGACCGGCATGTAAGCCAACCACCATCCCCAGTAAAATAAGGTTTGATGTTGTGCAAATCCGTTCGTTCCGGCATTAGCTTTGTTAAATGATAGTGCGGCAAAATGTTGCCCCATTAATTCCAAACTATGTCCTTCCGAACCGATTAAATACTTGGTTGGACCTACCAATAAAACGATTGCCAAAAAAATAATTGCTAAGTAAATGTGCCATGCTGATAATTTTTTAATTCCCTTATTCAAACCAGCATAGACCGTTAGTGAAAATAGTATTAACAAAATAAAAAACAAAAACAATTTTAAGTAGATCGTGTCCTTGATACCTACGATAATACTTAAAACTCGGGCAATTACGGGGATTTCCATTCCAATTGAAGAACCGATCCCACCCATAATTCCAAAAACAACTAGAAAATCAATAAACTGACGAAGCACCTTTTTATAAAATTGATCACCACGTAAAATTGGAATGACCGTGCTTAGTCGTCTTACCGGAATTTTTTTAACATACATTGTATACGCAATCGCAATTGTGGCCGTTGCAAACATCATCCATGCCATTGGCCCCCAATTGAATTGTCCCACCACATTTGCATACGCAAACGCATCTGCCGATAAAGGCTTTGCGCCAAATGCGGGATGTTGCAAATATTGTAACGGATCGGTTGCACTTAACATCAAAATACTGGCATCAATTGCCGTCGCAAACACCATGCTTCCCCATTGAAAGGAGCTGTAGTCCTTGCCTGGATCTGCTTTTCCAAATCTGATTTTTCCGTACTTGCTAAAAATCAGAACGATAAAGAAAACAAAATTAATGACGTAAATTGATATATACAACCATTCATATTTGCTTGTAACGAATGACAACAACGCGTTCATTAATTGCTGAACGGCTGGGCCGCCTGTGATTAATATTACCGAAACAACTCCAAACAGAATCATTGTTGGTAAAAAGACAGCTCGATCGACATTCTTACTGTGTAAGATAAAAAATTCCTCCCATATGCTCTCAAAAATTCAGGTACAAAAAAAGCAACGCAGCTGGCGTATTAAATTACACCTGCATAGCGTTGCTCAATCGAAATTAGTTCGAAACTCGTCATACCTGTTATTTTCATGGTACTACAAAGGATGGGGATGCGCAAGAAACCTAGGATGTGGAAGAAACCGGTTAGAAGTTGAGGATTAGTCTAGCTATGACTAATATCCACGGGTTGGGTGGATGTTGGTCATAGCGTAACTAACCGCAGACTTCTGGTTTCTGGAGCTCGACTAAACCCAGGATACGCAGAAAGATGGGCTGAGTTTGAGGAATAGCCTAATTTAGTGAAATGTCCACGGTTTCGGTGGATGTTTTACTAAACGTAGCTATCCGCAGAACTCAATCTTTCATAGTTCAACTAAGGATACGCAGAAAGATGGGCTGAGTTTGAGGAATAGCCTAGTTTAGTGAAATGCTCACGGTTTCGGTGGATGTTTTACTAAACGTAGCTATCCGCAGAACTCAATCTTTCGTAGTTCAACTAGACTCGATTGAGGCGTTATACCTGCTTTATAGCCTAGTGAACTCTGAAAGGCAAGAGTTTCCGGTTAGTTACGCTATGGCCAACATCCACTCAATCCGTGGATATTGGCCATAGCTAGACTAATCCTCAACTCTTAATCGCCTTTCTTCATATCCTTTATCTTTTTAGCCGGATTTCCCGCAATTACAACATTGTCGCCGAAGCTTTTAGTCACCACAGAACCTGCGCCGACCACTACGTTATTACCAAGTGTAACACCCGGCAAAACGGTTACTCGTCCACCAAACCAGCAACTATCTCCAATGGTGATTGGTGCGCCTAATTCTACGTCCGCATTTCTTTGGACCGGATCCAGTGGGTGAATTGGTGTATACAATCCTACATTGGGTCCAAAATAACAATGTTCGCCAATCGTGATCGGACACGTATCCAAAAAGGTCATGTCGTAGTTACCATAGAAGTGGTCGCCAATATGAATATTCCATCCGTAATCAAATTTAAAGTCACTTTCAACGAAGAAGTCCTCACCGACATCTCCTAATAGTTTCTTAAAATCACCGTTTCGTTTTTCATTATCCGTTTCACTATTAATCGCTTGTAGTTGCTGACGGATAAATTTCCGACGTTCAATCAATTCTGTATCAAACTGCTGGTACGGTTCCCCAGCCGTCATCTTTTCTCGCTCAGTTTTTGCCATTTCTAAAACACTTTCCTTCTTTAAATTAGACCTTCTTTTTTCAAACCTTCTTGGGCCGCCAAATTGATGTAATTAAACGGTTGATCATAGTAAGGTTGAAATAACATATCAACAAACGCGAGATCCTTTAACGTATTTTTATTTTGAATTGCCAATGAAAGGGTGTTGGCGGACTGTGCAACATCGTACTTACTAAAGAATTGTGCACCCAGAATTCGTAAGTCCTTTTTATCATAAACAATCACGATCGTAATCATTTCTGTCGAAGGCATAAAGCCTGGACGATAACTATCTTCGAAAAAACTGAAATCGGCATCGAATCCGGCTTTCAATGCGCGCGCATAGGTCAAACCGGTCGTTGACAGGGTATGTCCAAAAAGCTCAATTGCTGAAGTTCCTTGCGCGCCCATCTCTGGCCATCGATTACCAAAAACATTGATTCCAGCGATTAACCCTTGTCGAACCGCATTGGTTGCCAGTGGAATATACTCAAAATCACCCGTCGGATTGTATTCAATCGTTCGCGCATCTCCCGCAACATAAATATCAGGATCTGAGCTTTGACCGTACTTATTCGTGATAATTGCGCCCTTGCGATCCATTTTAACCTGTCCTTGAAGCAAATCAGTTTCTGGCACAAATCCGGTTGAAACGACCGCAATGTCAGTTTTAAAGTTCCGGCCGTCTTCAGTTGTTACAACTAGATCATCCTCTTCATCCGTAAAAGAAACTACATTGCCTCTCGTTTCCACTCTAACACCATGCTCGGTCAGTAAATCCATCATCTTGTGGCTAATCTGTTCATCGACATAATTATTAAGGATCGTTTCGTGACTTTGAAAAAGGGTAACTTCATGCCCAGTAGTGGCAAAGCTCTCCGCTAATTAAACGTTGACGTATCCTCCACCAACTAAAGCAATTCGTCGCTGATCTTTTGATGCTTCATATAATTGACGGGCTTGTGCGTAATTTTTACAAAGAAGTACACGCGAATGATCAATGCCGTTAATTGGTGGCAAGATCACGGACGAACCGGTACACAAAATGATTTTGTCGTAAGATTCGTGACTAATACTGTAGTCTTCTAAAGATTGGATTAACAAATCCTTTTTATTTCGATCGATTCGTAAAACATCATGTTGAAGATTAACATGGATGTTGGCCGAGCGTAAATCTTCCGCACTATCATAAAACATGTCTTCTAACCTTTTTACTCGACCATTTAGGTACAATGATATACCACACGATAAAAATGAAATATTATCATTTCGTTCATAAATATTAACTTCCGTTTCTGGTGATTGTCGTAAGATTTCTCTTACAGCGGCTGTACCAGCATGTGTACATCCAATAATTGCAATCTTCATATTTCCTCCTAAATGGTCTATGCCAAGGCTTATGTCCTAAAATGTAAAAACTAATAACTATATACAAGTATAAAAATTATGAATTTATAATTAATTTAAGTATACTATTTTATGGATATGTAATCGATAAAATTAATTTATCAATTAAAGCGTTTTATTGATCCTTTTAATATTATAATAAAACCGGACGATAAAATAAAACGCAGGGAGAATACAAGTATGTATAGATTTTTTATTCAACCTCAGTTAAATACTCAGGCTCAAGCCGTAGTGGGTTACGAATTATTAATGAAGGAATATCGAGACGGTCGTTGGCAAATGCCCGCCTCTTTTTCAGATATTTCAGCAAAAACGATCGCGGAAACCTTAATTGCAACCGCTAGAAAACTGTCGTTAAAAGTAGGATCCGTTTCTATCAACGTTGATCGTTTTCAAATTCAAGATCAAAAATTATTGGACGCATTAGTTATCGCTCAAGGGATGCTGCGCCCCGTAAAGCTGGTTATTGAACTGATTGAAAGCGCCGTCAAACCGGCTGTTTCTAATGCGAAATTAATTCAAATTGCTAATGGGTTAAACGAAGTTGGTATCCAATTCTGTCTAGATGACGTTGGGAGCGGGATTAATACCTGGCCAGAAATTGAACCGCTCCTTCCCTATGCCTGTGAACTAAAATATGCACTCCAAAACTATAAAGAACATCTTGATCAAGCTGAAACTGATCGTCGGGTATCTTTTTGGCGAAATATTGCTAACGTTAACTCGATTCGCTTTGTTTTAGAAGGCATCGATAACGATCGTGATGATGCCTGGGCAGATTTAATGAAAATTGATCTGCGACAGGGCTATTATTATGGAAAACCGAGTTTAATGAAAATTAACGCTGATGATCCCGATTAAGCTAAGAACAAAAAAGAGACGTGCAATTTTTTCGCACGTCTCTTTTACTTTTTATCGTTAATAATTCAATACTACTCAATCTCAATTCCAGACGCTTGATCGCCGCTAACCTTTGGCAAAGTAATGTTCAAAACACCACTTTCAACCTTAGCCTTGATATTGTCTGAATCAACGGAAGGAAGCGCATAACTTCTGTGCATCATTCCGTAGCTGCGTTCCGTCATCGTCACATTATGGTCTTGGTCTTCATGATCGGCAAAGCTATCTTTCTTCACTTCAACATTCAATACACCATCTTGGTAATTTAACTTAATATCCTTCTTGTCAATTCCTGGAACATCAATCTTAACCTTATATTCTGAATCTGATTCGCTAACATCCGTCTTTAGAGTGGTTGGAGTTCCATTCCATCCGTCGTTAAAGAAACCACGAGATAAACGATCAAAGAATGGATCCCACATATCATTCCGACGATTACGATTCATCATTTCATTTGCCATAAAATAAAACCCCTTTCTAAATCAGATGAACTTATCTATTCATCCTTACAAGGTTTATATTAGTCAGGAAAGGTCAGGTTTTCAAGTGATTTGCACTATTTTTTGTAATTAGTATTAACTGCGTTCCGGGAACCAGATCTTAATTTCCTTCGTGGCACTTTCAGCGCTATCCGAACTATGCACAACGTTTTTAATTGGACCGGGTCCCCAAGATCTAGCATAATCTCCTCGGATTGTTCCGGCTGGTGCGGCGGTCGGATCGGTCGGACCAGCCATTTTTCGGAATGTTTCAATAATTTCGTCGCCTTCAGCGATAATTGCAACAATTGGACCACTTGTCATAAATTCTTCGATTCCTGGATAATATGGTTTATCCACCAGTTCCGAATAGTGTTGACGAAGTTGTTCCTTCGTTGGGTTAACCATTTTTAGCGCTTTAATTTCGTAACGGCGATTTTCAATTCTCGAGATCACGTGACCAATATGACCACACTGAACTCCATCAGGTTTAACTAAGATTAATGTTCTCTCTTCATTCATCGGTGCATCCCCCATTGATTTTATACGCCAATTATATCCTAAGGATTCCCCTAATTTATACATTTTTTAAAATTAAAACCTTTTCATTTAAAATTCTTTACTAATTTCTTAATTCTGTCCTACGGTCACTTTAAAACGTATAACTTGAATTTGTTACGTTATCGGTGTTTAATCAGGGTGAATCAAAGTCGGTGTCACTAATCTTTAAAGCAAACATTATTGTAAATAAGGAGAACGGTACATGAATAAATTCGCTCGAAACACCGCCATTTTGCTCGTAGTTCTCGACTTCATTTCTTTGTTTTTAACTGGTTTCAGCGCCTTTACCCAAATTTTATCCTTTGCCATGACTCTTCTATTAATTTATTTAATATTTCGCAAAACTAATCATCTATAATTTCCGGTGAAAGCTCGGTGAATTTAATATTATTGAATTTTATTTTCCGAAAGTTTAGGTTAATAAAAAAAGAAGCACGACATAACGCATCGTGCTTCTTTTGATTACTGATTTATGCTTTCCTAGAGATTCTGTCCTTACTCAGAATCTTTAATCTTCAACGTCATTGCGTTCAACGCCACAATCACCGTTGATAGTGACATTAATACCGCTCCGACGGCGGGACTCAATATGAATCCGATCGGTGCCAGAATTCCGGCGGCTAGCGGGATTGCAAAGAGGTTGTATCCAGCTCCCCACCATAAATTTTGAACCATTTTGGCGTTAGTTGCTCGCGCCAGCTTCAAAAAGTTCAAAATATCATTTGGATCACTATGAACTAGCACTACATCTGCAGAATCAATCGCCACGTCCGTTCCCGCACCAATTGCAATTCCAATGTCGGCCTTAGCTAAACTTGGTGCATCATTAACACCATCACCAACCATGATAACTTTGGCTGTTTTTTGATACTTTTCAAGTAATTTCAACTTATCTTCTGGCATTAATTCGCCATGCCATTCTTCGATTCCTAAACTATCAGCAATTTTTTCAGCCGTGGCGCGATTATCCCCGGTTAACATAACCGGCGTATACCCGAGATTCTTCAATTCCTTAACAAAACTTACACTGTTCGATTTCAACTGATCGCCTTCTGCGAGGCCACCAAGCACCTGATCTTCTTCAAGTAAATATGCCACGGAGTTTCCGGCCTTGCTCCATTGATCAAAGTCATTTTGATCAAAACTAATTTGATTCTTTCTCAAATATGCCGCATTTACAATTTGATATTCTTTTTGATCAACTACTCCAGTCAAACCGACTCCCTTTTGAACAGTCACTTTTTGAGCCTGTGGAATTGCTTGTTTCAGTTTTTGAGCTGCTGCTTTAATTCCTGTTGCTAACGGATGATCGGAATGTTCTTCAAGTCCGGCCATGATTGCTAAAATATCATCGTCAGTGTGTGCGTCACTATAACTCTTAGTAGCGTTAACGGTGAATTCTCCTTCAGTCAGAGTTCCAGTCTTGTCCATTAAGACGTATTTAACCTGTTTAGCTTTTTCAATAGCCTGCCGGTTTCGAACCAATAATCCATTGGTTGCCGCAATGCTTGTGCTACGAGCTACAACAAGCGGAATTGCTAGTCCAAGTGCATGCGGACAAGCGATAATAAACACGGTAACCATTCTTTCAAAGGCAACGTCTAATCCCTGCGGCAACCATGCCACAAACGCAACTAATCCAATAATTAATGCTGCATAAAATAACCATGACGCTACCTTATCGGCCAAACTTTCGGCCTTTGATTTTGATTTTTGAGCATCGCTAACCAATTTCATTACTTGCGAAAGGTAGCCACTCTCGCCAGTTCCGGTAACTTCGACTTCGATTACTCCATCACCATTCACCGAACCACCAATTACTTGGTTTCCTTCTTTTTTATCAATTAAACGTGCTTCACCCGTCACCAACGACTCGTTCACTTTGGTGCTACCAGAAAGCACCTTCCCATCGGTTGGAATTTGCTCACCCGCAAGTACTCGAACTGTCTGACCAATCGTGACATCAGCTAAATCCATATCCATAACGTGATCCCCATGCAGTACATGGGCTTTTCCTGGAAGTAATGCTGCCATTTTTTCGACGGCAGACCCAGCTGCCATCACCGAATTCATTTCAACCCAGTGACCAAGCAACATGATCACAATTAAAGTCGCTAATTCCCAAAAGAAATCCATCACATGTCCAGCCGGATTTACCCACTGATTCATGATGAAGGCGTACAACGAGTAGCCATAAGCGACCGTGATTCCCATGGCAATTAACGTCATCATTGCCGGCGCTTTTTCCTTTAATTCACCTATCGCGCCGGTAAGAAATGGTTTCCCACCGTAGAAGTATAAGAATGTAGCCAATACTAACACGATGTACTCTGAACCAGCAAACGTAATTGGTAACTGGAAACTCCCGATGCTAAAATCCATTCCCATAAAAGGCGAGAACAATAAGATTGGAATCGTGGCAACCAAACTGATCCAAAATAATTGCTTTAAGTTCCCCATGTGCATCATGTGGCCACCGCCCATATCATGACCTTCCATACCTTCCATACTCATGTCCATTGTGGAATGGTCCATTTTCATATCGCCATGATTCATTTGAGCGTGATCCATCTGCATCTTTCCATGATCCATTTTAGAATGATCCATTTTCATTCCGTCATGTTCGTTCATTTCATCATGTTTCATTACTTCATTTCCTCCATTTCACAATTTTCGTCACATCCGTCAGGTAAACAATTGCATTTAACCATTTCTGGAGCCGTTTTTGCTTTTTGGTTCAACTCGTTGATCAATTCTTCAATATCAGACTGGGAAAGTTCGACATTATTAATCAGTGTTGTCAGCGTTGGTCCCACTTTGTGTTGACAAAGATGGTCGAATAGACCGCTTGTCGCATTATTCATTGCAACTTGTTCTTCAATCAAAGGCTGGTATACATACTCTCGGCCGTTTTTAGTAGTCGATAGCGCCCCTTTTTTGACTAACCGTCCTAAATAGGTTTTAGTTGTGGAAGCCTTCCACCCCAATTTTTCGGCTAAAATTGCAATGATCTGCTTACTGCTGGCACCGTTTAAGGTCCATATCACTCGCATTGTTTCCCATTCCGATTGGCTAATTTCAATTTCATCCGTTGTATTCATGGCTAATTCCTTTCGTTTACAAATGTAATTTATACTTATAGACTACAGATGTAGACGTAAGATGTCAACAATTAAACCCTAATTATTAATTAAAATACACAAAAAAGCAGGAATCACTACGAATAAATTCGTAATAATTCCTGCTTTTTCCAGCTTTTAAGGCTCTGATCGAAATTTCTGAATAATTATAATTGCGATTACAACTAAAATTGCTCCAATTAATTCGACAATATTAAATTTAAGGTTTAAAAAGATTAAACTTAAAATGAACGTCACCACCGGTTGAACTGCATCAAGGATGCTCACGACCGCCGATGGTGCAAAATTAAGGCTATGCAACAATGCCCAAAATGGAAATACTGTTCCAATTAGAATCACCGTTGCCATTGAAAGAACCAGCTTAGTTGAAATATCTGGTGTATTAACCCAAACCGGTTGATGAATATTAAACAAAATACTACCGATAATCAACGCCCAGCCCAAGACAACCATTGGTGGATGATTTTTAGTGACTGGTTTGGGAAGAACAACGTAAAACGCCGCTGTAACACCGGAAAGAACTCCCCAAATTAACGCAGTATTGGAAATCGCCAAGCTATGGATGTTGCCGTGTGTAATTGCCAAGAAAACACCCAGCATTGCTAAAGCAAAGGCGATTATGTCACTTCTTAACGGCCATTCCTTTTGAAAAATTAGGCTTCCCAACACAATAAATAATGGACTTAAGTATTGTAGGATGGTTGCAGCTGAGGCATTCCCCTCTTGAACACTCATGTAAAATGTTAATAAATTAGCCATTAATCCAAAAATCGCATAAGCTAATAACCACAATACGTCTCGAAGTGATTTAAAAACGTCAAAGATATGAAATTGATATTTAATAAAGCTGATGATAATTAATACTAGACCAGCACCGAGTGTTCGGGCCGATAAAAACCAAGACGCTGGAATACTTTCTCCTTGAGAAATTACCTGGAGCACCGTTCCTGAAATTCCCCACATGCAGGAAGCCAATAACGCCCAAAAGATTCCTTTTCCCACGTGTTGGTTGATTAATTCTTTTTCCATAAGAAACCCCACATACAAATATTTTTACACAACACTTACGATTATATCTAAAAAATTACCACCATAAAAGCTAATTTAAAACATATTTGTATTTAAAAGTTAAAATAAAAATCGGTATATACAAAAAAGCGAAGCATTGCACTCCGCTTACGATTAGTTAAACTAATTTTTATTCAGCTGTTTTTTTGATGATTTCAAGGATGGAGTTAACGTGTTCCAATGTTTTTAAAAAGTCGTCTTTGCCAAACTTATCGGAAACTTCATTAAGCATATCGCGGAAAACTTTGTCATTTTCTTTATATAGGTCATGACCTTTTGTAGTTAGCGAGAGGTATTTCTTACGACGATCCACCCGATCACTTTCTTGTTCAATCAGTCCAAGGTCTAATAAAGTACCCACCTTACGTGAAATAGCACTCTTAGTTACTTCTTGTGCATCAGCAATCTCGCTAAGTGTGATTGGTTCTGAACCTGCTTCTTCGATAAAATGCATAATCATAAACATATCAAACGAGACCCGTGGATCAGAAATTTTACTTTCTAGTAAAGAACCGATTAACTTTAGACTCTTGTTATAAGTTTGTGCAATAAATGTAATATCTGCTTGTTTCATTTTCATTGTTTCCTCCTAGTTAAGCGACTCAAAATTGTACACATGTTTAAATTTTAACAGAATGGCAATGTTTGTCAATCTGATTTTAATTTTATTAGCACCCAGTTACGAGTCCTTATGTTTCACATCTTGTGCATTATTTGGTCGATTTTTATTAGTTTTTGAACTACTATCAATAATGTTTTTCTCAATTAAATCAATTACTTGCGAATTAGAAGGTAGGTCAGAGTGCTGCGCATTGACACCCGTAACAGTTAGCTGTGTGTACTGTTTTACTTGTTTTTGGAACACATATTTACCAGCCTGAACACTTTCCTCCGGCACAATTCCATCATTACTATAATTTTCGGTTCCCAAAACAGAATATACGATTAAATTGGAGTCAATATTTTTTCGGCTATCAATTAGATCAGTCAACATTTGTGTCTTGGTACTAGTTGATGTTTCATACGAATTATACGGTGAACCGAGTGTCATCAATTTCGTCATTTGATTTTGATTAGAGTCATTATAATCTTCTAAAAAAAATGAAAGAACTAATCCACCATTGGAATGTCCCACACCTTCGAATTTACCAAATTGATACTTTTCGTCCAGATCATTAAAGGCGATGTTGAACCATTTAGCTTCTTTTTTGATTGTTTCATATCCATCGCTGTTATCCTCGAATCCCACAACGATAAATGGTTGTTGATCACCTGGACGAATGGAGCCGGAATATTTTAAAGTATTATCTTTCATTACTTTTACTTTTAAAATACTGTGTTTTGACTTTGCCTCACTATTAATCGTCTTAAAAACTCCATCAAATCGATTAACCGTGGCACTACTTCCTGGAACCCAGAAAATTGGTACCATCCGTGTGTTATGCCGCAATTCCTGGTTTTTAACATTAGATTTAATCCAAGTATTAGTTGGAATTAGCAGGATTACCAGTGCGATAAAGATTGCACCAAAGAGAAGCCTTTTTATTTTTTTCATTCAGCATCCCCTCCTTGGTTTAAATCAGCATTTACCTTTTCACCGATTTCAACAAACGGAACGTAAATTAGTACATCCACCGCAACCAAGACCAATGATAAAATCAGCGCTTGCACACTACCATTGGTGCCAATAAATCCCATAAAAATCCCTGGTGTTCCATTTGGAATTTGATAAACCGCCGAAGGAATCAGATGGAGCTTTAAGGCACTCATCGTGATCAGCAAATTAACAATTGGTGCTAGTATAAATGGAATTACATAGGCTATATTAAATAGAATCGGCAATCCCACGAGGGTCGATTGATTGTAGTTAAATAGACCTGGCAATAGTGACTGTTTCGCCACCCGTTGAAATTGGCGTCCCTTTCCAACCCAGATGATCGCGATCAGCAAACCCAACGTTGCCCCCGTACCACCGATGTTGGTATAAATACCGATTATTCCATGCGCGTTAATTGGATTCGGAATGTTCCACGCACTCTGATGTTGCAGTGCGTAGTTTAAATTACTAACCGCGTCGGCGCCCATCATTTGTCCGTTTGCAATCGGACTACCCATACCAATAAATTGGAGGATGATGCTTAGCGCTGTCCCGCCGGTCAATACCCATGCCGAATGGGTATTCATTACGTTTTGAATTAACAAACGGTTAATTTCGGGCGTTAATGCCTTACTATTTAGTAGGTAAAATACCGTATTTAATCCAGCAGATAGGATCAGCGTCACGGTGATTGCCCACATCGAGTTAAACATTCGATCCCGAATAACGGATCCCTTTGGCTGGTTCGTGTCAACTTTTCGACTTAAATACTTAAAAATATAGCCAGTAACTACGCCCACTAAAATTCCAAACAGCAGGCTTGAAAAACCTAGCGAACGTGCGGTGAACCCAAGCACCCCTTGATCACTATCATAAAAAGTTAATATCAAGTAGGCTAACCCACCAGTCACTCCAGCCATTTGGGTATCTTTATCAAATTTTTTAGCCAAGTTACGAGCTACTTCTGTCGCTGCGAGGACCCCGGCAAAACCAATGGTTAATTTCGACATGCTACCTAAGAAAAAGTTAATTCCATTGGCATGCGGAATCATTGCCACGGTTCCAAAAAGTTCATCAAAATAGCTTCCTTTAATCAAAAAGGATTCTCGAAGAAGCTCCATAATCGAGCCAACTAACATAAATGGGTACAGAATCACGATTGTTTGCTGAATTGCGTCATAAACTTTAAGCTTTCGAATCCGCAAAAATTGGCGAACTAAATGTTGTTCATAGTATTCTCTCGTCTCTTTAAACCTCATTTAATTTCTCCTCCAAATATCACCTACTTCTTATGCAAGTAAAATTATATACGTGTGTAAACGTCAAAGTTCAATAGAATCAACTAATTTACATGACTAGATTATCACGTTATTAATTGAATTAAAACAGAAAAAGGTTAAAAACATTAAAAAAACGAGATAAATTTTAATTAAATTTATCTCGTACTTATATTCTTTAAAGGTTATGAAACATTAGTATTAATATAGTTTATTTACTTGTTCTTGAATGACACTGTGATTTAAGAATTCATCATATGAGGTTTCTGCCCGATCGACCACACCCTTATCGGATACTTCAATAATATGATCGGCGATCGTTTGAATGAATTCATGATCATGTGAAGTCATAATAATCGAACTCTTAAAGCTCGTTAGTCCTTCATTTAATGAAGTAATTGATTCCAGATCCAAATGATTGGTTGGATCATCAAGCAATAATACGTTGGCCTTGCTCAACATTGTCTTAGAAATCATGCAGCGAACCTTTTCACCACCAGAAAGTTTTGTAACGTTCTTCAATACGTCTTCTCCAGAAAAGAGCATTTTACCCAAGAAGCCGCGAAGGAAGGTGTTATCACTTTCTTCTTTTGGTGCATATTGACGAAGCCATTCTAAGATATCCAAGCGGTCATCCGTAAAGTATGGGTTAATATCACGTGGAATATAGCTTCGTTCGGTCGTTTGTCCCCAAGTTACAGAACCCGTATCTGGTTCCATTTCCCCAGCGAGAATTTGCATCAATACGGTCGTTGCCAAATCATTTCGGCTCAAAATAGCAGCCTTTTCTCCCGGACGAACCGTGAAGGTAATGTTATCTAAAATTTTAACGCCATCAATTGACTTGCTAACCTTATCAACCCGAACTAAATCATTACCAAGCTCACGTTCTGGAGTAAACCGAATGAACGGATACTTCCGTGATGACGGTTTAATGTCATCCAAGGTAATTTTTTCCAATTGTTTTTTACGTGAAGTAGCTTGTTTTGATTTGGAAGCATTAGCGCTAAAACGTGCAACGAATTCTTGTAATTCTTTAATTTGTTCTTCTTTTTTAGAGTTGGCATTTTCGCGAAGACGTTTAGCTAGAGCACTAGATTCCATCCAAAAATCATAGTTACCAACAAAGAGTTCAATCTTACCAAAGTCAACGTCGCACATCATTGTACATACCGAATTTAAGAAGTGACGGTCATGTGAAACAACAATCACGGTGTTGGGAAAATCGGCTAAGAAGTCTTCCAACCAGCTAATTGACTTTGGATCAAGACCATTAGTTGGCTCATCCAAAATTAGGATATCCGGCTTTCCAAACAGTGCCTGCCCTAAAAGGACCTTAATTCGTTGGCCTTCTGTCAATTCGCTCATTTTACTTTGGTGAAGACTTTCTTCAATTCCAAGTTGTTGAAGTAACTGTGAAGCCTCTGCCTCGGCGTTCCAGCCATCCATTTCAGCAAATTCAGCCTCTAAATCGGCCGCCTTCATCCCATCTTCTTCAGTAAAATCAGGCTTTGCATATAGAGCATCTTTTTCTTGCATTACTTCGTATAATTTTTTATAGCCTTGAATTACGGTATCCATTACGGTAAATTCTTCAAATGCGTAATGATCCTGATTCAAGCTGGACATCCGCTCGTTAGGCGAAATACTTACATTTCCAGAAGTAGGTTGTAATTTACCTTCTAGAATTTTCAAAAATGTTGACTTACCAGCACCATTAGCACCAATAATGCCGTAACAGTTGCCGGGGGTAAATTTCAAATTAACATCGCTATACAACTTTCGATCAGAGAATTGCATGCTCATATCAGTTACAGTTATCATTAATTTCCTCCATTATTTAGACAAAAGAAAAAGAGGCAAAACAACGTCTTGTCCCAATTTCACCCAGTCTGTTTAATTTAACATATCTAGCGTTCTTGAACAACCTTATTGTCCACGATACTTCTTTGATTCCGGTACTTCCAATACACTGGAACTCCAACAAGTACAATCATTAACGACAACATTACCCCTATTAAATCATTTTGAATTTCACTTACTAAAACGAAAATCGAACTTCCAATCGCAACGAGCTGTGGTAACGGATAAAGTGGAACACTGAAAACGCGGTCCAAATTTTGTCGACGTAACTTAAATGAGCCAAAAAATGCCATCAAATAAAAACAGTAAACGGTAAAAATACATAACTCGGATAAACGATCGGCATCGAAGAATACAATCATGATAATTGCGATACCCACAATCGTTACTACCGACCAAATCGGTGTCCGTGACTTCGGATGCAGATAACTTAGTTGCTTTGAAAATGGAAGTTCACGGTTATCCGCCATGGCATACATAATTCGTGGGAAAGTCATAACCTTACCATTTAAGCAACCAACGATTGAAATTATTACGCCAATACTTAAAAGTCGGCCTCCATAAACACCAAAACTTTTTGAGGCAAGGTATGGAATTGCTCCGATTCCCAGTTGATGAACTTTGGCTGCGCCAATACTTTGAAAAACTCCAAAACTAACAAAAACATAGGCAAAAGTTACAATTACGATTCCCCAAATGATGGCCTGCGGTAGTCGTCGGGCCGGATTTTTAATTTCATCACCCAGGTTAGCGACCAGTATCCACCCATCATAGGCAAACAGGGTTCCCAAAATAGCTACTCCAAAACTACCGGTTGATGTTTGAATTCCATTGATACTTTGAACCAATGACTGTTCTTTTCCAAAAAATAATCCCAACGCAATAATCGCCAATACTGGAACCAATTTACAAACCGTCGTAATAATCGCAAACATTGCTCCATAGCGGTTAGAAAAGAAATTCAGAATTGCTAATAAGGTAATTGAAATGACCGCAATCGGTATTTTAAATGCCGGATTAATTCCGAAAAAATCAACGATTAAAATTCCTAAATAAGCGGCAATGGTTGCAATCATCGCTGGACCATAAACAATAATCTGCATCCATCCTGAAAGAAAGCCCCAGATGCGACCGTACATCTTTTCCATATAATAGTACAAGCCACCCGTTTTAGGCATTTGCGATGCAACTTCGGCAATCGTTAATCCTGCTGCCAGCGTCATTATTCCACCTGCCAACCAGGCAAACAGCGCTACTTTAACCGAGCCCGTTTGATCCAATACGGCGGCTTGCCGCACAAACACCCCTGAACCAATAATTGTTCCGATCACTAATGCTAAAGCCGACCATAATCCTAACGAACGATTTAATTCAACTACCTGCTCTTTTTTCAAATCAATACTCTCCTCGTTTAAAATCCAGTTCAACCAACCAAAATTTGATACGAAAAAAGGCCGCAAGTGGCCTTAGATTTTTTCAGTGTTTAATTCTTGTTTACGTTCCCGTTTTGTCATCACTAAGTTTAAAATAATTGCCGCTACAGCTGCGGCCGCAATCGGTGATCCTAAGAGATATTGCAACATTTGTGGTGCTTCTTTAACTACCGCTGCCGGGATTAATACCAAAGCTAACGTTAAAATAATCGGAACGCCGATTACGTAAATATCACTCTCACTTTCTTTTAAGTTACGAATCACACGTAAGCCGTTCAACATGATGGTTACGCAAATAATCGCAAATACTCCTCCGATTACGGGAGCAGGAATTGCGGATAGAAAAGCTGAAATTTTAGTGAAAAATCCCAACAGGATAAACCAAATACCGGCGGAAATAAAGACCCGTTTGCTGGCAATTCCAGTAATCGAAATAATTCCAGCATTAGTTGAATAACCAGTTACAGGGGTTGTTCCCAACAAAGCCGCGATTAAACAGCTAACTCCTTCACCGATAATTCCCCGATTCCATTGTTTATTTGTAATTTGATGGTTAGTAACTGCTCCCATCGCAAACCATGTTCCCGTCGTTTCAGTCGTCAAAATGGCGTAAATGATGATAAAGGTTAAAATTGCCGATGGTGAAAAGGAAATCCCATAATGCAACGCTGTCCCCTGTGGAAGGCTAAACCAAGCTGCATTTCCTACGGTATTCCAATCAAAACGACCCATCATGGTTGCAACAACCGTTCCCACCAAAAGGGCGATAATAATCGCACCCGTTCTAAAAATTCGTTGTAGCTTTGGAAAATGAATACTGATTGAGATTGATACCAATAAAGTAAGTGCCGTGATACCAGCAAGAATCATATTTTGATTAATATTTCCTGCCGCCTGAAAAATATTACTGTTAAGAGCCGTTGGGATTAAAGATAAACCAACGCAGGTAATAATCGTTCCCCCAACAATTGCTGGAACCAGCGTGTTGATTATCTTGTAAAAGGCTCCTGAGACTCCCAATAGCATCAGTAGAATGGCACCAACAACTAAAGCTCCCAGCAGAGTCGCCATCCCATTTTTAACGCCACCATTAGCGAGAACCACTCCTGCAGCCGCGGTTAATGGAACAAAAGACGGGCCTTGAGAAACCGGCATTTTCATAAAAATGGCTGTTTGAATAATCGTTCCAATCCCGGCCGCTAAAAAGGTCACTTGCAGGAGGCCCATCTTGTCGCCCACTGACATCGCCAACATCATTGCTAAAATAACGGGCGGAACGTATACATCCATTGCTAATACATGCTGAAGTCCTAGGAGTCCTGCTTCAACGTTTCCAATTTTGTCATCCGGTCCAATTATTAAGTTACTTCGTTTCTCTTCCATGTAAATGCTACTCTCCTAGTTTCATTTGTGATCAACTAACTTACCTGAGACAAAAACCTTTGAGATGTTGTCTGCATTGGTTTGATACATTAAACGTTCAAAAACATCTTGGGATGCGTTTGAAGAAATTGCTGATAATTCGTCTCGAACGATTTGTAAATCAGCTTTAAAGCCTACCTTAATTTGTCCTGCACGGATATGTAATGCTTCCGCGCCACCGATTGTTGCCATATAAAAAGCTTGTTTAGCGGAGATTCTTGCACCTGCTACCCCACGTTCTGCTGCTGGCTTTTGTGCGTCGACACCGTCTTCCAGCATTCTTGATGAAATTAGCGCCTGCTGGATGTTTCGATACATACTTGATGAGAATCCACCTGAAATATCAGTCCCAATCCCCACTTTAATTTTCCTTTCCAAAAGCTTACGAGTTGGCAATACTGCGTTTCCGAAATAGGCATTTGAGATTGGACAATGTGCGATAGCCGCCTTCTCGTCCTTAAAAGTATCCATATTTGCTTCCGTTAATAGCGTTCCGTGTGCCATAACCGATTTTTCATTTAACAAACCGTACTGTTTGAGTACTTCCGTATCCGTTTTGCCAAATCGTTCAATTGCATATCCATGTTCCCAATCACTTTCGCTACAATGGGACTGAACTAAAACGTCAAATTTCTTTGCAATTTGCCCTAATCCTTCCAAAGCTTCGTCCGTGCAATTGGGTACAAATCGTGGCGTTACCACGGGTTGAATTAGGTCTGAATCTTGATATAGTGTTCGAATTTGTTTAATGAAATCAATCGTCTTGTTTAAAGCTTCCTTTGTGGAAGAATCTCGATAATACTTTGGCGTTTGCTCCGGATTATCCATAACGACCTGCCCGATAAACGCCCGCTGCCCCACATGCTGACATTCTTCTGCTAATATCAAGTTCGCATCTTCATGAATTGTTCCAAAATAAAGTGCCGTTGTTGTCCCGTTTTTAACTAAATTACGAGTAAGATGGCGGTAACTTTTACGAGCAAACTCTAAATCTTGATACTTCGCTTCTAGCGGAAATGTATATTGTTCAAGCCACTCGTTCAATGGTTGATCAAGAGCCAATCCCGCTTGTGGCCATTGCGGCGCATGCACATGTAAGTCAATAAATCCTGGCAAAACATATTCATCGTCCCTCGTTTCAACCAGTTGTTTATTTTCTTTTGCATCTTCAAGCGTGCGTTGGTAATCTTGATCCGCCGGGTTAATGATTTTAGTAATTTCACCATTATCATCCGTTTCAATCAATGCATCTTTAACAAAATAAACTTCTTTATCCGTTCTGGAAGTAAAGAATGACCCCTTAATAATCTTTTTGCTATAAATCAGACCCAACCCCTTTCGTAATATAAGTCATAATAACACGAAATATTTTTATAGTAAATTTAATTTTCATATATAAAATACGAACTTTATTAAAGAAGATAATAAAAAAGTCATTAATTTTCCGTCCTAACATTGGACAGTCAATTAATGACTTTCTTTGTTTATTAAATTAAATTCTATTTCTATTCCTGTGACAACGCCTCAACAGGATCTAACTTCGAAGCCTTCCGTGACGGAGTAAATGCCGCCAAGAGACTAATAATCACACTGATAATTACACCAAAAATTAAGTATCCTGGTGTAATACCAATGATTGAAAAGTCGATGTGCTTGGTCGAAATGGCATTGGCCCCCCATTGAGCAAGTAACGCAAATGCTGATCCCAACAGACTTGAGAAGAGTCCCAAGAAGAATGCTTCAGAAACAAACAGATTACGAATATCTTTCCGCCGTGCTCCAATTGCGCGAAGAATTCCAATTTCCTTCGTACGTTCGGAAACACTAATGTAGAGCACCACAATAATCATGATGGCAGATACTAATAGTGAAATCCCAGCAATTGCAGCTAGAACATAGAAGGCTAATTTAATATACGTGTTAACCGTGTCTAAGATTGCGCCGACACCTGTGATTGTATACGAAGCTTGTTTTTTATTCTTAACCGTTCGTTTGAAATCCTTAATCTTATTTTGAACGTCTTTAACATTTTGTGTTTCATTTACGTTAACCGTCAAAAAATTAGGATTAAACGTTAGGTCTTGATCTTGGTACATTTTCTTTAATGTGTTGTAATCAATCGCACTCGTTCCCGAAGTAATCACACCCGAAACTGTTAATTCTTTTTGAATTTGGACGGGCTGATTTTTACTATTAACGGTTGTAACATATGCGGTTACTTTTTGTCCAACAACGTTTTTATATGTCTTATCGAACTTCTTGGCTGATGCCTCATCTAGCAAGATCTCGTTTGTCCCAGGCTTGCTACCATATTTAATATCGCTTGCTCGTTCAGTCTTGTTCCAAGTTTGGAAAGCTTGGATTGTAGCTGACTTTTTATCGCGAACAACCTTCACCGATTGTAAAAAGTAACCTTTTTCAACGGACTTCACATTCTTAATGTCTTTCATTCGCTGATAGTCGGTGTCGGAAAGATCCGCGCTTTCACCGTTTTCCATTTGATCTTGACTAACGTTTTTAGCAACTTGAATCGCCGTTGGATTAATTTGCGATGAAATTTGGTCGTTCATATACCCTGTCACACCATTTCCGAGACCCAACATTAAAATCACTGAAAAGATCCCAATTGATGCTCCAAAGATAATTAACAAATTGCGCTTTAAATTATATCCCATGTGCTTGAGAGCCATCTTTAAAGCTGCCATAAAGGTTAAATGTTTTGGAATCAACGTTTTAGGCGCATCGGGCACTGGATACGGTTCTCGTAACTGCGCTTCCCCATGGAGTACACCGTCATCTAAATGCACCACCCGCGTTCCAAAGTCCGCGACTTCTTGCGAATGAGTGACCGCAATGACAAGTTTTCCGTCTTTGGCGATGGACTCTAAAATTTCCAAAACTTCCTTAGTGTTTTGACTATCTAAGGCACCTGTTGGTTCATCTGCAATGATGACATCGGGATCTCCAGCTAAAGCACGCGCAATTGCCACACGTTGTTTTTGACCACCAGAAAGTTGGTTGGGATGCTTCTTCATGTGATCTTTAAGCCCAACACGTTCCAATAGTTCCTTTGCTCTAGCCACCCGCTTAGAATGTGAAAGCTTGGTCATTTCAAGTGAAACCATCACATTATCTAAAATATTTAGATGACTAATCAGGTTAAAGCTTTGAAAAATGAATCCAATATTTTCTCGGCGGTAAGCATCCAAGACCTTTTGTTTAGCAGAATGAAGGGAACGACCATTATAAACAACATCTCCATCATACTGATTATCAAGCCCACCAATAATATTCATGAGCGTTGATTTACCACCCCCGGATTCTCCTAAAATCGAGACAAATTCTCCGCGGTCGAACTGAAGGTTAATGCCCTTTAGAACTTTAAATTCTTGATTTCCTAAGAAATAAGATTTGTGGACATCCCGAACTTCTAATAAACTCATGCAAATTCCTCCGTTGAATCAGTTTCTACCGCACCTTTATTCAGGATGAACCTGTTTGAAATGTGCCGGATGGAAATATTTATCCACTTCCGTCACAATTAGAACAATAATCCCGGCTACGATAGGAATTAACCACTGCATCCAGCTCATTGAGCCAGTACTAAAGATTGACTGCATGAACGGAACGTAGGTTAAACCAAATTGTAACACTAATAGAAGCGCAATTATCCAAAAGGCGTGCAAATTCCGTAAAATATCTTTTGAAAAGGCAGGCTTTGGTGTTCGAATATTAAATAGGTAGAAAATCTTTCCAAAAACGATAATATTAACCGTCACGGTGCTAGCGACCACTTCACTTACGCCCTGTCCAACTAACCAGTCAAATCCAACAATTCCTAGACCGGCGATCAAAATTGAAACATAAATAATTTGAATCACATCGGCCTTGTTTAAGAACGACTTCCCTGAAGGACGCGGTTTACGCTTCATAATTCCCTCTTCAGCTGGTTCAAACAGGAATGCAAACTGAATGGTAATTGCCGAAACCATGTTAATCCACAATAACTGGGTTGGAACTAATGGTAAATCTTGCTGTGCCAAAATCGACAGCAAAACAATCAACCCTTCCGCAAAACTGGTAGGTAGTAAGAAACGAATCGTCTTTTTAATGTTGTCATATACTCGACGACCTTCTTTAATCGCCTTCGTTAAGGTTGCAAAGTTATCGTCGGTCAAGACCATATCGGCGGACTCTTTGGCCACGTCAGTTCCCTTAATCCCCATCGCGACCCCAATATCAGCCCGCTTCAAGGCCGGAGCATCATTAACACCGTCCCCAGTCATCGCCGTTACTAGACCGTTCGCTTGATATGCCTTCACAATTCGTAATTTATCATTTGGCGTTGTTCGAGCAAAGACGTTGTAATCTTGGATAATATTTTTTAACTGTTCATCATCCATTTCATTAATTTCGGCACCCGTAATCGCCGCAATTTGATCGTCCAGACCCAATTTTTTAGCAATTGCCGCAGCGGTTTCAGGATGATCACCTGTGATCATTTTCACCTTAACACCGGCGCTCCGCATTTCCTTTAGAGCCTGGATGGTTTCTTCACGTGGTGGGTCAATCAGGCCTGCAATCCCCAAGAACTGCATCCCCGTCGTCAAATCGGCGTGATCAATAGTATCTTTTGTCGCTTCAACTTGCTTATATGCCACTGCAACCACTCGATGGCCTTCTTGCGCAATTTCGGAAACCTTGTTATACCAGTATTTTTCGTCAAATGTTGGATCGCCAACTGCTGCCATTTCAAAGATCTTATCTGGCGAGCCTTTAACTAAGATTCGACGTCCACCGTCTGGCTTTTCACTAAGTTCAGCAATGTAACGGTAATCTGAGTCAAACGGAATCTTATCAATTTCCGTCCACTCAGGAACCTTTTGGTGGAAAGCCTTGTTAGCTAATGTTAAGAAGGCTCCATCAGTTGGTTCACCATTAATGGTCCAAACGCCATCTTCTTTAGCCAACGTTGTGTCATTGGCTTCATGACCGGTAATAATTAGTCGACGTAAACTTTCGTGTTCGGCTAGATCAATTTTTTGACCATTAAATAGAATGTTTCCTAAGGGTTGATAACCCGTTCCAGTAATCTCATAGGTTCCATCCTTAGTAATCACTTCATCAATTGTCATTTCGTTTTTAGTCAAAGTTCCGGTTTTATCCGTTGCAATAACGTTCACGGCACCCAACGTTTCAACAGATGGAAGTGACTTCATAATGGCGTTCTGCTTGGTCATTTTGCTAACGCCCATCGCTAAAACAACCGAAGTACTAGCTGGAAGACCTTCTGGTAAGGATCCCACAATCATTGTAATTAATGCGATTACCAACACCGGTAACGAATAGATTTGGGTTGCAAATCCATAAATTCCGACTAACATCGCCACAATCACAATTCCGTAAGAAATATATTTACCTAATCCATTAATTTCACGCATCAATGGCGTTGTCTTGGACTTTACTTCATCCACACTAGAACTAATCTGTCCCAACTGAGTATGAACCCCCGTGGCGGCGACGATTCCGAGTCCACTACCGTTCGTAACAGCAGTTGACGCAAAAGCCATATTAGTTTGGTCACCTAAAGTAGTTTTGTCTGGTAGTACTTCAGCATTCTTTAAAACTGAATCTGCTTCACCAGTCAGCACGGACTCTTGGATTCTAAGGTTATCAGCGTCAATAATTCGTAAATCGGCCGGAACGTTGTCACCTGCTTCTAAAAAGACGACATCGCCCACCACTAAGTCTTCAGCAGGAACATCAACTCGGCGCCCGTCACGAATAACAGTCGCTTCAACTTGAAGCATCTGTTTAATTTTATCAATTGCATCAGAGGCTTTCACCTCTTGGAAATACCCAATTAGGGCATTTATGATTACCACCATTCCAATAACAATTGAGTCAGAATATTCTTTCAAAGCAAAAGTTGCGATTGCGGCTAAAATCAAAATATAGATAATACTATTATTGAATTGCCGTAAAAAGCGCATCAAATTACTTTGCTTTTTCTCGATTAAGGCGTTGGGCCCGTGCTTTTTCAGCCGGTCCTCCGCTTCCCTTTCGGTTAAACCAAGCTCAGAATCAGTTCTCAAATCTTGAGCAACCTTTTCTGCCTCAACGTTGTAAAAATCATTATTATAGCGCGGCTGCGCTCCATAGTCATCGGATGTGGATTTTGATCTCATACATGTTTCTCCTTAAAAATAAAATTTTTGTTTGTATTAAGTATCATATCTAAAATCAACGGCAATAGTCAAACAAAACCTCTAAGTCGTACTATTTGACTTATTTCTTATAAGATCCTTAAATATAATCAATTCACCTTAACGGTCAGAGGAGGAAATGACATGTTTAAAAATAAACAAAGACAAGCACTTGCTGTCGGCATTGTTTCGGGAACAACAGTTTTAATTGTTAATCACGTTCAAATTAGCGATTTATCTAGATTTTTAATTGTATTTTTTGTTGTGCTTATTTTTAGTGAATTTGTGTTGCATTGGACTCCTAAAGAATGAAAGATCGTTTTTAGAGACATATATCAGGATTTTATTTTCAGCGATGTTATTCAATTGCTGCCACGATTATCGTCTCGAAAAATCAATTATTGACGATAACTTTTCTGCATAACCACCAACAGCTCCATTATGCTATGCTTACCAAGTTAGCAAGTCATAGAACTGCATGGTGGCACTGAAATTTGAAAGTGGAGGTGTTGCCTATGCAAAAGAATTTTTGTTTTGGTTACGGTCCGCCGAAAATTGGGAGATATAAAAACCTTTGTTTTCAAATTTTCAATGGATTGCCAACCTCGTCAAAAACGTGAGTTTAATACGCTCGCCAATTATTCAAGGCATGTGCATCATTGGAGCTGTTGTGATTGTCATAGCGATATGCATTACAGCAGTGAAAATATTTTCGTAAACAAAAAAACCACTTTGCTTGCCGGCAATGGTTTTTTGTTTAAAAGTATTTAAATAATCAATCGGTGCTATCAAGTTGCTTCTATTCGAGTAGCAAGCCTTGCTACACAGGAAGCCGTGAACTCCAATTCACGGCTTCTTTTTCGTTTATCATTGTATACCGGAATTAATATTTAATCAAAGTAAAAAATCGTAAGCGCCTAATAATCAGCTAATAAAAAATCCAGTTCACCAACTTAAGTGTCAGGGCGAATTGGATTTTAAGTTCCACAAAATCTTTTGCATGTTAAAAATTGTAATTATTTTATTTCATCATTTTTAGGTTCATTCAAATATTTTTTGTCGTACGTGTCAACTAATAGTAGATAGGATAGATTACTAGTTTTGTTAACTACTACATCTGCTTCATTTAATTCTGCATCGTCTCCCACCCCAACTGCTACTGCCTTTGCTTTTTTAATAGCAATGACACCAGCGGGCGCATCTTCAATTCCAACACATTTTTCAGGTGATAAACCGATCTGATGTGCGGCCTCAATAAAAATATCTGGTGCAGGTTTTCCATTTGCAACATTTTCAGGATTAGCAATTGCATCAAATCGATTTAGCAAACCCAATTTTTCCAAAATAAGAGGAGCATTTTTGCTGGCAGAAGCAATCGACAATAAAATTCTGTTTGCCGCTAATGCATCTAGCAGGTTTTCTATTCCCGGTAAAATATCAGCTTGAGTAAGTTTATTAATTTCTCGAAGATATAATTCGTTTTTTTTATTCGCGAGTTGGAAAACTTCTTTTTCACTAAAGTTATCTTCTAAATTGGCAAACTTTAAAATTAACTTCATTGACTCCATCCGACTAATGCCCTTCAACTGCGATTCAAATGATGCAGGCAGCGTTATATTTAATTCATCCTGAGCGAGCTGTTTCCAGGCCTTAAAATGAAATTTTGCAGTATCTGTAATGATTCCATCTAAATCAAATAGAACTCCCTCCATCATTTTGATCCCTCCAACTTCACAATTTTCCCATTGAGCTTTATGCTAAGTGGCGAACCACTTAATAGCTTAATCGTTACTTGTTTACCTTTCACCGATATTTTGATTAATCGATTTCTAAAGTTAATTCGAAATTGATATGCGGACCATTTTTTGGGAATAAATGGCTTAAATGATAGAAATCCATCTCGGTCAATACGCATGCCTGCAAATCCTTGGACAATTGCTAACCAACTACCCGTCATTGACGTAATATGAAGTCCATCATCGGTATCATTGTTATAATTATCAAGGTCTAATCTTGCAGTTCTCTCATACATTTCAACGGCTTTATCTTCGTAACGTAAGTCGGCCGCTAAAATTGAGTGAACTGCCGCGGATAAGCTCGATTCGTGTACGGTGAGCGGTTCATAAAAATCGTAGTTTCGCTTCTTTTCTTCTGGTGAAAATTGGTCAATAAAATACCAGATTCCTTGGAGAACATCAGCTTGCTTAATATACGGTGACCGTAAAATTTTGTCCCAGGACCAGTGTTGGTTTATTGGTCGTTGATTAATCGGGATCGAACTTGCTGGTTTTAATTCTTTATCCAGAAAATTGTCCTGTTGAAGAAAAATCCCGTATTCCGAGTCTTTCGGCAAATACATGTGATCGATGATATCACTCCAATGCCGAAGTTCATGTGGAGTGACCTTTAACTTCTCCACTCGACCTTTATCTAATTTTCCCAAAGCATCCATCGTGTATTTCAAAGTCCACTTTGCAATCAAATTCGTGTACCAATTATTATTAACGTTATTTTCATATTCATTAGGACCAGTGACGCCGTGTATCATGTATACTTGCTTTCGGCTCGAAAAATGGACCCTGTCCGCCCAAAATTTAGAAATTGCTGTTAAAACTTCAATTCCTTCAGACAAAAGATAACTTTCATCACCAGTATATCGGGTGTAATTATATATGGCGTATGCGATTGTCCCATTACGATGAATCTCTTCAAAAGTTATTTCCCATTCGTTATGATTTTCGATACCATTAAACGTTACCATCGGGAAAAGTGCGCCCTTGAGTCCTTGCTGTTGAGCATTATGAAAAGCTCCAGCCAACTGGTTATGGCGATACTCCAATAAATTACGGGCAACTGATTGATCAGCTAAAGCCATGTACATTGGTATCGCAAATGCTTCTGTATCCCAATACGTTGCTCCGCCATATTTTTCTCCGGTAAAACCTTTTGGACCAATATTCAAACGTTTATCTTCTCCATAAAAGGTTGAAAATAGTTGAAATAGATTAAATCTAATCCCCTGTTGAGCAGAGTTATTTCCCTCTATTTCAACGTCAGCGTGTTCCCAACGCTCGTTCCAAACTGCAGATTGTTCATGAATCAGTTGATTGCGTTTTTTTTGAATAACTCGAGAACTTATATCATTCAAAGCCAGCTTAAGATTTTCTGGCTGCGAATAATCTCTTGACGTAACGACCACAACTCTTTTTTCAAAATCAATCGACTTTTTGGGGCTTAACGTTTGTTTAAATATATTTTGCACGTCCCAATCATCTTTAATGACTTTATGTTCATTCATTAACGTTAAATATTGAGCCTTTACTCCTACCGTAAATCTCGGAACTCCAAAATTATTTGGTTTAGTTTTAACGATCATATACGAGCTACGACCATCAACTTCTGCTTCTTTAACCTCCCAAAATTTTTCATCATAATTTGCGTCTTCGTTTTTAACGTCCGCATCAATTTCCGAATTGATTTCAATAGAAACATCTGAGTCAGATCGATTTTCAATTTCGTAATTTAAATCAAACAATTGTTTTTGAGACACACTTACGAATCGTTGGATTTTAAAGTGGATTTTTTTATCACCCTTTAAAATTTCAAATTGCCTGGTTAAAATACCGTTATGCATGTCTAAACTCAATTCAAACTCACGAATTTGATCAATGGCTAAATCAATTTTTTCACCGTCGATTAGGACATTGGTTTTGATAAAGTTAATTGCATTAATTACTTTACCAAAGTACTCCGGATATCCATTTTTCCACCAACCAACAACCGTCTTATCTGGATACCAAACTCCACCAATATAAATTCCAGGAAGAGTATCGCCTGAGTAATCTTCCTCAAACATTCCGCGCATTCCCATATAACCGTTGCCGATACTTGTCATGCTCTCTTGTAATCTTTTATGATCCTTGTCAAGTTGATGCGTCACAATTTTCCAAGGATTAATTTCAAAGGTTTGTATCATCGTATTCCTCTCCCATCAATCTTCAGATAATTGTTTCCTCTGTATCCTTATCAAAGTAGTGTGCTTTAGTCATTTCAAGAGCCATCTTGAGTCTATCACCCGGCTCGTGGTAGTCTCTTGAGTTTACTTCAGCAATAAAATCAGTTTTTCCTAATTTAGAGTACAGCATCGAATTTGCTCCAAGCAATTCTGATACTTCAACTTCTGCCTCAATAATTGCATCCGGATACGTTTGTAGCGCAATTTCTTCTGCATGAATATCTTCTGGTCGAATTCCAAAAGTTAAATTACGACCATCATATCCTTTTTCAACGAGCGTTTTTAGTTGTCCCTCTGCAACCGCAACACGCAGTCCATCATCATTTGTAATGTACCCATTTTCTAATCTAACATCAAAAAAGTTTGTAGATGGCGATCCAATAAATCCAGCGACAAACTTATTAACTGGCATGTTGTACAACTCTGCCGGGGTTCCCACCTGTTGAATTCGTCCTTTATTCATAATAACGATTCGATCTGCCATCGTCATTGCTTCGATTTGATCATGAGTTACATAAATAAAATTACGTCCCAAACGCTGGTGTAACTGTGCAATTTCCGTTCGCATTTGTACCCGTAGTTTAGCGTCTAGATTTGAAAGCGGTTCGTCAAGCAGAAATAATTCAGCATCGCGAACAATCGCACGTCCTAGTGCTACACGTTGTCTTTGACCACCTGAAAGGGCAGCTGGCTTTCTTTGTAAGTAATCAGTTAGTCCCAAAATCCTTGCAGCTTCCTCAACTCTTTTTTTAGTATCTTCCTTATCATTTTTACGGATGTTTAATCCGAAAGCCATGTTATCAAAAACCGTCATGTGCGGGTATAACGCATAATTTTGGAAAACCATCGCTATGTCACGGTCTTTGGGAGCAACGTTGTTCATTACTCTGTCGCCCATTTTATAATCACCTTTTGAAATATCTTCCAATCCAGCAATCATCCGTAAGGTTGTTGATTTACCACACCCAGATGGCCCCACAAAAACGATAAATTCTCCGTCATCGACATGAAGATCAAAATCCGATACTGAATAATCTTTATTCCCTTTATACTTTTTATAAACGTGCTCTAAATTAAGTTCAACCATTATTCTTTTTCTCCTTTATCAGGTTTTAGTGATGCATTTTTAAATAGACTAGTAGTGATTAACGCTGCCAATGAAACGCTACAAATCATTATCAGAAAAGCTAATTTTAGAAAAGTATTAATTCCAATTAGAGTGATGAACGTTATTGCACCAACCAGTAATCTGACCGGATGATGAATAGTTATGTTGA
The DNA here is from genome assembly GCF_001437075.1 of Pediococcus stilesii. Taxonomy (GTDB): domain Bacteria; phylum Bacillota; class Bacilli; order Lactobacillales; family Lactobacillaceae; genus Pediococcus; species Pediococcus stilesii. The sequence goes on from NZ_JQBX01000010.1 coordinate 50,290, forward strand.
GTACATTTGATAAACTATAATTATTCTCTGCCTTCAAAAAACTCATTGTGATTATAAACATTATGATAAAAATTGATATCATCAGTAATTCAGATTGGATCATAATGCTATTTTCACCAAAAAATTTTAAGCCTGTCACAATGAGTCCAATTATAATAGCGATAGTTCCATTTAATTTCATATCGAAAGCCTGATCCCACCAGCATTTTAATACGGTTCGAAAGTACTCTCCGTTTCCCCGTTCTCCCCACTTCTTAATGCCAAAAAATACCGCCGTTATACTTGGTATTAAAAAGAACATTATCATTCCAATTAGAACAGTATTTAGCATAAAAAAATTCATTTTCATCGGAAAGTTCCAGATAATAACTGTCATTAAAATTAACGGGAAATTTAATAGAAACCAAGCTAAATTAATCGTAAAAAGCGACCATACCCAATTTCCAGCTTCCAATAAAATTTTTTTGTTTTTCATCACTAAATCCTCTCTCTTTTCTATTTAACCGCACCATCAGTAACACCCTTAATAATCCATTTCTGCGCAAAGAGATAAAATATAATTACCGGAATGATTGATAACGTTATGCCGGCTAATGCTAGATGCCATTGTTTAGTATATTCTCCAAAGAAGTTAAACATTTGAAGTGGAATTGTATATTGTATCTGCGGCAAAACTAACGACGGTAATAGATAATCATTCCATATCGCAATAATATTTAGGATCGCAACTGTTACTGTCATCGGGCTCAACATTGGCAAAATTATTTTATAGTAAATTTGCCAACGACTGGCTCCTTCCATTTCCGCCGCTTCATCCATCGCAATCGGAATACTGGAAAGTGTACCTTGGTACAAGAAAATCGACAAACTACAATTAAATCCCAGATACATGAACATTAGTCCGTACATATTAAGCATGTGAGCGCTGCCAAAATTTGCGGTCATTGGGATCATTACCGATTGAAAGGGAATTAACATGGCTGAAATGAACAGCAATAGTAATCCACTACTCAATTTAGATTTATTCCTTTGCAAAGCATATGCAGCCATCGATGAACACAAAATAATTAGTAGCACGCTACAAATTGTGATAATTAATGAATTAGTCAATGATCCGATGAAATTTAAGGCTTTAAATGAATTAGCATAATTTTCACCAGTAGCCGGCGCAGGGAGTGCCAACACAGATGCAAAAATTCCCTTCGGAGTTTTAAATGAATTGGCTACAATCATATAAAAAGGAAACAGCCACAAGATACCAATTATGAGTCCCAAAATTCCTATCATTTTTTTACTTTTTATTTTCATTAGAGGTCAACCTCCCGTTTTCTGTTATAAAAGACTTGGAGGAGAGAAATTGCGGCAACGATTATAAAGAAGATAATTGCTTTTGCCTCAGCTAATGAAAAGTTGCTTGAATTATACGCTGTATTAACAATATCCATTGCTAGCATTTGCGTAGAATTATACGGACCACCATTCGTTAAAGAAAGGTTTTGGTCGTAAATTTTGAACCCGTTCGAGAGCGTTAAAAACATACATACCGTAAATGCTGGAGCAATCATTGGAAAGGTAATTTTCGTAAATCGCTGCCATGCAGAAGCCCCGTCAATTTTAGCTGCTTCGATCACTTCATTTGGAATATTTTGCAAGTAAGCAATGTAAATAATCATAATATACCCGCTCATCTGCCAAACCGTTACAATAACTAGTCCCCAAAATCCAGTAACTTCATTCGTCAACCAATTATTTAGCCAGCCCAAATGCAACGTCGTTCCCAACGCACTGAAACCTTGAGTAAAAATAAATTGCCAAATAAATCCTAAAATTAATCCACCAATCATATTCGGCATAAAGAAAACCGTTCTTAAAAAATTACTTCCCTTAAACTTTTGTGTAACCAGTAATGCTAGACCTAACCCAATAACGTTTAACATAATCACCGTCACTATAACGAAAGCAACGGTAAACCAGAAGGCATTCACAAATGCTTTATCTTGCAGTAAGGTTGCATAGTTTTGAAAACCAACCACCTTAGTAAATGAGAGTCCATCCCAATCAGTAAATGAATAGAATAGACCCTCAAGCATTGGAATGAAAACTACTAGTGCTAACGCAATCAGGGTTGGGGTCAAGAATAACCAGAATGAAAGACTTCTATTTTTCATGATGCATCCCCTTGTTTTTATCCAATTATTTTATATTACCAACTGAACTAATTTGATACGTTACTTTGTTGCTTCTTCCAACCATCCTTTAAATTTTCAACTGTTTTATCCCAACTTTGCTTACCAGATAGATATTTCTGTAAATTAGGTTGTGCCACATCTGGATCCCATGATGTGCCTGTGTATCCAGGAAATGCCCATCCAATTGTCTTATTATCCTTTGAATATTCATAAACAACTTGTGTCAAAGCATCAGGCATCTTCATTCCTTCGTATCCCTTGTAAGCTGGAACAAAGTGCAATGTGTTAACAACATCTTTCTTTCCGGCCTTTGATGTATACAACCAGTCAAGGAAATCTGTTGCGGCCTTTTGTTCAGCCGTTGTCTTCTTTTTGTTTACAGCCCAATAAAGTGATGTACCAACAGGCAATTTCCCTTCTTCTCCTTTAACCGGAATCGGAATCATACCAACATTATTTTTAGCAAACTTGCTGTCAACAGATTCTATTGTTGGATAAATCCAGTCACCTTGCTGAATCATCGCCGCCTTGCCCTGTGAAAAGTTTTGGTTAACTTGTCCAGCGTAATCCATTTGCATTACTGGTTGTACTGAATATTGCTTTTGTAAATCAATCATTTGTTTCATATCTGCGTTGTTATTGAATTTTATGCTCTTAGAGTTGTACAATTTTTGAGCGTTACCGTTAAACTCTTGCCCAAGATATAAACTCATCAAATGGTCTGATAAAATCCAGGATTCTTTACCAGGTAATGCAAAGACGCCCTTAATTCCTAATTTATCTTTCTGGCTGTCAATCTTCTTAACGGCTGCTTCAAGTTTGTCGTATGATGTCAAACTGGTAGGATCGATTCCAGCTTTTTTGAAAACGTCTTTGTTATAAACAAAACCATATCCTTCAACATTGAATGGTAATCCATAAGTTTTACCATTTGTTGATACCGCACTAACCGTTCCAGGCAACGCATTTTTAGCCGCTTTTGTCTTTGATAAGTCCGCCGTATATGCCTTAAACTGCTTGGCATCAGCAGGACCAGCTAGACTGAAAATTGTTGGTGAGTTTCCAGATGAAATTCGTGTCTTTAATACTGGATTATATTGAGTTCCACCACCAATTGATGTAATTTCAATATCAACGTTGGAATGTGTCTTTTCATATTCCTTAGCAATTTGTTTGAATTGCTTGTTTGATTCTACCTTACCCTGCAAAATAGTTACCTTAACTTTTTTACTTGAGCCACTATTACCACACGCGGCGAGGCTGAGTGTCACCCCTGCGGCCATTGCCAATAAGCCAAGGCGTTTCCAAACTTTAGCTTTCACGATAAACTACCTCCTAAAATTAATCTTTTTAACAAGTTCTATTCTCACCCGATTTGTTAGCGTTTGCAATAGGTTTGGTTTATGTTACCGATAACAAAATTCAAAACCTTTTAGCGAGTTTTTGTAACATTCGTTATGCTAAAAGTATTTTTTAATTAATGCATAAATGTTCCTTAAAACACAAAAGAGGCTAGACAAAGTAAATTTTGCCTAGCCTCTTTTGCTCGCTCTTTCAATGAAATCATCTAAAGTTTTCCTTCGATAATCACCGGATCTAATCCTATTTCGGTTGTCCCATTAAGAACTTTCACTTGCTCCTCATTTAATAAATTTTGGTATTCTCCATCAAGCAGACTGACTTTACACCAGCCACCCTTACTTTTTAAATTAAAAATTCCAATCCGAATTTTATCCTTGAGTCGGTAACTAACTTGAACAATATCGTTATAGTCTTCCGTAATCATATAATCACCACTCACTTGAATATCATCTTGCATTAACTGATGTAGTCGTGTAATTAAATCCGTTAAATCACCGTCTTTTGCTTCCCAATCAATCGGATCGCGAGTAAATAGTGACGGCGTTCGATGTATTCCATACTCCTGACCATTATAAATCAGCAAAGATCCGCGTTGAAAACCTGAAAAAGCCGTCCAATTAATCAAATCATTCATATTAGGAATTAAGTCATGTGCGCGATCTTGGTCGTGATTTTCCAGTGCACGCATTTTTATTGCGTTATCTGGATAAATTACAGTCTGCTCATTTAACGCTTTAACATAGTCAGCTGTACTCGTTTTTCCCTTAACATAAGACCGCCATAGCTGATCAATGTCATAATCATATGTCATGTCAAACGCGTTGTACAGCTCACCATCAGATGAAGCCCAAAATCCCTTGCTACGAATACTTCTTATATACTCTTTATCCGTCGATTCCGCTAACCAAATTAGGCGATTATTAACTTTGTCAACTTCATGCCGAGCAGTAATCCAAAAATTAATAGGCACCTGTGGAGCCACGTCACATCTGAACCCGTCGACAAATTTTGCGTAATATTTTAATACCTCGATTTGATAATTCCATAGGTCATTTTTTGAATAGTCTAGCTCAGAAACATCCGTCCACTCAGGGTTCTTGTTCACTCGCTTACCACTTGAGTCGTGTAAAAACCAGTCGGGTTTATCCTTATACAGCTTTGAATCCGTAGAGGTATGGTTAAATACAATATCGATCATTACCTTCATTCGATGCTGATGGATGGCGTTAATTAGATTTTTTAAATCTGACTCGGATCCCAACTCCGAATTAATTTCATAGTAATCCTTAATTGCATAAGGTGATCCCAAATCTCCCTTACGATTTTCGCTACCAATTGTATTGATTGGCATTAGCCATATAGTATCAACGCCCATTTGTTTTAGTCGGTCTAGTTGAGATTCGACTCCTTTAAATGTTCCTTGATCAGAAAAATTTCTAACAAAAATAGAGTAAATTAGCTCTTTTCTCATGTTAATATTTGTCTTCTGTGTCATTTTGACCCTCCACCTTATCCAACAAAACGATACTTGTCCAAGCCGGTAGCATAATTTTCCCACCGACTATCTTTACACCAGATTGTTTTAGCAATATCTTCTTATATTGGGGAGCGTCAGCGGTCTGCTCTTCTCTTGAAAGATTACAAATAATCCATGCCTTCTCATCTCGTCGCTCCCTACGGTAAGCAAAAATATGCTCGCCGAGTTCTAAAATAATCTCTTTACCCTCTATAAATAATGGTTGTTGTTTCAGCCTTAACACTGATTGGTAAAAACTAAAAACGCTATCTTTACTTGTAACACTTATATCGTCCCATCGCATCCATCCCCTGGCACATTTTTTATGAGTCAGATTGACCATCTGCAGAACTTGTTTATCCGTGTACCCCCGATTTAATGCTTCTTTATGAAATTGCGTAACCTTGATATCATTAAAATCATTCAAACTATTTCGTTTCTCATTTTGCATTCCAATCTCTTCACCGTAATAAATTATGGGAACTCCCCGTTGTAAATAAAGAGTTGTTGCCAACGCTTTTGCACTTTCTTTTACAAATTCTGAGTCACCGTATCTTGTAGCAATACGAGCCATATCATGATTACTCCAATAAAGGACGGGCAAACAAACATTTTGTAATTTTGATTGAAATTCTAGCATTTTTCCCTTAAAAGCTGCTAAGTCCAGTTTCACTGGCTGAAATTCAAAGTTCAGCTGATGATTATTTTTAGTTCGGTCGTCGGCAAAATGATAAAACGAAATTACTTCATCACATAAGTTGTGATTTTGACTAGCATAATCAGCAATTAAATCCGCATTAGCCGATGCAGCCTCGCCCAAAATAAATAGTTCTGGATTGATTTGCTTTAGTTCTGATGTAAATCCCCTCAAGTAATTGCGTAGCTCAATTCGATTCGAATACATTATCTCTGCAATCGGAAATTCTTCATTCGAATTAGAAATGAAGTTTTGAGTAAAATCTGCTTTAGCAATATGAATAAAAGCATCCAACCTAATTCCATCAATTCCCTTTTTTACCCAAAATTTTGCGATATCAGTAACCGAGCGTTGAACTTCGGGATTCTTCCAATTTAAATCTGGCATTTTTTTATCGAACAAATGAAAGTAGTATTCGTTTTTGTTATTTGGATTTGGCTCCCAGACGCTACCACCAAAAAAAGAACCCCAATTGTTTGGCTCACGTCCATCTTCTGATTCTTTCCATAAATAATAATCGTGGTAAATACTTTGCCTATTATTAATAGCGTCTTGAAACCAAGGATGTTGGTCAGAGGTATGATTCATTACAAAATCAACAATAATTCTCATTTTCATCCTGTGTACCGTTCGAATTAATTCTTCAAAATCGTCCATCGTACCCATTTGGCTATCAATTGCAAAATAGTTCGAAACGTCGTATCCGTTATCTACTTGCGGAGAAACAAAAACTGGATTAATCCAAATCGTGTTAACTCCCAGTTTTTTTAGATACGGAAGTTTTACGATGACTCCCTTTAAGTCACCAATCCCGTCATTGTTTGTATCAAAAAAGCTTCGAGGATAAACCTGATATATAATCGCCCGTTTAAACCACTGATCCAAATTAAAAACCTCCCTCTCCGTAAATCGCTTTCAAAAACAGCTTACGCAGAAAGGAGGTGAAACTCAATAGATAATCAGTTGTTACCGTTAACAATTTTCCTCGTTGAGCCCCCAATTAGTAAGTGAGGCGAAAATAACTTGGATCCTTGTGGAATATTATTTTGTTTAATTTTATTCAACACCATATCGGCGATTGCTTCTCCCATCATTTCCTCTGGTTGTTCAATTGTTGTTAGCTTTGGATCAGAAACTTGGTTTAAAAAGACACCATCAAATCCAATCACTCCGTAACCGTCGGGAACATTCCCACCGGATTCGAATATTCCTCTTTCAACTCCCAGAGCAAGTCGATCGCTGCCACAAATAAACGCCGTATTTTTTTCAATATTATCCCAATGTTGCTTAATAAAATCAGACGCTAAATGGCTATGGTTAGCCATCCTATGAATATCAGGAATCATCTGTTGTGTCTGAACAGCTTCGATATATCCCGCTTCTCTTGCATATTCAAACGCTTCATCACGATCAAGACCAATAAACGTTAAATGTGTATATCCCACCTTCAAAGCATATTCTGTCGATACTTTTGTGCCTTGACGATTATCAGTATCAACCGAATCGAGTCCGTCATGGTTTTCTCCAAAAATTACAACGGGTTTTTCAAACGACTTTATCCAATCCGTATCCGCTTTTAACATTCCAGTTACAATAAATCCATCGCAATCACCGATATCAATGCTCTTTCTAGTAACCAACTGTAATGAGTATTGCCTTTCTGATAAAACCCGTGCTATTCCAACGAGTAATTTCATATAATAAGGTTCGGCAACATCCAAATCCTCTAAAATTAAAAACTTAATAATTTGCGTCCGATTATTAACCAATGCTTTTGCCGCAATATTAGGTCGATAATTCACATCGCGCATTGCACGGTATACCATTTCTTTTAAATCGTCTGTAACCTGTTCAGGATGATTGATTACCCTAGATACCGTCATTTTTGAAACATTCGCCAGTTTAGCCACGTCACTTAGAGTCGCCATCCGCTTCCCCCTTATTGAATATTTTTAATATCTTTGTTAGATATCTATAATAATACACCTCAGAAATTTAATAATCACTTTAAAAACATTACCAATTCCATCAAAAAACGCCTAGATAACAATTCATTGAATTGCTAGCTAGGCGTTTAAAAACCTAAACCCTAAATCGTCTTCCTCTGCATCTTTCGTTCAAAATATCCCAGAACCATATCAGAAATAATCGCCATTAAAGCTGTTGGTAACGCACCGGCAAGAATAATTGCACCACCATTCGTTGCATTTGTTCCCCGAATAATGATGTCACCTAATCCACCAGCGCCAACGAAGGTTCCGATGGCGGTGATCCCGATTGCGAGAACGAGGGCGTTTCGAATTCCAGCTAAAATTACTGATAAAGAAAGCGGAAGTTCAATCATCCATAAAACCTGAATCTTGGTCATCCCCATTCCCTTTCCAGCGTCCAGATATGCATCATTGACATTCATCATTCCGGTATAGGTATTCTTGATTATCGGTAGTAATGCATAAAGAAAAACCGTCACAATCACCGTCGTAACTCCTAGCCCCAAGCCAAGCATCAAGATTGATAGCATTGCCAACGAAGGCACCGTTTGGATAACGTTGGCAAATCCAACGACCCAATTACTTAATTTACGGTGTTTGGAGATAAATATTCCAATTGGGATTCCGACAACGGCCGCTAAAACCACGCCATAAATTGAAATTAGAAAGTGCCGATTAAACTCTGAAAGAACGTACATTCCGTTATGAGAGAAGTAGTACACTAACTGTTGCCAAATATTCATACTTTGCATTAGTTTTTCCCTCCTTCAAAATAGTTATGTGCTTTCAAAAATTCTTCAGCAACAACCGCTGGCTCCTTCAAATTATTATCCACCTGATAGTTTAATTCTTGCATTGTTTTCAATGAAATTTTCCCATCTAACTTATGCAGAACCTTTTTTAGTTGTGGATACTTCTTCAACGACTTATTATTTGCCACTACACTGGCATCGTATGGTGGGAAATATTTTTTATCATCCGTTAAAAGTTTCAAATTATAACTACGAATTCGACCATCCGTTGAGTATCCTAAAACTGCATCCATTTTATTGCTAGCCAAGGCGTTATAAACTAACCCAATTTGCATCGGATAAATATTTCCAAACTTAATTCCATAGCGTTTCTTAAAGTCGGTATAGCCGTCCCCTTTACGGTTTAACCAAATCTGGTCAATCCCGACTTTCATATTTGGCGCAATCTTTTTCAAATCACTGACCGTATTTAAATTGTGCTCTTTAGCATATTTCTGAGTCACCATAAACTGGTATGTGTCCGCAAATCCATACGTTGGAAAATACGTCATATCATAGCGCTTTTGAAATTCTTTTTTCACATATGCGTTAACCTGTTCAGGCGTTTTTCCTTGTGGCCCATTTAAAACCGTTTGGTAATCCGTTCCGTTATACCGAATTGCTGTCAAGTCGGCTTCACCGCGCTTTTGAGCCTGGAAACTGACCGTTCCTGATCCCAAATTATTAATCACTTCTGCATTTAATTTTGTATCATGTTGGATTAATTGCTGAATGACCGAGGCCATGATTTGTTGCTCAGTCGTGTTTTGGGCGGCAATTTTAACGGTATCATTGGTTGATCCGCCAAGGCCGGGCCAGCCACATCCGGCTAAAATAAAGCTTAACATTCCGAGAGGTAAAAGTAGTTTAATCAGTTTTTTAAACATCTATTCCACCTCCTGCGTTTTAGGAGTTAAACGTTCTTCAAGTTTTCCAAGTAAAAAGTCTGTGATCAGCGCCAAAATAATCACTGGAATTGAGCCACCTAAAATTAGGTCTGAGCGGTACAGATTCAAACCATTAAAAATTAGATCACCAAGTCCACCGGCTCCGATATAAGAAGCCAGCGCCGTCCAAGCAATTACGTATGTAGCTGACAATCGGATTCCGGCCATAATCACGGGTAAAGCAAGTTGAAGCTCCACCTTCCACATCCGTTGAAAACTATTCATCCCCATCCCCTTTGCGGCATCAATCAGAGCTGGGTCGACATTATTTAATCCCAAATAGGTGTTTCGCAAAATTGGTAACAACGAGTAAATGAATAGTGCAACAATCGCTGGGGTTGCCCCGATTCCAAAGATTGGAATCATCATTGCTAACAGCGCTAATGCTGGAATTGTCTGCAAAACACTCGCAAGTCCAATAACAAATCCCGAAATTTTAGGAGCACGGGTTAATAGCATTCCTAATGGCACAGCCACAATAATCCCTAATGCTAACGCAAGAGCTGAAATATAGATATGCTGCCAAGTTTTGCTTAAAATGTCGCCCCCATATTGACTTAAGAAGTTGATCATTATTGATCACCATCTTTCTGTTCTTGTTCCTCCGTTTTTTGGTCACCATTATCATTACTATCCGTTGATAAACTATCATCGGTAAATAGCGCATCATAAACGATATCAACTAGGGTGGCTCTGGTGACAATTCCAGTTAATTTACCGTCATTGTCAACGACTGGAACGTTTCGCAATCCTCGTTTTAGAATTCGGTCAACCGTATCTCGAATAATCGAGTTTTCATTAACGTAAAACACATGTGGGTCCATGATCTCACCAATCGTTTTACCCGAACGGTAGTATTCATCAATCGTTTCAATACTTACAACACCCTTCAGGTGCTCCTCTTTGTCCGTCACAAGCAATGTATCAACTCGCCGACTATGCATCACGTCCAAAGCGCGTGAAACGGGTTGATCACTAGCAATTGAAACTGGCTTAATTGCAACCTGTCCAACGGTTGTAATGCTGGGTTTAGCTTGTATCAGGCGATCTTGCCCAATCAAGTTGGCCACGAAATCGTTAGCGGGCTTTCTTAAAATATTTTCTGGCGTATCAACTTGAACCTGCTTACCTTCCGTCATAACAACGATTCGACTTGCTAATCGTAAAGCTTCGTCCATATCATGCGTCACAAAAATGAAAGTCTTGCCCAACCGCTCCTGCAAGTCTTTTACCAAATCTTGTAAATCTTCACGCGTGATTGGGTCCAATGCACCAAATGGCTCATCCATCAAGATAATATCTTGATCGGCCGCCAAAGCGCGAACTACCCCAATTCGCTGTTGTTGACCACCCGAAAGTTGTGAAGGATAGCGATCCAAAAAATCTTCTGGTAAGTCAACTAATTTAATCATTTCCTTAGCCCGTTCGTTTCGTTTTTCTTCGGACCATTTTAACAGTTTAGGTACTAATGTTATATTTTCACGAATTGTCATATGTGGCATTAAACCAATGTTTTGGATCACATACCCGATCTTTCGCCGAAGTTTAACTGGATCCATTTTAGCGATATCTTGCCCATTAATTTTGATTGTACCGGAAGTCTGCTTCAACATTCGGTTAATCATCCGCATCGTAGTCGTTTTACCCGAACCAGAAGTTCCGATAAAACAGATGAACTCGCCCTTTTCTACATCCAGATTAAAATCGTCAACGACCACTTTATTTCCGGGGTAAACCTTCGAAAGATGGCTCATTTCAAGTAACATTTGTATATAAACATCTCCTTATTAAATCGCGGGGGCCAATTTATAATCGACTCCCGCTCCGTTATCCGCTACTATAACATATATATAATAATTTTGCACAGAAAAGGCATTAAATTTAAATTGATGTAACCGACTTCTTTACCGTTATAACAACATATTAAACTTGTGAAAAGAACTGAATGTTGTAAGATAGAAGTATAAATAAAAAGGAGCTGATTTAATGGCAAAATATGAAACACTACTTCCACGTTTTCTCAGATATGTTAAGGTGAACACCCGTTCAAATCCAAATTCTGATACGGTTCCAACCGATCCTAAAGAAGTTGAATTTTTAAAAACTTTAGCTAAAGAATTGGAAGAAGTGGGCGTGGTTGACGTTCATACTCAAGAATCTTCAGGATACGTTGTTGGAACACTACCAGCAAATGACGGTGGAAATACGCCTGTTATCGGTTATATTTCACACGTTGATACTGCCGATTTTAATGCCGAAAACATTCAACCACAAGTTCACGAAAACTACGATGGCCAATCCGACATCGATTTGAGTGGCGATGGTGAATGGGTACTTAGCCCTTCTGTCTTCCCAAGTCTTAATAAATACAAAGGTAACGACCTCGTTACAACAAATGGTTTAACCCTTTTAGGTGCCGATGATAAGTCTGGAGTTGCTGATATTATGACAATGCTTGACTACTATCAAGCACATCCGGAAGTAAAACACGGTGAAATTCGAATTGGCTTTGCTCCAGATGAAGAAACTGGTACTGGTGCAGATCATTTTGACGCAAAAGACTTTAACACTAAATATGCTTACACCGTAGATGGTGGTCCCCTCGGTGAACTTGAATATGAAACGTTCAATGCTGCTCAAGCAACCATTGAAATTCAAGGTAACGAAGTTCACACGGCCGTTGCAAAGGGCTTGATGGTTAATGCCCTCCAAGTTGGTATCGATTACCACAACCTTCTACCAGAACATGACCGTCCAGAACTCACCGAAGGACGTGAAGGATTCTACCATCTATTTAAGATGACCGGAACTCCCGACCATGCCCAACTTGTTTACATTATTCGTGATCACGATCGTAGTATCTTTGAAGAACGTAAACAAAAGATGCAAGAAATTGCGGATCAATTGAACAAGGAATTTGGTCAAGAACGAGTTAAAGTCGAAGTGCACGATCAATATTACAACATGCGTGAAGTTCTTGAAAAAGACATGACACCTGTTGAAATCGCTCAAAAAGCAATGGAAAACCTTGATATCAAACCAGATATCTACCCCGTTCGTGGTGGTACAGATGGTTCAAAGATTTCATTTATGGGAATTCCAACGCCAAACCTCTTCGCTGGTGGCGAAAACATGCACAGTCGCTATGAATACGTTTCTGTTCAAACTATGGAACGAGCTGTTGACTTATTATTAGAAATCAACCGTTTAAATTCAGAAAATAACTAAAATTTCATTTTTGGGTCGTGGCAATTCCAATTGTCCGATCCTTTTTTAAATAATTAGCTAAGGAGAACTATTATGTCACTTACAATGGCAATTATTGGCTTCGGTAAAAGTGCCAATCGCTATCATATTCCATACATCAAGGAACGTGATATTAAAATTAAATACATCTACAACCATCGGCGCCATCCCGATAAAGAAAAAGGATTTTACGACTCTAAGACAATTTTCACGGATGATTTAAATCAGGTTCTGAAAGATCCAGAGGTTCAATTAGTAACCATCTGTACGCCTCCTTCAACGCATTTTAAATATGGTAAAGAGGTGCTTAAAAATGGCAAAAACGTTTTAATTGAAAAACCTTTTGTTGCCGATCAAAAAGAAGCTAAGGAACTCTTTGCACTGGCAAATGAAAAACATTTACTGGCAATGCCATATCAAAATCGTCGGTTTGACGGCGACTGTCTCACTCTTAAAAAAGTGATTGATTTGGGATATATTGGTAAGCCCCTTTTGCTGGAGTCCCACTTTGACAAATACCGTCCCGATACTGATTTGCATGAAGGCCTGCAAGTCGATGGCCAATTTTATGGATTAGGCGTGCACATGTTGGATCAAATTTTGGGGCTCTTTGGTAAGCCACAAACCGTTAGTTATGACATTCGGGCCATTCAAAATCCCGATAGTACGGTTGATGACTACTATGAAACTCAACTACTTTACAATAACTTCAAGGCCACCGTGGTCAGCAATCCGCTTGCCGCGCGCCCCTATCCGCGCTTTTTGTTACACGGAACTAACGGATCGTATGTAAAATATGATATTGATCAACAAGAAAATGACTTAAAACTTGGCATTATGCCTGGCGATGAACATTTTGGGATTGATACTCCCAACCAATTCGGAATTGTTAAATATAAAAACCAAAATGGTGATTGGATTGAAAAACAAATTCCAACCGTTAATGGTGATTATGGTCGTGTGTATGATTCAATTATTGCAACACTTGAAAATGGCGCACCCAAATTGGTTTCTGACGACGAAGCACTTTGGAACATGGAAATTTTGGAGGCGGGGATTGCTGAAAAAGGGATGCATGTTTTTCATATGTAATCTCGTTCACCCTCTTAAAGGTAGCAAAAACACCAGTTTATTGGTAACGGTAATTTTTCCGTTTAGCCAGTAAGCTGGTGTTTTTTATTATTTACATGATAGCATTTTCATTCATCATATTGCTTCAAGAAACTGCGAATTACGCGCCAAACATCTAGGTCACGTGTATCAAAACCTTCTGGCATTAATCGCTGCAGGTCAGATTGGATATACGCTTCGTTAATCCGCATCCACTCGTCTTCATCCTGAGCGTTTTTAAAGGTGTTAAAGTAATATGGATCATCAATCGCTAGTAGTGCATCGCGAATTGCTTCTTTTTGTTGTTGAGACAGCGCCAAATTATTGTCCCCCTTTTTTAGATACATACTAATTATCATTTTAAACGGAAGTTAGTCAAGTAAATACTTCTAGCCGGGCTATGGGCAAATCACTTTGTTTTATTAAATTTTTCGACTACACTTTGAAAAAAGATTATTAAAAGAGATAATCATGCTAACCATTTTAATCATTCTACTAGTCGAACTTTTAGTTTCCTTAGCACCCATTTCGAAAAGGATTCGTTCTCAATTTGGAGATAATATTTTTATTTTATCGGGGGTTATTCTAATTAGCTTAACTGTTGGATTCTTCGCCGTAACACGTAGCTTCGAATTTCTATTCGCGTCGGTTCTAATTGTCATCACCCTCCTAATTTTACAATTCAAGCAACACCATGGATGACGATTTTAAAAAGGGGGTTCCGCTGATGATTTCATTAATCCTTCTATTGATAGTGATGTTTTTAATTTATCTTTCACCCATCCCTAAACTAGTTCGAAATATTTTAGGTTCAAAACTAAAATATTTTCAGTGGGCTACATTGGCACTTATTTTACTATTATTTGTTCTGGGTACTGGTGGAATACTGCTACTTTTTGTGCTTTTCTTAGTCGCTTTCTTATATTTTACAATTAAATATTTCGATAAAAAATCGAAATAATCCAGTCTACAGCGCACTTATTTGTTAAGATTACAGTGTAGGAAAGTTTACGATGAAAGGGGCTAAAATTTTGAATCAATTAACATTTTTAAGAAGAATTGTGGCAATCAGTGAGGCCGGTCTTGCGTACGCTAATGATCGATTTGATCAAGAACGTTATCAAGAACTCCATCAATTGGCAATTGACCAACTTAGCTCACTCAGCGATACACCCGTTTCTAAAATTCAACAACTCTTTGCAAATGAATCTGGCTACCCAACCCCTAAGGTCGACGTTCGCGCTTTTATTAAGCATGATGACTCTGTGCTACTAGTTGAAGATCGTTCGGGACGTTGGGCTCTTCCAGGCGGTTTTGCTGAGATTGGCTGGACCCCCAGCGAAAACGTTGCTAAAGAGGTTGATGAAGAAACCGGTCTAAAAGTTAATGTTGAAGCTTTACGCGCGATTTATGATACAAGCCTTCGTTCAGATATTCCGCAATTTACCCAATACTATAAATTAATATTTAAATGTCGTATTTTGGACGGCCATTTTCAGAAAAATAGCGAAACCGTGACCATGGACTGGTTTAGCTTAGATAATTTGCCGCCGCTATCACTAAAAAGAACCACCAAAGAGCAGTTAGACCAGCTCTTTAATGGTTCTATCCATGTTGATTAGCTTAAACTTCACTTAACTTTAAGTTCTTTCAACTGTTTTTCAACGTCTTCTAGTTTAGTATTTACTTGCAACAAAGCTGCCGCCGTATAAGCACTTTCAACCAGTGCTGTATCATATAAATGAACCTCTTTGTCGCTCATTTCGATTGCCATTTCAAGGTTCATCTTGGCACTACCTAAATCGTAAAATGCAAGAATTTTATCGGCCTTATTTTCTTCAAATGCCGTCATGATTCGTGCCATATCGGTACCTACTCCGCCATCTTCTAAGCCCCCGGCCGTTGTAACCGAGACGTCTTTAGCGACTTGTTCAATTAGGCGCTTCACGCCCGCAGCGATTTCAGCAACATGTGAAACAATTACTACTCCGTATTCCATCGTTAGCCCTCCGCTTTTAATAGTGCCTTCAAAAGATAACCTGACGACATCGCACCAGGGTCAATGTGCCCAACTGAACGATCACCTACGTATGACGCACGGCCTTTAGTTGCCACCATTTCCTTAGTTGATTCAACAGCTTGATCAATCCCTTCAACGGTGAGCGCATCTTTTTGAACTAATGCACTGGCCGGCGTCCAGACATCCACCATCGTTTTTTCACCTGGTACTGCTTTCCCACGTTTTTCGATTCCAGCAAGCGCTGCGGGGATTAATTCTTTAACGTCTCCGTTGCCAATCTTTGCCATTTCCATAAACGCCGTCCCGTATAACGGTCCAGACGCACCACCGACTTTACTAATTAAGCTCATTGCGATCGTTTTAAAAATCGAAGGCACATCAGCAAAATCCTTATCTGTAATTGCTGCCATTACAGCTTCCATTCCCCGCGCCATATTGTTGCCATGATCACCATCACCAATCGGCGTATCTAAGTCACTAAGGTAGGCACGCTGTTCTTGAATCACATTGTCAAAATTTTCCATCCATTTTTTTACATCTTCAACATTTAACATAATTAAATCCTCCTTCTCTGTGTGAGTTGAGTTTAGACGAGCTTTGCTTGCTTTGTGGTCTAGTTGAGTTACGCTATGACCCACATCCACTAAACCCGTGGATATCAGCCACAGCTAGACTAATCCTCAACTCTTGACCACCTTTCTCCGTATCCTTTTTCCTACCACCCGATCGTATGTGTCGCATAATTTAGATTGTTTACAAGGTCATCATTCACCCTGAAGATTGTCAGTGAGATTCCGGCCATTTCAAGGGATGTCATTAGGTTGCCCACTTTAGTAAATTCGACATTTAATCCTAATTCATCGAGTTTATTTAATACATCATTCATGAAAACGTATTGTTCCATCAATGGTGTTGCTCCCATTCCATTAACTAGAACAGCAACTTTTTCGCCCTTTTCGAACTTAAATTCATCGTTTAATTTACCGACCAATTCTTCAACGAGCGCCTTTGATGGTTGGAGTTTTTCACGACGATAACCTGGTTCCCCATGGATTCCAACCCCGTATTCAATTTCATCATCGGCCAGTGTAAATCCTGGTTTTCCAACTTCTGGAACGGTAGCTCCGCTCAATGCAACCGCAATTGTTTTAATATTTGGCAAGATTTTTTGAGCTAGTTCTTCAATTTCATCCAAGCTTGCGCCTTGATCGGCAGCGGCCCCCAGAACTTTATGCATAAACACCGTTCCGGCCACTCCGCGACGACCTTGTGTGTACGTACTATTTTCCACTGCAATGTCATCATCAACGACAATTGATTTGACCTTGATATCTTCCATATCCGCCATATCTTGAGCCATTTCAAAATTCATTACGTCGCCTGAATAATTTTTAATTACCAAGAACACACCCGCACCAGAATCGACCTGTTTAATGGCCTCAAAGATTTGATCCGGTGTTGGTGATGTAAATACTTCTCCACAGACAGCAGCA
The DNA here is from genome assembly GCF_001437075.1 of Pediococcus stilesii. GTDB lineage: Bacteria > Bacillota > Bacilli > Lactobacillales > Lactobacillaceae > Pediococcus > Pediococcus stilesii. Next base: position 67,652 of record NZ_JQBX01000010.1, read on the forward strand.
CTCAACATCCCGTTTCCAACAAATCCAGCATGTGTTGGTTCATGTCCACTACCACCACCGCTGACAATTCCAACTTTGCCCTTAATTTTTTCAAGATCTGAGCGATAAACCACTCCTGTTTCTGGAATTCGTTTTAAATAATCGGGATAGCTTCGTACAAGTCCTTGGACCATTTCATCGACAACATCCTTTGGATCATTAATTATTTTTTTCATGAATAATATTTCCCCTCTCGACTAAATCATCAACTATTTGTATCTACATCCGGTTTGTTTTTCATAAATCGGTAACCATTTCCACGTTACCTGATAAATATAGGATACTATGAAAGCGCTTTTTTAAAAAGGGACAGACCTTCTAATTTGTCCGAATTTTTAATTCATTCGAGCCCAACCCATCTTCCAAAAATAATCACTGAAAGTAAAAACCGTGGTCAGGAAATTTTAGTTTCCCACCACGATTTCATTTTTACTAAAGATTATTCAGCATCATACGCTTGTTGATATAACTCAACAATTTCCGCTTTGGTTGCTTTTCTTGGATTTGAAAAAGCATTGCCATCTTTAAGCGCATTTTCAGCCATTAGTTCAAAGTCTTCGGGTTTTGCACCGATTGCTTTGATACTTCTTGGAATACCAATATCGTCATTCAACTGTTGCATTGCGTCAATCGCTTTGTCAGCTGCTTCTCGAATCGAAAGGCCATCAATATTTTCACCCATCGCAACGGCTAAATCAGCGAAACGTTCAGGACTAGCGATGATATTAAAACGTTCAACAATTGGTAGTAAAATCGCACAGCAAACGCCATGTGGAGCATCATATTGCCCACCTAATTGGTGCGCCATCGCATGAACGTAGCCTAGATCAGCGTTATTAAATGCCATTCCACCAAGCATTTCGGCTTCTACCATTTTGGTCCGCGCCTCTAAGTTATGTCCGTTAGCAACTGCTTCACGTAAACTTTCTTCAACTAGCTTAATTGCTTGCAAACACTGCCCATCAGTAATGTCATTTCGGTTAACCGAAACGTATGGTTCAATCGCCTGCACAAATGTATCTAATCCAGTTGACGCAGTTAGTTTAGCTGGAACATTTAACATTAATTCTGGATCGTTAAATGAAACTAATGGAACGTTTCGCCAGGAAACAACGACAAACTTCAATTTGGTTTTTTCGTTTGTAATCACACAGTGGCGCGTTAGTTCAGATCCCGTGCCCGCCGTCGTATTAACAGCAATTAGTGGTGGCAAGGCATTATCTAAAGTTTCGATTCCCGCCAGTTTTGTAATATCATCACCATTGGTTAAAATAATTCCGGTTCCCTTTCCGGTATCATGCGCAGATCCACCACCAACGGTAATAATTCCATCACAATCATTTTCTAAATAGACTTTCTTTGCTGCTTCAATATTTCTAACTTTTGGATTAGGTTCCACTTCGTTATAAATACTAAAGTTAATATTGGCTTGCTTTAATGAATTAATCGTCTGTTCAACGGGACCATCCGGCATTTTCTCTAGGAAAGAATCAGTTATAATAAGTGCGTTATGAATATTGACCATTTGAGCTCGTTTACCAATTTTTTCAATAACTCCGGCTCCAAAAAAGTTAACACTAGGCATTATAAAATCAAAATTTTTGTTCATATTCAAAACCTTCTTTGTTATATTTTTACTATAAGTCAATTTTACTGCGCTAGTTAAAGCGCTTACAACGGACAAAATTAATAATCTGTCTTATACTAGATTCGTCCAAATTTTCAATCATACATATCTGAATTGGTGGTTAACATGTCTTATATAACAAAACGAAAAATTGCACTTTCAGTAAAAAATTTAGTACTGGAAACCAGTATTAATAAAACAAATGTTACAAGTGTTATGCAGAGCATTCACATGCGAAGGCAAACCTTCTATGATTTCTTTCTAGACAAATACGATGCCATCGAATGGATTTTTAACGATGAACTTCGAGAAATTATTGAAGATAATCTTGATTACGCTAAATGGACAAATATTATCCACGATCTATGTCAATACTTTTTTGATAACCAAAAGTTTATCAATGCGATTTTAAATGCCAACATTCAAGAAAACATCGTCGAGGAAACGATCAAAAAACATACCGAGCAACTAATTCAAGTAATTGTACTTAATATTTCAAAAGAGCAAAACATTACCCTTGATAACACCGAGATCCACTTCTTTCCAGAAGTTTATAGCAGCGTTATTTTGGAACAGTTAAAATCTTGGATTGCGATTAATGCTAATCGCAGTGTAGACGCTGAGGCACGCCTTTTGATTTTGGTTCTTGAAGACTCCATTAATGGAACGATTCTTAGAAAGAAAGGCTCACACGACTACATCTTTTTTGATTAATCCCAAGAAAAGCCGCCACTATCTTGATTTAAATATTCCAACCAACTCTGGTCCGTCAATTTTAGTAACGAAACGGACACCCCATTCATATTATAGGAGCTTAAAAAGTTCCCTGATTTGATCAATGGTAACCGAATTCCCTTTAATTTCAGTAAATTCACAACATCGTTTGTAAAGATAAAATTGTCCATCATAGGTAAGTTTCCAAACCCATTAATCAGCACCACAGCGGCATCATTTCCATGAATATTACCTACTTGCAATAGCTTATTAACCAATTCCCGACCAAGTAACTCCGAGTTCGTCATCTTTTCTTTGCGATATCCCTTTTCTCCATGAATTCCAATCCCATAATATATTTGATCCTCATTCAAAGTGAAAGTTGGTTCTTTTTGTGCAGGAAGCTCAACTCCCGAAAAAGCCACTCCGAGGGTAAAAAGATTTTGATTAATCGCGTTCCCTAATTCAAGTAATTCTGTTATTGAAGCACCCGTATCGGCTGCGGCCCCAAGAATTTTATGAACCAAAACCGTTCCTGCAACTCCGCGCCTTCTAGTTTCTTTTGTGGAAGGATTAATCGAAATATCATCCGATATAATCAACATTTTTGTTGAAAAGCCGTGCACGTTTAAATATTGTCGAGCAAGATCAAATTGGCCGACATCTTCTTCAAAGTTTTTCACAATTAATAAAACATCCTTCTCATTTCCGAAGAGTTTTACAGTTTGAATAATTTGCTTTGACGTTGGTGGCACAAATGGTTCCCCCATTACTGCCGCGTCTAAGAGGCCCTCTCCGACATATCCAATATCCAAAGGTTCATGACCACTACCACCACCGGAGATTAAAATTGTTTGCCGTTTTTCAATTCCCTTCCGGTAAATAATACTATTTAGTTCTTTAGGCTTTTCGAGTTCTGGATGAGCCGTAACTACTCCTTGGAGCATTTCTTCAACAACGGCATTAGCCTCATTTATTAATTTTTTCAAAACCGATTTCGTTCCTTCTTCCGTTTTTTATTTTATTTTTAGATAGTTTTTAAAATTAAAAGCAGGGACACCATTTTATTTAAAATAGTATCTCTGCCTTTATTATAAGATATGTTCGATGTTAAATTAACTAAGCGTTTACATTTTTATGATCTGCTGAAAATTGGTGTTACTACATGACTATTTTTATAGGCTTTTACGTAAGCACTGGCCGCCTTCATTGCATCAACAACCATTGTTGGTGTAACTTCAAATGGCATATTTTTCATCGTTTCATCCGGTGCAGTTGCTAATTTACCAATTTTCAACAGCTCTTCATCACTTAATTGATCTAAATGGGTATCTTCCATCGTAATTGGTAAGCCCAGCGTTAACCAGAAATTAATGTACCGATCTAACGTTTCATGAGGTGTATTCTCTAGTACCAACTCAACCATTGAGCCAAAGGCCACCTTTTCTCCATGCGTTAGATGATGGATGTCACCCTTCACGGCTGTAAATCCATTATGGATTGCGTGTGCCGCGGCCAATCCTGCATTTTCGAAGCCTAGCCCTGAAAGAAGGGTGTTTGCTTCAACAATCGCCTCAATTGCTGGTGTCACCAATTTATTTTTATTTGACTCCACTGCTTCGTAAGCATACTTCCACAAAACATTCTCACATTCTGCTGCAATTGCCCGTCCAGCAAAGGTTGCGGCTCCATTGCCCATTGTGACACCATGTTTAATGGACGTTGCCTTTGCTTCAATGTTAGTTGCCATCGCGTCCGCAATTCCAGATACTAACGTTCGAACCGGCGCATTAGCAATTATTTTGGTATCTAACAAAACAAGGTCGGAATGTTTTGGATAAAATTTGTACTGGTCAAATACGCCATCTTCGGTATACAAAACTGAAAGGCCCGCCGTTGGTGCATCCGCGGATGCTGCAGTCGGCGCAACAACTAGCTTAGTGTCAGCGTCCATTGCTACTCCCTTAGAAGTATCAATCGTTTTACCACCACCTAAACCAATCACAACTTCCACATTTTTTTCTTTAGCGATTTTTGTAATCCGATTAATTTCTTGAACAGACGCTTCACCATTAAATGTGACTTTCTCGACTACAAAACCGCTTTGTTCCAGATAGTTGACAAACCCTTCTCCTGCAATCTTCCACACCGTTTCGTCGGAGAGAACTAATAGTTTATTACCTAGCTTTTTAATATACTCTGAACTGTGATTCAATACATTTTCCCCTTGAACATAGGTATCGGGACTTACAAACATTTTATCCATAATAACAATCTCCTCACTTACAAAATTAATCTTTAAAAATCTTTTCCAAAGAAATCATTTTCTCTGTACCTAAATCATATTATGTAAGCGTTTTCTTGTTAACGGACAAAAAAGTTAATCTGTCTAAAGCCTTCCATGACGGGGCTCTTCTGGTTAACCCAACCATCGCACAAGCCCCCAGCCCGGGCTCATCCACTGGTCATGTTAATCCTCGGTGGCTCCCGACTTTATCCGCACTTCGGTTTATTCCCTCCACATTCTTCCATCTAGTTCGCGTTGAATTTGATCCATTCTTTTATACTGTTCCTGCACAAAGTCGTTTAAAGCCAGATAAAATGCCTGGTCGCGGTATTCCGGTGAAGATTGTCGAAGCTCAGCAAGTCGTTTTTTTAACCATTCTGCATTATCCACTACGAATCTTCCTCCTTTTTCAATTCAGTCAAATTCCATTGCAAATCATCCAGTTCGTCCTGGTTATTTTGGATAACGTTTAAAATTTGTTCCAGTTCTGGAGCCATTGTTGCATTAGCCCGAATTCGCTCCTGAAGTTGCTGTTGGAACCATTCGGATCGTTCACTAAAATGCTCAAATTTGGGATTTGTCAGGTATTGCTGATAACGGATCATAAGTCGTTGTTGGTCATCTGGAGTCAGATAGAGAAACTGATGAACCGCCAGTACAGGCAAATAGTGCATCCGTACTTTTCCGGCTAGTGCTTGATATGGTCGCATTAACTCTGAAATTGTGAATTGTTCTTCTTCACCAGCACGAAAAGACCGTTCTTTATCACCAGTTGAAACAACGATTCCAAGTTCTTTTCCAGCCAAAGCGTACCGGTTTCCCGTTGTGAATTTCATTGTAAAAACGTCGTCTAGCCAGTGTTTCAAAACTGCCGGCGCGCTATACCAGTAAAGCGGGAATTCAAATATAATTCGCTCATGCGAAATAAGCAGTTTTTGTTCTTCCAGTACATCAAAACTATTTGTTATTGGATGCCAAGTAACATTTGAAAAATTTGCAATGGCTTCTCTAAAAAAAGGCTGTACATCTGAATTTTCCAATTGAGGATGTGCAACGATCACTAGTGTCTTCACTTAAAATCCTCCCTACTAAATCTTTCCAAAAGCTCCTTTGGAACACTTTCTTTGGTAAACCGTTCAAACGGGGCCAATGTATGTCGATCTTTAAACTTCATCTTTTCAAAGCCAACAATCGCCACTAACAAATTATTTTCCGTCAAAAATAGCTGACCGAGGCCCTGAAATTTTCCCTTTGTGTGCTTTCCATTACGCCAAGCGTGTACTTTAACGCCCTCTTCAAAAATATAATTTCCAGACTTGTCATAACTAACGGGGACCCCGTAATAGCGGGTGACCGGATATTTATTCTTCATTTTTAAACACACCAGGTTCTGATAAATCACGATAAATTTCTTGCATATTCGATTCAATTTTAAATATTTCATTTGCGTCTTCAATCAATTTATTTTCGAAATGCTCGACTTTTTCTGCTTCAACGCTCGTTTTATAACGTAACTTATGCTCAAGGCTTGCCCACATGTCCATCCCAATTGTCCGAATCTGAATCTCCACCGGCGTCTCCACTGGACCCGTCGACAAAAATACGGGGACAGAAACCACTAAATGGACGCTTCGATATCCGCTGGGTTTTGGATCTTTAATATAATCCTTAGATTTAATTAGCGTCACATCATCCTGTGATAGTAGGTTCTTTTTGATGGTATACACATCACTGATGTAATTTGTAATTACTCGAATCCCACCAATATCAAAAATATTGTTTTCGATTGCATCAATCGTTTTCGGAATATGCTTCTTTCTGGCCTTATTGAACAACGAATTGACCGCCTTCATGCGCTGTTCCATGTGGTGAATTGGATTATGATTATATTCGCTTTGATATTCACCATCAAGATTTTCGAGCTTGGTTCCAATCTCGTTTACCGCCGACTGGCACAAACGGTAATAACGCATAAGACTTTTTAATTCTTCAGCATGCTCCTTACCGATCACTCGGCTAAGATCATTATTAATTGTATCAATATTAAACATGTTGCTTCGTTCCAGAATCATTTTAAAAGTTCCCTTCGGTTTACTGACATGCTTTTATTATACGAAAGTTTCAACCTAAATGAAGTTTTTGGAACTATGTAAAAAGAATATTTAAAAAGCGAACGTTCCGTAAACTGGAATCATTCGCTTTATTAGGCGTTATTTAGAATTAAGACACCTAACTTATTTCTTCTTGTCCTCATGTTTCTTATGATCCTTCTCTCGATTTGCCCACTCGTCTCGAGTCAATACATCTTTAACATTAAGTTTAATTTCAGCTACTTCCATATTAGTCATTTCTTTCACAGCGGCTGTAATTTTTGTCACCATTTTATCAAAGATTGCTTGGGCGTTTTTACCGTATTCTAGTAGTGCGTCCATTTTTAACTGGACCGTCTGTTCTTCATTGTCAATATCAACATTTACACCGGCAGTTGGATCGTCACCTTTAGATATTCGATCCGTTACTTTTTCAAAAATATTTCCTTCTAGCGAAAGGACCCCATCCACACTGGTGGCCGTTTTTCCTGCAATTTTAGCCAAAACTTCATCGTCAAATGTTAATACTGTTTCTGGTTTTACTACTTTATCCATCAATAGATCTCCTCTCGAATTTAAAATATTATTTTGCTTCCGGTTTTGGTTCTAAATCTGAATTAGGTTTGCGACTATTCTGTTCTTTCCATTCTTTTTTGCTCAGAACGTCATTAACGTGGAAATTAAGCTCGATTACTTTTAAACCGGTTAAACGCTCAACTTCATCCCCAATCACGTCACACACCTGAGTAAAAATTTGCCGAATATCATACCCATATTCAACCGTTGCGTTCATTTCTAACGCCACTTGCTTCTCGCCAACCTCGGCGGTAATTCCCTGCGTTGGATCAACTTTACTTCTCAATTTATCGGTAATGTTGTCAAGAAGGTTTCCATCGAATGAAAGAATCCCGTCAACCCTTCTGGAGGCAAGACCAGCAATCTTTTCGATAACACCTTCATCAAACGTTAAACTTGTTTGCGCAATTTTAGGATTGTCCATTGTTGATTACCTCCTGAATCTTACGACGATTCTTCCATGCAAACCACAAACTTGATACAATCATCAAGCCTAGCAGCGATTTCAACGGTTTGTTGCGATCAATTTTTTTAGCCATTTTCATTCCTCCTAGTTCTTCCTCTGATCAATGTTCAAAGCCGACATCAGCTCTGAAATTGCCTGCGTCAGAAATAACTTTCCGTAGCGTGCACATAGATATCCAATCAGTCCTAATACTCCGACCAGAACTGCACTACCAAATCCGACGGAAACCCAGACAATTCCGAGAATCATCGCAATTAAAGCACCTAATAATTCACCACTCATCTAAAATCCCGCCTTTCTAAATCACTTTTAACGATTTGGTCGACCGTTCTCGTGGAATAATTTGAACTTTTACGTTACTTTTCATCCCCAAATGACGTTGAACGTTGTCCTGAACCGTTTGCTGAATATCCTTGGCGTTAACCCCATAATTGCTATCTGTTAGATCTTCCACCTGTACACGTACTTGGAGGCGATCACGGCCACGAACTTTCACCTTAGTTTGTACATTCCCTACCTGATGATTATTAACAATTGACTTATCGATAATTTTTTCCATTGCCTTTTTGGGCACCGTTAAATTACCTTTTCCATCTTTCAATTTCAAATCTCTCTCGCTGGATCTACTTGTTAAAGCAACAATTAACATCACCAATGCAAACAACGCGACAACTACGGCAAATACAATTGCCATAACTTCAATAAAATTTTCATCCATTGTTTTAACAGAGTTAAAGAAATCTGTCACATATGGAATATAAACCTCTAAAGCAACAAACCATAATGCCTGAATTAAAGTGATTACCGCCATCAAACTCAATAAAGTTTTACTGGTCCGACTCATCTAATCACCTTACCCTTTTTTACGCATCCCGAAGATTACCGATACAATTACGACCAATATTACTGCCCCGATAATTGATGGTAATAACGCCATTCCAGCTAACGAAGGTCCCCACGTTCCTAATAGACTCTGTCCTAGCCAGGCACCAACAAGTCCAGCAACAATATTACCGATCCATCCTGCCGGTAAATCCCTACTAGTCAATGCACCTGCAATTGCACCAATAACTCCACCGACGATTAGTGACCATAACCATCCCAACATAACTAACATCTCCTTTCAAAAATTTAATCTCCAATGAACACTATGCTCATTGGTTCACAGTTAAAGTAACATATTGTCTTTTTACTTTTCAAAGAATATGCTTATAGTATTTATTAATTATAAATGATGACTAATGTCAAAATAATTTTTTCTAAAGTGAATCATTTTATCCATCATCTTTATGTGAAAAGCATAAAAAAAAAGAGGCGCGAAATTTAATTACGCCTCTTCATCTAATTATGATGTAACTATTTATGCACTTTTTCGGCTAATTTAACGATTCCAGCGGCCAATATCAGCGCTCCGCCAATTAAATTTAAACTTCCGCCAACAATTTCTAAAACACCACTACTTTTTTTATTTTTTGACATCAAAAATTCCTCCAATTAAATGTTTTTTCTGTAAGCACTTACTTTTAATACAATTTTGTTTTAAACTTATTATATAACTTTCAGAAATTAGGTGACGATCGTGATAAAAATGATTGCTACGGACATGGATCAAACCTTCCTAGACAACCAAAACCAGTATAATAAGCAACGCTTTAAAGAAATTTTTTTAGAAATGAATCGTCAAAATATTCATTTCGTTGTCGCAAGTGGTTCACAGCATGAGCGACTCCAATCTCTTTTCAAGCCGATTGCCGAGCAAATGGATTTCATTTCGCAAAATGGATCAATCATTTACTCTGGCAATGAGCTTTTAGATGTGCAGCAGCTCTCTTCAGAATTAATCCAAGAAACCTTGGATTCAATCACCAGTACTTTTAATCCGAACGAAATTTTGATCAACATTTGTGGACTTGCAAGCTCGTATGTTGACACAGCCACCTCATCTGAAATAATTGATTTTCTAAGTCAATTTTATAAGCATCTGCAAACCGTTGATAACATTGGTAGTTTTACCACCAATCAAATTGATGATCCAATCGTTAAAATTGCGGTTGGCTTTGGTGACGTTCCTGATGTTAACCACAAAATTGCTCAATTACGGAGTATGTTAAATCCACGGCTTTCAAGCCTGAGTTCGGGCTTCAATACCGAACTTGTGGGTCTTAACCACGTTGATAAAGCTAGTGCTTTAAAGCACCTCATGGAAAATATGACGTCAAACCCACGGAACTTGTCACGTTTGGAGATAATGAAAATGATCTTCAAATACTAAAAATGACGCCGAATGGGTATGCAATTAAAAATGCTTTTCCAGTAGTCAAAGAATCCGCTAGTCACATTACAGCTTATGATAATGAGCACGATGGTGTGCTAGATACTTTAGAGAAGTTATTGTAAGGAATTTTATATTCAAACAAAAAATAGCCAAGAGATAATAATTTTATCCTTGACCAAGTTAAAGCGACTCATTGGTTGAGCCGTTTTTTTAATCACATAAGTTTTATGATTTTGCCAATTCCTTTTTTAACGCTTCTGTCAAAACCGCGCTAAAGTTAATCCCCTTCTCCTCGGCCGCCTTGGCTAAATCAGCCGGTATACGCGTATTTTTTTTAACTGAAACTTCTTTAACATCATTTTTAATGACATCTAAATCTGTCGCAATTGTAGTAACTAATTTATCTGGGTTAGCCTTTTCAATAGTTTTCTGGTCAGTCACCTTTGGTAATTCTTCGCGATCATAGAGCATTAGTCCCAATGCTTCTTGAGCGTTTTGGATAGCTTCAGTAAAACTATTGCCATCGGTCACAACACCCGCAACATCTGGAAAAGTAACAGTATATTCGCCTTTGTTATTCAGCGAATCATCGAAAACTGCCGTATAACTTACTAGTCTCATTTCATTTCCTCCGTATAGAATTATTAATTAATAAACATGAACTTACTTTAGCCCCGCCTGTCGTCTTATCGAAGCCACTGTACCTTGTTTCATCGTATCTCCAGGTCTTGAGTAATTGATAGTTACATAGTGTTCCTTATCGTCTTTTAATCTATGATGATCTCCAATGATTCTAGTCTCGTAAAAACCGGCTTCCTTAAGCTCTTCCAATATTTGTTTAGCCTTTATCTCGCTCAATGAGTGAACCCCACTTCCATTTTGATTGTACGCCCTTATACGCCCAAAATCAATTTATAGGTTATGTACAAAAGAGTGCTATTAACTAAATTCGCAATTAACTTTATCTTTGTTTATAAAATCAACAAAAAAGCCAACCGTCATAATCACGATTGGCCTTCAGCACATTCATGTGTTGAATTTAATGTCATTTTTAAATTTTTACTTCGACAAAAAATCACTTAAAATCGTCTGATAAGCCACCACAGGATCTTCAGCTAATGTAATCGGACGGCCAACCACAATTGCTGAACTGCCGGCAACAGCGGCTTCTGCTGGCGTCATCGTTCTTTTTTGATCGCCTTTTTCGGCACCAGCGGGCCGGATTCCTGGAGTAACAAATAGAAAATCTTCGGGAAGTTTGGCCTTCAAATATTCAACTTCATTTGGTGAACAGATTACACCATCTCCACCAAATTGACTGGTTAACTCAGCCAGTTTCAAAACCTGTTCTGACATTGACAGACCCACGTTTTGTTCCTCATGCAGTTGCGTCTCTGATATCGAAGTCAGTTCGGTAACCGCCAGTAACTTAGGTGTCTGGTATCCGGCTTCTTTTGCCCCCGCGGTTAATCCCCGTTTGGCAGCTCGAATCATTTCCGATCCGCCTAAAGCGTGAATGGTTGTATACTGAACTCCCATTCGACCTAATTGCACCATGGCCTTTTCGACCGTATTAGGAATATCATTTAATTTCAAATCCAAGAAAATATCATGGCCTTTTTCGTGGATATCTCGAACAATATCGGGCCCCAAGCCGTAGAATAGTTCCATCCCAATTTTCAAAGTTAATTTTACGTGGGCAGGGAACTGATCTAAAAAGTGTTTAAGCTCCCCTTGATTTTTAAAATCTAATGCAATCATAACTGGTTTTTCCATTGAAAGCTCCATTCTGAATCGCCCTTGAATTTAAAAATACCGCAAAAGTATGCTAATTAAGCTCCCTTTGCGGTAGTATTCATTAGCTTATTGATTTCTCTGAATCAATTTAAAGCGACTCGATTTATTTCATTCAATGCTACGTGCTTTCAATTTCATTGTCAAGGTGTAGATGGTAAAATGTGGGTGTACGATAAGTCGACTTCGTTCTAAGAGTACATTTAGATCAACCGATGTCTTCGTCAATTCAAATCACCAATTTAGGAGCTTAAAATGATTAAACCAATTATTCGTGATCAACAATTTTTAAAAATAAAATCGAAGCCGGCTACCAAGTCAGATTTCGCCACCATTACTGATCTGATGGATACTTTAAGGGCAAACTCCGATCGGGGCGTGGGGATGGCCGCCAACATGATCGGCGTCAGCAAACGCGTCATCGCCGTTGAGATGGGCATTATGACAATTGCCATGATTAATCCGACGATTACGAAAAAAACTGGTCCATATGAAGCAATGGAAGGTTGTCTCTCCCTTCCCGGCGAACGAAAAGCAACCCGCTATAAAGATATCGAAGTCCGCTATTTAGACCATAACTTCAAGCAACAAACCCAACATTTTTCAGGATGGTTCGCCCAAATCATTCAGCACGAAGTCGATCATTGTGATGGGATATTGATATGAGGATACGGAGAAAGGCGGTTAAGA
>NZ_JQBX01000011.1 GCF_001437075.1 Pediococcus stilesii
CACACCAAATATTGTACAGCCAATATTTTGAGTGATAGAAAAAAGTTTCGAATTTGGGGTTCGAAACTTTTTTATTTACATTTATACTATTGATAGGCAGTTTTCGCTTACTTTTTTACATTAAATTATTAAAATACTCCTTAACCCGGCCACGTTGTCCGTGGTGGGTGGTGACGATTAATGTATCGCCAACCTTAATAACGGAATCTCCGGCAGGGATCAGTTGGCTTGAGCCACGATGAATGCTGATAAGTAAGCTTTGTTTTGGCCACTTGATGTTACGAACGGCCATTCCATCGAGTGGAGATCCTTCTGTTATGGGGACTTCCACCCGATCTTGTGGACCAGATGGGGTTGCCGTAATTGTTGGGACTAACTGATGTAGTAATGATTCATAGATTGGTTCACCGCCCATTAAATCAAGAACAATGTACGCCGTTAGGGCTACCACGGCCAAAGGCATTAGATGCTGCAACGAGCCAACCATTTCAGTGATTAATAAAATGGCAGTAAAAGGCGCTTTACCAATTGCAGCAAAGTAACCGGCCATCGCATAAATGACAAAGTTAGGCAGATAGCTGGGATTAATCAGGTGAAGGCCAGTCATAGCACTAACATAGACTGTTCCAAAAACGGCTCCTAAAGTTAAGATCGGTAGGAAAATTCCTCCGGGTAAACCAGAACCATACGAAATCATTGAGAAGACGAATCGAACTATCAGTAGGATGATCATCGTTAATAAAACAGGATGAATACGAGCGATATATGTAATTAATTCGTTCCCGCCACCAAGATAACTCGGCCATAATAAACCCACCGGAATAATAAGAACAAATGGAACAATGCTATGTAGCCAACGTGGTAGAAAAGTTAATTTTCCGTACCAAGCTTTTAAACGAAGGGTACAAATTTGATATAGCCGGCCGAAAATTCCCAGCAGGATGCCAAGAAGAATTAAATGCCAGTACATTCCAAGTGGTAACGAGCGAGGATGGTTCATTGCTAAAACAGGAGTTAATCCAAAGAAGTTTAGTGAAACGAAATTGGAAACAATTGCGCTAGTCAGGGCACTGATCCAAACTAAAGGTGAGAAGTTATGATAAATCTCTTCGAGGACGAAAAGCGTGCTGGCGATGGGAGCGTTGAAGGCTGCCGATAGACCTGCCGCGGCCCCACCGGCAATCATTACGCGACGTTGAGATCCAGAGTAGTGACGAAATTTGCTCCATCCTTGGCCAACAACGGCCCCCAACTGAATGGATGGTCCTTCGCGTCCAAGCATTAGTCCGGATCCGATTGCGAGAATTCCACCGACAAATTTTTTCCAGAGGACAGGCCACCATTTTTCTTCGTATTCGCCGGCGAGCTGTCCCTCAATTTGAGGAATTCCGGAGCCAGAAATTTCAGGAGTCTTTTTGACAAAAAAACCAACAATGAAGGCTAACGCGACATTGATAGCCAAAATAATAAGAATCCAGATCCAGTTATTTGCTGCTTGTTGATAAAGCTGTTGAAAAAATTTTAACATGTGTTCAATTGATAATCTAAAAGTACTAACGATTAGTCCAATCAGCGTGCCAATTACGATTGAATTTAATAATGTTAACAAACGGGTATCTTCAATTTTAAAGTGCAAGTTCTCGTCTCCCCCAAAAAATGTCATGTTTTCATCGTATCACAATATTACATGATAAATTGTATAATATAATGGAAAGAAATTTAAGTTAGGTGGAAAACTAATGAAAAAAATTGTAAGCTTTGCAGGTTTTGACACGTTGTTTGATATCGATCCCTTCTATGATGCGATTGGAAGATTAGGAAAGAGATATAACATCGATGAAAAATTAATTCGTGATACTTATCAGGCAAAAGAGCGGGAGCTGATGCAACAAGTTCCTTTTGAAAAATATTCAAAATTAATGGAAGATGCTTTGAACCAAACGGCAAAAGAATTGAATTTTGAAATTACGCCAAGTGACTTTAGCGATGTATTAATCGCACATACGGTGGTCAAGCCTTTTCCGGATGCACCAACTGCTCTGTATCAAATTCAAGAAAAGGGTTATGAAACCGTCTTGATGACGAATCATTCAAAAGACCTGATCCGAAGTAACATGATTAATTTAGACCATAATTTCAATGCGGTTTTTACTGCTGAAGATGCAAAATCATACAAGCCCAGCCCAGAATTTTTTAACTTTGTAAACGAACAGTTGGGCGAAGTAGATGAACATATCCATATTGCGGTGGATATGGATAAAGATATTGTTCCCGCACAAAAGGCAGGTTGGCGAGTAATTCCAATTGATCGAAAAAATGAGTCAGCATCGATTGCGTCATTGATGGATACAATCGATAACTTGTAACAACCCTTTTTATTAGTTAATATCCTTAATCTTTGGTATCCTATCCATGAATAAAAGAAATGGAGGGACTAACATGTCAGAGTTTATTAAAATCGGTAAAAGTGATGTCGAATCAACCATTATGGGGTTAGGTGCCAATAAGGTTGGCGGTCATAATATCTTCTCGGGACTAGACGATAAGGATGGTTACGAAGTTGTTCGGACAGCTTTAGATGACGGAATTCGAATGATCGATACGGCTTTTGCGTATGGAAACGGCCGCTCAGAAGAAATCATCGGTGAAGTATTGAAAGATTACGATCGACATGAGGTTACGATTGCGACCAAAGCAGCTCAAGATGATAACAATGGGTACGCTCCTAATAATGATCCCGCATTTTTAACAAAACAAATTGATGCAGCGTTGAAGCGTCTTCAAACGGATTACATTGATATTTTTTATATCCATTTTCCTGATGAAGTTACAAATAAGCGGGATGCCGTTGAAGCCCTAGTTAAGGCACGCGAGGCTGGTAAGATTAGGGCAATCGGATTATCGAACTTCTCTTTGGATCAAATTAAAGAAGCAAATATTGATAATCAAATTGACGTTGTTGAGGATAATTATAGTCTGGTTTACCGAAGCCCAGAAGAAAATTTATTACCATATTTACGCGAAAATAATATTTCCTTTGTGCCATATTTTCCATTGGCATCAGGTTTGCTAACTGGTAAATATGAACGTTCGGATTACATGAAGTTCCCTCGTTTTACTGAAAAACAATTTGGAGATATTATTGGATCAATTAAAAAGGTTCGGGGCTTGGCGGAAGAAAAAGGTGTTACCGTAGCTCAATTAATCTTGGCCTGGTATCTTAAAAATCCTGAAATTGCGGTGGTAATTCCCGGTGCTCGAAAGGCTGACCAAATTAAGAGTAACGCCGAGGCACTTCAAATTGAATTGAGCGATTCAATGTATAAACAAATTGACCAATTATTTAAATTTTAGAGAAGAATCCGGAGGCTAATGACGGCCGTCTAAATTTCCTCTAAAAAATTATTTAGTCGATTGAAATAAGAAAGACCGATAACATTCTTTGAATTGTCATCGGTCTTTTTTGCATGGTGGTTAATTTTTACTCCATATGTGATTTAGGGCGTTTTGTTTTACACCAAAATATGATTAGTCTTATACTGTTAACGTTTACAAGCATCGTAGACAGACATGACTGTAATTAAAACATGATTTTACGGAGGAAAGTTAATGTCAAACGTGAAAGTTGAAAAAGATGTTGTATATAACTCAAAATACGGTTTACAAATGGATGTCTATCAAGACGTGGATAGCGTAAGCGACGAACGGCGGGCAATTATTGATATTCATGGCGGTGGCTGGTGGTTAGGCTATAAGGAAGAAGAAACCGGTTGGGCGAATAATTTTGCTGAAAACGGATATATCGTGTTTGTTCCTAATTATCGATTGGCCCCGGATGCTTTGTTTCCAGCACCGATTGAAGATTTAATCGGATTATATAACTGGATTAAAGATTCCGATTATCAGTTTGACCGATCAAAAATTGGTGCGGTTGGGATGTCCGCGGGTGGAAATCTAGCAATTGAGCTGGGACTCCGATTAGGGATTCCAATTGCATCATGGTCGGGAATCATTGATTTAGATCACTGGATTGAAACTCATCCAGATGTGGTCGCCTCTAAGAAAAACGCTCCGATTCCAGGCACTCCAGTTGAAAATATCAACCAGGATGGCGGTAATGACCCGTATTATAAGTGGTTCGTTCTCAATTATGTGAATAACGATCAGGAACTTTTAAAAGAAGCATCACTACTTAATCGAATTTACAAGTCGGCCGGTCCAATGTTTATTGCCAATTCGTTGGACGAAATAGTACCAATGGATGGTGTTTTAAAATTGCAGGAAGAATTAACAAATAACGGAATTGAATCAGTTTTTCAAACGGTAAGTGGTCACGGTCATGGCGAAGCTTACATGGAACACGCTCAAAAAGGAACGCTGGCATTTTTTGATGACCATCTATAGGCAAAAGTAGTCAGAAATTCACGGGGTGTATTTGCAAACATGAAAAATTGTATGCAGATACACCTTTTTTTAAAAGAAGGTTGATTTGATGAAAAAGGATCGTTTTGAAGCTTTTACAGACGGGGTACTTGCAATTATTTTAACGATATTGGTACTTGATATTCATCTAAATAGTAACAATCATTCTTTGAAGGTTTTAATTAATGTATTGCCTGAATTTGCAGCGTACATCGTTTCCTTCATTATAATTGCCGTTATGTGAGTTAATCATCATTATTTATTTTTGAGAGTTAAAGGGATTAATCACAAGATGATTTACATTAATATTTTGTTGTTATTTTGGGCAACAATTTTACCGGCAACAACGGCTTGGTTTGGCTCAGACATTGAGTCGGAACTTGCGGCATTACTATACGCTACTAATGTTTTATTCTATAATCTAGCTTTTTTAATTTTAATTTACGAGGTTCAGCGGTCAAACGATTATTTACAACGGAAACTTAAATATGGACTCATATCAGTTCTATTTAACGTATTGACCGTTTTAATCGTCTTTATCTGGCCACCATTTATTTTAATTAGTCTATTATTAGATGTCACACTGTGGGCAATTCAACCAGTGATTTAGTTTGAAAAGCCCTATTTTCTTAATTCTTTACAATTTAGAATCGTTTTAATTGAAAACGGTTTAACAAGGTGTTAGACTGGCATTGTAAAAAAGTTGAAAGTAGGTAGATACATATGGATAAAACAAAAATTATTATTGTTGGAGCATCACATGGTGGGCATGAATCAGCGATTGAGCTTTTAGATAAGTATGAAAACGTTGACGTAACAATTTATGAAGCCGGCGATTTTGTTTCATTTATGTCATGTGGGATGCAACTTTACTTAGAAGACCAGGTAACAGATGTAAACGATGTTCGTAATTTCCGTCCTGAAGACATCACTTCAAAAGGTGGCAATATTTACAATAACCATGAAGTTACTGCGATTGACGCCGATAAGAAACAAGTGACAGTCAAAGATGTAAAGAACGGTACTGAAGAACAAGTTGATTATGATAAGTTAATTTTAAGTTCAGGAGTTACACCAAAGAATTTACCAGTACCAGGAACTGATTTGAAGAATGTTTACTTAATGCGTGGATATGATTGGGCAACGAAGATTAAAGCTGCTTTAACAGACGATAGTATTAAGAATGTTGCTGTTGTTGGTTCAGGATATATTGGTATCGAAGCGGCCGAAGTGTTTGCTAAAAACGGTAAGCATGTAACGCTATTTGATTTCATTGATCGTCCTCTTGGAAACTACCTTAACCATGAAATGACAGATATTATTGATAAGACATTGAAGGATAACGGAATTCAAGTTGAAATGAGTCAATCAATTACTTCATTTGCCGGCGATGGCAAAGTTGAAAGCGTTGAGACAAAGAAGGGCAGTTATCCAGCTGACCTTGTTATCCAAGCAGCCGGTGTTCAACCAAATACCGAATGGTTGAAGGGCGTTGTTAACTTGACTGACAGAGGATTCATTGATGTTGATAGTTATCTAAGAACTAATTTACCAGACGTTTTTGCAATTGGAGATGCAATTCTACCACTTTCAATTCCAGCAGGAAAACCATCACCAATTGCCTTAGCAACAACTGCACGTCGTGAAGCACAGTACGTTGTAAACCATATTTTTGAAAAGAAACCATCACAAATCTTTAAGGGTGTTGTTGGTTCATCAGCATTGCACGTCTTTGACGAAAACTTTGCATCAACTGGTGTGAACGAATTTACAGCAGAACGCTCAAACGTTGAAATTGTAAATTCACACTATGTTGATCACATTCGTCCAGCATATGTTCCAGAAGGCGAAGGCAACGTTCAAGTTGATGTTGATATCACTTACGATCCACATACACACGTTGTTTTAGGTGGAGCTGTACTTTCAACACATGATTTAACTGCACAAGGAAATGTATTAGCACTTGCCGTTGAACATAAATTAACGGTGGAAGATTTGGCCGAAGCTGACTTCTTCTTCCAACCAGGATACGACCGTCAATGGAGCTTGATTAATCTTGCTGCACAACACGCACTTGGCTACGCTAGATTCTAAAAAAGAAGTGTGGAAAAAATCGGGAGCCATCGAGGATTAACGTGACCAGCGGACAAGCCCGGGTTAGGGGTTTGTGCGATGGTTGGGTTAACCGGAGGAGGCTGATTTTTGGAACCGATTAAAAAAAG
The DNA here is from genome assembly GCF_001437075.1 of Pediococcus stilesii. GTDB lineage: Bacteria > Bacillota > Bacilli > Lactobacillales > Lactobacillaceae > Pediococcus > Pediococcus stilesii. The sequence continues at coordinate 6,645 of NZ_JQBX01000011.1, forward strand.
AAGTGTGGAAAAAATCGGGAGCCATCGAGGATTAACGTGACCGGCGGACAAGCCCGGGTTAGGGTTTTGTGCGATGGTTGGGTTAACCGAACAATAAAATAGCTTAAAATTAGTTCCGATAGCAACTAGTGAAAACTAGGCTAGCGGAACTTTTTTTGATTGCATGGGGATGTAGAAGCGAAAGATTTAAGTTGAAAAATATTTTTTTAGGCTGATACATAAAAGTTTGGAAATTGAGTTGGATTGGCTGATTTAGTACAATAAATTTGAAGGTATCGTTCAATTTTACAAGGGGGTGACGTAATGAAGGTTAAAATCCGAAAAAATTTTCGTAAGCATGCCAAAAAATATGTTCAAACGCCTTTGGAAAAGAAAAACTTATCCAACGTGATTGATTTTTTTTACAAGAATAAGAAGATGCCGACGGATTTACAGGACCATCAGTTGCGTCACCAAATTCAAGGGGTGCGTGACTGTCATCTAAGCACTAATTTGGTGATTATCTACTACATTTCAAACGACCAACAACGGGCGGAATTAATCGATGTTGGGCCACACGACGTGGTTTTTAAAAAGGGACGCGATCTCGATATTACTGGATTGTGAAATTAAAAAAAGACTGTGACGAAATTTTTATCACAGTCTTTTTGTTGTACATTTTTGACTTAATTAATTTTACGATGAGGGTTAAGTAATCCCATCGGGTCTAGTAGACTTTTAATTTGGTGTTGAAGGAGATCAGTTTCAGCGCCTAACTCTTCATAGGTCCATTTATTTTTCAACATTCCAACGGCGTGCTCACCTGAAATGGTGCCACCAAGCTCAAGTGTTTTTTCAAAGATTAATCGAAGAGCTTCATTGATAGATTCGGGCATGTCTGGTTGACTTTCCGGCCAGACAAAAGTCGGATGAACATTGCCGTCGCCAGCATGTCCAGCGATGTAAATGGAAAGATTTAAGTCTTTTCCAACCTGTTCAATGTAATTCATGAGAGTAGCCATTTTAGACATGGGAACCGCCATGTCTTCCATAACATGGTTTTGACCCTGATAAATTGCTGGAAGCATGGATTGACGCAATTTTATAATTTGGGCCATTTTTTCTTCATCAGAAGTTAATTGGATATTGTTTGCTTCATAGCGCTTTAGAATATCTTCAATGGCTTTAATTGAACGATCATCAGCAACATCTAGTTTGAAGATCAACATGGTCTCATCTTTTTGTGCGTAGTGGGTACCAAGATAGCGGTCAATGGTTTCAGTACTTCGTGCATCAAGTGCTTCTAGCATTGTGGGGTAGACCCCAGAAATTCGGATATCGCCGACTGCTTGAACAAGTGTTTCTAAATCTTTAAAGAAGGCTAAGCCAACTAACGGGTCTCCCAGTGGGATTGGTTCTAACTTAACCGTGACTTCGGTGATGATTCCAAGGGTTCCTTCCGAGCCAACGAATAGATGGGTTAAATCGTATCCGAATGCTTGTTTAAAAGTTCGACCACCTAGTTTTAATTCGCGGCCGTCCGCTAGAATAACTTTCAGACCCAAAACGGCGTCTCGGGTGGCACCATACTTAACGGTGCTCATTCCACCGGCATTGGTGGAAGCATTGCCACCAATTGCAGAAATTGGCTTAGAACCGGGATCGGGAGCGTAAAACATGCCGACCTTGCGCGCAGCGGTATCTAGATCTTGATTAATAACCCCCGGTTGAACCACAGCAACCTGATCTCTGGGGTCGACTTCGATGATTTGGTTCATTCGTTTTACGGATAAGATAATTGATCCGGCAACCGCGTCTGAACCTGAAACAGTGCTGGTAGCAGTAGTCTGTGGAACAATTGGAATATGGAATTGTCGTGCAATTCTTAAAACGCCTTGAATATCTTCCGTATCCTCAACCTCAACGTAGGCCAGTTCATCACCATCCGCCATATTCATTCCACGGGGATCATTTTTATGCGCTTTAATCGAAGCGGCATCCGCAAAAACTTCACCATGAGGAACGGCTTCTTTTAATAGCTGAATGATTTCTTCATTATTCTTTACATTAAACTCCAACATTTGGTTCACCCTCTCAATTATAATTTCAAGCTAAGTGTACTATTAAAAAACGGGGATGTGAAGAAAAAAGGATGTGAAAGAAACCGAATAGAAGTTGAGGATTAACTTGGCTGACCTTAACCAAATCAAATCAAAGTAGCATTTTTATAAATCAAATCAGCAATCAGCCGTTGTTTAGAGCTTAGAATACGGTCTTTTCGTTGAACAAGATTCATGTGAAAAAGTGGTTGTTGTTCGTCGTAAAAAGGGAGAACTTGAACGTCCGGCCGGTCGATAATAGCAGATTTAGCAATAAAACCAACGCCAACGTTTTGAGCAACCATTTCTTGAATAACTTGTGCGTCATTGCTTTGGTAGACGATGTTCGGACGAAAATTATTCATATGACTAAAGCTTTTAATGGCTTCCGAATGGACAAAATTACTATCAAAAGTAATGATTTTTTCCTTCTTTAATTCGGAGAACCAGATTTTATTTTGTTCGAAAAATTCTGACTGGGTGCCTACAATCGCGGTAAAGTGGTCATCACCAAGATGCTGATAGCTTAAGCTTTGATGCTGTTCATTTTGAATCGAACCCATAAGAGACATATCAAGACTACCCTCTAGAAGCATTTTTTCTAGTTCGGCGGAACCTCTTTCGACGGGAACAATGTCTCGCAGTAAATCGTTTTCAGTTAGATGTTTGGCAATTTTGGGAAAGAAATATTTGGTCATGATTGGCGGCAGACCAAGAATGAATTTATTAGTATTAATGTTATTAATGCTATTTTGCGCAACGGTTAGATGATTTAAAATCGCTTGAACATGCTCATCTAGTTGTTGACCACTCAACGTTACTGATAATAGATGCCGTCCTTGATCCCGAGTAAAGAGGACCGTGTTAAAATTTTCCTCTAACCGGTGGATAGCCATACTGATCGTCGGTTGGCTTACTTTAAATTTTTCAGCAACGATTGAAAAATTTTTGTTTTGTACCAGCGAATGAAAATATTTCAAATCTTTAATGTTCATAATGATCACCTCGTTTATCCCATCATAATAACATTTCATCAATAAATATAAAAATTATTTATAATTAATCAAATATTTGACTATAGTTTTTTGATGGAGATAGACTGATTCAGTAATTAAAAACGGAGGAAGAAAAATGACAGAAAAAGCAATGAATATTTTAAATAATCCGTACTTAAATAAGGGAACCGCTTTTACGAAAGAAGAGCGGGACCAATTGGGATTAAATGGTTTAATTCCACCATACGTTCAAACACTGGAAGAACAGGTTGAACAGGTTTATGCACAGTTTCAATCAAAGGGAAATGACCTTGAAAAACGGTTATTTTTAATGCAGATTTTTAACGAGAATCGAGTTCTATTTTATAAGTTGTTTAGTCAACATGTAGTGGAGTTTATGCCAATCGTTTACGATCCAACCATTGCGGATACGATTGAAAACTACAGCGAACTATACATTCAATCGCAGAATGCAACCTTCCTATCAATCGATGAACCAGAAATGATGGAGCAGGCTTTAAAGAATTCTGCGGCTGGACGTGACATTCGACTAATCGTCGTAACCGATGCAGAGGGAATTTTAGGGATCGGAGATTGGGGAACCAACGGAGTTGACATTTCAGTTGGAAAACTGATGGTTTATACTGCGGCAGCGGGAATTGATCCAAGTCAAGTGTTACCCGTTGTTTTAGACGTTGGGACGAATAATCAGGATTTACTCAAAGACCCAATGTACCTTGGCAATCGTCATGAACGCATTAAGGGCGACCGATATTATCAATTTGTTGATCAATTTGTCCAGATGGCCGAAAGCTTATTCCCAAAAATGTATCTACATTTTGAAGATTTTGGTCGAGACAATGCTGCTAACATCCTTAATAAATATAAGGATCAGTACGTAATTTTTAATGATGACATTCAAGGAACGGGAATCATTACTTTAGCCGGCATATTAGGCGCATTAAATATTTCAAAAGAAAAGATTACCGATCAAATCTATTTAAGCTTCGGGGCAGGAACGGCTGGAGCAGGGATCTTAAGCCGGATTTTTGAAGAAATGGTTGAAAACGGTTTGCCTGAAGATGAGGCTCGAAAACATTTTTATATGGTCGATAAGCAAGGGTTATTATTCGATGACGATCCAACTTTAACACCGGAACAAAAACCGTTTGCTCGAAAACGCCAAGAATTCGAGAATGCCGATCAATTGACCAATTTATTAGCGGTTGTTAAGACAATTCACCCAACAATTATGGTTGGTACCTCGACCCAACCGGGAGCATTTACCGAAGAGATTGTTCGTGAAATGGCTGCACATACTAAGCGTCCAATTATTTTTCCACTCTCCAACCCAACTAAATTAGCCGAAGCAAAAGCAGAAGATTTACTGCGGTGGACTGACGGTCAGGCGCTAATCGCAACTGGAATTCCAGTCGATGATATTGAATATAACGGAGTGACTTACCAGATTGGTCAGGCTAATAATGCGCTTGTTTATCCAGGATTAGGATTAGGTGTAATTGCTTCTACGGCAAAAGTTTTAAATGACACGATGATCTCAAAAGCTGCGCATTCATTGGGTGGAATTGTTGACGTTAGTAAACCGGGTGCGGCTGTATTGCCTCCAGTATCAAAGCTAAGTGATTTTTCAAACACGGTGGCCGAGGCAATTGCTCAAAGTGCAGTGGATCAAAAGCTGACTAAAGAAGCAATTGATGATGTAAAAAAAGCAGTACAGAACGCCCGTTGGACGGCTAAATATTAAACTTAAAACTTTAAAGTGGATGAGAGAAGAGTGTAAAAAATGACAGCATTTGTAACATCGGTTGAGAGCATCGTAACGATTCTATTGATGATGGCATTAGGATTTGGACTACGAGGAATGGGATGGTTTGACGACCATTTTAGCGGAAGCATCTCAAAATTAATTATGAACGTGGCGCTCCCAGCTTCAATTTTTGTGTCAGTGATGAAATATTTGACGTTACCAAAACTGATTGGTTTATCTAGCGGATTAATTTATTCGTTTGGCGGCGTGATCATTGGATACGTGATTGCTTGGATAACGGTTAAACTATTGAAAATTCGGCCAGGACGTCGTGGGCTATTTATGAACATGGTGGTCAATGCTAATACCATTTTTATCGGATTACCATTAAATATTGCGCTATTTGGAACCCAAAGTTTGGCGTATTTTCTCGTATATTATGTGACAAATACTGTTTCAACATGGGCTTTTGGGGTTTTCCTGATCTCTAATGATGACCCAACGAAGGAAGAAACGATGGCAACATCTAAACGGAAAATTAATTGGAAAAAGCTTTTGCCGCCGCCATTATTAGGCTTTTTGGTCGCGATTGTTTGGTTAATTTTAGGATTGCCAGTGCCAAGTTGGGCGGGAAATACCCTCGGTTACGTTGGTAATCTGGTAACACCGCTATCATTAATATATATTGGAATCGTATTATACGATGCGGGACTTAAAAGTATTCATTTTGATCGAGATACAATTTTTGCTTTGATTGGTCGTTTTGTACTATCACCTTTAGTAATTACGGGATTGATTTTGTTAGGAGCACATACAGGACATGTATTACCAACGATGGAAATGCAAACACTGATTGTGCAAGCCGCGGCTCCAGGTTTAGCGGTTATGCCAATTTTAGCAAATGAGGCGCATGGCGATGTTAAGTATGCCACTAACTTGGTGACAACAAGTACAATTTTATTTATCGTCGTTGTTCCGATCGTAATGACTTTGATTCAATTCATATAGGGTGACAGACTTTTTCACGAGCTATTAAATATTTAATTAATGTACATTTTCGTGGTATATTTGTGGGGTGCTAGGATGATATTGATTGAAACTAAATCTACGTGATGGAGTGAGTATTCCATGGAAGAAAAAAGTGCAATGCAACTTAAAATTCAAATTAGTGGTGTTAAACCACCAGTTTGGCGAAGAATTATCGTGCCGACAACAATTAGATATGATCAATTAAATGTATTGATTCAATTAGCTTTTGATTGGACGAATAGCTATCTGCATGGTTTCACAGTTGCACACGATCGAAGTTTAAATTATATTCCTCGCGGCGGCGAAGATGACGCATTCGGTAATTTTAGGTTGACCGATGAATACATGATTTATCCCGATCTGGCGAAAGGTAGTGTGACTTATACCTATGATTTTGGGGATGATTGGGAACATAAGATTAAACTAGAGAAGATGATAAGCATTGATGAATTGCCAAGCGTACAGATTCCTTATTGTGTCGGTGGACGAGGCGATTCGATTTTGGAAGATTCACGAATGATGGATGAAGATGGAAATGGAGAGCCTAATAATCCATTTGATAAAGATGATGTGAACGAACTATTCGCTGAGGTGATAACGGCTGGCGAAGCATTAATTAACATTGATGGCGACATGTTTTAAATCAAAAAGGGGATGGTAAAATTATCATCCTCTTTTTTAGACTTTAAATGTGGTTCAATATCTAGTTCATGGGGTAATTCAGAATTATCCTCTTGACCTAAATTTGATCGTGGCTTGATCAATTGCCATGGAATCAACCTTTTTCAGTAGTTCATTTAAATAAAATCCAGGTTCTAGGTTGGTCTTATTGTTTAACGCATAGACGGTCAAAGTATAGTCGTGATCGCTGGGTGGGGTTGGTCCCACATAGTGATTAATTACCACGGGATCGTCCAAATCAATAAATTTAGAATCATTACTATTTTTGCCTTGAACTAATCCATTACCTAAGTTACTAATATTTTCTGGAATTTCATTACTTACGTCAAAATCGGTCGCAATCCAATGAATCCATGGGAATCCAGCAACGGGCACTGCATCGTAATCAATTAAAGTTAAAGCAAGGGCCCTTGTCCCACGAGGAAGATCGCTAATATGGATTGGAAACGAGCGCATCGGTTGATTATGTAGCCGATATTCTTCGGGTGCGTATTTTCCAAAACGATCAGGTAAAAATCCGCCAAGTAAATCTACATTAATTTTCATAAAAAATCACCATCCTTTTTAATACTATTATAGTATCTACAATGGATAAGTTAAAATATTTACCATTGAAACTTTTGTATTGACTGGCCGGTCAATCAAAGGTACCCTATACGTGAAATATAGATAATAATTTTTTACAAAAGGTGTAAAAAGGATGGTGCAAAGATGAGCGAGGAAATTGTATTAAACATCGAAAAAGTTCAAAAAAAATTTGGTAAATTTGAAGCTCTTAAGGATATAACCTTTCACGTAAATAAAGGGGAAGTTTTTGGTTTTATCGGACCGAATGGAGCTGGAAAAACAACAACGATTCGGACAATATTAGGAATTATTAAGGCATCTTCGGGGAAGGCAACGGTTTTTGGCGATGACGTATGGAAGGAACGGGTTCAAATTCATCAAAGGCTAGCGTACGTTCCAGGTGATGTGTATCTTTGGCCCAATCTGACCGGTGGTGAAATTATTGATCTGTTTTTAAAAATGAATGGTGAGAAACACACGGCTAAAACGGATGAGCTAATTAAAAAATTTGATCTTGATCCTAAAAAGAAGGCACGTACCTATTCTAAGGGGAACCGGCAAAAGGTGGCGTTGATTGCTGCTTTCTCGCAGGACGCGGAATTTTATATATTTGATGAGCCAACATCGGGACTAGATCCGCTGATGGAGGAAGTTTTTCAAAGCGAGGTTTTGGATCTGAAAAGCCGCGGAAAGAGCATTTTACTTTCAAGTCACATTCTTTCTGAAGTTGAACGGATGTGCGATCGAATTGGAATTATTCGAGAAGGGACAATTATTGAACAAGGAACGCTTGACGAAATGCGGCACCTTACACGGACTCAGTTCATAGTAATTACGAAAGAAAACGCCCAAGATGTGCAAAAAATTGATGGGGTTCATACTTTCAATGTCGATCAGAGTAACTCACAGAAAGTTCATTTTTCAGCAGACGCAGATGCGATTGAAACAATCATGAAATTCTTAACGGATAAAACGATTTTATCAATTCAAAGTACTCCGCCAACACTTGAGGATTTGTTCTTAGGCTATTACAAGCAAAGCTCAAATTTAACCGAGGTGAGTGATCATGAAAAATAATACCAAGGGGTATCTATTTTTAAATCGTTTAAACTTACGGCGAGACCGATTCAATATTCTGATCTGGGCGTTGGCGTTAGCTGGACTGATGGCCGGAGTTGCCTTTAAGTTTGAAGGAATATACGGCACACCACAGTCGATTGCTTCAATTCAGACAACGTTACATTCGCCCGCAATGAAGGCTTTGTTTGGGTCCTTTGACACCGCGTTAAATAAGAGTAGCGATGTTTTTGCGACAGAAATGTTAATCTTTATGGCGATTGTAATGATAGCAATGAATATTTATTTCGCGGTTCGAATTACGCGTGGAGAAGAGGATAAAGGACTAACCGAATTAATTTCGGCCCATGCAATTGGACGTGGAGCAAATTTCTATGCTGCAACAACCGAACTAATTTTGATTAATCTGACCTTAGGAATCTTATATAGTGTTGGAATTCAGTTTAGCGGAATGGCGGGGGTTACCGCACAAGGGTCATGGCTAATCGGACTTGGACTTGGAGCGATGGGACTACTGTTTGGAATGGTCGGCATGCTCATGGCTCAACTTTTCGATAATAGTCGGTCGGCCACAATTATGAGTTATTTTATTTTTGGAATAATGTATGTGGCGCGCATGTATACGGATATTAAAAATCCTGATCAAACTTGGTGGGTCCCATTGGGTTGGATTGAAAAAATTGATGCGTTTCACGGAAATAATTGGCTTCCAGTATTACTAATGGTGCTTTTGAGCGTAGTGCTTTGGGGACTGGCTCTCTTGTATAATCGTACCCGAGACATAGGATCTGGACTAATTACCGTCCAATTTGGGAAACAACGTGCATCTTGGTTATTACGCGGACCAATTACGTTAGTTGAACGCTTGCAACGACATAGCACAATTATTTGGATCGTAGCGTTGTTCATTTTAGGAACCACATATGGTTCAATTTTCGATACGATTGGAAATATTTTGAAGACGAATCCAACGATGCAACAGGTTTTTGGCAAGGCGGCCGTCCAAAGCGCTAATCACCAAATTTTACTCAATTTTGTTTCAGTAATCAGCGTTGTGATGGCGGCGCTGGCATCGTTGCCGGCCCTAATTGCGGTTAATAAACTGCGTGGCGATAATAATCGAGGCTATTTAGAAAGTGTCTATGCTAAAGCATTATCACGTACGCACATTTTTTCGGGATATTTGTTGAATTCAATCGTAGTTGGGATAGTTAGTTTTGCGGCGTCACTCTTGGGATTATATTTAGCTGGAAACGCGGTCTTGACTCATGGAGATTTGAGTTTAAATACGTACGTTCACACGTTTGTAGCCGTGGCCCCAACAATTACAATTGCGATTGGGGTGGCAGCCCTTCTTAACGGACTTGCTCCACGTCTGAATTGGATTTCATGGGTTTACTTAGGCTATGGATTTTTTGCGAGTTATTTGGGAAAATTAATTAAAATGCCCGATTGGTCAACAAAATTAAATGGTTTAGGATGGACGAATGAAGTTCCATTGCATTCAGTTAACTACACTAACGTCAGCGTGATGTTATTAATTACACTTGGGCTGATTATTATCGGAGCTTGGGGCTATCGACGCCGGGATTTAGATTAGGGGTTTGTCATGAATGAAATTGTTAAAGATCCTCAAAAGATTGAGCGGATTTTAAACGCATCTTTGGATCGGTTTGCTAGTCAACGTTATCAAAGAACCAAAGTAGATGAGATCGCAAGCGATGCAAATGTTTCGAAGGGAATTGTTTTTCGATACTTTAAAAATAAAGCTAATTTGTATCTTGAAACACTTAAATATTCTCTTGAAAATTTTAATGGGAAAGTCGATTATAGTATTTGGTTGGACGCCAAAGATATGTCAGAAATGATTGTTCAAGCGACCGCGTATAAAATAAAGCTTCAATTAAAGTACCCGAGAGAATTTAAGCTTCTACTAGATGCGTATGCAAATGCTAACGATTTTTCGAATAAATTTAATGCTAAAGTTCAACAGGTTTACGAAAAAAATTCGCAAACTCCAACGGACTTGCTTCTTCCAGTTTTAAAGCGAATGAACCTACGAGAAGACGTCCAAATCGACGATGCACTTCGTATGATAAATGGCGTTATGCTTCAAATTGCGGAAGAAAGTAAGACTTTTATCCATGAACATCCACATGGTAGTTTAAAGGATATGAAGGAAATTATTGCACATGCAAAGACTTATATCGGTATTTTTGAAAGAGGAATTCAAAAATAATTTCCGATTAGTGTTGTAACCAACCGCTCCATTTGGGGCCATGGCTACAACACTTTTTTTTACTAATGGTTCATGTTTTGTTTCGCTTTAGGCAATATATGCGATAATGATATAGACAAATTGATATGCGGGAGGAATTATTTTGAAACTTATTTCTTGGAACGTAAATGGTTTAAGAGCAGCTGTTAAACATGGATTTATGGATACTTTTAATGAATTGGATGCGGATATTTTTTGTGTGCAAGAAACCAAACTACAAGAAGGACAAATTGAATTAGATTTGCCCGGATATCACCAATATTGGAATTACGCTGAAAAAAAGGGGTATTCAGGAACGGCAATTTTTACAAAACAGGAGCCGTTATCTGTGAATTATGGGATGGGAATTCCAGAACATGATCAAGAAGGGCGACTAATTACGCTAGAATTTGATAATTTTTACATGATAACTTGTTATACACCTAATTCACAGCCTAAGCTAAAGCGTTTAGAGTACAGAATGAGCTGGGATGATGCTTTTCGAGAATACGTCGATCATTTAGCTAAAACCAAACCGGTTGTTTTTTGCGGTGACTTGAACGTTGCCCATAATGAAATTGATTTAAAAAATGATAAAACTAACCATAAAAATGCGGGTTTTACCGATGAAGAACGAGAAAAGTTTACACAACTACTACAAAGTGGTTTTACAGATACATTTCGACACTTTTACCCAGATCAGGAAGGAATTTATTCGTGGTGGAGTTATCGGTTTAACGCACGAGCAAACAACGCTGGGTGGCGAATTGACTATTTTGTAAGCTCACAGGAATTGGATGGTCAATTAGAAGACGCTAAGATTCACACCGAAATTTTTGGTTCCGATCATTGTCCAGTTGAGTTAGACGTTGATTTATAGGCATAAGTAGGGAGTTGAGTTGATGAGTTTACCAAAAAAAATAACAGAATTGAGTGTTGAAGAAGCCAATCAATTGGCGCAGGGACTTCGTGAAACACTAGATCATTGGAGCAATTTATATTACACGAAAGATGCGCCCGAAGTCGAGGATCATGTATATGATGAAAAGTATGAAGATCTACTGGCTCTAGAAAAAGCTTTTCCAGAGATCGTTAATCCTGATTCAATCACCCAGCGAGTGGGCGGAGAGGTCCTTGAAGGATTTACGAAGGTAACGCATGAGGAACCGATGCTTTCAATGGGGGATGTTTTTTCACGGGATGAGTTGGTTGAGTTCGATAATCGAATCCAAAAAAATATTGGGCATCCGGTTGAATATAATGTTGAATTAAAGATTGACGGTTTGGCAATTTCTTTGGTTTATGAAAACGGTAAGTTAATCCAAGGGTCAACTAGGGGCGATGGTAACATTGGTGAGGATATTACCAAGAACTTGAAAACAATCAAATCAGTGCCTGAAACCTTAACGAAGCCGTTATCGTTTGAGGTTCGTGGGGAATGTTTTATGCCCAAAGAGTCATTTGCGAAGCTTAATGAGCAACAGTTAGAAGAGGGAAAACCCGTATTTGCAAATCCACGGAATGCTGCAGCCGGAAGCTTGCGACAGCTAGATTCAAAAGTAACTAAGAAGCGTGATTTGGACACGTTTATTTATACCGTGGTTGAACCCACCGTGCTTAATGTGGATTATCAGCATCAGGCAATCCAGGCGATGGCTGAACTGGGTTTTAATACGAATCCAACTCAAGAAGTGTGTGCCAATTTAGACGAAGTTTGGGATTATATTGCAAAATATGAAGGGCAACGGGATGAGTTACCCTATGGAATTGATGGAATCGTATTAAAAGTTAACGATTTGCATCTTCAACAAGAGCTGGGCCATACCGTTAAGGTACCTCGGTGGGAGATCGCCTATAAATTTCCACCGGAAGAAGAGGCCACCGTTGTGCGTGACATTGAATGGACCGTTGGGCGTACGGGAGTCGTTACGCCAACCGCTGTGATGGATCCAGTTAAGCTAGCCGGGACAACCGTGAGTCGGGCGACGTTGAACAATGTAGATCAACTCACAGCGAAAGATGTGCATATTGGAGATACGGTCCTATTACATAAGGCCGGCGATATTATTCCAGAAATCACGCGGGTAGTCTTAGAGAAGAGGCCGGATGATGTTGGGGCATTAAGTATTCCGGTTGACTGTCCATCATGTGGAAAAGAATTAGTTCATCTAAATGGTGAAGTTGCACTGCGGTGTATCAATCCAGATTGTCCGGCACAAATCGTAGCTCGTTTGGAACATTTTGGTTCACGAAATGCAATGAATATTATGGGGTTAGGACCTAAACAAATTCAGCAGTTATATGCCAAAAACTTCATCCATCATTTTGATGATTTGTACAAATTAACTGCGGACCAATTGGCTCAGTTAGATGGATTTAAAGAAAAACGGGTTAATAATCTTTTAGAAGCAATTGACAGTAGTCGTCAAAATTCACTTGAGCGGTTGATTAATGGGCTAGGAATTCAAGGAGTTGGAACTAAAATGGCTCGAACTCTAGCCGAAGCGTTTGAAACAATGGATAACCTGATGAAAGCGACTGTCGAAGAGTTTGATGAGGTTGATACGGTCGGCGAGACGTTGGCAAATAATTTAGCAACATTTTTCCAAAGTGAAGCTGCTGAGGTAATGATTGATGAATTGAAGTCCGTTGGCGTAAACATGGAATATTTGGGACCAAAGGTTACCGCAGTTGAGGGCGGATACTTTAATGATAAAAAAGTTGTTTTAACTGGAAAGTTAGAACATTTTACGCGGAACGAATTAAGAGAAAAACTGATGAATCAAGGTGCAAACGTTGTTGGCTCGGTTTCTAAAAAGACGGACCTTGTAATTGCCGGAGCGGATGCGGGCAGTAAGTTAACTAAGGCCCAGGATCTGGGAATCGACGTACTGAACGAAGAAGAAGCAATTGAAAAATTAGAACAATAAAAAAATGGGATTTAATCCCATTTTTTCTTGTCTTTAAAGACAACTAGTTTACTAAAAGCGTAATTTGAAATAATCACGATAATATTATCAATAATTTTAACAATGATATCGTTCCCATGAAGAAGCGACACACCAACAAACATAATGATAATATCGAGAACCAGCGTTGCAGTACGCATGAGGAAGAAACGAATTGCTTCAGCAAATAATTCCTTACCAGTTTCAGTATGTGAATTAAAAACCCATAGTTTATTACTAATGTAGGCGACAAGAACGGAAGCAAACCACGCAATCACGTTACTAGTTTGATAGAATAGATGTAAGTTTTTTGATAAAATAGCAAAGACGACAATATTAACGAGGGTAGTTATCACGCCCCAAAAGAGATATGATAAAACAGGTTTGTATTTGTTGAAAAGTTGCTTAAGCATAAATTCATCTCCGAATTAATTGTAAAGTTAACTTATTAAGTAAAACACGAATTTCAGAAAAAGGAAAGATTGTTTAGGAGTTTAGATAGGTGAAGCAGGTTGAAAAAGTTATCAGTAATCGTTCCAGCATATAATGAAGAAGAAACAGTAGAGATTTTTTATAATGAATTTGCAAAAGTTGAACGGCAAATGGACGTTGAATCAGAATTGATTTTTATCGATGATGGTTCAAAGGATAATACGCTGGCCGAATTAAAAAAATTGCAAGAGTTACATAGCGAGGTTCATTACATCAGTTTTTCACGAAACTTTGGGAAAGAAGCAGCATTGTATGCTGGACTTCAAAAAGCCGATGGAGACTACGTAGCAGTAATGGATGTCGATTTACAAGATCCACCAGAATTATTACCAAAAATGGTTGGAATTGTTGAAAAGGGTGAGTATGATGCCGTAGCTACTCGGCGTCAAGATCGCGACGGTGAGAGTAAGGTTCGCTCGTTTTTTGCCCGTAAGTTTTATAAATGGATTAATAAAGTCAGCTCACTAGAGTTAGTTGATGGTGCCCGTGATTTTCGTGTAATGACACGGCAAATGGTCGATAATATCCTATCAATGCAAGAACGCGAGCGTTTTAGCAAGGGACTATTTAACTGGGTCGGATTTAACACATACTATATTTCTTACGAAAATCGTGAACGAGTGGCTGGTAGTACCTCGTGGTCATTCTGGGGATTATTAAAGTATGCCATTGAAGGCTTTATTTCATTTTCAACCGCGCCACTAGCGTTTGTCACTTCAGCGGGAGTCGCAACATGTCTGTTAGCAATACTGGGAGCAATCATTGTTGTCGTTCGAGCCATGATTTTCCCTGGCACCTCGGCTTTTGGCTGGCCATCTTTAGCAGTAATTATTTTATTTTTCAGTGGTGTGCAATTGCTAAGCCTTGGAATTATCGGACGCTACATTGCCGAAATTTATTTAGAGGTTAAGAAGCGGCCGGTGTATATTGTGAAGGAAGAAAAATAGAGGGCTTGGTAAAGTAATCCTTTACCAAGTCCTCTATTTTTTAATTTTAGTAAAACTATTTTCCTATTTAATGAACTTATCTTTATTCCATTTATCAAAAGATACAAAAACCAATTTTTGTTTATTGGAGATATGCATACGTTTTTTATACATTGAATATTGAAATCTTGATGGAGAAGGTGAACTATCCCAAACAAATTGTTCAAAAGGAAGTTTTCTGACATATATGGTACTCTCTTTTTTTGCGAGTTGTTGGCGAATAACTTGAGCACGGGAGTGATAGACATAGCCGTTTAATCCCATGATGGAAAGTATAAATATCATCGAGAATATGCCATAAAAATTGACGATATGAATTGCCTCACGAGAGGGATTGCTAGCAAAAATTACGTTCACAGTATCTAAAGTCGCAATAATAATGAATGCGATGGTATTAAATGCACATCGCGGTCCATAGGGCGTGATTGCGACGAAAGGAGCAGATAATAGTACTGCAGATACAATATAAAACCCAAGTCGTTTATTTAGTCCATCATTTTGAATGAAAAACACTACTGAAATAATTAACGCCAGTACATAAATGATGCTGAAAATAGCAAGTAGTTGATTAATTGTTGTCGTATTGAAATTTGAAGATGGAAATAGATTACGAATAAAAGCAGCAAAGAGAGAATAACTTAATAACGTAAAACTGGTGAGCCATTTTAAAATTGTATTTCCAAAATCATTTCTGTACATTAATACAATCAAAGAGATGCTCAGGACCAATAACAAAAGCCCATTTTGCTGGAACACATACTTTGCCATCTGATTTGTGTACATATTAATGGCTTGGTGAATTAATCCATTGTCGGCGGTGTGTCTAAATGAATCTTGTCCAGTAAAAATTCTAATGTAAACAGGGTTAAGAAACATGACAGCACTACCAATTACGAGACCTAAGATGTAAGAGCAATTAAGTAATAATTTTTTACGATTTTTGTTTAAATAAAATATAGATCCTAAAGCGAGACACCATAGGTAAAAGGTGACATGTTCAATTACCAGAGCAGATAGTAAGCCCAACATGAAGAGCCCAAAGTAATATACGGGATTAGACTTTGCGTTTTCCTTAAAATCCTTAACAAGCCAGTATATATAAATAAAAATTAAAAGCATTCCAAATATGTAGTTAATAAATCCGGCAAACCAGCCAAATGATTGAGAGAAAACCTGTGTGGAGATGGTTAAATACAGTCCCGTAGCGAATAGGAAATGCCAACTAGTAGCTTTTTTATTAGGAATAGTGATTTTGACTGATAAATAGACCAGTAACGTATTTACGAGGGCATATATTGGGATTCTCATGTAAGACAATCTAGTAATAAGTATCTCTAAGGTATTACTAAATAACCTCCCGTTATAACCCACGAATCCGGTTGTTAGACGACGAATGCCAATTTGCGATCCCCAAGTCCAATCATCACCAGTTAATGGGACAACTGTGCCTAGACAAAGGAAAAAAATTAAAATTATAATTAACGTCCAAGCCGATTTATAATAGTCGTCGCGTTTTTCTAAGTCCAATATAAATACACTCCTTTAAAATATGGAACTATCATTAAAAAATATTCACAATAATGTATTATAATATATGATGTTGTTTTTTTATATCTTTATATTATTAATACATATTTTTAAGTAGATTGACGTTTACACAGAATGTGATTATACTGTTGCAAGCGTCATGATTCATTTTAAAGGAGTAACAGTTAAAATATGAATACAATGTTTAAAATAATTGGCGATCAATTTGCTAACTTTAAAATTATTCGTCGAATGGCAAAATATGATGATCGTGCCACCTATCAAAGTCATTACTTGGGATTAACGTGGGAGTTCTTGAACCCACTAATCCAAATAGGAATTTATTATTTAGTATTTGGGGTTGCGTTAAAGCGTGGAGATCCTATGCCCGGGATCCCATATTTACCCTGGATGGTAACCGGAATTGCTCCTTGGTTATACATGAATAAAACCACTCTAGATGCTTCAAAGAGCGTGTACCAACAAGTTGGATTAGTTTCAAAAATGAAATTTCCAATCAATGTGTTGCCGTCAATTAAAATTATGGGAAATTTATATAGTTTCTGGACGATGATGGCCTTTGCTGTATTTTTAATGTTTTTAAACCACATTTGGCCGACGATATCATGGATTCAGTTTATTTATTACTTTATCTGTATGATAGCACTGATGTATTCTTTAGGAATTTTTAACTCCACAGTAAGTGTATTAGTTCGAGATTGGCAAATTGCACTTCAATCAGTACTAAGAATGTTATTTTATATGAGTGGTGTATTGTTTAATTTTGTTACTTCGAATTTTCCTCCGGTATTAGTACGTGTTTTAGAGGTCAATCCTTTTTACTATATTATTAACGGAATGCGGGAATCATTACTTTCGAAAGGGTGGGTATGGCAACAACCCAATTTAAATTTAACGATTACATTTTGGCTTTTTGTATTCATCATGATGACAATTGGAAGTTATTTGCATAATAAATTCCGTGCAAATTTTGTTGATTTAATTTAATCGAGGATTTTAAAAATGGATAATTCATATAAAATAAAATTAGAGAATGTTACAAAAGAGTATGATCTTTTTAGAACTAAGAGTGATAAATTAAAAAATTTTTTTAACATTGGTAAAGTTGATGTCCCACATTTTTGGTCGCTCAAAGGCATTAGTCTGGCTATCAAACCCGGTGAAACTTTTGGGATTATAGGGGTTAATGGATCTGGAAAATCGACCATTTCAAATATTATTTCTGGAATTATTCCTCAAACCACTGGAACTGTGGATGTTAGAGGAGATACGTCAATTATTGCAATTGGAGCGGGATTAAAGAAGAATTTAACAGGAGCCGAAAATATTCGTTTAAAAGGATTAATGCAAGGACTAACAATTAAGGAAATTGATGATGTCCGAGATTCAATTATCGATTTTGCGGATATAGGAACGTTTATTAATCAGCCCGTTAAAGATTATTCTAGTGGAATGCGTTCACGTTTAGGTTTTGCCATAGCAGTGCACATTAATCCTGACATTATGATAATTGACGAGGCGTTATCCGTTGGAGATGATACTTTCTATCAAAAATGTGTGGATAAAATCATGGAATTTAAAAAGCAAGGTAAGACGATTTTATTTGTTAGTCATTCTCTAAGTCAGGTGAAAATGATTTGTGATCGAGTTGCTTGGATGCATTTTGGAGAGTTACGAGAAGTGGGTGATACTGATGAAGTTATATCGCATTATCGCCAATTCTCTAGTAGTTTTAAGAAAAAAACTGCTAAAGAACGAAAAAAATATCAACAAGATAAGAAACGACAACAAATTGAATTTAGTATTGATGGATATCAACAATCATTGATTAACGATCAGGTTGAAGTTGGCGTGGAAGTTAAACAAGCCGAAAAAAATATACAAAAACGAATGTATGGGCAGGTATTGCCTGATAAAATGTCAATAGCGACAAGGATGGTTGTTATTATCGCTATTTTGGCCTTCATATTTTTTGCAATGGTTAATGTGTCGGGACATTCTATAACAAAGTCCTTAGAGAGTCCTTCTACCTTGATTCATCCGGTTCAACATAAAGTACGATAAAAAGATGCTGAAAAATGTTTAACCTTGTAAATAAAATAACATAGAACTTTAATCTCATACTTAAATAGCTTTACTCCGATATTTATCAGGAGTAAAGCTATTTTTATGCCGAAATTCTGTTAACTTATTGCAAACGTTTAATTTTTGAAGTATAAAAAAATCCCTCCATGATCAGCCAGAAGAATTAAGTGTTTCGTCTGCTGATAATAGAAGGATTAACATAAAGTAATTTATGAATTTAGGTGTTTTTTAAACTTGTTACTTAAAGAAATCTTTATAAACGGTCTCCGCAGTGTTGGGTCCATCAAAAGGAATAAATTTATTCTGGAAATCTTTATACAGAGCACCATAGGTATCCCAATAAGTTTCGTTATTCGCAATGGCATTTAACAGTTCATCCGAAGTTTTAACGATCGGACCAGGAACCTCTTTTTCAAAGTCAAAATAAACGCCCCTTAAATCGAGATATTTTTCTAGATCGTAGGTGAAGAAATACATTGGACGATTAACGTTGAGGTAATCAAACATAACGGATGAATAATCTGTGACCAGCATATCACTTGCCAGCATTAATTCTTGGATATTTGGGTACGTAGAGACGTTAATAATATTGTGTTGCATTTCAGCCGGGATTGATAATTTAGAAGCAACGATCACGTGCTGACGCATTAAAAGGACATAATTATCGCCAAGTTTCTTTTCAAATTGCTCAAAGTCAATCTCATTTTCCATGACAAATTTTTTGCCACTTTTTTCATAGTCTCTAAATGTTGGAGCGTACAAAATCACTTTTTTATCAGCAGGAATACCCAAATCTTTTCGAACGTGCTCACGAATATTATTTGAATCGGAGCTGTAAAAAACATCATTTCTTGGATAACCCTTTTCAATAACGGAACCATCATATTGAAATGCAGATCGAAATGCACTAGTAGCATATGGAGAAGGAGAAACAAGCTTACTCCATTGATCTTTGGCATGCGTAACTCTCTTTAAGTAAGAATCATCGCGCCCCTCAATAATGGTTTGATCATGTTGCATTTTTTTCAAGGGCGTACCATGCCAAGTTTGAAGGTATGATATTTCCTTGCGCTTGGTTATATAAGTGGGAAAATTTTGATTATTTACCCAATATTTACTTGTTGCAAGATATTTATAATATTCAAAAGAAAGACGTTTGATGACTTTAGTATCGGGGTTCGCTTTCAATGGCATGTTATTATTGGAAACCCAAATGTACTCATAAGGTTCATTATTTTCTACCATCTTTTCGTAGATAGCCCGTGGACTGTCCTCGAAACGTTTTCCAAGACTACTTTCAAATAAAATTTGATTTTCTTTAACGGGTAAAGTGTGTGACCAGATCCAATATAATTTTTTCATAGTTGGGAAGTAGTGTTTACTTCTCCTAAATCGGCGTTTTATTCTTAAATAAAGTGGGTCATCCTGTACTTTTTGTTTTAAAGTTTTATTTTTAAGGTTGACTATAGCCTTGTAAATCCTCTCGCTTGAATGAGTGTCTCGATTAGCAATGAAGGAATCTGCCTTTGTAACGTATTCGGGTTCCATAGAGAAATTGTTTGCGGCAGAGTTATTTAGTTCATTAAATAGGTTATCAAGGTTATCAACAATTGGACCAGGTAATTCATTGTCTAAATCAAGGTGGGAAGGATACTTACCCAAAAAACGATTTCGATCAAATTGATAATATAAAACGGGTTTGTGTAGAAAACTAAAATCAAAGGCCACGCTCGAATAATCAGTAAGCATCATCATACTTTCCTTGATTAAAGCCTGGACGTCAACCTTACCTTGATTTATTAATGTTGCCGGAACGTCTTTAAAATAGTCGATATAATCTTGCATGTTCGGGTGTAGACAAAAAATAATTTTGAGATTGTTTTTTTCACTAAATGCTTTTAATCGTGGATCAAATAACAAAGCGCGATACCTTTCTAAATATTCACTTTGTTCGAATTGCTCTGCGTTCGTAATCCAATCTCGCCAAGTAGGAATGATTAATAATTGACGCTTTACTTTAATGTCATTTTTAAATAAGGTGTCAAATCGGGCCAGACCGGTGACTGCAACCTCCGATTTGGAATAGCCAAGGTCAGTCATCGCAATTCCTTTTTCTTTTGGAGAACTAGTTATAAATAAATCTGTGTAGAATTCATTGACCGATTTAGCATAAATTGGGGCTATATTCTTGGTTCCAAACACACCATGTTGTAAAAAAATCTTTTTTGCTTTGATGTGTTTAATATACTCTTTGCTTCTAATTGGATAAAGAGAGTCTGGATGGTGAGTTCCACAAATGTATTTTGCTTGGATAACTTTCTCAAAATGCTCTTTAGAGTTAAAAAAGATTACATGACCTAAGGGATCAACGTTACGTCTCTCAATTGAATTCTTACGTATCACATAGTAGGCATTAATCTCTGGGTGATTTTCCCGAAGATACTTGAAAAAATGGTATCCATTGTCTTGTGCTTTATACGAACGCTCTCCGATAATCCAAATATCTTTTTCTTCTCCAGATTTTGCAACGCTGTTCCAATTGTTTTTATTTGATCGAAAATAATCATAAGCCTCTTTGTCGTATACATTGAACGTAAACGACAAATTTGTAGCCTTGAGAGTGAAATAAGGAACCAGGGAGTACCATTGGTTATTTTGTGAATCAAATGAAGCCAATTCACCCTTCATAAAATAATCGACTAGAAATTTTGGATTTCCCACTCTAAAAGTAGATGAAGAATCATTTTGATTTAAATTAACAACAAAGAAAAGATCTAAACTAAGTTCCTCTGTTTGCTTAAGATTTTTTAGATAATCTAAGACGTAATCCATTTGTATAAAGACTTCATATTCATAGCGAAAAGATTTATTACTTTTAATCGGTGCTGATTTAATTTTTACGGGAAAAGATATTTTTTGTTTACCGCCGCGTTCAATCATTTCAACGTGACAATCCAGTAAACTAAAGTAATTTAATTTGATCTCTCCCTTGATTTTCATTTCTTTTTCATGAATATCAAGTTTTGTTATCATTCGATGGCGCAAGTACTGTGAAGGCCTAACTTCTTGATCGATTAGAATCGCTAAAGCATTTTTTTTAGTTACGTATACATTTAAAAAATGTAAATTGGCACTATCGTAAACCTTATGGAAATTATCTAGAGACCATTTCTTTTTAAAAGGAACTCTTAAAGACGTATGGTATTCCTCAAACGTGGGTTCTGATTGAACGTCGTCTGAACTGGGAAAAGATTCGATCGTGTAGTTAGATTGAATAATAACTTTAGATGAACTTTCATCAGTTAGTGGCAAGCCTCTTTTAAATCGGTCATCTAGAAATTCGCCTAGATCAATTTGAAATTCATATCCTTTATAATCGGGATCATCAATAGGAAATTCATTAATTTTAGTTAATGGTACAGAGCTAACGTCATCTACTAAATTTAAAGATAGGTTTTTAAAGTCTGTTCTTTCAAACATTCTGATGTTTAGTACATTTTTTATTAAATTTACTTCAAGCTGTTTCATGAAATTTTCTCCCAATATTGAACATTATTGTTAAAGGTTTTATAAGTGTATATGCGGTAAGCTTTTATTGGCATCAACGTTTGTAATTTTACCACAATTTCATAACTCATAAAATTTTTCGAGAAGTATCGTAAGTGTGATAATGCGTGCCACACACGCCTTGAGGTCTGAACAATAATTGTTTATACTCAAAAAAGTCTAAAATCGAATTTGGGAAGGGTAAACATGTTGTTAAGAATTAAAAATTTTGAGGTCAAGAATTATTTATATATTTTTACAATCATATTGCTAGCGATTTTTTGCTTTATAAATATTACCTCAACGCCTCTGAGAAGTGGGAATACTTGGGATGATGCTAATGCGATGTTGCGTATTGGACAATTATGGAGTCAGGGATACATCCCGTTTAAGGATGTTTTTGAACAGCGTGGTCCTTCGATGTATATTTTATATTTAATTGCAAATATGATTTCTAAAGGTGGATATATCGGGTTATTTATTGTAGAAATTGTTAACTTACTGGTTATCCAATTTTTATTGAAGAAAATTTTTGATATACAGTTGGTTAATAAAAAAACAAGCTTGTCAATTTTAGGTGCTCTGTTAGTTCCTATGTGGATGGTATCTAATTTCACTTTTAAGAACGGCGGAAGCCCTGAAGAATTTTCCATTCCTTGGATTTTAATAAGCATATACATGATTCAAAGCTTTTTTAAAAATCAAAAATATTCGCACTTTTTCCTGGTGGGAGTTTCATTTGCTTGGGTTTTTAATATGAAATACTCGCTTATTGGTCCATGGATAGCACTGGCTATCATAATTCTGTTTAAAATTTTTGTATCACAAGATTTGAAAAGAGCATGTAAAACGATTGGTAAAATCTTGATCTGGAGTGTTTTAGGAACTCTAACGGTTTTTTTACCCATGTTGGGTTATTTTGCTTATGTGGGTGGTATAAAAAAATATTTTGAAGTATATTTTGTCACAAATTTAACATCGTACACAAAGGAAACTCTACCAATCTTTTCTCATTTTTTGTAATCTATGAGCATCTTTTTAAATGGATTAGTAAATACAAGTATTTTAATTTTGGTAGTATTTATTTTTACGTTAATCTTGCTAAAAGATCGTTTTGTAGCAGCGTCGATTATGCTAGTATTTACAATTACAGGATTTATCAGTTTTTGGGCACTACGTCCAGGGGACTACGTGATGCTGGTTTTAGAATTTATTATGATCTCAACAATAGTATATGCTATTGTCAATGTTATTTCGAAAATGGACTTTAATGTAGGATTAGTGTTTGCTTCAACGTTGGCACTATTTTTGTTCTTTATGGTGATAGCACCTAAAACCAATCCGTCAATAAAACTCTCGGGTTTTAGGCAGGGCAGTCCGTTCAATGTTGCAAAAAAATTTGGAGATGAAATTAAAAATCGAGCAAATGGTGAAAAGATAACATTGCTATATTATCGAACCATTGATTTAGGCGTAGAAAGATATGTAAATGTGGAAAAATCTGGATATTTTTTTGAAAGAACGAATTTAATTATTGCTCCACAAACCAAAGCACTAGATATGTCTGTAAAGAATAAGAGTACGAAGTTTATCATTGTGGGGCAAGGAGATTTAAAAAATCCGATTATTAAACAAAATTATAAGAAAATTAGTCTGGGCAATAAAACTAGATACGTATTTTCCAATAATTTTAGTGGGAGACTTAGCTCGGTTAGAGTTATTTTGATGGAGAGAAAGTAAAAGTTTTATTTTCATGCTTAATTCGTGTATTCTATGAACTAAGTATTGACAAGTAGGGGGATAATATTAGAGTCATGAAAAAAATTTTATATGCGCTTCTGGGAGCTATCATTATTGTGGGTGTTATTTTGGGTGGAATTTCACTACAAAACAAAAAAAGCAGTGCAGTGGCAACCGATAAAACCAAAGTAGTAGATAAGCCTAAAGATAATCCTTATAAAGGGAAATTAAAAAAAACACTTTCGTCGGTTGGGTTTAATGGTTCAGCAATTTTAGTTGAAAATAATAAAGTGGTTGATAGCTATGTAAAAGGAAACGCAAATGATGCGACGGGTGAAGAAAACACTTTGACGACGACATATGAAATTGACTCTTTACAAAAATCTCTCACTGCTGGGCTAGTAATGCAACAAATTAACGATGGAAAATTAAAATTTACGGATA
The DNA here is from genome assembly GCF_001437075.1 of Pediococcus stilesii. Lineage (GTDB taxonomy): Bacteria > Bacillota > Bacilli > Lactobacillales > Lactobacillaceae > Pediococcus > Pediococcus stilesii. Next base: position 30,886 of record NZ_JQBX01000011.1, read on the forward strand.
AAGTTAACAAGTATATTCCAAATTTACCCGGTGCCAGCAAAATTACTGTTAGACAACTATTAGATATGACCTCGGGTCTGTCAATGGGAAAATTAAAATTTACTGGTAATAGTTTGACTACCGATGAACTCTTGAATGAAGTGATCGACAACGTTAAATTTACTGCTGATAATGAGGGTACGTGGAGCTATCAACCGGTTAATTTTGTAATTTTATCAGAAATTATCCAGAAAACATCGGGAAGGACATACGCCCAGTTATTTAATAATTTGTATGTTAAGAAATTAAAGCTTAAAGAAACCGAAATGGCTTATAACAAAGTTATTAAAACCGATCGTTCATTAGGATATATTCTAGTGGATCAGAACAGTGGTACAGTTAAAAAGACGCTTCAGAAGCCGAATAAAGCAACTATTAAGTCTGAACTTGGAACAGGTCAAGTTTATATGTCAGTTAAAGATTTTTATAAAGTTTTATCTAACCTGTTAAATGGTAATTTACTTGGGAAAGAGGCTGCAAATGAAGTCTATCTGTCTAGTGTGGCAAACGGAGCAAAATACTACGGCGGATTGTACACCTCTAAAGACCCGGTATATCGATATGCAAACGGATATGGATATGGCTACCAGGATCATATTCGCATCAGTCAGGACGGTAAGAAGGCTGTTGTGGTATTTAGTAATTACCAATATTCAGGACATGGGGAGCTAAAAAAGGCTGTAGATCAATTATCAAGTGAAGTATTGAAATAAAGAAGAATTTTGTATGAAGGAGGTAGTGGATTTAATAATTTACTATCTCTTTTCTTTACTCATAATTATTTTCAATAACCTGGTTAGTTTAGCTAAGATGTTCGCCGGCAATCCAGTACTAACTTGTTATTGATGTATATATTATCTAATTTAAGTTAGAAAAACTATATTATACTGGTTATGTAAAAAAACTATCAGAAAGACGGATTCCAATGAACTTAATAACATTTTTAGAAAAAGTAAAAAGAAGACTACTGACTTATAATTTTAAAATCAACTACAAACCCTACAAACAAAAGACAGTTATTTTTGAAAGCTTTGGGGGACGTCAAATTAGTGATTCACCACTGGCAATCTATGAAGAACTGAAAAAGAGCCATCCTGATTACCAGTTGGTATGGGTTATCAACAAGGAATTGGAGAAATTGGCACAGGCCAATGGATACGATTATGTTATTCGTGGCAGCTTTAAGTGGGTGAAGGTCATTGAAAAGGCCCAGATCTGGGTCGAAAATGCTCGTTTACCACAGTGGGTACGAAAACCAGAGCACGTAAAGATTATCCAAACGTGGCATGGGACGCCTTTGAAAAAATTGGGATTGGACATTGAAAACGTCATGATGCCCGGAACAACAACTGAAAAATACCACGAAAATTTTGTTCAAGAGGCAAATCGATGGGACTATTTAATTAGTCCAAACGAATATGCAACACAAATTTTTAGGAAAGCGTTTGGCTATGAGAATAAAATTCTCGAGATTGGATACCCGCGAAATGATGAATTGGCGCAGCCGAGCGAAGCATTAATCAATAAAATTAAGCAACGCTTAGGAATTCCGGCGAATAAAAAAGTTGTGTTATACGCACCTACATATCGGGATAATCAGTTTTTTACGAAGGGCAAATATTCGTTCCAACTGCCATTTGATTTAAAGCAAATGCAGGCGGCCTTCGGAAAAGACACCGTATTGTTGCTACGAATGCATTATTTAATTTCTAATGCAGTGGACCTTTCAGATATGGAAGGCTTTGCCTACGATGTATCTAGTTATTCCAACATTTCAGATTTATATTTAATATCGGATTTGTTAGTAACGGATTATTCAAGCGTGTTTTTTGATTACGCATATCTTAAACGCCCCATTGTCTTTTTTCCTTACGATTTTGAGGTTTATAAAGATGAACTTCGCGGATTTTATTTGAATTACACAAAGGATTTACCGGGTGAAATTGCTTATGATGTTGATGCGCTTCTGGCAAATATTGCTCATGGTTTACAGGTGACGGATATGACAAGCGATGAAAACTTCATGAAGTTTTACAATCGCTTTTGTAAAATTAATGCGGGAAACGCGTCTAAAAGAGTTGTTGAGGAAATCGACGATATTTTAAAAGAACGCTAGCGATAGATGCGCCCCTCTAAAATAAAGATCAATAAGTGGTCTTCTTCAAGCTATATTTCATTACGAAATGAGTTGGAAGAGGACTTTTATTTTATTCAATATGGTGGAAGCACAAAAGTAAGCGTATGATTTAAATGTATACACATAAGTTAGAAGGCGAAAATATTGGACAATTTTAAAGTAAGAGTCAACAAACGATTAAGTTTTGCAATTAATATATTGATTGTTTTTTTAATTATATTAGGTTCAGCAACGGCCTACTCTAGTGGGGTATGGCATTTTAATATTGATGCAAAGAGAGCTTTTTTATTTGAAATTTTAAGTAGTTTAAAACCAATTATTGAGAATATAGTTTTGTTGATTCTGGCAGATAGGGTTTTAAAAAAGGTCAACTTCAATAAAATTAGAGATGTTTGGCTACAAATAGTTTTCTACTCATTATTTTTTTCATTACTAGTTTGGGGAATGATCGCTGTCAGGTTTAATACTTTTGACATCTTTAGAAGTTCATTTCCGATTTTATTCCAAACGAATAAGCTCGCTACGGCAGCGTTAACTGTCTGCGTGGGTGCGTTTTTACTGAGGAAAATCAATATTGAAAAAATTAAATTGAGATATTTAATTTATGCATTTTTAGTGCTTTCGGTTATGCCAACCATCTTGTGGATAACAAAGCTCTCAGGAGATGCAAGCTTTTCTTTTGGGACGATGTTGTGGGGAATATTTTTACTATTAGCCACAAAGTATCTTAATCAAATTTCTGCGGAAAACAAAGTTAAATATGCTAAGCGATTTTTAGGAATATTTGCTGGTAGCGGATTAGTTTTAACCTTGCTGTTAAATTTGGTTGGTCCACATAACATAATTTTTAATAACGGAGATATAGCAATTAACCGCTTGTCCTTTTTGATGACAAATTCTTGGGCCTTCTTTATTGGATTATCGGTGTTCATTTTACTTAAGCAGCAAAATATCACAAATTACATATCGTGGGATTTAGTTTTTGGTGCTAGTTTATTTTCGACCCATTTTTTGTTTATAAAGCCATTCTGGCGGAATATGTGGGGGACGGTATATTGGATGCAGCAGACGCCACTTCATCTGATTGGCGCCATACTAATTTCGGCAGTTGTGACCACTTTAATAGCAATACTAATTGAAATTTTGAGAGGCAACTTTAAACACCAGGTACTGGCTTTCTCACCTAAAAAAACGGTTGCGATGGTGATTGCACTTGCCTTATCGATTTTTGCCAATGTGATTATGCTGATTTCCAATAGTTCGTTTAGCGTGCGTTCGGCGGTTGCTGTCGTCCGGTATAAACCGCAATTGATGCTTTTAAATATGTTAATGATTTTTGCGTTTATAATGATAATTTTTGCATTAATTAATCGTTTGGTAATTTCGATTACTGCATTTTCGGTAGTTCTATTGGTATTTGTATTTGCAAATTATCAGAAAATACTATCAAGGGATGAACCAATACTGCCCGTTGATATATCGAGTAATTTGAAAAATATTAAGGAAATTACAAGCTTAGTAAACGTGTGGTTGGTTGCTGCAGTGGCTGCAATTTTGGTTATCTTAGTCCTCCTGGGAGTTTATTTAGAAAGAAGAGCCAAATTTGTTCCCATATTTAGTTGGAAGCAACGCTTATTATTGCTAGTTAGTGGAGTTGCCTTTCTAGGTTTCTTTATGATCAAATTGCCATTAATGCCTAGTTCGGTCGTGACGTGGAAAACAGAGGATCACACGATTTTTAACGATGTGATGGCTAATCAATTTAAATATAAAGCGCATCCTGGAAGCATAAAGGGAGACTTTAGGTCAAATGGACCGGTTGTTACACTGGTTAGTAGAATGATTATTCCAATAATGGAGCAACCTAGTGGATATTCAAAAGCAGCGATTATGCAACTTTCGCAAAAATTAGAAAAAGAAGCCAAAAGCATCAATAAGGATCGTCAAAATGATATTAGTAAGCAGACGGTTGTTTATATTTTAAGTGAAAGTTTTTCAAATCCGCAGCGCGTTCCTGGAGTTCAGATGAATGATCCAATTCCCAATACGGATCAGTTGAAGAAAACAACCACATCGGGCCTGATGGATAGTTATGGATATGGCGGTGGAACCGCGGACATGGAATATGAAGCACTCACCAGTATGTCCTTAAATAACTTTGCACCGGCATTATCAACACCATATGTTGAGTTAATGCCTAAGATAAAGTATCAGCCTTCTGTACTAGATTTATTTAAGACTAAAAATGCAATCCACCCGTTCCAACCAACTTATTACAACCGAATTAACGCGTTTAAACAGTTAGGTTTTCAAAAATTTTATAATACCTATGCGCCGGATCAGGTGAAATATAAAGAAGCGATTGGCGGGGTAGAGTCTTCAGGAGACAGTATTGCGAGTGGTTCCAAATACATCTCGGATAAATCAGCGTATGAAGAACTAAAACTCATTATGGATCAACATCAAGGTGGTCAATTTATTCAATTATCGACTATGCAAAATCACATGCCATATTTTAAGGATAAGTATGGCAAAGAAAATAATTTTCCTGCCAGTGGAAGTTTGAGTGACGCAAGTTTGGACCGTTTAAGAACTTATGCGTATGGAATTAATCAAACGGACCAGGATTTAAAAGAATTGATTAAACAGGTTGATTCTGAAAAAAGGGATGTCACCTTAGTATTTTATGGCGACCATTTGCCGGGACTTTATGAATGGCAAAAAGATAGTGATCAAAAATTAGTCCAATACGATTCTGAAATTCATCAGACGGATTACTTTATCTATTCGAATCATAGTAAACGAAAAGTTAAAAAAGCGGTCGCAGCACCATATATGTTTACCCCGATGATGTTAGAACAGACTAATTCAAAAGTGTCACCATATTACGCCTTATTGACGAAGTGCATGGAACAGTTGCCTGCGGGTGAGCGCGACAAGTATATGCTAGACAATGGTAAACAAGTTTCAGAAAAAGATCTAACTGCTAAGCAAAAAGAACTATTAAATGAATATAAATTAATTCAATATGATATTACGGCTGGGAAGCATTATTTGGGTGAAAATTCGAGCTTTTTCAAGGTATAGCGGTTGAACTAATGCTACCTCAAAATTAAATATTTTACATTTAAGCAATTCAAATTTTATTTTGAATTGCTTTTTTTATTCATTTTCCATATGAATATACAATGCATCAATGTATAAAAATATAAATATAATCATATAATGTTGCATAAAGATAAAATAAGAGTATATTAATATTAAATTTAAATGAGGGAAAAATGAGGATGATCGTTATGAAGCAACTGAAAAAGTGGATCATCGTTTTAGCAATATTTTTTATGAGCTTTTCAGGAGCTTTTGCGACGATATTTGCGGACGATGGCAAGGCCAAGACCCAAAATGATGAGTACTTAACAAAAATCAAAAAAAGAAGCTATCTGATCGTTGGAATGTCAGCCGATTATGCACCGCTGGAATTTCATGCCACGGTTAAAGGTCAGGATACGATTGTGGGTGCTGATGTGCGAGTGGCACAAAAAATCGCCAACGACATGGGCGTGAAACTTCAAATTAAAGAGCTCGGCTTTGACGCCTTGATTGGAGCAATGAATACTGGCAAAGTCGATATGGTTATTTCTGGAATGAGCGAAACGCCGGAACGTGAAAAACAGGTGCTTTTCTCCGAACCATATATGTATGAAGAACAGGCGATGGTAATTCGGAAGGCGGACGAAAAGAAGTACAAGGGAATTATGGATTTTAACGGTAAAACAATTGGCGCTCAAAAGCAGACGATGCAAGAGACGGTTGCTAAACAGCAGCTTCCGGGTGCTAAAGTTCGTTCCTTAGAGAAGGCCACGGATATTGTTGGACAGGTTATTAACAAAAAGATTGATGGAGCGGTATTGGCGGGAATAATTGCCGATTCCTATGCATATCAAGATAAGAGTTTAAAAGTAATTTATCCCAAATTCGTAACGGAAAAATCACCAACCGCGGTTGCAATGCCACTCAAAGCTCAATCGCTTAAAACACAAGTTAATAAGTCGATTAACACAATCAAAAAACAAGGGCTTTTCAAAAAATACCTAACAAGTTCATATAAGATTCAAAGCCAAAATAGCAGTTTTTGGGCGAAATACGGTAATTTCTTTATTACCGGAACGCTATGGACACTGGCATTTGCGGCAATTGCCGTATTCTTTGGCTCAATCATTGGTACATTCATGGCATTGATGAAGATTAGCAAAAATTGGATCTTGAAAATTATTGCTAATGTCTATATTGAATTTATCCGAGGAACGCCGTTGTTGGTACAAGCCTTTATGATCTTCTTTGGAACTCAAATTATTGGATTGAACTTATCGCCATTTATGGCCGGAGCGGTGGCGATGGCAATTAATTCAGGAGCATACGTTGCTGAAATTATTCGTTCAGGAATTAATTCGGTTCCACTGGGTCAAAAAGAAGCAGCTGCTTCGCTCGGATTTTCATACAGTCAGTCGATGCGCTTTGTCATAATGCCACAAGCACTTAAGAGTATTTGGCCGGCACTTGGAAATGAGTTTGTGACCGTAATTAAGGAATCATCAGTACTTTCAGTAATTGGAGCAACCGAGTTAATGTTTCAGGCTTCAATTGTTCAAGGAGCATCATTTAAGCCGTTTTTACCAGTCTTTATCGCGGCAATGATTTACTTTGTACTAACGTTTGGAATTTCAAGAATCTTAGCGTTAATCGAAACACATTCATTTAAACACTAAACTTAAAGGGGAATTTTAAAAATGACACAAAAAATTGTTTTAGCATATTCAGGCGGATTAGATACATCAGTTGCGATTCCATGGTTAATGGATAAAGGATACGAAGTAATTGCGGTCGTTTTGGACGTCGGTCAAGGCGGAAAAGACTTGATTGAAATTCAGAAAAAAGCGCTAAAAGTTGGCGCAATTGATTCCATCGTGGTCGACGGCAAGGATGAATTTGCTGATAAATATGTCACTCCAGTGATTAAGGCCAATGCGCTGTATGAAGGGGCATATCCACTAGTTTCAGCACTCTCGCGTCCATTAATTATCGACAAATTGGTTCAAATTGCTCATGATAATGAAGCAACCGCAATTGCCCATGGATCAACCGGAAAAGGAAATGATCAAGTTCGTTTTGAGGCTGCAATTCATGCTCTTGATCCTAAACTTTCAATTGAGGCACCAATTCGTGACTTCCATTGGTCACGTGAAGAAGAAATTGATTATGCTAAAGAACACAATGTTCCAGTGCCAATTGGAAAAGAATCGCCATATTCAATCGATGCGAACCTCTGGGGCCGTGCCAATGAAGCTGGAATTCTTGAAAATCCATGGAATCAGGCTCCCGATGATGCGTGGGGAATGACGGTCGCACCAGAAGACGCGCCAGAAGAAGCATTATTTTTAGATTTAACGTTTGAAAAGGGAATTCCAGTAGCTTTAAATGATGAAAAGATGAAATTAAGCGAGTTGATTGTGAAGTTGAATGAATTGGCTGGCCAACATGGCATCGGCCGGATTGATAAAATTGAAAATCGACTGGTTGGAATCAAGTCCCGTGAAGTATACGAGGCTCCCGGAGCAGCAGTAATCATGACCGCCCACAAAGATTTGGAAGATTTAACGCTCGAACGCGACGTTGCTCATTTCAAACCAATTATTGAAGACAAGATTACCGACTTAATTTATAACGCAATGTGGGTTTCACCACTATTTGACTCACTACTAGCCTTCATCGACCATACCCAACAAGTAGTGAATGGAACGGTCAAAATGAAGTTATACAAGGGAGGCGCCACAGCCGTCGCACGTAAGTCAGAAACCAATTCACTATACGACGAAAATTTGGCAACATACACAGCATCTGACAGCTTCGATCAGGTCGCTGCCAGTGGATTCATCAAGTTGTGGAGTTTACCAACGATGGTGTTCGAACAGGTTAACCATGTGCATTCAAAGGATACGGAGAAAGGCGTTTAAGAGTCGAGGATTAGTCTGGCTATGGTTAATATCCACGGGAGTTTGTGGATGTTAGCCATGGCGTAACTAACCGGAAACTCTTGCCTTTCGGAGTTCAACTAGGCTACAAGCAAGCGTCCACTTAAATTGAAGCATCAGTGGATGTTTTATCTAGCTAGGCTAGCCGCAGAACACAATCTTTCGAAGTTCAACTGAAAAAAGGATACGGAGAAAGGTGGTCAAGAGTTGAGGATTAGTCTAGGCGTGGCTAATATCCATAGGCTTCTGTTTTTCGAAGCTCAACTAGGCTACAAGCAAGCGTCTACTTAACCAGAGTATACAAACCAAAAATCATTTCAAAAACAAAAAAACAACGAGGTAAAATATGACAGATAAATTATGGGGTGGCCGATTTACGGGAAAAGCGGCCGAATGGGTCGATGAATTTGGAGCTTCAATTCCGTTCGATTACAAATTGGCGGCTGAAGATATTGAGGGATCGTTGGCACATTCAAAAATGTTGGGAAAACAAGGAATTTTAAGTCAGGATGAAGTGGACCAGATTCAAAAGGGTTTACTAGAAATTGAGCAAGAGTTAAATGATGGTGAACTTAAGTTTTCAATTGCTAATGAAGATATTCACTTAAATATCGAATCGATTTTGACAAAGAAGATTGGTGCTGTAGCTGGTAAGCTTCATACGGCACGGTCACGAAACGATCAAGTAGCAACTGATTTTCATCTTTGGATGAAGCATCGTTTACCACGGGTGCTAAATGAACTAACCGAACTTCAAAAAACATTGGTTAGTTTAGCTGATCAAAATGCGGATGTAATTATGCCCGGATATACGCATCTGCAGCATGCGCAACCAATTACGTACGGACATTATTTATTAGCATATTTTGAAATGTTCCAGAGGGATTATGAGCGTTTTGAATTTAATCGAAAACATACTGATATTCTTCCTTTGGGCGCTGCTGCGTTAGCCGGGACGACTTTTCCGATTGATCAGCAATTTGTCGCGGAAGAACTAGGATTTGATAAAATTTATCACAACAGTTTAGATGCAGTATCCGATCGTGATTTTGCTTTGGAATTTTTAAGCAACGCATCAATTTTGATGATGCACTTGTCCAGAATGGCGGAAGAATTAATTCTCTGGGGAACGTACGAATTTAATTATATTGAACTGGATGATACTTTTTCCACAGGTTCATCAATCATGCCGCAAAAAAAGAATGCAGATTTTGCCGAACTTGTGCGTGGTAAAACGGGGCGGGTCTATGGTGGATTAATGGGATTGTTAACGACAATGAAAGCCATTCCGTTGGCATACAACAAGGATATGCAAGAAGACAAGGAAGCCGCTTTTGACGTAATGGATACCATTCTTGCATCGATTAATGTTTTTAACGGAATGCTGGCAACGTTGACTGTGCATAAGGAACGGATGAGTACGGCAACCGAAAATGATTTTTCGAATGCAACTGAACTTGCCGACTATTTGGCAAGTAAAGGAATCCCATTCCGACAGGCCCATGCAATTGTGGGTGAACTGGTTTTGAAAGGGATTCAGACCCAAACCACGTTGACTCAGATGCCATTAGCTGAATTAAAGCAGGCTTCGGCCCAAATTGAGGATGATGTTTACGAAGTTTTAAAATCAAAAGTGGCCGTGGAACGTCGAACCTCAATTGGCGGAACCGCAATTTCAAATGTAAAAAAAGAAGTTGAACGTGATTATAAAATAATAGCGAATCGCTAAAGACAGCAAAAAAAGCAATCCAGTTTTGGATTGCTTTTTTATTGTTCGAAGTTAATAACTAATTTGGATGCTTCACGTAGAAAATCCGGTGTTAATTTAATTACTTCTTAGCTTCCTCGATTAGTTTTTGCATTGCTTGTGCTTGATACTGAGCAGCAAATTGCGCAGAAGCTTTTTTAGTTGTCTCTTCGGTTAATTTCTTTTGATCAGCAGCACTCATTGTTGGATTTTTCTTCATTGCATCGGTTAGGGTTGCTTTAACCGTTGCTGTAACCTTGGTTTTAACATATTGTGCTGCATCTTTTTTCATCTGGGCTTGATTTTGTTTAACCAATTTACCCAGTTTTGTCGCTTGAGTTGTTGATAAAGTCAACCAGTCTTTAGGAACATAGAAAGTATTAACGCGCTTTGATACTTCGCGATTATTACCAGCAATCCCAAACCAGAATTGATACGTACCGTTTTTATAAACCCAACGAGTAGTTTTCTTAACTAGTCGAGCGGAATCTTTTGTTGTTGTATGAACCGTATTGGTCGTTTTATCAGTAGCGGTATGGCTAGGTGTTTTCTGAGAATCTGTTTCGTTATAAAGGTAAACGCGCTCTTTGTCAGCCGTTCCGATACTTTTATAAAGTAACATGTTCATCTGCTTCGATGGGGAAACAGAGTAAATTTCCTGAGTCGTTGTTTCGGTAGTTTTATGCATCCCAAAATGTTCGCGGTCATTCATGACCATCAAAACGGAAGAACCCACCACTACAACTGCCGAAATTAGGGAAAGAATAATTCTAATTGTCGTTTTAGAAATCAGCGTCATCGAAACGAATAGTGCAATGGCAGCGATAATTAAAAGAAAAATAATCATTATTTTTCACCTCCAGCTTGAGGTTGGACCTTGGCAGAACCACCGGCACGGGTGCTAACAAAGAATGCAATGAGCAATCCGAGTGCGCTAAATGCAATTGCAATCCAAAATGTTGCATGGTACCCAGCAACGGTGGCGTCAAGAGCTTGATTTTTATAGGCTAGCGGTTCAGTGGTTAGCAGGTGTTTACCTGGCATTTGATTTTTAGTGACGTTTGTTAAAACACTAACCAAAATAGCAGTTCCGACTGAACTAGCTACTTGGCGTAACGTGTTATTAACAGCAGTTCCATGGCCCATTTTATCGAATGAAAGAGAGTTCATTCCAGATGTCGTAACGGGCATCATGGTCATCGCAATACCAGCCATTCGAACGGCGTATAACACAATAATGTAAATCATTGGGGTTGTCGTAGTTATAAATGCAAAAGGTATCGTTCCAGCGGTTAAAAGAAACATTCCAGTTACGGCTAGTCGTCTTGCACCAATCTTATCAAATAGACGTCCGGTAATGGGACTTAAAACCCCCATCATTAATGCCCCTGGTAAAAGGGTTAATCCAGAATGAAAGGCGGTCTCACCGCGAACGGTCTGAATATAAAGTGGCAATACCATTTCGGCTCCGACCATTGCAATCATCGATACAGAACTCAATGCGGCTGAAATTGAAAATTCTGGAATCTTTAAAACATGTAAATCAAGGAACGGATTCTTGGATCTTAATTGACGTAATCCAAATAAAATAACAAAGATAATTCCGACGATCAGAGTTGTTACAACGAGTGAGTCGCCCCAGCCTTTGTCGCCAACTTCTGAAAATCCAAAAAGAAGGCTACCAAATCCAATTGTGGAAAGAGCAGCTGAAATCCAATCAAGCTTCTTTTGATCAGTTTTTAGAACATCTTTCATAAATAAAAATCCGGCCAATAAAACAAAAATTACAATTGGAATAATCATTCCAAATAGGGTCCGCCACTTGTAATTATCAATAATCCAACCGGAAAGTGTTGGGCCAATTGCTGGAGCAACACCGATAACTAAACCAGCAAGTCCCATGGCTGAACCACGCTGATTTGCTGGAAAAATAGTTAACATCAAGGTTTGGAGAAGTGGCATTGTAACACCCACACCAAGGGCTTGAATTAAACGACCAGCGAGTAGAACTTGAAATGATGGAGCAGTATAACAAAGAATGGTTCCAATTAAGAAAATAAACATGGCTGATAAATATAGTCGTTTGGATGGAACGCGACTTGTCAGCCAGGCACTAATAGGAATCATGATCCCATTAACCATTAGGAATCCAGTAGTGAGCCATTGTACAGTTGAGGTACTGATATCAAAGGCGTTCATTAAAGTTGGAAACGCAGTGGTTAAGATGGTTTGGTTCAAAACGGTACAGAAAGTACCTATTAATAGCACAAGGATTAACAAGGAACGCTTGTATGGTTTTCCGTGTGCATCAATTGCTTGTGGCATAAGCTTACAACCCCTTTTCAAAAAACTTTTCTTTGGATACTATAAGTCGTTTTGAATTGTTTGTCAACTTATTTGACAAAGGTGTTAGGTAAGTTATAATTAGTTTAATTAATAGGATAAGGTTGAACTTGTTAACTAGGAGGAGAATTATGAATAGTTCCAGTAATCACGCTAATACGCTTAAAAAAATTATTGATAGCGATTCATTACTGTTAAGTATTGGTGATGTTGCCAACGCAATTGACGTGTCAACTAGACAACTACGCTATTGGGAGAAAAAAGGTTACATTAAATCTAAAATTTCAAAATCGGGTCAGCGAAAGTACACCTATTTTACGCTACTACAGGCTGGTGATATTGCCGGATACATTAATGAAGGATATACACTGGCCAGCGCTGCTGAAAAAACGGCGAACAATGCCCGAATTATGAAAAGGTTGCGGCAATTTTTACAAACCCGATTTGATAATGGCTATGAAATTGAGGGCGGTTATGAAATTGATTTAGGCGAAATCAAGGACGTCGACGCAGAGCAGCATCTGCATATTGATCTCATGGAAGACGGGGAAAGTTTTTTTCAGATCAAAAAGAAGGACAAATAATTGACGAATGGTACGCGGTGCTATATATTATAGATGAAATACTTACGAATAATAAGGTTCATCTTCAAGGGGCAGGGTGTGATTCCCGACCGGTGGTAAAGTCCATGAGCTATCTTTGGATGGTCGATTCGGTGTAATTCCGAAACCGATAGTTAAAGTCTAGATAAAGGGAGATTGAATTTATTTGCGCGAGTTGGAAGGCTAGCAGTCCAACTTAAACACCAACGCCCCGAATTTTAAGCGTTGGTGTTTTTTTGTGTAAATAAAACCAAGAAGGTGCTCCAAATCCAAGGAGGCAGTAAATATGAGTGTTTCTAAAGTTAATAAGATGGTTGTAGTAGCAATGTTGGCCGCGATTTCGTTTGTTTTAATTTTCATTGATTTTCCGCTATTACCGGGATTTTCTTTTTTGAAGATTGATTTTGCGGATGTTCCGGTATTAATTGGGACGGTGCTGTTTGGCCCAATTTGGGGGATGGCAACCGCGGCTTTGGCGGGGTTAATGGATATTATTTTACGGGATAGTAATCCTGCTGGAGCATTAGGAGCCGTTGCAAATTGGATGGCAGCAGTGTCGTATGTTTTACCGATTTATTACTTTTTGAAAGCCGCCCATGGCAGCGAACATAAAAAAGAAATGGGTGCACTGATTAAGGGTGTTTTGGTTGGTTCAATTTTGATGACGGTAATTATGAGTCTAGCAAATCTATTTGTTATGTTGCCATTATATATGAAGCTAGCAAGCTTCCAAATCAATGTTTCAACGTTAAACATGGTTATTTATGGAATCGTACCGTTCAATCTACTAAAAGGATTGATTGTAGGAGTTGCTATTGCACTAGTTTACTTCAGATTACTTCCGATCATCAGAAGGGCAGCTAATTAGTATTTTAGATAACTGGAATGATTTAGATTAGAATGAATTAATACTGCTAGTATAAGTATTGAAGTTAAATCACTTATCAATTAATGATTACTATATTTATCCATTTTATCAGGTCAAAATAATAGAAAATGAAAAAGCTAAAGATTATAATTAATATCGTAAAATGTTAAGCCGATATTGTTAATTTTTAGTTTTTTTTTACTTTTTAATTTTAAATTTGCGTAATTAGGTACGTAGTGGGAAATTTCACTGAATTTACATATGAATTTTGGATGAATTTATGAATTTTTTAGGCACATTATGTTACAAACATTTTACAATTTTGAGATTTAATGGCATACTTTTACTTAATGTCTTGATAAAGATATTTTATGACAGACAGTTGTAAATAGTAAACGTCAAATCAACAAGGGGGGATTGTGATGCTAACCTTTTTTAAGGATCTATGGCAACATAATTCAGTGAAGTTTATTACCCGAACCGTGTTCTACTTTGCGGTTCTACTAATATTACTTTATTTATATGGGTATAGTGGTATGTCTGGTGGGACATTCATTTATAACGAGTTTTAACTGGGGGAATTATTACTTATGGGAAAAGTTATTAATGTTATCGAACAAATCGATGCAATTGCAACAAAGCATCCAGATTGGATTGCATATGATTACTTAGGTGAAAAGAACACCTATGGAGAATTAAAAGCTTATTCAGATAGCTTAGCTTCATATATACTGACGCGGGGAATTAAAGAAGAATCACCAATCATGGTGTATGGAGCACAGACCTTCAAGATGATTGCGACATTTCTTGGAATCGTTAAAAGTGGACATGCATACGTGCCAATTGATCGTCATTCTCCAGCAGAACGGTTAACAATGATTAACGAAATTGCTGAGCCGGGTCTTTGTATTGCAGTTGAAGATCTACCAATCTCGCTGAAAGATTTACCAATTCTAGAAGGTCAAGAATTAGTAGACGTCTTTGAGTCAAATAAAAGTGTCACACCAAATAGCTTTGTGACTGGTGATGATAATTACTACATTATCTTTACTTCTGGAACAACTGGTAAACCAAAGGGTGTTCAAATTAGTCATAACAATCTTTTGAGTTTTGTAAACTGGGAGGTTAATGATTTTGATTTGCCAGAACAACCAGCAACGCTATCTCAACCACCATATTCATTTGATCTATCCGTGATGGACTTGTATCCAACGCTAGTTCTAGGTGGAACACTTAAAGCCATTCCAAAGCAAGTAACGGACGATTTTAAAAAGCTTTTTGAAGTTTTACCAACGTTAGGACTTAACGTTTGGGTTTCAACACCATCATTTATGGATATTTGTCTTCTACAACCAACGTTTGACGCAGAACATTTTCCTGCATTAACGCGGTTCCTATTCTGTGGTGAAGAATTAACCCATGCGACTGCACAAGCGTTAAAACAACGTTTTCCAAACGCTAAGATTTTTAACACTTATGGCCCAACAGAAGCAACTGTCGCAGTTACTTCAATTGAAATAACCGACGAAGTTCTAGAAAAGTACGATCGGTTACCAATTGGCCATCTAAAGGATGACACGGCTGGCTTTATTCTTGACGATAACGAAGACATTGCAAATGCGGGGACGGAAGGCGAACTTGTATTAGCTGGTCCAAGTGTTTCAAAAGGTTATCTAAATAATCAAGAAAAAACCGACGAGGCTTTCTTTGAATATGACGGACAACAAGCATATAAAACTGGTGATCTAACGGTTATGGATGAGGACGGAATGCTTTATTATCGTGGAAGAACTGATTTTCAGATTAAATTGCATGGTTACCGAATCGAGCTAGAAGAGGTCAACCATTATTTAAACAACGACCCACTAATTCAATCTGGGGTTGCTGTTCCTAAATATGGTAAGGACAATAAGGTCGCTCAATTAGTGGCTTATGTTGTTCCTGAAAAGAATGATTTTGATTCACAAATAAAACTAACAGTGGCTATCAAGGATAGCTTAAAAGATAATATGATGGAGTACATGGTGCCTAATCGTTTCATTTTTGTTGACAGTTTACCGCAGACGGCCAATGGAAAGATCGATATTAAGACTGTTATTGCAGAGGTTAACGCATAATGCCATCTTTGACACCATACGAAAATCCGGCATATTTTATTATGCTGGCGGTAGCCTTTATTCCAATCGTGATTGGAATGCTTTGGGGCAAAAGATTTCACTGGTATGAAATTTTAGTTTCATTGTTCTTTATTTTGCTAACCTTCGGGGGACCAAAATTTGAACAGGGAATTGCTTTAATTGGATACCTGGTATATGAAGTGATTTTGGTTTCACTTTATAATTTATATCGTAAGAAGAAAAATGACACATGGGTGTTTATTATTGCGGTTCTACTTGCGATTGCACCACTAGTGGTGGTTAAATTAACCCCGTTATTACAGACGGGAGCGGCTTCGATTATCGGATTTTTAGGGATCAGTTATCTAACATTCAAAGCTGTTCAAACGGTAATGGAAATTCGTGATGGAGTACTGAAAGACTTCAATCCGTGGTTTTTCTTACAATTTATGGCGTTCTTCCCAACAATTTCCTCCGGTCCAATTGATCGTTATCGTCGTTTTAAAAAAGACTATGATACCGTTCCAGATCGAGAAAAGTATCTTGGGATGTTGGAAAAGGGATTACATTACATCTTTTTAGGATTTGTGTATAAGTTTATGTTGTCGTATTTCTTCGGAACATATCTTTATCCAAAGGTCCAACACATTGCTTTACAATCTCATGGTTTATCATGGGGATTATTGGGAGTAATGTACGTTTATAGTTTCTACTTATTCTTTGATTTTGCCGGATACAGTTTGTTTGCCGTCGCTACTAGTTACTTTATGGGAATTGAGACGCCAATGAACTTTAATCAGCCGTTTAAATCTAGAAATATCAAAGAATTTTGGAATAGATGGCATATGACGCTGTCATTTTGGTTTAGAGACTACGTATATATGCGCTTAGTCTTCTTCTTCATGAAGCATAAAACGTTCAAAAATCCCAAAACGACTGCCAATATAACCTATATTTTAAACATGCTACTAATGGGATTTTGGCACGGTGAAACATGGTACTACATTTTATATGGATTGATCCATGGTGTAGCTTTAGTCGTTAACGATTGGTGGCTTGGATTTAAAAAGAAGAATCCAGGACGTTTTCCACATAATAAATTTACAGAATACTTTGCGATTTTTATAACGTTTAACTTTGTATGTTTCACGTTCTTGGTATTCTCAGGTTTTCTAGACAAACTATTTTTTCATTAATATAAAGGGGAGTAAATAATTATGGACACAAAAGAAACAGTATTAAACATTCTAGCGGATTTAACAGGTAATGATGTTAGCGGAAGTATGGATGAAAATCTATTTGACTCAGGATTGCTTGATTCAATGGGAACTGTTCAACTATTACTTCAACTTCAAACAGAATTAGGAATTGAAGCACCAGTTTCAGAATTTGAACGAAGCGAATGGGATACACCAAATAAAATTATCGCAAAAGTTGAGGAATTACAGTAGTCGTGGGAAAAAAACTATGGATGATATTTGGTCCGTTAGTGGTGGCTGCCGTTGTTTTGATTGGACTTTTATTTTCCCCATTCAAAATAAACCGGATCAATTCAATAATTGAAAAACAAGCAGCAACGTCACTTTCGCCCAATATTTTAAAAGGTGATTCGGTTAAGAAAGCGGCATTGTCAAAAAAATATTATGTGCCATTTTTCGGTTCATCTGAGTTTTCACGATTTGATTTAACGCATCCATCTGTTATTTCAGAAAAATATGATTGGAATTTCCGTCCGTTCTTAATGGGGGCAGCGGGAACCCAGTCGTTAACGCATTTTTTCCAGATGCAAGGGGTAAATAAGCAGCTGAAAAATAAAAAAGCGGTTTTTGTTATTTCACCACAATGGTTTGTAAAAAATGGTGCAGATCCGCAAGCATTTTCATTCTATTTTTCTCAATTACAGGCGGTCAATTTTCTTCAAAATCAAACGGGAAATGAGAGCGATCGGTATGCTGCAAGGCGCTTACTAAAGATTTCGCGCGGTACTGAAGGTACTAATAGCGAAGTAACCGGAGCTTTGCAGAAGGTTAGTCAAGGTAAAAAGCTGTCTGGTACAGAAAAAACGTATTTAAAATACTACAAACGTTTGCTATCACATGAAGACCAACTGTTTTCTGATTTTAGCCTAAAGGGTGGAAATGAAGATAAAGTTAATAAGCAGCTTAAGAATTTGCCGGATAACGAATCAGATAGTTTGATTCGTCAGGCAATTACTAAGCAAGCTAAACAACAAACTTCTAGCAACAATTTTGGAATTAAGAATTCGTTTTATAACCAACGCTTGAAGAAGCGCATTAAATCCTTCAAGGGGATGGAAAAGAACTTTAACTATACAAAATCACCTGAATTTTCAGATTTCCAGTTGGTTCTAAACCAATTTGCTAAGGATAACACGGACGTCTTATTTATTATTCCACCTGTAAATGAAAAGTGGGCTAAATATGTGGGACTTTCAGAAAATATGCTTAACGGATTCAACAAAAAGATTAATTATCAATTGAAGAGCCAAGGTTTTAACAACATCGTTGATTTATCCAAAGATGGATCTAAGCGATACTTCATGCAAGATACGATTCATCTTGGATGGAACGGATGGTTTGCAGTTGATCAAAAAATTAAGTCATTTATCGATGAGGATTCAAAAAACGAAACTCATCAATTGAACGATAAATTCTATGATACAACATGGCAGAAACTTGATCCAAGGGACTTAAACACTTATATTAAAGATAATTAGTCGCTTTTAGTTTATAATGAAAGGAGAATGAACCCGTTTCTGGGCTCGCTCCTTTTTTTAATCACCTTAATTACTTAATACAATAAAACGGAGGAACTGAATGAGAGATAAAAGTTTTAGATTAATCGGTCAATTTGCCATCATGCTAATCGCACTTGAAGTATTAGCAGTTAGTATTAACATGTTCTACTCACCCCATAATGTCGCCGCCGGGGGAGCAACGGGGATATCAATCCTGTTAGAAGATGCCTTGGGATGGAATAAAGCACTCGTCGTATTCATTATTAACGTTTTCATGCTAGTGATGTCATACGTTACCTTAGGAAAAGAAACAACCGCCAGGATTACAATTGGAAGTTTGTTGTTGCCAGTTTGTATGGCAATCACTCCCAACATCAGTTTGGTTTCTGATCGGACGCTAGCGGTAATTGTTGGTGGAGCGTTATATGCAATTGGAGTAGCTCTGCTGTACCAGATCGATGCTTCTAGCGGTGGGACAACGGTGCCACCGTTGATTCTAAAAAAATATTTCAATTTCAAAACTTCCGTCAGCTTGTTAGTAATTGATACAATCGTCTGCGTGATGAATATTTTTGGCTCAGGAATTGAAGCATTTATTTTGGCGCTCTTTTCTTCTGTGATTACTTTGCTAATAATGAACTACATCGAGACCGGTGTTGATCGTAAAAAAAGTGTTTATATAATGAGCAGTAAGTTAGAAGAAGTCGAAGAAATTATTTCAGAGTCCTTGGATCAAAGCTATACTAGCATTGATGTTCAAGGTGGCTTTTCTGGCGATAACAAAAGAATGTTGATGCTGGTGGTTGAAAATTCAGAATATCACCGCATCATCGAAAGAATTAGAAAAATTGATCCAAAGGCGTTCATTTTGACTAATAATGTGGCCGAAGTTCACGGGGGACAGTACTAATTAGTAGTACTCCGTAAGCAAAAAATTAAATTAGAGCATATAAAAAAGCACTGCTTTTTTCAAATATCCACCGACGGACGATCTTAAGTCGGAAAACTGTTTGAAAAATTCAGTGCTTTTTTTGTACATCTGAGTTCAGGTATTTTACTCCATTGCCTTTTTAACAATTTGACCGGCAATCATATCAGCCATTCGTAAACGAACATCATTAACGCCTGGAATCGGGGCACCATTTGTTAGCCAGTGCCGATTTTCTGTGGAAAGTCCCCACATGAAGAACTGAGGGACAACTTTTCCATCTGGTGTAACCAGCTCGGCCGTTTCGGTCGTTACGTCAAGCGCACCCGTTTTAAGTGTCGAGCCGTCCTTTAAATGTAAAGAATAAATTCTGGCCAAGTTATTAGCTAGTAAATTCTTTATTAACACGTTGCGAGTCGTATTAGCGTTGGGTTGCGGTAAACGACCTTCAATTAGGACATTTCCACTATAGTGCTTCTTATCGCTTAAAAGAGACGAATAAGTGTCAAAATGATCATCAACTTCTTCGACAACCATTCCAGGACCAATTAAGGTTAAAACGCCAGCCTTAATTAAGGCCAACATTTGTTCAACACGAAATGCAGGAGGTCCAACGGCTAAAAAGTTATTCATTGGATTAAACTGTTTTAAAACGTACTTAACGTAGTCGTCATCACTAATTAGTTCGTAAGTAACGACTTTACGAATGTTAGATCGAAGCTCACGCAGCTTCTCCATTGCGCTTGAAAAAGGAGCAGTTTTATTACCTTCGTTAGCGAGCTTGATATCTTTTTCGAGATAGTCTTTGACAAATTTGGTAAACATTGTAGTATCCGTAATGTTGGCCGGAATTGGGTTTGCCCACTTCGCCCAATCAACGCGTTCACTTTGTTTGATATCATACTTATCTAAAACTTTCTTAAAACTGTCAGTACTGTCGGCAAGTTCGCTTTCAAAGGTTTTACGATCGATATCAGGATAGCTAGCATTGACTAGAGCAACGTAATAGGCGAGTTCGACATCTAACATGATGCGATTCAAGAATTCTTGCCCGGTTATTTTTTTATTTTGAAGAACAAGTCGATTAACATATTCATTCGAAAGGAAGTAGCGTGGATACGTTTCGCCAACTTTTTTCTGATCTAATCCTCGAGCATGGTACGGCAGACCGCGCCGAGAACTAGCGTAAACGGTCGGCTCATCGCCTGAACGAGTGTATGTGAGTTCACCCTGTTCATCGCGGGTAAATGTACCACCACGGCGTTCGGTTAATTCAGCCAGGTAATCGATAAAGCTTAAACCTAGGCCACGGATAATCACATGATCGCTGGGAGCAACGTCATCAACGTCGACTTCGGCTGGATATCGAATCGGAACATACTTTAAGTGATGTTCACTTGCAAACTTTTTAATATCAATTTCTTCTTTGTTAGGTTCATCCGCACCTTCGCCAAGAAAAGCTGAGATGGCATCAACTTGGAAAGCCGCTTCGTCTGTAATTAAAACGTATTGATCCTTATCTGGTTGAACGTTATTAACCGTTTCTTGATAAAGTTCAATCGAAAAGTTAGCAGGCATCCTTTTTTAACGTGTGCAAAGAACCATTGTTGATAGATTCCAAATAAGGCACGCGAGCTGTAGGAATACTTGGTTAGATTTGTAACTTCGTCTAGTAAGAGACTTTGATGTTTGAAATCATGGTCGCGAATAAAGTCGGGACCAATGCTTGTTGACCATTCGTAGAGCGTGGGTCCAAAGTGCGGTTTACCTTCCATCTGGATCGAGTCATCCGTGAATAACGTGATCTTAGATGCAAGTGAGTTCATTTTTAATTCGTGATTTTGGTTAGGATTCCAAACACGTCCACCAATACCAAAAGGATCAAATATAAGAATTCGAACGTCTTTAGTCCAACGACGATCCAAGGCCCAGTAAACAAGACGTTCCAGAGCCATTAGATTCCGTGGGCCGGCGCCGATAAGTGCTATTTTCATTGTATTGTCCACCCCGTTTATTAATTACCATCATAATATCATAATAATTAAAAATTCCGTAGCGTAACGTTCGAAACGTTTTCACATGATACTATTAAATAATTTATTCTTCGCATTATTTTTCGTTTGACAAAAAATAAGTGATTGTGTATTCTTGAAAGTGAAATAAAAACAAGGAGTGATTGCTGTGTTCTTTACTAATGCCAAAAGTGCAGATTGCGCAACATGTTGTCATCAAGATAACATGTTATTTGGCAGGCGTAAATAACGGAGTCACTCAACGATTAAGGGCACATTCGGCAGATTGTGTCAGTTGAACCGGTTAATTACACTGCGGTGTAGTTAGCCGGTTTTTTGTTTACGAGGACGTGATGACAGTGGAATCTGAATGTAGTTGTTGTAGTACAAAGAAGAGCAATTGATAAAAAGATAGTTTGGGGAGAAGAAAGATGAAGATTAAAAGATGGTTGGGAGTTATTGCAGTTGTATTCATTTCAGTGGTGGTACTTGCCGGATGTGGGTCAAACTCTGGTAAGTATGCTGCTAAACAAGAATTGAATTTATCAGCAGATGCTCCTTTAGACACGCTCGATGTTTCGAAGGCTAACGGATATGGACAAACTGGAAATGTTTTTGAAAGTCTCTATCGACTAGGAAATAACGGAAAGGTTACGCCCGGTCTTGCTAGTAGTTCTAGTGTTTCTAAAGACGGTCTGACGTGGACCTTTAAAATTCGGGACGATGCTAAGTTTAGTGACGGCAGCAAAATTACGGCCAATGATTTTGTTTATTCTTGGAAGCGAACGATCGATCCTAAAACTAAAGCGTTATACGCATACTTATTTGAAGGAATTAAAAATGCCGATAAGATTAATGCCGGTAAAATGGATCCTTCAAAATTAGGGGTGGAAGCAACAGATGATCAAACATTTGTGGTTCATCTCGATCAACCGATTCAGTACTTCAAAGTATTGATGAGTTATCCACTATTTTCACCAATTAGCAAAAAAGCTGTTGATAAATATGGTGATAAATATGGTACAAAATCTCAATATACAGTTTATTCAGGTCCATTTACCGTTAAAGGTTGGACGGGAACAAATGATACATGGACTTTTGTTAAAAACAATCAATATTGGGATAAAAAGGTCGTTAAACTGGATAAGGTTAACTACCGGGTTGTGGAAAATCCACAAACCAAGCTAAATCTTTATCAATCTGGAAAATTGGATTACACCCAACTTTCAAGTGAACAAGTAAAAAACTATAAGAATAATAAAGATTACACGACGTTCCCATATTCAATTACGACGTTCTTACAGTATAATTTTAATGACCAAGATAAAACTAAGAAAAAAGCCTTTAACAATGTTAATATCCGAAAGGCGATGTCCTATGCCATCGACCGCAAGCAATTAATATCAAAGGTAATTGGTGATGCATCAACACAAAGCAAGGGACTAGTACCAACGGAGCTTGCTAAAGATCCTAAGACAGGAAAAGACTTTGCCGATGATGCTTATCTAAGTGGCACAATTGAATATGATAAGAAGAAAGCCGAAGAATATTGGACGAAGGGTCTAAAGGAAATTGGTGTTAAAGATTTGACGTTAGATTTAACTTCGGATAACGAAGGTAATAGTAAAAACTACGCTGAGTTTTATGCACAGTCGTTAGAAAAAGCATTGCCTGGACTAACCGTTAAAATTGTCAATGTTCCAACCCAGGTAGCTTATTCTCGTTCGCAAAGTGGTGAGTTTGACATTCTTGTCGGACACTGGGGTGCAGACTTTAATGATCCAATTTCACACTTGCAAATCCTTCAAGATGGTAGTGCATATAACTATGGTAAATGGCAGAATGACCAATACAATAATCTTGTTAAAAAAGCACAAAATGAAGATGCCAACAACGCTGAAAAACGTTGGCAAGATATGATTGAGGCTGAACAGATCGTGATGAAAGAACAACCTGTATCACCACTGTATCAAACAGTCTATTCATATTTGAAAAATCCAAAGGTAAAGGACGTTATTCACAACACGGCCGGTACACAATGGAGTTACAAATACGCTTATATCGGAAAATAAGTGGGAATTAACTAAAAAATAATTTGTTTTAGAAAGTGGTTTTCAAGGGTTAATAATATAAATAAGGGTCGTGACGAATTAATTTTGTCACGGCCTTTTTGAGCTTTCTAATTTTTTCTTTTTATATTGAACCAGAGAGCGTAGTATAAAGGTTAAATATTAAATAGCGTATGGAGGATTTTATGACTAAATATAAGGTCGCTTTATTTGATTTAGATAACACATTGTTAAAAACTGAAGATGCATCCGTGGCAGCGCTCACCTATGCCTTAAAACAAGATGGAATGACGGCTACACCAGAAGCTATTATTAAATTAATGGGGATTCCCGGACTTGATATGGCAAGACAACTTGGTGCACCGGATCCTGAAAAAACAATTCGAATTTTCAACGAACAAATCAAGCAAGAAGTTGATTTAATTAAAGAATATGCCGGAATTGATGATATGTTTGCCGGTTTAACCGATTTAGGGGTGGAATTTGGAATTGTAACTTCAAAATTAAAACGGGTTTTTGATGATGAGATGAAACATTTTCCTAAAATTGAACGAATTAAGCGGGTTGTCTTTTCAGACGATACTAAGAAACATAAACCTGACGCTGAACCTTTAGAATTTGGAATAAAAAAATATTTTCCGAATATTGATAAAAAAGAGGTTCTTTACGTCGGTGATTCGTTATTTGATATGCAAGCAGCACACGCGGCAGGGGTCGCTTTTGCTAATGCTCGTTGGGGTGCGATTCCAACGAATGATTTTTCTGAAGCAGAGTACATTTTAAAAACGCCGTTGGATTTGTTACAGGTCGTTAAGTAGCAAAAAAGCACCATTTGTTGAAGAAGCCGAGACTTTTGCGGTAGATGAGTTGCAAAAATTAAAAGGAGTGTACCAGAAATCAGCTGTGCGATAAACGCTTTCTGATTCCTGTTACACTCCTCAATCATCTACATTATTATATGGTTGGCACTAACCAGTCGCATTCTAGAAGTTGATGAAACTGCTTTGTGATGGGTAACCAAAGTTTATTGTTAATAATATCTTTTAGACATTTCCAAAATAAGGGATCACTTGATTGTTCGGCGGTTGGATAAACAAATATGTATTTACCAGCGCTAGTCCGAGCCTTAATTTTATTATCCTCGTGACCAATTAATTGGACTTCTAGATATTGATTGGTTGATTTATCGTTAATAAGCATTTAAGCATCACCTTTCTTCCTCACAAGTTAAGAATAGCACCGAATGGAACATTATTCGTAAAATATACCAATAATTAATCGCATCTTAACAAAATCACGTTTACGAGTTTGTGAGTTATAATTAATAGTCTAAATGTGATCTTTAAATAAAATATGAATTTAAAAGGAGATCTTAATGAAGATATTAGAAATTTTAAAAAACTGTTTCTATCTGTTTTTACTGTTTTTAATGGATCAAATTGTATCCGTCCCTCAGATAATTGCGATGTATACGCATCCAAATGTGATAATATTAGTACTTTTGGTGATTGTCTACGCCGCGACCGCAACGGCGGTAATTATATTTCTGATCCAATTTTATCAACAGCGATTGAGGGTAAATCATAGCATCTATGGTAATCACCGAATCAATCGGAAACGGCTGAAATTTATGATATTGATGGTGGTATTGTGGGCAGTATTTTTATTCTTACAAACGTGGTATACCAATCAGTTTGGAATTAGCACATCTGAGAATCAATCGGTTATTAATCAGTTGTTTAAGAATATGCCAGTCTGGACATTTATTGACGGCGTCGTAATTGCACCGATTATGGAAGAACTTATTTTTAGAGGATTATTTTTTGAATTATTCTTTAGAAAAAATGAGCGTGCAACGAAAGTTATTGGAGTGATTGTGAATGGGATAATGTTTGGAGCCCTCCATGACACGGGGCTTAGTTTTCCAATTTATGCATTGATGGGAATCCTTTTGGCTTGGACCTATGTGTATACGAAGGACGTTAAGTATGGAATGGCAATTCACGTTTTAAATAATTTTATTGCGTTTCTTTAAAGAACATGGAGGACTCGGATGGACAGTATTTTAACAAAGGGTAGTCCAATTAAAGGGATTATTTTATTTAGTATCCCGCTCCTTTTAGGAAACATTTTTCAACAAATTTATACCCTATCCGACACACTGATTGTGGGACGGGTTGTGGGAGTAAAGGCCTTGGCTGCCGTTGGAGCGACTAATGGGTTAACCTTTTTAATCATTGGATTCGCACAGGGGATGACGACTGGGCTTTCGATTATTACTGCACAACATTACGGTGCGGGTGATGCAAAGGCCGTTAAGCAAAGCTTTGCAACCAGTATTTGGATTTGTGGCGTTTTTACATTTGGATTAACATTGATTAGTATTTTAGCAGCTAAACCATTGTTACAGGCCATGCAAACACCCGCAAATATCATTGATGGAGCGACAGTTTTCTTAACCATCATTTGTGCTGGACTAGTCGCAACAATGTTTTTTAACCTGTTTTCAAATATGTTACGAGCCTTAGGAAACAGTCGCTCACCGCTGGTTTTTCTGGTAATTGCCTGTATTATCAACGTGGTTTTAGATATTGTGCTAATCGTTTTCCTACATATGGGAATTGCTGGAGCGGGGATTGCTACCGTTAGTGCTCAGCTGATTTCGTGTTTTCTATGCTGGTTTTATATAAAAGCAAAAGTACCGGTTTTATCACTAGAATTAAGTGAAATTAAAACCAACATGAAGCTAGTTCGAGAACAAATTCGAATTGGACTTCCAATGGGCTTCCAAGCTTCAATTATTGCAATTGGTGCGATCATTTTACAGGTTTCACTGAACCATCTGGGATCTTCGGCGATTGCAGCTTATACGGCAGCTGGCAAGGTGGATCAGCTTGCGACACAACCAATGATGTCATTGGGAATTACAATGGCAACGTTCACGGCGCAAAATTATGGAGCACGTCAGTATCAAAGAATTTTAAAGGGCATCAAACAAACTTTAATTACCTCGGTTAGTTATAGTTTTATAATGGGTGCGTTGATTATTCTTAATAGTCGACTGTTAGTTAATTTATTTATTGGTAATTCAGAAACACATATCACAAATTTAGCGCACGAATATTTCGTAATTGTTAGTACTAGTTATTTCTTATTGGCAATTCTTTTTGTAATTCGGTACACACTTCAAGGCTTTGGAAAGAGTATGGCACCAACCATGGCGGGCGTGGCCGAATTAATTTCGCGAGTTTTAGTTGGAGTATTTGTAGTTCCAGCGTTTGGCTTTTTGGGAGCGTGTACCGCGAATCCTTTGGCGTGGCTCGGATCGAATCTTGTTTTGATTTGGTCATATGTTCAGGTTGTTCGCCAATTAAAGAAAGAGACAAAAGCATAATTACTGAGAATGTAGATCTATCAGGTTATAATTAAGATAACGACCATACCAGAGGAGGAAGAAAAATGATTTTTACTTATGACGTCTTGGAAGAAGTTATTAATACAGGAAAACCAATCGTGATCAACGACAAGACGCAGATCCAAAAGTTAAACGGCGAAGGGATTAATGCCGTTACTTTTGTGTCAAAGGATTGGGGTTCGTGTGATTATTACGATTTTTTGGAATTAAATCCGGGCAAGGGAATTGTCATTTATTCTGACGGTAATAGCTTTGATGGGTTTAGTGTTTTTGAAATTCCATTAAGTGAGTTTTATTTTGATGTGAATACTGAAAAGGGAATCATTGGAATAGAAGATGGGGTTGGAAACCAAACGGACTTTTTAGACTTATTCACGGGTCCAGCGGTGGGTGAATTTACACGGAAATACGTCAATTCAACCGATGAAGAAATTAAAGAAAGTAAGGAATACCAGCTGACGGACCGTTATATTAGCGATTATTTGGGTTATGAAGGAGCCGAAGAAGAGAAAATTAATCTCGCATTGCTACGATTTGCGATGGCGACTTATACTGATCAAAATCGGCCCCGATAAAATGCTAATTTTACATTAAGATTACAACGGTTGATTTTTTAATTTTGCGGAGTATAATTTCTTCTGTTCCAGTATTTATGGTTATTTTTTGGAGGAAGAAAAATGATTTTTAAATATGATGTTTTATCAGAAGTTATTAAGAACGATAAGACAATTAAAATCAACGATAATAGTTACATTAAGAAAATTGCCGGTCTAAACGGTATTGAATATGTTGTTCGTGATAGTAACCGACACGATTACTACGTTTTTCTATCGGTTAATGCGGACGAAGGTGTGGTCGTCAACACGGACAATCATACTGAGCTAGGATTTGAGCTATTACGAACGCCTAAGAAGGATTTCTTCTTAGGAATTAACACTAATATTAACTTTGTCGACTACTATGACGGTCCGGGAACTCAAACTGATTTTCCAGATGTGATTGAGAATGAGGATTTGGAAAAGGTCTACGACAAGTACCGTGGTGCTAGTGATGAAGAGCTTAAAGCCTCAAAGCTGTATCAGCAGGTCAATACTTGTGTGAGCACTTATCTACGGGTTCAGCCGGAGTTAGAAGAAAAATTAAATCTATCAATTATCCGCTTGGCTCTGTTATCTCATGCTCAAAAAGAACGGGCAGTGGCCTAACAAAGTAAAGTCACTTAGCCGGCGTTTGGATTAAAAAGTTTTTTGATAATTTAGAGTAAATCAAATAGGGAGTTACAACGATGAGGGCCTTCCCTCATGATTGTAGCTCCCTATTATTGTCTAATTTTAGAAGATAAAATCAGTTTGATTTTTAATCGAATTTAATTTGAAGTGAATTTCCAATGTTGAATGGCGTTGTAATAGGCGCCGTACAGCTCGGTGTCTTGCTTTAAATTAGAAGTTTCAACCGTTGGCGTCTGCAGTGTCTCCTTTAATAAAGGAATGGTTTCGCGAATGACCTGTAATTGATGATTAATTTCAGGAACTAGGATGCTTTGATTGCTAATACTGCCACCAATGACATATTTGCTAAGATCTAAGACGGCTTGAATGTTGGTAATCATATACGCAACATTTCGGCAATAAGCATTGAATAACTCACGGGCGTTAGAATCACCATTTTCGATGGCCTTGAACACTTTGGTATCATCATTTGGATCAACAAGCTCTAAACGGGTTCCAATGGAATGGACCATTTTGGTTGCGGAACAGGCATTAAACATAATGTTTTCCGGGCGATAATTCTCAACTTCTGGATTAGAAATAAGCATGCCAACTTCACCGGCTTGTAAGTGAGAGCCTGATAAGATTTTGTTGTTTAAAACAATTCCTGAACTTACGCCGCTATCTAAAATAATTGCACAGCCGTTATCAACATTCTGGAGGTTTCCTTGCCATTGGGATGCAATAACTGCACAGATACCAGTACTTTCCATGAAAACTGGCAGTTCATAGCGAGCAGAGATGATCTTTCCAAGGCTTAATCCATGTAGCATTGGTAATGAGCCGCCCTGGTAGATAACGCCATTTTTTTGGTCAACTTGGCCAGGGACGCTAAGCCCAATTCCATAGACGGCTTTAACATTGTCACTCACAATTCCATAAATTTTTTTTAGGAAATTATCGACACCATCCGTGGGGGTAGAGATGCTTTTTTTGATTTTTAAGTTACCACTTTGGTCAAAAAGTGCGTAACGAATAAAAGATTCATCAATTGCGATACTTAAAAAATCCGTATTGTCCATCATCATCATTCCTTTGTGTACATTATTATACATTGATTGAGAACGATTTCAAAGTCCGATAAGGAGAATCAAGTTTGAATTAATCCCAAAAGACGATATAGTTATTAGGAATATTGAATTATGGAAGGTATCTGGATGAAGACGTTAAAAAGTATTTCCGAGAATAAGGTAAAAATTGGAATTTTAGTTGGATTATTGGTTGTCGGATTAATATTTAGGAAAAGTTATTTAGTTAGTAACATTTATTTTGTGGCCGGAATGTTAATGCTATTCGCGGGAATCATTTCGATTCTATTTAATGCGCACCTTTTTAGCGGCTGGAAGTTAAATGTTAATCGCAAGAATAGTGAGTTTGTTGATGATGTTGAAGGAACTAAAAAACTATCCAAGAAAGAACTCGCCAAAAAAGTTGCCGCACAAAAAAACGCACCACTAAAATTTTCATTAGTGACGCGTACTTTTCTTAGCTATGCTTTAATTTTAATTATTAGCAGTATTTTGGTGTCATACTTCTAAGACAAATTTTTTAATGGCTAATGCAACGCCACTTTCGTTGTTAGTAGCAGTAATGAACTGCGCTGCATCCTTAACGGCGTCAATCCCATTTTCCATTGCGACACCAAGTCCAGCGGCCTTGACCATGGAAAGATCGTTACCTTGATCGCCAATTGCCATAACTTGATCCATTTGAAGATTGAGGCGCGCGGCAAGTTCGCGAACGGCGTTGCCTTTACTAACATTCTTAGGCATTAATTCAATAAAGTAGGGTTCACTTTGAGCAATGCTAAAGTCTGAGCCAAATTTTTCGATAATTTGATCGTGAGCTTTTCCAAGGATCTTGGGCTCATCAATGAACATTGCTTTTGGAATTTCTAGTGTGGGATCCATTTCGTCCACAGCGCGATAGCGTAAGCCCATTTCCACTAAGAAGCTTTCGCCGACGGTAAAGGGACTGATATTTTTATTGGCAGTGTAAATATGATTTTTTCCGTCAATATGAAAATGAACGCCGACTTGACGACTAAATCGTTCAATTTTCAAGTAGTCTTCAAATTTTAAAGTGTGTTTGATTAAAGTTTCCCCGTTTAAATTTTGTGCTAGAGCGCCATTGTATGTAATGGCGTATTCGTGTTCGTTTTGCAAATCTAATTGCTTTAGATATCTTTGGATTCCAGTGATTGGGCGACCGGTACAAAGGACGACGTTTACTCCAATCTTGGAAGCAGCGTTGATTACCGCGATGTTTTGGTCGGTCAGTTGTTT
Organism: Pediococcus stilesii; assembly: GCF_001437075.1. GTDB lineage: Bacteria > Bacillota > Bacilli > Lactobacillales > Lactobacillaceae > Pediococcus > Pediococcus stilesii. The sequence goes on from NZ_JQBX01000011.1 coordinate 61,503, forward strand.
ACGGTCATTTAGTAGTGTGCCATCGAGGTCGATGGCGATTAGTTTAATACTCAAGGTTATACTCCTAACGAATTAAATTATTTTTGATATGGGCTTGAAAAGCTGCAAATGTGTCAGAAAATAGATTGTTATCAGTGTTGACGAGCATTTCCTTTGGAAAATAGAAACGTTCATCACTCGATATTTTTCCGGTAATGGACTTAACTAGATCACTGACCGTTGAAAGCTCAACCAGTGAACCATCAGCCTGCATTAATTCAATCTGGGTTCGAGGCTTTTTGGAAGTTGGATCATAGGCGTCGTATGGTAAATCGTAGCTGTCGTTTTCAGCCGTATAGTATTCGACGTCAAAGCCCGCTTCCGTAACCAGCTTCCTGAGTTCAGGAAGTAGCGACCGGGTTGGTTCCTTTATTTGTGCAGACTTAAGTGGGATCCGTCCTAAGAACCGGGCAGATAGGTCACTTAAAATAGGATCTTCATCGTCTTCCCATTGAAGAAAGTATGTGTTTAAAACGCCATCATCTAATTTTAAATAGTCGGTAAGGCTAAAATTTTCATCGAAAAACGGCATCAAATAGTGTGGTTGAAACGCACGCTGGTGATTATTAGCGCGCTCAGATTGGTACAGCTCGTTTGCCCGCTGTAAAAGATGACCAAGAATGACCTCCATCGAGCGCGATACCGAATGAAAATAAACTTGAACGTACATCTGGAACCGACTGACGATGAAATCTTCAACGGCATGAATTCCGCTAATCTGAAAAGCAATGCCGTTTTTATAAGGACGCATCACCCGTAAAATTCGGGTTAAGTCAAAATTACCATAATTGGTCCCGGTATAATATGAATCTCTTAACAAGTAGTCCATTCGATCGGCATCAATTTGACTGGAAATTAATTGAACGACCTGTGGATTAGGATAGTCATGGCTAATAACGGAAGCAACCTTTGTTGGGAAATCAGGACTGATTTGGCGAAGCGCTTGGTTAACTTCTGTTTGAGGATCCGTAATGATTTGGGTCGTGATTAATTCATGGTCAGTGTGAAAGATGTGCTCAAAAGTGTGGGAATAAGCTCCATGCCCAATGTCATGTAGAAGAGCCGCACACAAAGTGACAAGCCGCTCATCGTTATTCCACAGTCCATCGCCAGGAGTTTTGGTGGGATAATTTCGTTCAAAACTATCGGTTATTCTGCGAGCAACCTCATAACAACCTAACGAGTGTGAAAAACGAGTGTGTTCAGCGCCATGAAAAACAAAAGAAGTTGTTCCAAGCTGATGAATTCGACGAAGTCGTTGAAATTCCTTCGTGTTGATTAAGTCTAAAATGACCTGATCTTGAACGTAAATATAGTCATGAATCGGATCGCGGAAAACTTTTTCCATAGGGAGACGCTGACTTTTTGGAGACATTTGAATACCTTCTTACTTTACTTTTATTTAAAAAGAACGTTTAACTTAAATTATACAGGTTTTATAACCATCTTGTAAAAGCTTATAGCTAGAATATTATATGAAATGAATTATAATTATTACATTAGAGTAACGAAAAAAGAGGAGAAATTTAATGGCAGATTTAAATAACGGAATTCCAATTGAAATTCATCTAGAAACGTTTATTGAGCAAGAAGGTGAGCAGTCACATATGGTTTTTGACGAGCCCGGTCAAGTGTTTCAAATGGGTCGCTCAATTTATTTAAGATATCAAGAATTGGACGAAGAAACGGGTAGAAGAGTGCCAGTTACAATGAAAATCGACGGAGAAAGTAACGTCCTCTTAACTAGGTCGGCAGAAAGTGAAATGCGACTACGGTTTGCGAATGGGAAGCGGATTGAGGCACGCTATCGAACTCCATATGGAATATTCCCAATCGAAACGGTAACGCCAATGCTTGATGTCCGTATTCAAAATGGTCCGCTAGCTGGACGGATAAATATTGATTACCAACTCTTTGCCGGCGAACAGCTAATTGGTAACTATAAAATCAGATTGCAATTTACTGCTTAATTGTAGTATTATTTGAGATAGACTGTGGAAAGGACGTGCACCAGTTGGAATTAGAAAATTTTAAGGGTCAAAACAAAAACGAACTCTCAATGATCGAAGTTGCCCACGCTATTTTAGCTAAGAGTGGTGAACCGTTAGCTTTCGTAGATTTAGCTAATGCGGTTCAGAGTTATTTAGATAAGACAGATGAGGAATTCAGAAATCGATTATCACAATTTTATACTGATTTAAACGTTGATGGAAGTTTCATTTCTCTCGGCGAAAATACATGGGGCCTTCGTACTTGGTACCCATTTGAATCAATTGATGAAGCCCTAATCCATGCTGAAGACGAAGATGAAGACCGTCCAAGACGTAAGAAACGTAAAAAAGTTAATGCCTTTCTTGCCGATGCCGCTGATGACGACGATGTTATTGATTATGACTCGGATGATCCCGAAGATGAAGATGTTGACGCTGCTGATGACTCAGACGATGACGATCCATCATACGAAGATCTTTCTAGTGATGATGACAACGATGCCCTCCCAGACGGAATTGAAGGACAATTATCAGAACTGAATGACGATGATGACGACGAAAATTAAACTTACAAGCTTGACTTATGGTTTGTAACTCTGTATTATATTTTTTGGGCTCTGGAGATCCTTTTGGGATTTTTTCAGACAATGAACGGTAAATACCCCCTATTCTGGGAATAGGGGGTATTTTTTATTGTTGTATAAGTATTTATAACGATAACCGGCTGTTATGTTTCCGAGTTAACCAGTCATATATGTTAGAAAAGGAGAATTTTAATGACCAAATATATTTTTGTTACAGGTGGGGTTGTTTCATCTTTAGGTAAGGGGATTGTTGCGGCATCCCTAGGACGTCTTCTTAAAAATCGTGGATTGAAAGTTACAATTCAAAAGTTTGATCCATATATTAATGTGGATCCAGGAACGATGAGTCCTTATCAACATGGAGAAGTTTTTGTTACGGATGATGGCACAGAAACAGATTTAGATTTAGGCCACTACGAACGTTTTATTGATATTAATTTAAATAAATATTCTAACGTTACAACTGGAAAGATTTACTCAGAAGTTTTACGTAAAGAACGTCATGGTGACTATTTGGGCGCTACTGTACAGGTTATTCCACATATTACAGATGCAATTAAAGAAAAAATTATGCGTGCCGGTAAAGTTACAGACTCAGATATTGTGATTACTGAAATTGGCGGAACGGTTGGAGATATTGAATCGCTACCATTCCTTGAAGCAATTCGTCAAATGAAGAGTCAAGTTGGATCAGATAATGTATTTTATATTCATACGACGCTTGTTCCTTACCTAAGAGCTGCTGGTGAAATGAAAACCAAGCCAACTCAGCATAGTGTAAAAGAACTTCGCGGACTTGGAATCCAACCTAACATGTTAGTTGTTCGAACGGAAGAAGATATTACAGAAGGTATGCGTGCAAAAATTGCAGCATTCTGTGACGTTGAACCAGAAGCCGTAATCGAATCACAAGATGTTTCAAGCTTATATGAAATTCCACTTAATTTAAAAGCACAAAAGATGGATGACATCGTGGTTAAACACTTTGGTCTAGACGTTAAGGAAGCCGACATGGCAAAATGGAAAGATCTTGTTGACCATGTTAACAACCGTTTGAATCATACAATCAATATTGCATTGGTTGGAAAGTATGTTGCACTTCAAGATGCTTATATTTCAGTTAACGAAGCATTAAAACATGCCGGATACCTAGTTGATGCTGACATTAAGATTACAAAATTCGATTCAGAAAAACTTACAAAAGAGAACGTTGCCGAAAAACTAGCAGGACAAGATGGAATTATTGTTCCAGGTGGATTTGGTGATCGTGGAATTGAAGGAATGATTAACTCAATTCAATACGCTCGTGAAAATGACGTTCCGTTCTTAGGAATTTGCCTTGGAATGCAAATGGCCAGCGTTGAATTTGCACGAAATGTACTTGGATATCAAGATGCTAATTCAACTGAAATGGATCCTGATACAAAGAACAATGTAATTGATCTAATGGCTGACCAAGAAGGCGTTAAGGATATGGGTGGAACACAACGTTTAGGCCTTTATCCATGCAAGTTGAAGGAAGGGTCAGTTGCGGCTGCTGCATATGACAACCAAGATATGATCCAAGAACGTCACCGTCACCGGTTTGAATTTAACAACGACTACCGGTCAGAGATGGAAGCAAAGGGATTGGTATTCTCAGGTACTTCACCAGACAATCGTTTAGTAGAAGTTATTGAGTTACCAGAAAAGAAATTCTTTGTGGCTGCTCAATACCATCCAGAATTCCTATCACGCCCACAACGTCCAGAAGGTCTATTTAAGGCATTTATTGCCGCAGCAAATAAATAATTAAACCCAAAATAGTCGAAATTTCGACTATTTTTTTTAAGAGTTTATGTCATGCGGTTGTATTTTTGGTACAAATTATTTATGATTGAAGTTGACTGTAAAATACATTCCTTAAATTTTAAGTACTTTAAGTTCGTTTGTGAGGAAAAACCATGAAAAAAATGATAATCAAGGGTGGACAGCGACTGACTGGTGAAGTAACCATCGGCGGTGCTAAAAACAGTACCGTTGCGCTGATACCGGCTGCTATTTTAGCTGATACACCAGTTCGCTTTGATTCGGTGCCCGATATACTTGACGTCCATAACTTAATGATTATTCTCGAATCAATGAATGTTCATTCGACTTTCGAGGATGGAGTTATGGTGATTGATCCGACTAAAATTGTTGAAAATCCATTGCCAAGTAAGGCAATTAAGAGTTTACGCGCTTCGTACTATTTTATGGGATCATTACTTGGCCGTTTTAAACGTTCGACCGTTACCTTCCCTGGGGGAGATAACATTGGACCACGACCAATTGATCAGCACATTAAGGGTTTCAAAGCCTTGGGTGCGAACGTGACTGAAAATGAAGATACTGTATATATTTCTGCTTATGAACGTGGTCTACATGGCGCTCATATCTTTTTAGATGTGGTCTCAGTTGGAGCAACAATTAACGTGATTTTAGCAGCTGTAAAGGCGCAAGGAATCACCACGATTGAAAATGCCGCGCGTGAGCCAGAAATTATTGATCTCGCCATGTTTTTAAATAACATGGGCGCTAAAATTCGGGGAGCCGGAACGGATGTAATTCGAATCGAAGGTGTGGACAAGCTAATTTCGACGGCTACACATACTATTATTCCGGATCGAATTGAAGCTGGAACGTACTTATCGATGGCAGCCGCTGTTGGTGATGGAATTCTAGTTAATAATATTATTCCTGAACATTTAGAATCGTTCACTTCAAAAATGATCGAGCTCGGCGTTGATATTCAAATTGACGGTGACAAAATTTTTGTTCCTAAAGTGAGTGAGATGCAATCAATTGAAGTAAACACCAGCCCATTTCCGGGATTTGCGACAGATTTACAACAGCCTTTAACGGCATCGTTACTGAAAGCAACCGGGCAAAGCGTTGTTAATGATCATATTTATCCGGAACGTGTTAAACATGTGTTAGAATTACGCAAGATGGGTGCGAATATTAAGCATGCTGATGGTGTTATTTATGTTGATCATACCGATCAATTATTTGGTGCCGAAGTTGAAGCCGGCGAAATCAGAGCTGGAGCGTGCCTCATGATCGCAGCGTTTATGGCGTCAGGAACGACCACAATCACAAAAGCTGATAATATTTTACGCGGATATGATAGTTTGGTTAAAAAGCTAACGCAGCTCGGCGCTGAGGTTTCAATTGTCAGTGATAATTCACTATAGTTACAGATTAGGAGAGTTAAATTCATGGATAACTTTTTAACAATGAATGACCTACAAGAAATGACTCTCAAAGAAATATACGGCCTTGCCCGTGAATATAAGATTTCATATTACAGCCAGATGAACAAGAAAGAATTGTCACTGGCTGTTTTGCGTGCTCAGGCTAAAAAGAAGTCATTTGTGGAAATGGAAGGCGTTCTAGATATTATTGGCAACGAGGGCTATGGATTCCTCCGACCAATCAATTATGGTCCTTCTCAAGAGGACATTTATATTTCTGCTTCACAAATTACCAGATTTGGATTACGAAATGGTGACTTAGTGGGCGGGGAAGCGCGACATCCAAAACCAGGGGAACGCTATTATGGCTTGATGCGAGTAACCTCTGTTAACAATAAAGATCCAGAAGAGGCTAAGCAGCGACCACATTTTCCCGCACTAACGCCAATTTATCCTAATCAACAATTAAAATTAGAAACTACCCCAAATGTTTTATCGACCCGTTTGGTAGATTTATTTGCACCAATTGGTTTTGGCCAGCGTGGACTGGTTGTTGCCCCGCCCAAAGCGGGTAAGACCACTCTTTTAAAAGCAATTGCGAATGGAATTACTACTAATCATCCGGATGTTAAATTAATTGTGCTTTTAATTGATGAGCGTCCTGAAGAAGTTACTGATCTTGAACGGTCGATTAAGGGTGAGGTTGTTTATTCCACCTTTGACCAGGAACCTAAAAATCACGCACGAGTTTCGGAATTAGTTTTACAACGTGCGCTCCGATTGGTTGAAGATAAGCAAGACGTTGTTGTTTTACTGGATTCAATTACAAGACTAACTCGCGCGTACAATTTAGTGACGTCACCTAGTGGTCGAACATTATCTGGGGGAGTTGATCCAGCCGCATTCTATAAACCGAAAAAATTCTTTGGATCTGCTCGAAACATTGAAGAAGGTGGATCGCTAACGATTATCGGAACGGCTCTTGTCGAAACTGGTAGCCGAATGGATGATGTGATTTACGAAGAATTTAAGGGGACTGGAAATTCAGAGTTAGTATTATCACGTAACTTGGCAGAACGACGCGTCTTCCCAGCGCTTGATATTCGTCAATCAAGTACTCGAAAAGAAGAGTTAATGTTAGACCAAGATACTCTTAATCAACTTTGGGATATTCGACGCTCAATGCGTGGTGACGCACTTGAGTATACGGAACAGGTGCTTAAATTACTAAAGAACACCAAAAATAATACGGAATTTATCGAAAATTTGAAGGGACTTCATTTAGGGTCAAAGAATAACAAAAAGTCCTAAACCGGCTTGTTTAAGTTGATATTCTATGATACTATTGGGGACGTTGATTTATAAAAAACTATGACTCAGCAAATGACTCATGGCAAAGGAGCGTAATATCATGAAAAAAGGAATTCATCCAGATTATCATCCAGTTGTATTTCAAGATTCAGCAACTGGTTTTAAATTTTTATCAGGTTCAACTGTTGGTTCTTCAGAAACAGTTAAGTGGGAAGACGGCAACGAATACCCATTAATCCGTGTTGAAATTACTTCTGACTCACATCCTTTCTACACAGGACGTCAAAAGTTCCAACAAGCCGACGGAACTGTTGCAAAGTTCAACAAGAAATACGGTCTCAAGTAAGAGGTTTTATTTCAAAACACAAAAAAGAGTTCAAATCGAAGTTGATTCGATTGAACTCTTTTTTGTTGGATTTATTGAACTTAACCATTATTTTCGAATTTTTTTAAAAAAGATGTAAATACACACTACGATTTCGCCAGTGATTACAGAAGTGGCAACAATTACCGCTAGTGAACTTGATGGAACTTTGATAATAAACATTAAAAAGAGTGTAACGATAATGCTAATTAACACAATCCAGTTAATCCACCTTTGGATGGGAACTAAAACATCTTTGTTCGGTTGCCAAAAGAAATAGTATATTCCCCAGATTATGATAATAATCATCAGACTCGTCATCAAAATCATCTACCTTAGTGAACTTAATCGTGCCCGATACCAACGAATGGTAACTGGATCCTTAAGGATAATTCAATTATAATTTAAAAACCAGCGTTAGAACTATAAACATAATTCCAACGCTGGTTTTAAATTAGTTAGATTTAAGCTACGGACCGACCATTTAACCATCTAAAGAGGATAAAATTAATTAAAACTAGAACAGAAGTGGCAATGAAAACGGCACTATAGTCAAACATTCCGGAAACTGCTGAACCAATAAGTGGACCAATCATGTTCCCTAGTGCTTGGAAAGATTGATTCCAACTAAATACCCGACCGGTGACTTCGGCCGGAGTTCGTTTAGAGAGAATGCTTTGTACAGCAGGAAGCATCGCTCCATCAGAAATACCGATGAAAAAGCGGAAAACGCCGAGCCAGAAAATCGAAGGAACAAAGGCCATTGGCAGGTATAGAACCATGGCGAACAGGAACGCTACGGAGAGCACTTTTTCGGTTCCGATGCGATCGCCCAATTCTCCTAATCTTGGAGCCGCCAGCATGTTGGCAATTCCAGGAATGGCAGCGATTAAGCCGGCGACCATCGTGACACCGGCCCCATTGTGCATCAATTCTTTGACATAAAGACTAATGATTGGAGCGATTGAATTGTTGGAAGCCTGGATAATCATCGTAGTGATGAACATTCCAAAAACGGCTTGCGGACGATTTAGCTTACTAATTACTTGCTTGGCGGTTAATGAACCAGTCTCGTGTTCAACGGGGACAAAGTGTTCATGAACCAAGAAAAAGCTAAGTAAGAATACTATTAGTAATAGCCCACCAGTAATGAAAAAAGTAATCCGATAGGAAAAAATTGAAGCGAGTGCGCCACCGATTAGCGGTCCGAGGAGTGATCCGGAAACGGGCCCTGTTGATAAAATTCCAAGGGCATACCCACTTTTTTCTTTGGGAGTTTCGGTTGCGATAAGTGCATTTGCGTTACTAATGTAACCGGCAAACACACCTTGTAATAAACGAAGACCAATCAATTGAAAGACGTTTTGAACCAAGCCCATTGCTCCGAGAACGAATGCCATTCCAAGAGAGGCTCTTAAAATCATGATTTTACGACCACGCTTATCCGCAATTTTTCCCCAGATGGGTGAGATGATTGCTAGGATAAGAAATGTGGATGAATAGGTTAGCCCACTGTAAAAGGACAATTCTGATTTTGAGAAGTTGCCTAATGTGTTGACATAGAGAGATAAAAACGGCATAATCTCACTGAACGCGACACCGGCAATGAAGGTTCCAAACCAAAGAACAAAGAGATTTTGTTCCCATGGTTCACGCTTCTTTTTCGATAGTCTTCTTCGATTGAAAAACATAATAAAGCCTTCTTTCAAAAAAGATATACCTATATACAATAACACAAAAAATAAAAATGATAACGGGGAAACTTTCATGAACAAAAAACTAAAAAACTGGTTGGTCTCAATTGGGTTATCACTTTTGGTATTACTCAGTTTGGCATTAATCTTTAACCGACAGATTAAAACTTGGATGGTAGCACAATATAATCCAACCATTAATGAAAAGGTTGTTGCAACGAATAGTAAGAAAAAGGGATCGTTTGATTATTCAAAGGTGAAATCCTTAGATTGGCAAACGGTCTTAAAAGCACGGGCATCTGAAAATCGAATTAAAGTTATTGGTGAAATTGCATATCCAGATGTTGATATCCATCTTCCGATTGGCAAGGGTGTGGACAATTTAACGCTAGCCTTGGCCGCTGGTACCTTAAAAGCCGATCAAAAAATGGGCGAAGGCAATTATGCTTTAGCAGGTCATCATATGGTTGATAAACAGGTGCTGTTTAGCCCATTGTACTGGAAAGCAAAGATTGGACAAAAGGTATACCTAACTGATGAAACAAATATTTATGAGTATCAGGTAAACGTTCGACAATTCATTAAGGCCACCGATGTACAGGTTGTTGACGATGTTAAAGATCAGAAGCTATTAACCCTCGTAACATGTGATGACACTGGAGAAGGGCGCCTAATGATTCGCGCTAAATTTGTTAAGAAAATGGCCCATTCACAGGCACCACAGTCCGTTCAAAAGTTATTTGCAAATAAATTTAATCGTTAGAAAAATTTAGTGACTTGAGACGTATAAATTCTGCCGGTAGTTTGGTACTATTAGTATCATACAGGATAATTTATAAAAGGGGTGGCGTTAAATGACAGGAATGTTAATTGGACTAGCCGTAATTGCAGTGATTATTATTGCGGTAGTCGTGATGTATAACGGATTAATCAAGGCGCGAACATATACCGAAGAATCATGGAGTCAAATCGACGTTCAACTTAAACGAAGAAACGATTTAATTCCTAATTTGGTAAACACAGTTAAGGGATATGCAACGCATGAAAAAGAAACTTTAAGTAGAGTGGTTCAATTGCGAAACCAGTTGGTGGATCAGACTAGTAATCCGAATCCAACTACGGATCAACGAGAAAAAATGATGGAGACGTCTAATCAAATAACGGATTCATTAAAGAGCATTTTTGCACTTTCAGAAAACTACCCAGATTTAAAGGCAAACCAGGAATTCACGAAATTAATGGAAGAATTGACTAACACCGAGAATAAAATTGCTTATTCACGTCAATTATTTAACTCAAGTGTTGCAAGCTACAACATTAAGTTACAATCATTCCCAAGTAATTTGATTGCTAAAATGGGTAATTTCCAACAAGTTAATTACCTTCAAGTTCCAGAAGAAGAAACTAAAGCACCATCAGTTTCATTTGATAAATAATAACGAGGTCGAATGAATGTTATATCAGCAGATTGCAAGTAACAAACGTAAAACAATCTATGTCATGATTGGATTTGCTATCTTGGTTTTGTTCATTGGAGCGGCTGTTGGATACGTGTTTTATAACAGCGCAATGGCTGGAGTAGTGATGGCGGCAGTGATTGCCGCTATTTATATGGGCATGATGATTGCAAATTCAACGAACGTCGTAATGGGAATGAACCATGCGACAGAAGTTAATGAATCCAGCTATCCTGAACTCTGGCATATTGTAGAAGATATGGCCTTGGTAGCTAAAATTCCGATGCCAAAGGTTTATATTGTTGATGATCCTAGTCCGAATGCTTTTGCAACTGGAAATAGTCCTAAGAATGCGGCCGTGGCCGTGACCACTGGGATTTTGTCCCGGCTGAATCGTGAGGAGCTAGAGGGTGTAATCGGCCATGAAGTTTCGCATATTCGAAATTATGATATTCGACTTTCAACGATTGCCCTCGCGCTTTCATCAGCAATTGCAATGTTAGTTAATTTGGGAATGAATTCCTTTTGGTGGGGCGGTGGACGCCGTCGAAGCAATGATGATAATGATAACGGTGGTTTAGAAATTATATTGATGTTGCTTTCACTTGTTTTGGTAATCCTAGGGCCAATCGCCACAACGATTGCCCAGCTGGCTTTATCACGAAACCGAGAGTATCTAGCCGATGCTTCTAGTGTCGAGCTGACACGTAATCCACTTGGATTAATTAATGCGCTAAGAAAGATTTCAACAAGTGAACCAATGAAAGCAGCCGACCCAAGTAGTGCGGCGTTATATATTTCGGATCCATTTAAGAAAAAAAGATCGATGGCGCATTTGTTTGATACCCATCCACCAATTGAGGATCGCATTCAACGTTTAGAAAAGATGTAGTTCTAAAAGATATATAGTTAATTGAAAGAGAGTTAAGGTTATGCGTGATGACTATATTTTTGTGCATTTAGAATCAATTGTTAATTTAATTTATTCGCGCGGAATTACAGCAAATGACTTTTTGAAGGGCGTTTTGCAAATACCAACTAATGTTTTGTTGTTAAATCGGCAGGTTGATGATGACTTGGTGATTGACAATCATACTTTTTTAAATGAAATTAACGGTTCAAAAGAAATTAATCAGTTTTTACTTGAAAATCAGGGCTCTAGAAACTGGGTCGATTTTTCTCAGCGGGATGCACTAAGTGAGCTAACCCCGCATGATATTGCAGAATTATTGTATATGGGACATATGAAAACCCACCTAGGGACGCCTTTTTCGTACAAATTGCAAAATGATTATGTCTATCTCAACATTGGCGAAAACCAGGTTAAGACGTATTATCGACGATTAAAGAATTTTTATTCGGTATTGAATTATTCAATAATTCGGCATGCTGAACAAGCATATAATGAACATCGACTGGTGTTTAGGCGTGGAAATAAATTTGCCGAGCTTCCATCAGGAATGGTCCGACAACTGATCCCGGTATTAGGCGAGGGACTAATTTTTGCTTTTGATCAAGCTTTTGAACAAGATCGAGAGTATCGAATTCCAATCTTGATTGCTAGTGAAAGTAATTTGGCACCAACATTAAGAAGTAAAGAATCACTATATAATAATGCACAGCAAATTGCTGTTCTAAAATATAATTTAAGAAGCAAGAATTGGCACTTTATTATTACCAACCCACAGGCGTTTGATTCGGATGCTCTATACTAAATTTAGCTTTAGTCTAGCCGACAAAAAAGAAAACCTCAATTCGGTTTTCTTTTTTTATTCGTGCAATTTGACTTCCTAGCGGATGGATTATTATGAATTGTTCCTGTGGTATAATTGGACTCAGGTTTTAAAAGATTAAGGAGAGTTTTAGATAAATGAAAATGCAACTTAGCGAAATTGCGCGCGCATTAGATGCGGATGAAATTCCGGATCAATGGAGCGAGATAGACGTAACTAGTGTTCAGTTTGATAGTCGAAAATTATCGTCTGGGTCGTTGTTTGTTCCAATTATGGGACAACGTGATGGACATGATTTTATTGAACAAGCGGTTGAGGCAGGAGCTGTTGCAACACTGTGGGGAAGGGAACATCAAGATGATCAACCTCAAAACATACCTAGTATTTTAGTTGATGATCCTTTAGCAGCACTTCAAAAACTAGCTAAATATTATTTGGATAAACTAAATCCGAAGGTAGTGGCAATTACTGGTAGTAATGGAAAAACAACGACGAAGGATATGACGGCATCAATCTTAGCCTCGGAGTACAACGTAGTTAAAACTCAGGAAAACTTTAATAATGAATTAGGGGTTCCGATTACAATTTTAGGGATGAGTTCGAACACGGAAATTTTGGTTGTTGAGTTGGGGATGGATCGTCCGGGTCAACTTCATTTTCTCAGCGACTTAGTTCAACCAGATATTGCAGTAATTACAATGATTGGTGAAGCGCACATTGAATTTTTCAAAACGCGCGACCGAATTGCGGATGCCAAAATGGAAATTACCGATGGAATGAAGGAGGACGGGTGCTTTGTATTTAATGGCGACGAGCCCCTCCTTACAAAACGGGCGGAAGATGTGGATGTAGAGCACTTTACCTTTGGACTGAAAAGTGACAACAACATTCATGCTTTTGATATTAAGAGCCAAGATCAAACCACGAGTTTTAAGACTAATTTGGACGAAGAAGCAGTTGTAACGATTCCGGTGATTGGTGATTACAACGTAACTAATGCTTTAGCAGCAATGGCTGTTGGGGAAAAATATCATATAAGTGTTCAAAATGAGATTAAGGCATTGGCAAAATTTGATTTGACTAAAAATCGGACCCAATGGTTAACTGGTAAAAATGGTGAACGAATTTTAAGCGATGTCTATAATTCGAATCCGACGGCAGCTAAAGCGGTGCTGGATTCGTTTGCCAATACGGAAAGCAATGGGAAACGCTACGTTGTTTTAGGTGATATGCTAGAGCTTGGCGATGATGCGGATGAAATGCATGCAAGTTTAGCTGAGAAGTTAAGTCCGGCTCGATTTGCGGCAGTCTATTTAATCGGCCCGCATATGAAAGCGTTGCGAGATCGGCTGCTTAATGAAAAAATTTATGATGCAGGTGCAGTTTATTATTATGATGCAGATGAACTAACGCGCTTAAGTCGAGACTTAAATCATCAATTAACGGCGAGCGATAGTGTCCTATTAAAAGGAAGTCACGGAATTCACCTTGAAAATGTTGTTGATGAATTAGAAGCTTAAAACTATTTAGAGTTAATCAAAATTAGTTTTGCTTAAATAAGCTAAGGCCATGATGAAGCTAAGGTGATCATGGCCTTTTTATTTTTAAGAATGTTGGTTTAATGCGAAACGGGAAAATCGATTTTTTAAAGATTAACGAATTCCCGTCGTAACAGCGTTTTCATGAACTTTTGATTTGCTAAACCATATTTAGGGGTGTATGATTATAAAGTTATGTTTACACGATTGTTACTGTGGGGTGACCCTAAAAAGACGGATTTTCTTTGATGCAGTAACAGAAATTTAGGAGGAAATATATTTGAAATTTACCGAACTAGGGCTAGACGAAAACATTTTAAAAGCTGTTTTAGATAACGGATACGAGGAGCCAACTCCTATCCAAGCTGAAACAATTCCTGGTGTTTTAGAAGGAAAAGATATTATTGGACAAGCTCAGACAGGTACTGGTAAGACAGCTGCCTTTGGGTTACCAATTTTACAAAATGTTGATCTAGACAATCCTAATATCCAAGCAATTATTATCTCGCCAACACGTGAGTTGGCTGCTCAAACACAAGCAGAGATTTTTAAATTAGGAAAATATAAAAAAGCTAAGGTTCAAGTAGTTTATGGTGGTTCTGATATTCGTCGTCAGATTAATGCACTAAAGAGCCACCCACAAATTGTAGTTGGAACACCTGGCCGTTTGCTTGATCATATCGGACGGAAAACAATTCGTCTTGATCATGTAAAAACGTTGGTTCTGGATGAGGCTGATGACATGTTAGACATGGGATTCTTGCCAGACATCGAACAAATCATCGAACAAACACCAAGTGATCGTCAAACCTTATTATTCTCAGCGACAATGCCCGCACCAATTAAAAAAATTGGTGTGAAATTCATGACTGATCCAAAGCAAATTACAGTTAAATCAAAAGAATTAACGGCTGATTTAGTGGATCAATACTATGTTCGCTCAAAAGAATTCGAAAAGTTTGATATTTTAACTCGAGTAATTGATGTTCAATCACCAAAATTGGCAGTTGTTTTTGGTCGTACAAAACGTCGAGTTGATGAAGTTGCGAAGGGATTAGTTGCACGGGGATACAACGCCGCTGGAATCCATGGTGATTTAACCCAACAACGTCGAATGAGCATCCTGCATCAATTCCGTGATGGACAATTAGATATCTTAGTTGCCACAGACGTTGCGGCTCGTGGACTAGATATTTCTGGTGTTACGCACGTTTATAACTACGATATTCCGCAAGATCCAGAAAGTTATGTTCACCGTATTGGACGGACTGGTCGTGCTGGAGCACACGGTACATCTGTTACCTTTGTAACTAATTGGGAAATGGATTACTTACGCGATGTTGAACGGCTAACTAAGAAACGTTTACTACCTTTGAAGCCACCAACAGAAGAAGAAGCTTTTGCTGGTCGAGCAGCGATGGCTGAACAAAATATCCAAGAATTAGTTCAAAAAACAGATGTTACAAAATTCGAAGAGCAAGCCGAACATCTTTTAGAACAGTATGACGCCAAGACCTTGGTTGCTGCGCTGTTAAACGATGAGACGAAAGCGGATGCTAGCGAAATCAAAGTTAAAATCACACCAGAACGTCCACTCCCACGGAAAAAGAATGGTAGCAACCGAAGCAACAACAAGGGTGGCTATCGTGGTGGAAACCGTCGTGGAAATGGCGGCGGTCACCGTGGTAACGGTAATGGTCGAAGTGGAAATGGTAAGTGGAACAATGACCGTAAAGGCGGCAAGTCACGCTTTGGACGTGATGACCGTAATCATGGCGGTAACAAACGTAACGATCGGAATTCTGGTAACAAGGGTGGCGCTAATCGCCAATTTGTTATTAAAGAAAAATAATATCCAGAAAAAGTCGCTTAAAGAGCGGCTTTTTTTATAGAATCAAGTTAAAAATAACTCTAAATTACCAACCATTGATAAAAAGGATTATTTTAATTCGATTATTTTTTTGATACAATAGGAGCATTGTTGGGGGGAATCAGGATGATTTATGGGATTGGTATTGATATTACGAACATCGATCGGTTTAGAACTCTTCATAATCCGGAAACCTTTATTAGTCGCGTTTTAACGCCGAATGAGTTTGCTGAATGGAAATCTAAAAAAGGGCAGCGCGCATATGAATTTCTGGCAGGACGTTTTTCAGTTAAAGAATCGTACAGTAAGGCTTACGGAACCGGATTGGGCAAGAAGCTGAACTTTCAAGATATTGAGATTGATTACGATGAAACTGGAAAGCCAATTATTACGAAGCATCCATTTGATGGAATCGTTCATGTATCAATATCGCATTCTGACCACCACGTTGTCACACAGGTAATTTTAGAGGGGGATAAATGATGGTTGTAGGACTTCACCGTTCCAGCAGATTAGTTATTGATGCTGAAGCAATCAGATATAATGTTAGAACTGAAATTGAGCGATTAGATCAACAAAGTGAACTATTTGCGGTGATTAAGGCTAATGGATATGGTCATGGAATTACGAAGGTAGCGCAGTTTACAAAAGAAGCAGGTGCGACTGGGTTTTGCGTGGCGATACTAGATGAAGCATTAGAACTTAGAGAGGCCGGGTTTGAAGAGCCAATTTTAGTTTTGGGTATTACTGAAGTGAAATGGGCGAAACTAGCGGCTGACCATGATATCTCGTTAACGGTTGGTGATTTAGAGTGGTTAAAGACCGCAAGTCAATTGATTGGTGACAAGCAGCAACTAAAAGTTCATTTGGCATTGGATACCGGAATGGGAAGAATTGGGTTTCAGAGCGAAGAGGCATTTCAAGAGGCTGCAAGTTATCTTGAAAATACAGCAAAGTTTAACTTTGAAGGTGTCTTTACCCACTTTGCAACGGCCGATGAAAAAGATAAAAAATATTTTGATTTACAGGTTAATCGTTTTCATAGCTTCATGAAAAGGCTTGTAAAACGTCCGAAGTATGTCCATGTTTCAAATACGGCAACCAGTTTATGGCATGCAGCCTGTAATGGGAATATGATTCGGTTTGGGGTTGGCATTTATGGCATGAATCCATCTGGTCGAGCTTTAAATCCACCATACGATTTGAAGCCTGCTATGAGTTTGGAATCCGAAATTTCGTTCTCGAAACTTTTAAAAAAGGGCCGCTCAGTTAGTTACGGTGCGACTTATACAGCATCGGAAGATCAGTACATCGGCACTATTCCAATTGGTTATGCGGATGGTTATGAACGCCGCTTACAAGGGTTTCATGTCCTAATTGATGGACAATTTTGTGAAATTGTTGGTCGCGTATGCATGGATCAGTTAATGGTACGAATGCCTAAACTATATCCAGTCGGTACCAAGGTGATTTTGGCGGGCCGCTCTGGAAACCAAGCGATTAGCATGACAGATATTGCTGAATATGCGGGGACCATTAATTACGAAATAACTTGTGGATTTACTGAGCGACTACCACGAACTTATAACCATGAATATATAGAAAAATAAGTGAATCAATGTTATGATGATGGTAACAACTAATAGTACAGGAGAGCAATCTTATGAATGATCAAACAAGAGATATGTCAGTTAAAAAAGAGACCTATTGCGAAATGTTTGGTGTTGAACCTAACCGGGTGAATGATGACTTTGTGAAGGGCTTTTTTGTGCGCCATGCTGGGGAACATCTGGAACAATTAAAGAGCGGATATATTCAGATGGCGGACATTAATGCTGAGATTACTCACGATTTTTCTTCGTGTGAAGCGGATTGTGAAAGACGTGTACTTGAACAGTACTAAAATATAATGGGGTGACACTGTGGGCGAATCTGTGATAAAACGAGGGGATTTGTTCTATGCGGACTTGTCACCAGTTGTCGGTTCAGAACAGGGCGGGATGCGCCCTGTTTTAGTTATCCAAAATAACATAGGCAATCATTACAGCCCAACGGTTATTATTGCAGCAATCACATCAAAAATCGCCAAGCCCAAGATGCCGACTCACGTTGGAATTAAGGCTGGGGAAGCTGGGATTAGCCGGAATTCAGTTATTTTAATGGAGCAGATTCGGACAATTGATAAACAACGTCTACATGATAAAATTGGTCGACTAGACGATCAAAAAATGAATCAGGTTGACGAGTCCTTAAGGGTTAGTTTGGGACTCGTTTCCAATACATAGTATAATAAAGGCGATTTTAGGTTAAAATCTAGGGTCGTCTTTTTAACTACATTAAAACTGGAATGGGGTGTGATGATTGGGAAAAATAGAAATTGTTAGGATTTATGACCACGAACAGCCGCAAGATGCTTATCGAATATTAGTCGATCGCGTTTGGCCCCGTGGAATTTCAAAAGTTCGAGCAAAGCTAGATCGGTGGGCAAAAGAAATTGCGCCAACGGCTGACTTACGGAAGTGGTTTAATCATGAAGATGAAAAATATTCGGAATTTAGGACCAAGTACGAAAAAGAGCTAGATTCTAATCCCGCAACATCCGAATTTATTGATTCTGTAGAAGCACAACTGGAAAAAAGTGACGTTTTATTCCTATTTGCGGCTAAAAATATTCCTCACAATCAAGCGGTGGTGTTAAAGGAATACGTCGAGAAAAAATTAAAGTAAGTAATTGAAGCAGTTGGTGTAGGAATTGGTGCGCTAATCGGTGTAGGAATTGGTGCGCTAATTTTAAAATATTTAGCTTTAAGATATCAAAAAGAGGATCACAATTTGACCTGTACCCCAGAAGTTAAAGT
>NZ_JQBX01000012.1 GCF_001437075.1 Pediococcus stilesii
TATCACACCAAATATTGTACAGCCTCTAAAATTAGGCAATTTTCCCCTTATCTCTCAGATTGATTCTCAGATTTATGGTTGAGTCGATACTTTCGACTTCCCACCCCCAAAGCCAAAATCAAAATTGAGATTCCTACCGCCAGATATCCACTAGCCCCCAATTTGACGTTATTAAACATATTGGTCATCCCAGAAGTCCGAGCTTCATTTTGATAAATAATAAAAAAGACGTATCCATACATTAGGATATTGATGATGCCACCCATTTTAACCAACAATCTCTTCTGGAAAAATGCTCCAACCATTAGTAGTGCTGGTCCAATCAGTAATCCAAATAATGTCGATGTATTTCCTAATGATTTTAAAATACTCATTAATGTCGTTGGGGTACTATATCCCGCAACGACGGCCGATGCAAATGGGCCAATGTACGAAGTGACAACTAAAATAATCGCCGTAAAAATTAATAGATTATCCTTAAACGATCGTTTTCTTATTACATTTTTATTTTGATCTTCCTTTTTAGGATCATCCATGTGAACTGCCGGATGATCCCTTAAGTCTTCTACCTCTTCATTTTCGTCAGTTGGCGCTATTGGTTTATCTTCTTTTTTTTTAGAATTTTGGGTGATTTTTCCGAGTGCTTCTTTGAGTTTAGTGAAACCCGCCTTAATCTTTGAGTCGGCGACCTTACTATCTACGCCAACTTTCTTGGCATAAAAATAACCACAAACTAAAACGAGCATTGCGACCACAATCGCAATCATTTTACTCAAAAACGTATAAATCAAGATTATCAATAGCAGCGTTACTATTGTCGTTAAAGGATTATTCTTAATCCAAATTCCAAGACCGGATAAATAACTTAAAATCATTTCCCACCAATTATTTTTATGCGAATTTACTCGACTACTCGTCTCATCCGGATCCGCCTTTTCTTGCTCTGGCTCTTCTTCATCAACAAGATCCGATACATCTAACTCTCGATCTTTATACATTTCCGCTCGTGTCGGCTTAACTTCTTCCTCACTTTTTCCAACAGCAAATCCGCAGTTCGGACAAAAATTAGCATTTTCAGGTAGCTTTGCACCACAGTTTAGACAATATTTCATTGCTGATTCCCCATTTAAATTTAATTATATATACTCCACTTTAAAGCATTTTAGCTGCTAACCAAAACTTTACTTAAAATCTTTAGCTATTCTAAATGAATTTTTTAAAAAATAAAAATAAAAAAGCCTTATGCATTACCTAAACAGTAACGTACAAGACTTCTATTAACAGCTAACTACTCTTTTTCAATACTAAACCGATTGTTGAAGAGTGGACTAACTGGTTTATTTTCGTGGATTAAGCGAATAATTCGGATCTACTATTTTAAAGTTTCCATATAAATCATCTGAAATAATTACGTCTCTATTTTTCATAATAAAAATATACTTAACATGGTCATTGTTACCAATTAGTTTCTTTGTTTTTTCGGGGCCATTATAAAATGCCAAGCTTGACCATATTTCTCCATCAACCGATGTTTTCGTAATAACTGTTACTGCTAGTACATCGTTGTTTACTGGGTACCCAGTTTTTGGATCAAAAATATGGTGATAGCGACGTCCGTTTTTATTAAAAAATCTTTCGTAAATACCGGTAGTAACCACCGAACATCCTTCGATTTCAACGGTGCCCATTGAAGTATCTCGTATTCCCAGTGGTGATTGAATTCCTATTTTCCATCTATTAAAATCTCTCGAGCCTTGACCAACAAGTAAAACATTGCCTCCTAGATTGATAATGCCTTTCTTTACTCCATTACTTACCCAAAAATCTTTCAAAGCATCCGCTATGTAACCTTTACCAATCCCTCCAAGGTCAATTTTCATCCCTTCATGTTTCAAAAAGACACTACTATTTTCCTGATCTAAAATAATATCACGAGGATTTGTAATTTCCATTAATTCTTTAATCTTAGTTTTACTGGGGAGGTTAGCTCCTGTAAATCCAACCCTCCATTGTTTTACTAAGGGGCCTATTGCAACGTTAAAGCCCAAATTTGCACGGCTGATTAAAACAGCCTTTTTGATAATTTCAAATGCAATTCTACTAACTACTACCGGATGTTTTCCAGCATGATTATTAATATTAATGACCTCTGAATTCATTCGATTAATCGTTAAAATACTTTCATACTCTTCTACCAGATTTTCACTTTTTTCCAGCAAGTAATCGACTTTTGGTTCATATAAAGTTAACACATTTTCCGTTCCTAACCCCGTAAAAGTTCTACTGAATTTAGACATTTAAGATCCTTCTTTAGCTAGAATGAGCTATTTTTTTAAATATTCCAATCTTGATTGATTAATTTCATTATCAAGTTCAGCTGTATACTTTTGAATTTCTTCATTTGACCAATTAAAGTAGTTCGACATGGCTTCCGTAACACCTTTTTTCATTCTATCAACTTCATCATTCTTAAATAAAATATTGTATGTTCGACGAAGCAAAAAATCTACGGGTGTTAACGTCATTTCCTGTTCTAGAGAATAATTAAGAGCTAAGGTTTCTGCTAGTGTTAAGTTCTTAATTGGTTTAGTTTTTTCAATATCATTAAATATTTCGATTACATTTGATCCATATAAAGTAACCAATTCTTTAGAATCTTCAAGATCTAATCCTTTTTGTACGCCCTTCTTAGTAAAGGAACTTAACACCTCCTCAGCATTGTCCGAATCAAAATTTCCACCCGAAACCTTCAATTCGGCTGAGTCTACTTCATTAAATTTTTCTATAAATTCATCTCGTAGAATTTGGCGAATTTTTTTCATCGCACCATTTGCCATAACCCTATAATCGGTTAACTTTCCTCCCGCCAATGTAATCAAACCATCGTCCGCAACCTTTAAAGCACTCCCCCTTGAAACAGCCGATGGTGCTGATAGACTTCCAGCGTTGCTCGCACCAGTGACAACGTCCGTATCTTCTTCATTTTTTTCCACGCCTAGTAACGGACGAATTCCCGCCCAACTCGCTTCGACGTCCTCGATTGTTAAATTTGCACTTGGGTATTTTTTATTGATAATGTCTAATAAGTAATCGACGTCTCCTTGTTCTACCTTAGGATTTTCATAATCTCCGTCAAAATCAGTATCCGTTGTTCCAAAATATGTTTTGCCTTCACGTGGAATGGTAAAGATCATTCTGCCATCATTAGTACCAGATCCAAAGTATGTTGGTTGTGGCACGTTTAGCCTAGACTGATCAACCACCAAGTGAACCCCCTTTGTAGGTCGCATATGTGACTTTTTATCCGCATTATCATCCAGATGACGAACGAAGTCGGACCATGGTCCAGAAGTATTTATTACAATTTTCGAATGTATATTAAATTCTTCCCCTGATAGGATGTCCTTAACCCTGACTCCGTTCACGCCACCAAACTTGTCGTGTAAAATTTCTATGGCCTTAATGCGACTGACCATTAATCCACCTTCGTCGTGCGCACGTTTAATGTTTTCTACAACTAGTCTAGAATCATTATTTTGATAGTCTAAATAAACTCCACCACCAACTAACTTTTCTGGGTTCAGTTGTGGCTCTCTTTTTAAAACTTCATCCTTATCTATCGTGTAATTTGCATATTTTTTTAGATTATCTTTTTTATTAATCCCTGCTAAATGATCATACAAATCCATAGCAACTTTAACTGAAAACATTGAAAATGTTGTCCCCGGCTCATCATAAATCGGCAAAATCATAGGATCAGGCCGCGTCATATGTGGTGCAATATGTTGAACAACTGCACGTTCTTTTACAGTATCAGAAACAACCTCCACATCAAAAGTTTTTAAATACCTAATTCCACCATGAACCAATCTGGTCGAACGGGACGATGTTCCTCCTCCAAAATCTTGCATTTCGATCAGTCCTGTTTTCATTCCAGCAGCACTTGCCTGAATTGCAACCCCTGCACCTGTAATTCCTCCTCCAATAATTAGTAAATCTAATTCTTCACTTTTCAGTTGAGTAATTTCTTTTTTTCTATCTTTAATTGAAAATGACATTTTTTCTCCTAACCTAAACTTTTTAATTTACTTTAGTCTTACTTCCAAACTGTCTCGTTGCATTAACAGCTTTTTTCCAGCCCTCGTATAACACATCGCGTTTTGTATTAGACATTTTAGGCTCAAACTCTGTTCCTTTATTTTTTAATTGCTTTAATTCGTCCACATCTTTCCAAAATCCAATACTTAATCCGGCTAAAAAGGCTGCTCCCAGTGCAGTCGTTTCTAAATCATCCGCTCGAATAATTTTAGTATTCAAGATATCTGCCTGAAATTGTAATAAATAATTATTTTTAGCCGCTCCTCCATCAACCTTAAGTTTAGGAATTTCAATATCAGAATCTGATTTCATGGTATCGATCACATCTCGACTTTGATAAGCAAGGGACTGTAACGTTGCTTTGATAAAATCATTTCTTGTTGTTCCTCTGGTTAATCCAAAGACAGCGCCTCTCGCCGATGAATCCCAATAAGGGGCACCCAGTCCCGTAAAGGCGGGTACAACGTATACTTCATCAATATTTTTTGAATTTAATGCTGCTTTTTCTGAATCAGAAGCACTTTGAATTAGCTCCATCCCATCTCTTAACCACTGAATTGCCGACCCCGCAACATAGATACTTCCTTCTAAGGCGTAATTAACTTTTCCATTTATTCCGTAAGCAATAGTGGTTAATAAACTATTCTCAGACATTTTTGCGGTTTGTCCTGTATTCATAACCGTAAATGCCCCCGTACCATAAGTATTTTTGATAGTTCCGGGATCCAATGCTAATTGTCCAAACAGGGCTGCCTGTTGATCTCCCGCCATTCCGGAAATTGGGACCTGACTGCCATAAAAATGATAGTCAGCCGTTTTACCATAGATTTCGGAATTGGACTTAATTTGAGGCAGCATCTTTTCCGGAATATTTAATATTTTTAAAATTTCCTTATCCCAAGCCAAATCATGAATGTTAAACATCATGGTACGACTAGCATTTGAATAATCTGTTACATGTACTTTACCGCCCGTTAGTTTCCAAACTAACCAAGTATCAATTGTTCCAAACAATAATTCCCCATTTTCGGCTCGCTCTTGTGCACCAGGAACTTGATCAAGAATCCAACGAACCTTTGTTGCAGAAAAATAGGCATCGATAGTTAAACCTGTCTTATTATGAAATTTTTCTTCATTATTATCTTCTCTCAACCAATCAGCAATTTCTGAACTTTGTCTAGACTGCCAAACGACAGCATGATAAATTGGCAATCCTGTTTTCTTGTCCCAAATTATCGTGGTTTCACGTTGATTAGTAATACCAATTCCTTTAATTTGTGCTGGCTTTATGCCAGATTCTATAAAAACATTCGCAATTGTTGATAAAACTGCATTCCAGATTTCATTGGCATCATGTTCCACCCATCCTGGCTGTGGAAAATACTGCCTAAATTCTTTTTGTGATTCTATTACCTTTTCTCCAGAGTGGTTGAAAATAATACTCCTCGTACTCGTTGTTCCTTCGTCAATTGATAAAATATAACTTTCGTCCAAGACGAATCCCTCCATTTACTCCTTTTTTTGCGATAATTTTGAATAAAAAAGAAGCTGAAGAAGGTTACTGAATACTACTATTGAACCATCAGTTCCGATATCAGCCTCTCAAAATTCTACTAGTTTAATTCTATTTTTTTATTATCAATAATATCTTTAGCTTGGTTAACCAAAGATGACACAATCTCTCCGGCGGATTGAGATTCCTTAATTAATCCCGAAATTGCACCGCTGAATAAGACACCTGTATCCGCATTATCTTTTCTTACAGCATTTCTGAGACCAACATTCATTGATTCATTGAACTCTTCTCGCGAAACCTTTTCTTCTTCAAGTTCCAATAATTGATCCGTTTTGCGGTTCTTGATTGCACGACTAGCATCTCGAATAGTTTGTCCAACTACAATGGTTGAGCTATCAGTTGCGTCAATAACAGCATTTCGCCAATTGTCACCAACGGGACTTTCCTTCGCAATCGAAAAGATTGTTCCACACTGCACTCCCTCCGCACCAGCGACAAAAGCACTTACTACACCACGACCATCACCAATTCCACCGGCGGCAATTAATGGAATTGAAACCGCATCGGCTACTTGAGGCCAAAGGACCATCGATGTTAATGAACCAATATGTCCTCCGCCTTCCATACCTTCTACGATAACGGCATCTACTCCCATTGCTTCCATTTTCTTGGCAATCTTCACATTTGGAACGACTGGCATAACGATAATATTTGCTGCTTTTAGATCTTTCATGTAATTTTTTGGTGTCCCTGCTCCAGTTGTAACGACCTTAACGCCTTCTTCTATGACCACTTTAACTACATCGGGGGTATTAGGATCCATCAGCATTAGATTTACCGCAAAAGTTTCATTAGTCAATTTCTTTGCTTTTTTAATTTCTTCTCGAACTTCTTCTGGTTTTTTGCCACCAGCAGCAATGATTCCGAGACCCCCACCATTTGAAACCGCAGCAGCTAGTTCAGCAGTAGCAACTTCTTGCATAGCACCCTGAATAATTGGATATTTAATGTCTAATAGTTTAGTTACTCTATTCATAATATAATTCCTCCATTTTTAAACTTGTTATTTATTTTGAAAGTTTGCAGCACGCTTCTCTAGAAAAGCTGACATTCCTTCTTTTTGATCCTTTGTAGCAAACGTCTCCGCCCAAAGCTGGGTTTCAAAGTCAATCGCAACATCTAACGGTAAATCAGCTCCACGATCAATAACATATTTAGCCATTCCAACGGCAATTAGCCCATTTTTCATGATTTGTTTTGCTATTTCTTTTACCTTAGGTACTAGATTTTCTGGTTCAACAATTTCTTCAATCAATCCGATTCTAAATGCTTCTTCCGCATCAATCATTGTGCCCATTGCAATCATTTCTTTGGCTTTTCCTCGACCAACAAGGCGTGTTAATCGTTGAGTTCCACCGAATCCTGGAATGATTCCTAAAGTCACTTCGGGTTGCCCAAATTTTGCTTTATTTGTCGCAACACGAATGTCACACGAAGAAGCTAACTCTAAACCTCCGCCAAGAGTGTATCCATTAATAGCCGCAATTGTAAATTGGGGAAGATTTTCAATTTTTTCAAAAGAATTGTGCGCCAATTTAGATAAGTTTGCAGCTTCAATTGAATTCATACTTTGCATTTGTGAAATATCAGCGCCTGCCACAAATGATTTTTCTCCGCTACCGGTGATTACTAAAATTTTTACATCATCAGCGTGAGATTTTACAACATCTAAAGCTTTACCAATATCTTCTAGCGTTGCAGAATTCAATGCATTTAACGACTTAGGCCGATTAATAGTTAAAGTTGCGATTCCATCATCATTACTAAGTAAAACATTTTTAAAAGTTCCTAATTCTGTCATAAGTATTCCTCCACTTTCGTATTAAGCGCTTTCAACACTGCAAATACTAGGACGTCAATTTTTTATTTGCAAATTCCATCTAAAAAAAACGTTCTCCCGTATTTAATAAAAAGCCCATTAAATCAACGTTTTGATTTTCATTGAAATTATTTCAAAAAATAATTTTTGAAGATGTTTATGTTTTTAACGATCTCAAAAACCTTGTTTTAAAGCGGTTTAGGTTGAGCATAACTTATAGTTATCAACATAATGAATGATAGTACGGGTTACAAGCATCAATTTGTTCAGGTATATTCACATTGGGTTGTATTAAAAATACTTATATGCGAAAGGAAGTTATTTTATGCAAAGCACTTGGTTAATCAAATATTTAGCAGAATTTTCGGGAACTTTACTTTTAGTACTATTAGGAAATGGTGCCGTAGCTAATTCTTTTTTAAAGGATACTACGGGGAACGGTAATTCTGGTCAGGCAAATGGTGGTTGGATTTTTATTGCATTAGGTTGGGGATTTGGCGTTATGCTTCCTGCCATGATGTTTGCTTCAATTTCAGGTAATCATATCAATCCTGCAGTTACAATTGCTCAAGCCGCAGCAGGAATTTTCCCATGGGATCAAGTTTTACCTTATATTGTCGCTCAATTTTTAGGAGCGATTATTGGTCAGCTTCTCGTTGTATTAGTGTATTGGCCATATTATAAAAGGACGAATAATGCAGACAAAGTTTTAGGTACATTTTCAACAGGTGACACAATTGGAAGCAAATCAAACGGATTTATAACAGAAACTATCGCAACTTTTGCTCTTGTATTTGTTTCAATGGGATTATACCGTGGTATGTTTTTTAAAGAAGGGATTGATATTGCGAATATTGGCGTTGGTCTAATGATTACTACCTGCGTAATTTCAGTTGGTGGACCAACTGGACCGGCTCTAAATCCCGCACGTGATTTAGGGCCGCGTATTGTTCATGCGTTATTACCGATACCAAATAAAGGCGACTCACATTGGGAATATGCATGGGTTCCCGTTATTGCAACCACGTTAGGAGCCATAATTGGAATTTTCTTTTACAAAATATTTTTCGGATTATAATTTTCTTTTAATAATTTTATATAGTATATATAATAGTTATGGGAACTATGAATAACAGTCATTGGTATAAAGCTCTAAACCGTTATAAAGTGATTATGTAATAATTTACAACTTATTACATAGCTACAATCAGCCAGTTATTTTTTGATTAATTTAGGTAGCGCTTTCAACAATGCAATTATTTCAACATTTGGCTGATTCTTTAGACTAAAAGGAGATGTACCAATTGACTGTTCAATTTATTAATAGTAGACAAGCTGCCAAATTAATTCCAGACAATGCAACTATTGCCTTAGACGGTTTTCTTGGCAGTGACGTTCCCGAGGAAATTTTAGAAAATATAAAAAGTAGATATATAAAAGAAGGACATCCTAAATCACTTGACGTTTGGCATGCTTCCGGAATCGGCGACGGAATAGATAAGGGTACCAATAACTTTGCGGTAAAAGGCCTCCTTCATCGATTGGTTGGCGGACATTGGGCACTTGCCCCACAGTTACAACCCCTTGTTGCAGAAAACGATTTTGAGGCATTTAATTTTCCGCAGGGTGTTTTGTCACAAATATTCAGAGATTCTGCTGCTCATAAGCCAGTCCAAATTAATCGTGTAGGCCTAGGAACCTTCATTGATCCCGACATCCGTGGTGGTCGTTTAAATAAAGCGGCTGAAAATGCTACTTTAGTTAATAAAATGTCAATCCATGGAAAGGATTATTTAGCATACGAAGTTCCAAAACCAAACGTTGCCTTACTACGTGGCACTTACGCGGACGAAAATGGAAATGTTACGTTTGACGATGAGCCATTAACTTTAATCGCTACATCGGTTGCCATGGCTGCTCACAATAATGGCGGAAAAGTATTCGTTCAAGTAAAGAGAATTGTTAAAGCCGGATCTTTGAAGCCAAAAGATATCAGGATCCCTGGCGTTGTGGTCGACTATGTTGTAGAAACTGAAAACGAAGCAATGACTATGCAAAGTACATCAACACAATACAACCCCAACTTTGTGAACCAAAATGTCATTGTTCCAGAAGGAGAAATTAATATTCCCCTAGATGCTAAAAAAGTGATTGCTCGTCGCGCTTCGTTACTTAAAAACGAGAAAGACACAGTTGTTAATTTTGGAATCGGTAAATATCCGGAAACTGTTTCACTAGTCCTCAAGGAAGAAGGAAAAGCCGAAAATATAATTACTACTGTGGAGCCTGGGACTTTTGGCGGCGTTCCACTTGGTGGAGGAGACTTTGGATGTGCCATTTCACCGGAATCTACCATTGATGAACCATACATGTTTGATTTTTATGATGGAGGCGGTATTGATATAACATTTTTAGGCCTTGCAGAATTGGATAAATTAGGAAATGTCAATGTATCTCAATTCGGACCTAAGATTGCCGGAACTGGCGGCTTCGTTGATATCACTCAAAACACACCTGCCATTGTTTTCACCGGAACTTTTACTGCAGGCGGACTGAAAGAACATATTGAAGATGGAAAACTAATTATCGACCACGAAGGCAAGTCGGATAAAATAGTTGGAAACGTTCAACAAATTACATTTTCAGGTAATGTCGCATTCAATAATAAGCAGCAAGTCTATTATGTTACGGAACGTGCTGTATTTAAACTGGTTGAGAACGGCATTGAATTAATTGAAATTGCACCCGGTATAGATTTAGAAAAGGATATACTTGCTCATATGGGATTCAAGCCACACATTAGTTCAAATCTCAAATTGATGGATGGAAGAATTTTCAAACCCGACCTAATGCGCAATCAGGAACAGGTTGTTCAACCCGTCATTTAATACTTGTAGTTTTAAAAGGTGATGCTTGTCATCACCTTTTTTAGAATCACATATTTACAGGAGGACAAAATTGGATACCATTTTAAAAAAAATGGCCGTTGAATCAATTATAAATAATCCTTTTGAAACATCTGCAATTATTGGAATTACTGGTAATATTGCTTCTGGGAAATCGACAATGGCCATTAAACTCATGCAAACGTATAAAACTCTCTTCCCCGATTTACATGTTCAAACTATATCTACCGATAATTTTCTAAAGAAAAACTCAATTTTAAAAAAAGAAAATATATTTAATAAAAAAGGATTTCCAGAGAGTTACGATCAAACACTAATTGATAAATTCATAGATGCCATACATACAAATTCCCAAATATTTTTACCAGTATACGACCATCAGATTAATGATATTGTCCCAGATAAGAAAATATTTATCAATCAGCCTGATATATTGATTATTGAGGGATTAATCGTGTTACAACCCGATTTTTACCCATTACTTAATTACTCCATTTTCATTGATTCTAGTCCAAGCGACAACTATGAGTGGTTTAAACAACGATGCTCAAAGCTTAAATTGCAAGAAGCATATCATATGAACGACAAAGAGTTTTACTCTTTAATGGATTATAACTGGACATCGATAAATCTCGTTAACTTTAATAATCATATTTTACCCTTAAAAAATCTTGCTACTAGATGTATACGGTTGAACGTTCAACATCAAATTGAGTCCCTTGTCTAAAATATCAACTTCTTATTTCTTCGAATTATTGAAAGGAAATGAAAATCATGATCGAATTCAATCAACTGTACTACTTAATTACCATCGTGGACAATGATTTTAATTTAACTCGGAGTGCTAAGCTACTACATCTAACTCAACCTGCGCTGAGCAAATCCATAGCAGAGTTGGAATACAGACAGGACGTCAAAATTTTTAACAGAAAAAAAGGAAGAATCGTTGGATTAACTACTGTCGGTAACAAACTCATCCATGACGCAAACAAAGTTTATAAAAATTACACAACAATGATGGCCCATTTACAAAATATATCCTCTTCCGATCACGGTACAGTGAGAATTGGTATCGCTCCGGTCATTATTTCTACTGTTTTTAGTGATGCAATAACACTTTTTATGCAAGAAAATCCTGGCATAAAATTGGAGCTTGTTGAAAAAGGTGCTTATAAACTACAAGAAATGTTGGCCTTAGGTAAGCTGGATCTCGCAGTTCTGGTATCACCCGTTACGTTTAATTCAATTGAAGAATCAGTTATATACAGAAATTCTGTTGCCGTCTGGTTCAATAGACACCATCGATTTCATAAAATGGCGGGCGCTATTCCTCTATCTGAAATTGCTAAAGAAAAAATCATCACATTGTCTGACAACTTTATGGTAACGTATCAGTTCAAAAATTTATTATGTAAAAATCATCTAGATCCTGATATTTTTTTCCAAACTGAATCCTGGGACTTGATCCTCAACATGTGTCAAGATACCGATTCTATTGGAATCATAGCGGCTCCAATAGAAAATAATTATGATGTAAAAGAAATTGAGCATCGCGATATAATTCCTTATTTTCCGTGGAACATTTCTATTTGTAATGTTTTTAATGCTCAACCCAATGCAACTGTGGATCATGCAAAAGAATGGTTTAAGAACTATTTTTCATAACCAAAAGGCCCAATGGTGAAGAATTATCTTCATCATTGGGCCTTTTTTAACTTAAACTCAAGCGTTTTTTCAGAAGCTACTCTTTTTCAATACTAAAACGATTGTTGAAGAGTGGACTAACTGGTTTATTTTCGTGGATTAAGCGAATTGCTTCACCAATTAGTGGTCCAACTGAAATACTAGTAATTTTATCGATTTTCTTTTCTTCTGGAAGTTGAATTGAATCCGTCACAATCAATTCCTTGATTGGTGAGTTTTGAATTCTTTCAATTGCAGGGCCTGACAAAACTGGATGAGTACAACTTGCATAAACTTCAGTTGCACCAGCGTCAATCAATGCTTGAGCACCAAGCGTGATTGTTCCCGCTGTATCAATCATATCGTCAATCATAATACAACGTTTGCCCTTAACTTCACCAATAATATTCATAACCTCAGCAACATTAGCACGTGGGCGACGTTTATCAATGATCGCAATTGGAGCCTTCAAAAATTCAGCTAATTTACGAGCACGCGTTACACCACCATGATCAGGCGATACAACCACGGTATCTTCATCAAGACCGCGTTCGATAAAGTGATCGGCTAAAAGTGGTGCACCCATCAGGTGGTCCAAAGGAATATCAAAGAAGCCTTGAATTTGAGCTGCATGGAGATCAAGAGCAATAATTCGTGTTGCTCCTGCACGTTCAATCATGTTAGCAACTAATTTAGCTGTAATTGGTTCGCGTGAACGAGCCTTACGATCCTGACGAGCATATCCATAATAAGGAATAACGATGTTGATAGTCTTAGCGCTTGCACGTTTCAACGCATCAATCATAATTAACATTTCCATCAAATTATCATTAACAGGAGCAGATGTGGATTGAATAATATAAACTTCATCACCACGAATACTTTCTTCAATATTAATACGAATCTCACCATCTCGGAATCGATCTACAGATGTTTTACCGAGTTCTACACCAACTGCCTTAGCAATCTTTTCAGCTAAGGGCTTGTTCGAATTCAAAGCAAAAATTTTTAGCTTTGGATCGGAATAATGTTCAGACATGTTTGCCTCCAAAAGATTATAAGATATTGAGTTTATTCAATTTTTCCATATAATATCATAATTCATTTTGCCTACTAAAAGCAAGTTACTAATGTAATTACTACTCTTTTACTCCCGATTCTCCTTTTCCGCCTTCAAAGCTGCCTCGTATACCGGCAACTTCTTGAAAAATCCTTCTTTATTAACTTGACGTCCACGGGCAATTCCCATTTCATATTGTTCGACATCATCAGTAATCGTTGAGCCAGCGGCAACATAACTATGATCAGCCAACTTAACCGGTGCAACGATGTTAGCGTTGCTTCCGATAAATGAATAGTCGCCGACCGTTGAGTGATGTTTATTAACACCATCATAATTAACAAATACAACTCCACAACCGATGTTAATGTCAGTACCTAATGTCGCATCCCCAACGTAGCTCAAATGTCCCATTTTTGTTCTCGCACCTAATGTCGCATTCTTTACCTCACAGTAGTTTCCAATGTGGACAAACTCGCCAATTTCGGACTTTGGACGTAAATGACTGTGCGGTCCAACATTACTGTCATGGTGCATTACAGCCTTCTCTAGATGTGATGAAGTAACCGTTACACGATCTTCAATCGTCGAATCCACAATTTTAGAATGTGCTCCAATTACACAATCGGAACCGATCTTAGTGTTCCCTTGCAATTGGACTCCGGGCTCAATGATTGTATCTGATCCGATTTCAATCCCATAATCAATATATGTGCTATCAGGATCAATAATCGTAACGCCATTAACCATGTGCTCGTCGTTAATTCTTCGTTGCATAACCTTAGTTGCTTTAGAAAGCGCTAGCCGATCGTTAACACCCATTGATTCTGAAAAATCATCCATCTCGTAAGCTGCAACAATTTCTCCGGCATCTTTCATGATTCCAATTACGTCAGGAAGATAGTATTCACCTTGTGCATTATCATTTTTAACTTGGTGAAGCGCTGCAAAAAGCTTCTTATTATCGAAACAATAAACTCCTGTATTAATTTCGTTAATTTCTGCCTCTTCGTTAGTTGCGTCTTTTTGTTCAACAATCTTGGAGACCACTCCAATTTCATTTCGAACAATTCGACCGTATGAAAACGGATTGGCCGTCCGAGCAGTCAAAATCGTTGCTGCAGCACCTTTTTGACGATGATACTCAAATAAATTTTCAAACGTTTTTGCCGTAAAAAGCGGTGTGTCACCACTAACAATCATGGTCATTCCGTCTTTATCGCCCAAAATTTTTTCTGCCTGTAAAACCGCATGCCCAGTTCCTAATTGTTCGGTTTGAACGGCATATTCGGTTCGATTACCCAGTAGTTCACGCACTTTCTCAGCACCATGTCCAATAATGGTTACAACATGATCCATATCAGTCTTCTCAACTTGGGTTAGCACATGGTCGACCATGGCTTTTCCACATACTTGGTGTAAAACCTTGTAAAGTTTTGACTTCATTCGGGTTCCTTGACCCGCGGCTAAGATAATTGTATTTTTCTCCATAATTTAAATCTCCTCAATCTCTTTAAAATTTCGATTAAAGTAATTTCCAGATTTGATTTGAACTTGTCCCTCTTGTGATGTATCAACGTTTAATAGTGACGTAAAATCTTCAATTGCACGTTGACCTTTATATGTACCTTCGGCAAGAACGGCAATTCCAATTAATTCGGCTTCAAATTCTTTTAATAGGTCGACCATGGCATGGACCGTGCCGCCGCCCTTCATAAAATCATCGACAATTAGAACTTTCATCCCACGTTGCAAACTTCTCTTAGATAGCTCCATTTTTTGAATTCGTTCTGATGACCGTGAAACGTAATTAACTGAAATCGTTGAACCTTCTGTTATTACTGACTCGTGACGGACAATAATAAATGGAACGTTCAAACAATTTGCCACTGCTTGTGCCAATGGAATTCCCTTTGTCTCTACCGTCATTACTGCGTCGACGCCCGTTCGAACGTACTCACTTGCAAGCATTCGACCGATTGACCGTAATGTTCTGGGGTGTCCTAATAAATCGGACATGTACAGATAACCTCCCGGCAGTTTCCGACTCGGATCCGATAATTGTTCGGTTAGTTCCTTAACTACCTGATGCGCTTCACTTTTTCCAATTCCTGGAAGAAATTTGATTCCTCCCGCAGCACCATTCGTAATTTCAATTGTTCCTAATTCTTGTTTTTCTAAAGTTGATTTCATGATTGATAAATCTTCACTGATCGAGGATTTAGCGGATGAATATCGCTTAACGAAAAATCCAGAAGTAATTAATGTTCGCGGATGATTGATTAAATAGTTCGTCATATCAATCAATCTTTCACTTCGCTTCAATTTCATTGGTGTCACTCCACTCTGTTAAAAATAAAAATCGCAAAACTTGATTGCGTAACTATATTTTATCATAGTTAAATAGTAATGTTCGGATTTTGAAGCCTAAAATATAAAAAATAGAAGTGTACAAGAACTTCAGGTTGTTTAAGAAAAAGTTCTTAACCCTTCCATTTCTTCTACACTTCTAATTTTCCTGTCTGAAAAGCATGGATCCAAAATAAATGATACATTCGATTGACGCAATGAAGAAGCTCACCGGCCAATTGGTAATGTATCCTAAATAAAGCCCTAACCACACACCAATCAATGCGGCACCAATCGAGAAGAGCATCATTCCACTAACCGTCCTGGCAACAATTTTAGCTGCGGCAGCAGGCAACGTCAACAATACAAAAATTAATAGTGATCCCACAATTTGTGCGGCCGTACTAACACTTAAAGCTAGCACTACCAAAAATAGAATCGAAACAAAATTAGTGTGAATCCCCTTAACCGAAGCTCCAATGTGGTCAAATGAATCAAATTTAAGTGGTCGATACATAAATAAAATAAAGACTAGCGAAACGATCGTAAGTAGCAAGACCTGATTTACTTCGTCTCGACCAATTCCAATCACGCTACCAAATAAAATGTTCGTCGCATAGCTGACATTTTTATTTGAAATTGATAGAAACAAAATTCCCAGACCCAAGAATAGGCTGGATACCGCGGAAATTGCGGATTCGCGCCGGGATGCTTGAACACTCATTTTTCCGATTAAGATTGAACTAACAATGGTGAAAAGCAACATTCCAGTCAAAGCTTGCCATCCCATAAAAATTCCGAAAGCGGCTCCTGAAAAACCAATCTCTGAAAGCATGTGCGATAGAAACGACATATTGCGACCTACGACATAGACTCCCATAATTCCACAAATAATAGCGATAAATGTTCCCGCAATGTACGCATTCTGCATAAATTCAAAACTAAACATTAAGTAAATCCTCCTCGCTATTAATATCATCCACATCGCCTAACGCATAGTGGTCTTTTTTTAACATTAAATATCGATTGGAATACTGTTTCATTAAATCAAAATCATGCGTAACCGATATCACTGTTAGATCATGTTGTTGATTAAAATGCTGAACAAGATTAAATAACTCGTATTTTCGAACACTATCCAGACTCGCGGTAGATTCATCCAAAATCAATAAATCCGGCTGATCAACTAAAGCTTGTGCTAAATATGCTTTTTGCTTTTGTCCTCCGGATGCACGACCCATTCTTGTATTTTGAATATCGACCAAATCGGTTTCTTCCAATATCTCATCCAAACGCATTCGCTCGCTCTTGGTTAACCACGGTGCCTTACCATCCTGTAGATTTAAAGCGACGAAATCTCGAATTGATAATGGGTAGTCCTGATCAATATTTCTAAACTGGGGAACGTAACCAATCTTGGTTCCCTTTCGAAATTTTATATCACCGCCGGTCGGCTTCAATTGGTTAAGCAATATTCGAATTAATGTGGTCTTTCCAACCCCATTTTCACCAATAATACTTAGAAATTCTCGTCGATCAACATCAAAACTTAATTGATTAAATAACTGTTGCTCAGGAAAATCCATCGCTAGGTTATGTACTTGAATCAGCGTTTCTGTCATTATTTTTTACCTTCTTGTATTTTACTAATCTGATCTAATTGTGAAAGCATCCACGACTGATAATTTTTTCCGGACGGCATCGTCTCCGTCACGTTAACCACTGGTACGTCACTTTTTTTAGCAAGTTCTAGTAATTCATCAATTACTTTATTACCAGTTTGCTTGTTGTTAACAACGAACTCGACTCGTTTTTTTCTGAGGTCATTCTGTAATTTTTCTACCATTTTCGGTGACGGATCAGTTTCATTTTCGATAGCCAACGCAAATTGATTATCACTAACTTTATAGTTCAATTCACTGAGCGTATAGTCATAAACGGGCTCAGTAACAGCAACCTTTTTACCGCCGCTATTCGCTTTTATTTGGTTTATCTTTTGTTGAACTGGCTCTAACGACTTAACGTAAGCATTAGCATTTTTTTGATATTC
Organism: Pediococcus stilesii; assembly: GCF_001437075.1. Classification (GTDB taxonomy): domain Bacteria; phylum Bacillota; class Bacilli; order Lactobacillales; family Lactobacillaceae; genus Pediococcus; species Pediococcus stilesii. The sequence goes on from NZ_JQBX01000012.1 coordinate 17,542, forward strand.
TTTTTGATGTTTAGGATCCTTATGCCCCAACTCGGTAGCTAAGTGCCGAGCCATTGTCCGCATTGTCGCCAACTTATACCAAAGATGCGGGTTGTCGCCATCTTTTTTATCCATCAGTTTTCCCGCATTTAAAACCTTGATTCCTTTTTTTTGCGGCGTTATTTTTTGAATCCATGTATCTGAGCCAACACCATTTTCAAGAACGATGTCAGCATTCACCATTAATTTTGCCGTTTTAGTTGTTGGCTCAAAATCATGCGGGTCTACCGCCGGATTATCAATAATATTTGTAACCTTAACATGATTCCCACCAACTTTTTTAGCAATTTCACCATAAAAGTTTAGCGTACTAACCACTTCTATTTTTCCACTCGAGGAACCCTTTTGATTCGTACATCCACTAATAAAAAATGCACCCACCATTATGATTCCCAGCAGCCATCCTATTTTTAATCGCATCTTTTCCTCCAAAGAGTAATAATTACTATTTACTTAAACAATTATATCAAAAGTTTTTCAATTTTCTACTATAAATCATAAGATAGCGCTTCCAAAGATGGTATAATTTGTTGTATTAACAATAAAATTAGGAGGGTCATCATGAGCAACTTTATTTTAAGTCATCAACAACAAGACCAAATTTACCAGTTATATTTATACGCATTCAACGCTCAAGATAGCGCTCAGCGAAAAGACTTTTGGAACGATCGTTTCCAACATTCCATTCCTTATGGAATCAGCAACAACGGTCAAATTGAAACGGGAGTTCTTAGTATTCCTTTCTCCGTAAATTTTTTTGGTAAAACATTTAAAATGAACGGAATTAGTGACGTAATGAGTGCTCCGGAAGCTTCCGGAAAAGGTGGTGCTAGTCAACTAATGACCGCCGCTTTAAACGATATGTACGCAAACGGAACAACTTTATCATACTTGGCTCCTTTTGCTTTCGGTTACTATCGTCGTTTCGGATATGAACAGATCTTTGATCACATCCACTATTCAATTCCAAGCGACAAACTTCCACGTATTAGTGGTAATCCATCCATTAAAATTAAACGCATGGACTTCGATGCTGGAATTGATTTAATCAAACCAATCTACGAGCAATCCGAACTCGCGACCCACGGTGGCCTTAAACGAGAAGATTGGTGGTGGCATTATTTACCAAAGAAGTTCAGCACTCGAAAACTAGCCGTTGCATTTACCGAGCAACAGCCAACGGGATATATTATCTACGAACGCAGCGCAACCAATTTTATCATTCATGAAATTGCTAGCTTAAACAATGATAGTCGGACGGCCTTATGGAAATTCGTGACTAAACACGGAACCACCGCCGAAACTTTTGTCTACAATAGTTCGTCGTCAAACTCCAAACTAGATTTGATCGATGAGCCTTGGAACGTATCTTCACAAATCAATCCATATATGATGGCCCGGATCGTCAATCTGGAAAGCTTCCTGACTAACTACCCGACTCCCATCCATGACTTAAACTTTACATTTGATATCACGGATGAAACAATTTTTGAAAATACCGGTCGCTGGAACGTTCAAGTCACAAATCAAATGGTGAAAGTTACAAAAATAACCTCTGAAATTGATTCAAAGAACGCCTTAACAATTCAAGCACTAACAAAAGTTCTTTTTGGATACCGTTCATTGGCCTCGCAAGCTCAATTTGGCAAAATTCCTAACGTGGGGGCCGAGTTAATTCAGAAATTGGATTCTTTTGCTATTAAGGGTACTCCGATTTTAGCCGATTATTTCTAAAAATCATCCCCAACACTGTTTACATATGCTTTAACGAAGCGGATTAGTGGACTTCATTACTACAAATCACTATACTTCGATTAGTTAATATGTATCGGGATTAGGGGTGTTTTTTATGCAAAATAACAGTGCGAATGATCCAGAATCAAACGTCACGATGCGTGAAATGTTTGGTTTTGTCTTCGGAAAAGTTTTAAAACGAAAAACGATTTTAATTGTTAACATTCTAGCTTTACTAGTGATTACCGGCCTTCAATTTGTAATGCCGCAAATCACCCAATTTATTATTGATAAGGTGATTCCTTCTCAAAATATGAACTCGCTGGTTCTATCGATTGTGATCCTAATTCTTAGTGCAATCGTTTTAGGCCTGTTCACCTATTTTTCGACTTACTATATGAGTATTATGAGTCAAGAAGCCATTACCGATCTACGAAATGAGTTGTATGATTACACCTTACGACTCGACACTCATTTTTTTGAGTCCAGTAAAACGGGTGATCTAATGGTTCGGTTAACCAACGATATTAATAACTTACAAAATTTAATTTCCGCCAACATGTTATCAATGATTGGCAACCTCTTCACTTTTGTCGGAGTTTATGTCTTTATCTTCATCGTCAATTGGCAGATGGCCGTCGCGGTCAGTTTCACTTTTCCTTTGATGTTTTTAATTTATCGTGTCTTTCGGACTCGAATTCGAAATGCCTTCCGTGCTGCCCGGCAATCGCAAGCTCAAATGTCAAATCAGATGCAAAATACTTTAACCGAAATTGCTTTAATTAAAAGTTATACCAGTGAGGAAGTTGAATCGGATCGATTTAACGATTATGCTCAACAAAATAAGCAAAATATGATTAACGCCAACCGCAATCAGGCCATTTTTTCGCCGCTGATTAATCTGGTTAACTACATTGGAACAGCAATCGTTTTACTTTTCGGAGCGTACTTTGTTATCAATCACCAATTAACCATTGGTGAATTAGTTGCCTACATTAGTTACGTTGCGATGCTTCAGGCTCCCATTCGTTCCTTTACGATGCTTCTTAACCAGCTCCAGCAATCACTCGTTTCATACGGCAGAATCTTTGAAATCCTTGGCCTGACTCCTGCCATCACAAATCATGACAATGCGATTGATTTTACACCAATTAAAAAGGAGATTCGCTTTGATAAGGTTTCATTCGCTTACGACGTGGATCCGGGAGATAAATTGGAATCGGACGCTACTTTGCATGACGTTTCCTTTTCAATTCCATTTGGCAAAATGACCGCCCTAGTTGGCCACTCTGGTTCTGGAAAAACAACGATCACAAAATTACTCGAGCGCCTATACGATATTCAAGATGGGAAAATTTTGTTTGATGATCGCCCTATTACGGATTTTAAAATTCACTCGCTCCGTGAACACATTGCATTAGTGTCACAAGATATCTTCATGATTGATGGTACAATCCGTGATAATATTGTCTATGGACGCCCAGGAGCTTCGGATGAAGATGTCTGGCGGGTGGCCGAAATGGCTGATATCGCTGATTTTATTCACGGCTTAAAGGATGGGCTCGATACCCAAATTGGTGAACGTGGAGTCAAACTTTCTGGCGGTCAAAAGCAACGAATATCAATCGCTCGTGCCTTAATTAAGGATGCGCCAATCGTTATTTTAGATGAGGCCACTGCTAACCTTGATAATGAGTCTGAAAAGTCAATTCAGCATGCTCTAGCTAAATTAATGCAGGAACGAACGTCACTTGTTATCGCTCACCGACTTTCCACAATTCACAACGCCGATCAAATTATCGTTTTAGATGACGGTCGGGTCGTTGAACAAGGAACTCACGAAAGCCTCTTAAAGGAAAACGGTGACTACGCCAAATTATATAATGCTCAATTTGAATAACTAATAAAGGAGAACCACTGTCGCTATGGATTACAATATGCCTTTTTTTAATGAAATCATGCAAGACCCCGAAAATGCTGAATATACTAGCAAAGGATGGCATCCGATTTATGAAGTTAACGCCCATGCTAAGATTTTAATTGTCGGTCAAGCTCCGGGGAAACGTGTTCAGGACACCGAAATTATGTGGAATGATCCTAGCGGTGACCGTTTGCGGAATTGGATGGGGATTTCTCGCGACACTTTCTATAATTCCGGTGAAATTGCAGTTCTCCCAATGGATTTTTACTACCCTGGAAAGGCTAAAAGTGGTGACGTTCCCCCTCGTAAAGATGTCGCCGAACGCTGGCATCAACGCATGATTGATTTCATGCCCGACATTGAACTGACAATTTTAATTGGTTCATACTCTCAAAAGCACTATTTAAATGTCCCTAAATCAGCTAAAATTACCGATTTAATTCGGAACTATTATGATTTTCTACCAAAGTATTTTCCAATTGTGCATCCCTCGCCACGCAACAATATCTGGTTGGCTAAGAATCCTTGGTTTGAACAGGATGTGGTACCGGAGCTGCAGAATCGTGTGCGGGAGATACTAACGAAATAAAATTTCATACACTAAAAGATCCCTATTTCAAATTTTTCAGAAATGGGGATCTTTTAATTATCAATTTTTACCAAATCACATCATCAACATCAGGTTCTTCAGCGCCAGGTGTCTCTTTTTTCCCAATCACAATACTTTCATATAACAACTGGTTAAAGTCTTCTTCCATGATCGACTGATGAAGCTTCTTAAATTCATCCGGAGTTATCCATTCTTGACGATTCCGATCCGTAATCATTCCACCGACATGCGTTGCGACATAATATGTCATGTTGTAAAACGCCTTTTGATTATACGGTAATTCTTCAATAAAATCAGTGATGACCAGTAGTTCCGGTCGATCCTGCATTTTTTTACATTTATCATTACAGGATCCCATCCTTTATGTGTGTCCTTCCATTTTTCATTGAAATCCGTAGGTAATATACCTAATCCAATGTCTAATTCTTTCCTGAAGCTTTCTCCATCCCCAAAATGATTAAACCACGGATTTTTGCCAGGCACCCCCCAGATTTGTTTTCCTAGTTTTTCGTATGTGATATTAATATTATTAATTTTCAACCTAATGTATGCTTTCATTTTTTATTCCCCGATGATTACCCTTTTTAAGAAATCGCTTCCAATTAATATAATACTCCTAAAATGTTAATGTACATAAATATTTATTTTGATCGACCATATAAAATAAAAAACATTTGATAGCTTTCACCATCAAATGTCCATCTTTTCTACTTAATCGTTAACTCCACCGCCGGATATCCAACAATCGCGTTAATCCCAGTGATAATCAATCCATCTAAAACCGTACTTGAATTCGGAATCGTTATCACCACGGTGGGTTGCTTTCCAGCTTCGATAACTTGACCGATATTCCAAAAAGCCACTTCATCGCCTGCTTCTACTCGATCACCGATGCGCACCCCTACTGTAAAAGGTGTCCCATTTAAATCAGCCGTGTCTAATCCGAGATGAACCGCTACTTCCAATCCACCATCGGTTTGGAACGTAATTGATTCTTTAGCATCCGAAATCTTAACGACTTTACCGGTAACCGGGGCCACAACAGGACCACTAGCTGGTTCAATTCCGATCCCATCTCCAGCTCTTTTTTCTGAAAAATAGTGATCGCGCACTTGATTAATTGGCATCAGTTCACCGCTAACTGGGGCCAACAAAATGATTTTATTTTCTGAATTCATGATCATTCCTCCACAATTTAGAAGATTCTGATCATATCGTACTCGCTTACTTCAGCAATCTCAATCATTAGCCTTCTGCATCCGGCCAAACATCTTGGGCAATGTGTTTAACCAAATTCAACTTGGCCCATTGTTCATCTTCGGTTAATTTATTTCCTTCCTCGGTTGAAGCAAAACCGCACTGGGTCGACAGCGCCAAATTTTCAAGTGGTACGTACTGACTAGCTTCCTTAATCCGACTTTCGATAGCACCGACGCTTTCAAGCTCCGGTGTCTTGGAGGTGATTAATCCAAGTACCAAACGCTTATCTGGATCATTATTCCAAATTTTGGCAATTGGCTCTAAGATGCCTGAACGGTCATTATCGTACTCCAAGAATAGTCCATCATAATTTAATTGTCCTAAATATTCCGCAATTACGTCATACCCGCCTTCAAATAAATACGTTGATTTAAAATTACCCCGACAAATATGAGTGGTAACCGCTAAATCATCAGGCAGATCTTTCAAAATTCGATTAATAACTTGGACGTTTGATTGAGCAAATCCCTCAAATTTTTGATGTTCACTCGGATTTTCTTTTGTTCGGTTTAATTGGCTAATCAAGAATGCCCAGGTCGTATCATCAAGCTGAATATATCGACAGCCTAGGTCGTAAAAATGTAGAATCGTTTCGCGATATGCTTTCACTACGTCACTTAAATACTCATCCCAAGTTTGATAGTATTCAGACCAACGATCACTGCGATTGTCTCTAAAAAGCATTGTTGGTGATGGGATTGTTTGTTTTGCCAGAACACCAGTTGGGACCAATGAGTTTAAAAATTCAAAACTCTCAAAAAAAGGATGGTTTGGATTAAAAGCAATTTTCCCAATTAATTCCACGTTATCCGTTCTTGTTTGATCGCCATGAAATTGATAACTTTTTTGAAAATCATAGTTTTCCACACCATTTAATCCCCATAAAAAGTCTAAGTGCCACCAGCTCCGATTAAATTCGCCATCCGTAACGGCTTTCAAACCCAACTGAATTTGCTTTTCCACAATTCGTTTTGTCTCAGTGTGCTGAATTTGCTTTAATTCTTCGTCATTAATTTTATGTTCTTGATAGTCCTGATGCGCTTTTTTCAAAGTGTCTGTCCGTAATAGACTTCCGACAACATCGTAACGAAATGGAATTTGGTTAGTTTTAGTTAAAGTTTTTGTATTTGACATAAGAATGTCCTCCTAATTTAAATATGAAATTGGTTTTTGTACTTCGATTTTTGTACCATAGTATTTTTGCTTGATATACTTTTGAATATCCTTCTGGTGATAAAGTTTAACTAGTTTCTTTATGCTTTTACTATTCTTATTTTTCGCTGAAGTTGCGATAACGTTAACATTGTTTTTTGTACTTTGATCAACTTTTTCATGGTAAATTGAGTCTGTTAAAACATGTAATCCGCCCTCTAATGCGATTGTGTTTGAAATTAAAACGGCATCAATCTGGTTTAAAATTCGTGGTCCTGTATGGTCATCAATCGTCTTAAATTTAAATTGTTTGGGGTTGCTAACAATATCCGAAACACCACTTAAAGCACTGAAATTCTTCTTTAACTTAATTAATTTCGCCTCCTGTAGCAAGAGCAATCCCCTTGATTCATCTGCTGCATCATTTGCTAACGCGATTGTGGCTCCCTCCGGAATATCTTTGACGTTCGAATACTTTTTAGAGTAGATTCCCATGGGTTCCAAATATGTCGTTCCTACTGCGGTTAATTTTCCTTTTGGATTTTGCTTATTATAAGCTCCTAAATACGTCCAAGATTGAAAAGCATTTGCATCTACCGTTCCCTGCGAGGTTGCTTTATTCATTTGAACTCCATCCGTAATTTCTTTAACTGTTATTTTTAAACCGGCCTTCTTAGCAGCATTACTTTTGGCAATGTAACGCCAGATATCATAATCTGAACCTTCCGAAACGATGCTAATGCTTGACTTAGCACTACTATGTACCCGTAATCCACTACTTAAATAGTGAATTCCAATTGTTAAAACTACTGATGCTAGTAGAGTTCCGGCAATCCATGCCACACTTCTCGCGGTTTTCCACATCCCATCACCTCCTAAAATTGCTTAAATTTTTGAGCAAGTTGATCTCCAATAATTTGAAATGTGAAGATTAACGCTAAAATAATCATCATGGCCACAATTGTTACATCATTTTCAAATCGAGCATATCCAATTGTAATCGCCACATCACCTAAGCCACCCGATCCAATTGCGCCAGCAACCGTAGTCAATCCAACTAAACTTATTAGCGTAAACGTCGAAACTCGAATGATATCTGAAAGGCCTTCGCGTAAATAAACTGAAAAAATAATTTCAATCGGGCTCGATCCCATTGCCTGAGCCGCTTCGATCACTCCCGGATCAATTTCTAATAGCGCATTTTGAACCTGTCGGGCATAGAAGGGAAAGATTCCAAAGATCAATGGAACAATTGCAGCGGTCGTTCCGACAGTTGTGCCAATCAAGTACTGGGTTAACGGTGCAATCACTGCCAATAAAATGATAAATGGTACCGATCGTAAAATATTAACCACTTTGTCCGTAAAAGAATAAATAATTCGGTCTTCTAAAATGCCGTTGGGCTGCGTAATAATCAATACTAAACCAATTCCAAGCCCTAGAATTCCGGCAATGATGGCCGACGTGATCGTCATGTACAAAGTTGCCCACGTCGCATCAATCAACTGCTGTTTCATGTTAACGACGTTCGGTATTAAATTCACCATTGTTCTTCATCCCCCTTTATCTGATCCAAGTTAATCGGTACAACTTCGACACCATTTCTCTCCAAAATTTCAACCGATTCATCCAAAGCTTCCGTTGCTCCGGTAAAAATGGTAATCATGTAACCGATACTTGTTCCATCGATTTGATCAACATTTGCATACAGGATGTTAGCATCAACGTGATAATCTCGCGCCAGTTCTGAAATCAGACTCTGCTTAGATGACCCACCAATAAAATTCAATTGAACTAAACGCTGATTTCCTCCTAAGCTGTTAACTTGTGTATCCCATTTAATTTGTAGTAAAGCTTTCTTCACATTGGTCGACGTATCAACGAAGTCCCGCGTCAATTCCTTTTTAGGTTTTGTAAAAATATCTTTCACTGACCCTCGTTCAATAATTTCTCCATCTTCAATCACTGCCACGTTATGACAAATCGATTTAATGACGTTCATTTCGTGGGTAATTAATACGATGGTCAACCCCAACTCGTGATTCAACCGCCGTAGTAATTTTAAGATCGATTCCGTTGTTTTAGGATCTAGTGCGCTAGTCGCTTCATCGGAAATTAAGATATCCGGCTGACTGGCAAGTGCTCTGGCAATTGCAACCCTTTGTTTTTGACCACCGGAAAGCTGCTCTGGATAAGCACCGGCAAACTCATTTAAACCCACCAGTTCGAGCAAGCGTTGAACTCGTTTTTGGCGTTCGACTTTACTGATTTTTTCGTGCAATAAAGGGTACTCTACGTTATTAAACACCGTTCGCGAATTCATTAAATTGAAATGTTGAAAAATCATTCCGATTTTTTTTCGAACTGTTCGTAATTTTTTCGATGGAAGTGTTAACAAATTCGTTCCGTCCACGATTACTTTCCCCACTGTGGGTCGTTGCAAAAGGTTAATCACCCTGACCAATGTGCTTTTTCCGGCCCCGGAGTACCCAATAATTCCATAAATGTCACCTCGATCAATTCGTAAATTAATATCATTAACTGCTTTCAATTGCTGCTTTTCTTTGTTAAAAACAACCGAAATGTTTTGTAAATCAATAATCGATTCTGTCATTGGCCTTCTCCCCAACTTCTAATAAAAAACGCGTTCATCCTCTAGTTGCTATACACAACTAGAGGACGAACGCGTTCGCGGTACCACCTCATATTCATCCATTTTGCATGGACCTCTTCCAATACCCAATGCTAGCGATACCTGGCAATATAACGGTTGCACCCGTTCAACTGGCGTTAACCAATTAACTTCTCAGAGCTCATCTTCATCATTTTTCAAAACATCCCTTCGCACCAACCGGGACTCTCTGATCGATCTAATCCATGACTACTCTTCTCTTCTACGTTTTAACTTTATTAGATTTAAATTAAATGTTGATTAGAGTATACAAACCACCAGATCACTTTGTCAAGCCTTTATTTTTAGATTATTTTAGAAAAACATGCGGTAATCATTCATTGCCGCATGTTTTTCAATTTCTTAATTAAGCTCCAGAAGTCATCGGTTTGTGGCTAGCTACGTCCGTCACAACGCCTTGCTTCGCAGTTCATTGCGCCAAACTAAGCTATTCCTCGAACCCAGCCCATCTTTCTACACATCCTATTTTTTTGCCACTGCCGCCATTGCTAGTGCATTGACGTAGTTTAACGGTTGATCGTAATTAGGTTGGAAGAACATGTCAACCATTGATAAATCATCAATGGTCATTTTATTTTGAATTGCTAACGAAATAACATTTGCTGACTGTGCGCAATCGTATTCGCTATAGAATGCTCCACCGAGAACCACCCTTGTTTCTGGATCCCAAACCAACCGCATTAAAATTGGGGTCGTCGAAAGCATAAATTCTGGACGATAATCTTGTTCTAGGGTAATCGAATCGACCTTGACGCCACGGGCTTCGGCGCCTCCCACCGTTAAACCAGAACTAGCCATTGTTTTACCAAAAAGTGCTACGGCCGAACTAGCTTGCGTTCCAAGATATTTAACCGTTGGTTTTTCGATGTTATGTCCAACCAAGATTCCTTGGCGTACAGCGTTAGTTGCCAATGGGATATAATCGTCTTTTCCAGTTGGATTGTAATGGACTACGGAAGAATCCCCAGCCGCAAAGATATCAGGGTTTGAAGTTTGCATATACTCATCTGTGATGATCGCACCATTTCTTAGCATATCAACTTTGCCCTTCAATAATTCGGTATGTGGCCGGAATCCTACACATAAAATCGCGTAGTCTGCCGTATAACTTCCCTTATCAGTTTTAACGGTAATTTGATCCTCGCCACTGAATCCTTGAACCATCTCACTCATTGCCAACTTTACGCCATGATCAGTATAATCTTTGGCCACTCTATCAGAGATTTCAGGATCAAAATTCTTTGATAAAACGCCCGGCAAACCGTCAATTAATGTTACTTCACGTCCGGTTAGAGCGTATTGTTCAGCCAGTTCCGCACCGATGTATCCTGCACCAATTACGATAACTGATTTTACGTCATCATCAATCCGTTTTAGTTCTGATGCATCACTCCAGTTTTTGCACAACTTAATTCGCTTATTATCAATCCCATCAATTGGTGGAATCACTGGTGCTGATCCAGTTGTCATCACCAGTTTGTCATATGTATCTGTTGTAATTTCGCCTGTTTTTAAATCTTTGACTTCCAATTCCTTATTATCCGTGTCGATATTTAAAACGTCATGTTCCATCTTCATAACTGCACCTAATTTTGTCAGTGCTTCAGGTGATGAATAAAACATCTTCTTTGGGTCTGAAACATGGTTTCCAACCCAAAGTGCAATTCCACAAGATAGGAATGATAGATTATTATTACGTTCATAGACTGTTACTTCGTAATCGGGGTGCTCAGTTAAAATCTGTTGCGCGGCAAAGGTTCCCGCATGGGTACAACCAACAATTGCAATTTTCATAATTAACCAACCTCCTGCTATATATACATAAATTATTAACCGCTTTCACAATTTTGTCAATATTTTCACATTGTTTTTAATTTAAAATTTTCGTCCCTAAAAGATACCAATTCATTTATACGTTAAGCGTACCAAACTGATTTTGTCATTAATTCATTGTCATGCTGTTTGAACCGTTATAAAAAGGATCGCAACCAAATATTTGATCGCGATCCTTTTCGTTTAGCATTTAAATTTCAGAACTGGCTTTCGAGGCTTAAACCAACTTATTAGTTTGTTCACCCAGCTGTTCTAGCAAATAAACAACCGGAATTTGTGATGTAAAGTTTAAAGAGCCTAGTTTCTTTTCAGGGACGTTATATGACAGACTATAATCAACTATTTTTGCAAGCGTCGAAGCTTTGTTAGCGGTAATTGCCAACGTTTTTGCGCCGTTTTGTCGATAATAACTGGCCTGCGTAATGACACCTTCCGTTTCTCCTGAAACAGAGAGCAGAATCACCAACGTTTTAGAATAATCCCGTTCCGAAACTGGTTTGGGCTGAAACGGATCAGTAATTGCCAACGTTAGTAAGCCATAATTTGATAAAACGCGTGCGCCGTACTGTGCTAAACTTCCACTGGATCCCATTCCAAAAAATAACCTAGTGTTAGTATTGGCAATCATTTGCGCCGCTTTTTCAATTTTCTCGGCGTATTCCGTCGAATTAGCCTGATCTAAAAATTGTTCCACTGGACCCAAATCTTGCGTCAATACGCGTTCATCAACTCGCTTATCTCGGTGACGCAAAACATATTTAAAATCAGAAAAACCTTCAAAACCCATCTTTTTTAAAAAACGTAAAATTGTCGTTGAAGAGACATGGCTTTGTGTGGATAAATCCCGAATTGTCATTGTTTTACATTCCTCAAGATGGCTAGTTACGTACTTATACACAAATAATTCTAACTCATTTAAAGTTTGAACTTTCTCATAACTAAACATCAACATCACCTCTTTAAAACTCAACAACCTTGCATTATAAAATTTCCCCATCAGAAGCAATTACTTGCTTATACCACTCAAAGGAATCCTTTTTAGAACGTTCCAAAGAACCATTACCTTCATCATCTTGGTCCACATAAATAAATCCATAGCGTTTAGCCATTTCACCCGTACTGGCAGAGATTAAATCGATACAGCCCCAAGGAGTGTATCCAATCAAATCAACGCCATCTAGTGCAACCGCCTTTTCCATTTCTAAAACATGGTCATGAAAATATTTAATTCGATAATCATCGTGGACGCGACCGTCTGATTCTTTCTTATCATACGCTCCAAATCCATTTTCCACGATAAACTGTGGTTTGTGCCAACGGTCTTGCATCCAATTCATTGAATAGCGTAAACCAACTGGGTCGATCTGCCAACCCCAGTCCGATTTTTGGACGTATGGATTATCGACGAGATCTTTTGATTCTGTATAAACATATTCGGGGTTTTCCGCCGTTGACTTGGTGGTAAACGACATATAATAGCTAAATCCGATGTAATCTACTGTACCTTTTCTTAGAATCTCACGGTCCTCGTCGCTAATCGTCACGTTAATGCCTTGGCGTTCCCAATATTTTGGCAACCAATTTGGATACTCACCGTTTGCTTGCACGTCACCATAGTAGTACCGCGTTTGCATTGCACGTTCAGCCATCATAATATCTTCTGGCTTTGCCGTTAACGGATAGATCGGACACATTGCAATCATCGCACCAATTTGATAATTTTTATCAATCTGATGCCCTAATTGAACTACCTTGGCGCTCGCAACCATTTCATTATGTGCCGCCTGGTACATCATCTCTTCCATCCCAGGAGTTCCAGGTTTAACGTTAATTCCAGAATCTTGCAATAACGGGTGAGGATCATCCCAACTAACCTGATTATTAATTTCGTTAAACGTCATCCAGTACTTAACTTTCCCTTTATAACGTTTCATTACCACCTCGGCAAAATTAACAAAAAAGTCGATCAGCTTTCGATTAGTCCATCCACCATATTCCTTAACTAAGTGGTATGGCATTTCAAAGTGCGATAAAGTAATAATTGGTTGGATACCATGTTTTAAAAGTTCATCGAAGACGTTATCATAAAATTTCAAGCCTTCCTCGTTAGGCTCGACTTCATCACCATTTGGAAAAATTCGAGTCCAAGCAATCGATGTTCTAAAACACTTAAAACCCATTTCAGCAAAAAGTTCGATATCTTCTGGATAACGGTGATAAAAGTCAATCCCCCAGTGGTTTGGATAAATTTCACCATCGACTACGCCGTCAGTTACTCGGCGGGCTGTATCCTTATTGCCGGCTGTCATTACATCAGCGATACTTACTCCCTTACCGCCTTCTTGCCATCCACCTTCAAATTGGTGTGCAGCAACTGCTCCACCCCACAAAAAGTCTTTTGGCATTTTATAATGTTTTTCAGTCATTCTGCACCTCGACTACTTTTCTGCTAATTTTTTGTATAAATCAACAATTTCTCCGGCTAAATCTCTAAAGGTAATTGCGTTCATGATATGATCTTGTGAATGAACCGTTAGCAACGTTACTTTAGCGTGGTTGCCGTTTGCTTCCTCTGTCAGCATCCCCGTCTGTGCGTTATGTGCTTCCGTTAAAAAACCATCAGATTCCCGTAATTTTTCGTCGGCTTTTTCAAAATTTCCTTCTTTAGCAGCGTTAATCGCTTCAAAAGCGGAGCTCTTCGCATTTCCACCGTTAATAATTAAACCCATGATTGCTTCCATGTTTTGTTCTTCTTCTGCCATTTCAATCTACTCCTTACTTTTATTTATGTAAAAAAGCGCCCACATTTATTTAGAAAGCGCTTTTATTTTTGGCTAAATGTTTACTTAGTACCCATTGATGTTAGGGCTTCTTTTAAGACTTTTTCGCCGTTCATCATTCCATAATCTTGCATGTTAATTACTTCAACCGGAATATCCAATTTTTCTTTGAAATTGCCTTCAAGGTAACGAACCTGAGGTCCAAGCATTAAAATATCTGGTGATTTTTCAGCCAACTTATTATCTGCATCAGATGCTGCAGTTGCAAAGATTTCAGCATCTACACCTTCTGCTTCAGCGGCTTTTTGCATTTTAGAAACTAATAAACTTGTTGACATACCTGCGGCACAAACTAACATAATTGTTTTTTCAGCCATAATGAATCACTCCTGTAATTTTATTTGATTTTGCGGTTGACTATGAAACCGCTTACGCTACAATTGAATTATAAAGCGTGGGTACAAATTTTACAAGTACCAATAATCGAAATTAATTAAAAATAACTGAGAAACTTAAAAAATATAAATGAGGCGGTTTTATGTACACATACATTGCCAGTGATCTAATTACTAAAATTAAACAAAATGTCTTCAAGGGAAAGTTACCAACTGAATACGAATTGATGCAAAAATATGATGTTAGTCGAAATACAATTCGAAAAGCGATTGATATTATTAGTCAAAAAGGACTCGTCCGCCGTGTACAAGGAAGTGGTTACTATATCAACGATTTTGGTCCAAGGGCTGATCAGATTGTTAATTTAACCATGGGGATTTCGGAGGGTTTTAATCCTCGCCAATTAAAATCTCGCGTCATCACCTTTGACCGAGTAATTGCTGACGAATACATGGCGGCAAAATTTGGCTGTGAGGTAGGAGATGAATTGCATCGCGTCATTCGTTACCGTTTTCGTGATGATCGACCTTACACGTTAGAATACGCATACTATGAGCGAAAAGAGGTTCCATTTTTACCTATTGAAGCCGCGCACGAGTCCATCCTTGAGTTTATTAAAACCGAGTATGACGTTTCGGTAAATTCAAGTGACCAATACGTTGGGATTGAACCCCTTCCCACCGAGATTGCTTCCATCACCGGATTTCCGCAAGGCGACGACTATATTGTTTTATATCAATCTCACTATCGTAGAAATAACGTATTATTTAATTTTTCCAAAACTTACTATCTTGATCGGACCATGCAGTTTTACTTTCATGCTTCAAATCAAAGTTAAAACAAAATAAAAAAGCTTCGAATCTAATTTATTCATGAAATTCACTTTGATTTTCACGATAAACTTCAATTCGGAGCTTTTTTAGTATTTATTCTAATCAATTAATAGTGCATTAACCCATTGTTGTAAATATCATTTCCACTGTAGGTCACGTTGTTCACTTTGAAAAAATTATTGTTATCAATGACAATGTCATTACCAATCCAATAGAATTGGGGCGTCAATCTGGTGAATCCAAAAATATTTTCTTTTCCACTTTTGAAAATATTAATTTCTTCTTGATTTAATTTACTTCGCCAATATCTAACAGTATTATCGTCAAATTTGACCATCAAAAACATATTAGGTAACATTCCGACTTCGATGACTTTTGGAGCCCTTTTCTTTTCCATCAAATGTCCTCCTTGTAAAATTAAACCCGTTCACAGCTACAGTTTACCATAGTTATTTTATTAAGCTAACATATTTAACAAAGATATTTTTTTGATAAGTTTATCATTACAGTAAAGATCGTTATTATTAGCACTGCAAAATTACAAAAAGATTAAATAAAAATATTGACAAAAGAAATCAACATCAGATATACTCATGGAGTATTAAAAATCGAAAGCTGGTAATTCAAATGAGTACATTACAACAAACACATTTAAATAATGGTTGGCAAAGCCGGTAACCAGGTTGTAATTTTGTCTAGGCAAGATACGACCTGAACGACAGATCGTATCTGTGCCGACCTCATTTGTGATGAACAAACGACTACTACGCCTGCATGGATTAATCAATTTCCATGCGGGCTATTTTTATGGACAAGCCCATGGTGGCTTGTCCTTTTTTATACCAAATTTTAAGGGAGTGTTGGATATGAAGAGAATGTTAGGTTTTATCGCCGTTATTGTTATTTTTCTTGGGTACGCATTTTTTACAGAAACAAATTCACAGGTGACCCAAAAGGGACAAGTCAAGGAAGTTGGCCTGCTTCAGTTAATGGATCAACCGGCTCTAAAACAAATTCAAAAAGGAATCTATGCTGGACTGGAAGAATCTGGATATAAAGTCGGAAAAAATTTGAAGGTTGATTATCAAAATGCTCAGGGGAATCAAAGTAACTTAAAAACAATGAGCGAAAAATTTGTTAATGAGAATGTGGATCTTGCAATTGGAATTACTACACCGGCTTCGATTTCACTTGCTAATGCAACCTCTAGCACGCCAATTTTAATGGGTGCCGTCACTGATCCAAAAGGCGCTGAACTTGTTCAGAATCTTAATCAACCTGAAAAAAACATTACTGGTGTTTCTGATCAAGCCCCCTTGGAAGAGCAATTAGGCTTGATTAAAGAACTGATGCCCAAAATGAAAACGCTCGGAATCATTTATACATCAAGCGATAATTCCGCCGTTACCCAATATAAAAAATTTAAAAAATTGGCGGATGCCGCTGGGGTAAAGACCAAAGCTTACTCTATTTCAAATTCAAACGATCTTAATCAAGTATCACAAACCATGGTCCAAGAAGTTGATGCCGTCTTCGTACCAACCGATAACACCATTGCGGGGGCGATGTCCACGTTAATCAAAAATGCGGATGCTGCTAAAGTACCTGTCTTTCCAACTGTTGATTCAATGGTTAAAGACGGCGGCGTTGCGACTTACAGTGTTAACCAATATAAACTGGGTGTCTTAACTGGTCAGATGGCCGCCAAAATATTAAAGGGTCAAAAAGTTAAAAATACACCCGTAGAATTTATTAAACATGGTGACTTAACAATCAACACCAAACAAGCTGCTGAACTTGGCGTAAAAATTCCTGCAAAATTGTTAGCGGAAGCTGAAAAGAATGGGGAGGTATTCAAATGAACTTAATTACATCTGCAATCGGACAAGGATTACTATGGGGATTACTGGGAATCGGATTATTTTTAACATTCCGAATCCTTGATTTCCCTGATATGACAGTTGAAGGAACATTTCCACTGGGAGCTGCAGTTAGCGTTACAGCAATTGCACACGGCGTTAATCCCCTGTTAGCTACACTTTTGGCGTTTGGAGCCGGTATGATTGCCGGCTTGATTACGGGCCTTTTATACACTAAGGGCCGCATTCCAATTTTGCTCGCTGGAATCTTGGTAATGACCGCTTGTTATTCCATCAATCTCCGAATCATGGGAACATCCAACGTTTCCTTGCTTGGAAAGCAAACACTCTTTAGCACTAAATTTTTAACATCTTTACCAAAGTTCTTCGATAGCGTTTTTCTTGGTATGTTAATTATTATTGTCGTTGTTGCACTACTTGCCCTTTTTCTTCAAACGGATCTAGGACAATCGTTTATCGCAACCGGTGATAATGAAAAAATGGCGAAGTCACTTGGAATTAACACCGACCAAATGAAGAATATGGGACTAATGGTATCAAACGGCTTAATTGCTGTTTCGGGTGCTTTAATTGCCCAAAGTGACGGATATTCCGACGTTAACATGGGTATTGGAATCATCGTTATTGGTCTTGCATCTATTATCATTGGCGAAGTTGTTTTTGGCGAACTAACCATGAACCAACGTCTAATCGCCGTCGTTTGTGGAAGTATTATCTATCGATTCGTTCTACTGCTTGTTTTAAAAGCGGGCTTTGGAACCAACGATTTAAACTTAATTTCTTCCCTAGTTCTGGCACTATGTCTGATGCTTCCAACCCTTCGAAATAAATTTCAATTAAATCGGATTGTTGAACGTGGTACGGCAATTCCATCAAAGGAGCGTAACGAAAATGAGTAATCCAATAATTTTAGAGCTTAAAAATGTTACCGTTTATGTAAACCGGCACACTGCCGAAGAAATTAAAATCTTAAATAACGTTAACTTGATTGTCCGTAAAAACGACTTTATTACGTTACTTGGTTCCAATGGTGCCGGAAAATCAACTCTTTTCAACGTTATTGCGGGAAATCTAGCCATTGATGAAGGACAAATTTTAATTGATGGAAAAGACATTTCACATCTCTCTGAAGAAAAACGCACCAAGTTTATCAGCCGTGTTTTTCAGGATCCCAAGCTTGGTACCGCCCCTCGAATGACGGTTGCTGAAAATCTCCTTCTGGCTACCAAACGGGGTGAACGACGGGGGCTTCACCTTCGTCAACTTAATCAACACATGGAAGACTTTAAAAAAATTACCGCAACCATGCCAAACAAATTGAGCGAACGTTTAAAAACGCCTACCGGAAATTTATCCGGTGGACAACGCCAAGCGTTAAGTTTCCTAATGGCTACAATTAAAAAGCCCGACATTTTATTGCTTGACGAACATACGGCTGCGCTCGATCCTAAAACCAGCGCCGAACTAATGGAAGCCACGCAAAAAAGAGTGACTGAAGATCATTTAACCGCCATGATGATTACTCATCATCTAACAGATGCGGTTAAATACGGCAATCGCTTGATTGTTATGAAGGATGGGCAAATCACTCAAGATTTAAATGCCAACGAAAAGGCGCAAGCAAATATCGAGGAACTAAAAATTTACTAGTCTAATTTTAAATGGGAGAATGACAATCGATGGTTGTCATTCTCCCATTTTTATGTGAAATATTAGTCCGGTTATACTCATTCTTCCGTTAAACTTTGTTCCATTATTCCGCGGATATCTGAGATATATTCCCGTAAACTTTCCTGAGCCTTTTGATAACTTTCAAGGTCGCTTGCTTCATGGTATTTAGCATAAAAACCATCAAGTCCTCCTGCCGCAAATTCGTATTCATATGCATAAACTTTGTCATACTGCGCGGTAAAGTTAGCCAACAATTCATGATAGCTTCCATCGATTTGGAGTACCATTTGAATTGTCCTAAAATCAGTGTAGGCCAGCTCAAATTGGATCGCCCATGCCCGCATAAACTCATGATGATTTTGGATATGTAGAAAGTGGTGTTCTGCAGTCCATTCCAAACGATCTAAAGAATCTTTAACATCTAACATTTTAATTACCTCCATTCATTTTTAACCACCTAGAGTATATCGCGATGAATTAATTATTTATATTAAAACGACTTAGTTTATTAATCGAATATTTCGAATTAATTCGATTTTTATAAAGACATCATCCCCAAAATATAGTTCATCCCCCGAATATCCTAAGATCTTCCCTTGGATTTCCTCTGCCAATTGATTGTTTTGATCACGTTCATCAATTTGAACAACCACTTCCCTGCATTTAGTTATTGCGACTTCAATTGTAGCCGCAATTTGTTGTTTAGAGTCTTGCGGTCGAATTTTTTGATTCAATCTTTGTCGCTTATTTTCTGCTTCCACGTTTAACATGCTGGTATGGTCCGATAAATAGTATCCTTGCCACTTCATCATCCCGCGATCAACGTAATACTTTTCGAAAAAGACCTCGACATCCTCTTCTTTAAATTCCCATTGTGCCACCTTTCGCTCCTGTTCCGTTAATGTTGAATCATGCGGTGATTAGATTGCCAATGCAAATCTTCAAAACCAATAAATTCAATTGATAAATTAGTCTGTTTTTTAATTAAATTAATTATCTCTTCTAAATATTCCAGATCATACTTCTTTACCGCATGCAGTGGTACCGATTTAATTCTTCGATTTTTGGGTTGAATGTGGAAGAAAAAATTAAACTCTTCGTCAAATTTATCGTTAACTACTTCGATTCGATATAGTGTCTGATTCATTCGTTTAAATAAAATCTGAATGCGTCTCATAATAATATCCAAGTCTCTATTCATATGCGTTTCCCCCGTTATGTCCTCCAACAAGATTGGCTCGATCAATCGCGGTTCCTCCCCGCAGTTTACTTCGTGCATACACCAACGACTTGAAGCCAAACTTTTCCCGGATTTTATCCACAGTACAATCCACATCATACTTTTTAATCTGCTGGCTAATTGGATCAAAAAGCTCCAACTGTTGGCCACGCATTGTTGATAGCCGACTGGTGTATACCGCAATATTACGAACAACTTGCCCCTGCCAGTGTGATCTAAACATCGCAATCAATTCTCGAACAACATCGTGATTACCATTTGTTGGTGGAATTTTTCGGGATAAACTAAATCCCTCTCGCCCATCATCTTGCGCTGATTGATACGAAAATCCAATTCCGAGTGCTAAACATTGCGTTTGCTTTCCTCGATGTCGCAAACGTGCAGCCACTTGTTCACCAATTTCTTTAATAACCGTCTCAATCTCAGAACGATTAGAATAATCCCGCGGCAAAACCTGTGAATTACCAATACTATGCTCTTTAACTTGGGCGGGTTTTTCCAAATCACTTCGATCAACTCCCCATGCCGTGGCAAATAGCTGCCATCCAATAATGCCTAAATGTTCCCTTAAATAAAACGGATTAGCGTGCGCTAAATCATTCATGTTATAGATTCCCAATCGATTTAAATTCTTTTCCGTCTGCCTCCCAATTCCCCATACATCAGTGAGACAATTAATCGTCCAAATCTTTTTTTGAACTGAGCCATAGTTAATCACCCCGATTAAGTCTGAACTCTTTTTTGCATAAACGTCTAATGCAATTTTAGCTTGAACAGGATTTTCGCCAATCCCAATTGTCGTATATAATCCCAATTCATCTCGGACGGTCCGCTGAATTATCCTGGCAACCTGCAACGGGCTTTTACCGAATAGCCGCCATGAGTGCGTTAAATCCAAAATCGATTCATCAATTGAGTACGGCCATAAATCTTCATCTGGAACAAAGCGCCGAAAGATGTTATTAATTTGTAAATTTTTTTGAATGTATAAATTCATCCTTGGGGGTACAACAATTAAATCATTGGCCTGCGGTAAATCTCTTTGTCGCGAGACATTCGCTTTTAACCCGTACTCTTTTTTAGCGTGTGGTGATGTCGCTAATATCAACCCACCGTTGGTATTTTCCTGTTCAGACATGACAACTAATGAAACATCCAGCGGATTAAGTCCCCTTTTAACTGCCTCACAGCTGGCATAGAAAGATTTATTATCAATTAAAAAGTACACACCATGCGGTTCACCAGAATAATCCATCACATTCACCAACCTTGTTACGAACTTACACCTTTATTTTCGAACAAATGTTCGCATTAGTCAAGTGTGTTTTTTGATATTAAAAAACGAGAAAACCATGACCATTCTTCTTCAAGTCGATTTCCTCGTCCATTTAAATTATTTTTTTGGATAACTTATTTTTCTAGAAAAAAGCAACGCTACCACTACCAGCACCATAGTAAAGTAAAATCCATAATGGACACCGTTGGTAAATGCTGCATTTAATGCATGGCTTCCATACTGGCTTTGGTAGGCTAACTGCCCCATCCCCAGTAAACTGGTTGCCAGTGCCGTGGCAATTGCTCCAACAATCTGCTGCATTGTATTCATAATTGTACTACCATCCCCAGATTGTGCCCCCGTAAGAGCGTTTAAAGCATAGGTCTGAGCTGGTGACATGGCTAAAGTACATCCCACCATCAGAACTATATGTGCAATGATAATGTAAGCAACGCTCGTTTTCGTGCTCATCATTGCCATCATAATTAAACCGATCAAAGCAATAATCAACCCCAATCTTACTGGCATTTTTGCTCCAACCCGATCATACAATCGTCCAGCAACTCCCGACATTAAAGCATTAACTAAGCCACCCGGAAACATAATAATACCGGTTAGGGCAACTGGTAGAAGTAATCCTTTTTGAATATACAGCGGTAATAAATACATTGCTGATAGAATAATCGCAAAATCCAGCATCATAATGGTCGCTCCGACCCTAAATTCAGAAATACTAAAAATTTTTAAATTTAAAACGGGGACTTCAAGCGTCAATTGTCGTTTAACGTAAATAAATAAAACGAGTACTCCTAAAATTAACGTTCCGACGACGATTGGCGATGTCCATCCTTTTTCACTAGCAAAGCTGACCCCAATCACAACACTTGAAAAACCAATTACCGATTCAAATAATGAAATTACGTCTACTTTTGGTTTAGTAACTTCTCCAACGTTTTTTAAATAAAAAATTGCAAAAAACAGTGCTACTAATAATAGTGGCACAAAAATCCAAAAGACCCATTGCCAAGATAATTTAGCCAAAACAATTCCTGTAACTGTAGGACCCAACGCAGGGGCAAACATGATCACTAGCGCACACATGCCCATGATTGCGCCTAATTTATACGGCGGAAAAATTAACATTGCTACCGTAAACATCATCGGTAAAATCAATCCCGTTGCAATTCCCTGGATCATCCTACCGAAAAGAAGCATTCCAAAAGAGACCGACATTGCTGATATAATTGCTCCAACCAAAAATGCTAGCAAACCAAATATAATAATTTGACGGGTTGTAAACCACTTAGATATCAAGCTTGAAAAAGGTAAAACAATTCCAATCACTAACATATATCCGGTTACCAGCCACTGAATCGTCCCCGTACCAACACTTAAACTACCCATTAATTTAGGTAACGCAATATTCAACGATGTTTCGCTAAACATTCCGACGAATGCCCCAATCAACATGCTGGTCATCACCAAAAAAGGGTGTTCTACTGGCACTCTTGCTTGCATTGCTTCGTTATTTCTAATTTTTTGTTCCAAAATAATCCCTCTCTCAAAAACGTAACTCGATTACTATATCAGAACAAAAAATTTTTCGTAAGTTTTATTTTTTAAAAATTTAAAATTAAGCTAGATTCTTTTTTCTAATTCGCCCTTTGTCTTTAATTCCTGAACAGTTGCATTAATAACTCCGCCGAGTAATAAAATTAATGCCGAAAAATTCAACCAAAACATGATGACAATAAAGGTTCCTAGCGTTTTATAGCTGGTCACTGACTTGGCAAAATATTGCAAATAAACTGAAAATAATTGCGATAGTAGCATTGAGCCAATCGTGGCAGTAATTGCTCCAGGAAGAACGTATTTAAATTTTATTTTTACGTTTGGAGCCAGGTAGTACAACACCATAAGACCAATAAATATTCCAACTAACGTTAGTGGCCACTTAACCTGACCAATTACATCAAACCAATTTCTGGGTAATTTTAAAATAGGTGTCAGATATTCAACCACGGCTTGACTAAAACTAAATACAATAATCAATATCCCCATAACTACAACAATTATAATTGTCAAAATGAAAGAAATAATCCGATTAACGATTGAATTCTGTGGCTTATCAATACCATATGCCCGATTAATCGCACCACGAAAGGCGGCAACTACTTGACTAGCAGAATACAAGGTTAAAATTACACTCAATGAAAAAACGCCACCATTTCCCTGTTCCAAAAAGTCTTTTACAATTGGTCCCATAATTTCATAGATTGCGGGAGGAACGGCAGTTTTAATATATGCCAAAGCCGTGTCGGAATGGACATTTAAAAGTGGCAGAATGCTTCCCAAAAACATTACAGCGGGAAAAACAGAAAGCAAGGAATAGTATGATAAAACAATTGCATTATTTGATACTTCTGCATCCCCAAACCGTTTAAATAGTGCTCTAGAAAAAGTCATCGTTTTTCTCTTTACTACTTCAAATTTCATCGATATAACCCCCTTCACCATCAAAAGTCGGTTGATAATTTTTAAATCATATTCTTATACTTATTATTGCAAATATATTATCAAAATTACCATCGATATGCATAAAATAATAAAAAAAGCTAACCTTAACTTTTCAAGGTTAGCTTTAGAGAAAACGTTTTATTTAATCATGCGTAATACGAAATTTTTCAAGTGGATTAACGCACCACCAATACAGAAATTGGTGCGTATTTTGCCATGTAAGAGGCTTGTGATCCAAAATATTTAGCCATTCCCGTCTTTGATGAAGAACCAATGACTAATAAGTCTGGATCAACACTTGGGATTACATTTTTAACGATTGTTTCACCGGCTTCGCCCTCTGCAATGTACGTTTGAACTTTTTTAATTCCAAATTCTATTGCAATTTTACGGTAACTTTGCAAATGTTTTTCTAGTTCCGCCCGTTGTTGGCTAATGAAATTTTTATCTAAAGCTTGGTAGATATTGATATCATTTTCCTCAATTACGGTTACTAAATCTAACTCTGCTTCATCTTGCTTAGCACGGTTCATCGCAAAACGGAATGCGAGCTGTGCGTCTGGTGAATCGTCGACTCCGACTAAAATTTTACTAAATCTTTTTGGATCAAATTCTCTTGAACTCATGGCTTCTCTCCCCTTGCTAATTTTTATCGCTTGAGTACGGTTGATTATCAATCCCCGTCCGTACTAATAATACATCTGTTTGCGCCGTTCGGACAGCATAATCCGCAACCGAACCAATCATCGCTCTTTGAAGGGCATTCAATCCGGTTGCACCCATCATCACCAGGTCCGTTCCGAGCTTTTGTGGTATATCCACAGCAACTATTGATTTAGGTTCCCCAGCTTCTACATAGACACTTATATCATGGAAATCATATTTATGCTCAATCTGATCCTTTAAGTCATCAACGTACGCTTTAGCTTTTAGGAGTGATACTTCAACGTAGTCCATATTTGACCCCATGTGTCCATAAATATCCAAAAAACGTGAAGACTGAATTACAGTTACAATGTCTAAGTGAGCTTGGTTACGCTGCGCCACCGAAATCGCCTTTTTTAACGCAAGTTCCCCGTTAGTGGAACCATCAACTGGAACTAAAATTTTCTTATATTTAAGCATATCCATCACTCCCCCTATAGTTTCTATTATCATTATAATAAATTTCCTAAGATAGCGCTACCAATAGTATGTAATAAAATGGCGGCCACCTGCACCATAGCTTTTACCTTAAGAAGCGGTGTGCCACCATTACCATTTCCTGATTTGTTTGTACTAGCCCGTCTTTAACCCACTGCACTACCATTTGATTTAATCCACCCGCCACAAAGTTTACCCACATGACTGGGATATCCGTGCGAAGCTTAAAAATTCCCTGCTCAATTAAGTCCGTTAAATAAAAATTCAATTTATCATATAAACGGTCATTTAAATTTGCATCAATTAAGGCTTCGATATATGAGGCATTCCGCCGACAAATAGAGAAAAAAGCCTCCAAGAACGTTCCAATGTCATGATTAGGTCTCAGCATTAGGTAATTAAAAAAATCAGTAAAAATTTGGTCAATTTTATAATCGATAATTTGGTCTTTAGTTTTAAAACTTCGATAATATGACATTCTTGATACCGATGCCGTTTGACATATGTTACTTACCGAAATACTGGCTAAGTCATTATCTTTTAGTAATTTAAATAATGCATCGACAATTTTCTGTTTTGTTACTTCATGATTAGCCATTAATTTTATCCCTCACAAAATTCGAACTAAATACACCTCGTGACAAAAGCCCTTTAGACTATTAACGATGTGTTTTGCCCGACTTGATTTAGAACAGATTCCAAAAACGGTTGGTCCCGTCCCACTCATCTGAGCGGCATCCGCCCCATACTGCTTGATTCTGTCTTTTATTTTTAAAACCTCGGGATGTTCTTTCCCAGTCACCTGTTCCAAAACGTTTCCCATACAACGACAAATACTATCATAATCTTCTCGGTCGATGGCGTCGAGCATTAAATCAATGTTTGAATGCTGCAGTTCCTTATGTTCAATCTTACTGAGAATGTACGGTGTTGAAACGCTTAACTTAGGTTTAGCCAATACTACCCACATAGGTGGTAATTTTTTTAAGGGAATCACCTTTTCCCCCTTACCTAAAACGTGCGCCGTGCGACTGTACACACAAAATGGAACGTCAGAATCAATCTCTAAACCAATTTGCGCGAGTTCCTCTAGGCTAAGGTTAAGCTTCCAAAGTTTATTCAAACCTCGTAAAACCGCCGCAGCGTCCGATGATCCTCCACCCAAACCCGCCGCAACTGGAATATGCTTTCGAATTTCAATAATTACCTTGGCCCGAACGCGATACTTTTCCTGTAAAATTCGAGCAGCTTGGTACGCCAAGTTACGATGATCATTTGGCAAAAAACCGGTATTAGTCCGTACCTTAATGCCCTTCTTACCCGAAATACTCTCAATTTTTACGTAATCAGCCAAATCAACTGAAGTCATTATCATATTCCATTCTGGAAGACCATCATCATGGTTAAATGGAGTATCTAAAAATAAATTCAGTTTAGCCGGAGCTTTCTCGGTGATTTCCATTCAGTTCACCTGTTTCGTTTGCTTTTAACATAAATTATACTAAAAAAAGGCAAAAATAAAAAAGGCTAATAGCTAATTCACTTAAAAGCTTAACTATTGCCCCATTATTAGATATTATTCTTCATCGTCATCAAAATCGTCTTCAGCTTCATCAGATGCTAACTCTTCATCGTCATCAATCTCATCGTTAAAGTTAATCTTGATGTTCTTTGTCAAAATATCCGTGTAACTGTACGACACACGTTCGAAGGAGTTCTCGTCTTGATCCAAATCTACCACGAAAACAGCTGGGTATGTCATGTGTAGACGTCCACGACGCTTTGTTACTTTCTTGCGTCCAGCTTGAGCGACCACCATTAATTCTTCCCCGATGCGACCATCGAGCCTATCTTTAATTGTAGCTAGTGTGATTGGCATTAACTTCACCTTCCCATGTGAAACATTTTATCATAGTTTCACAAAGTTTGCAATTTTACCACACCATCTATTGAATATCAACGCTTTACATTTCATTTTTTTATGCTTTAAGGGGATGAAATCGGATTATTTTCGAATCAATCCTTCTTTTTTAATTCGATTATGCAATTTGATGAAATCTAGCACCGTAAGCCGTTCTGGGCGAATTTGTGGATCAATTTCCAAATCATCCAGAACTGTTTGAATTTTGGCCTTTATGGCAGGATCTTTTCCATATAATCCTTGCATATTATTCCAAAGATTTTTTCGCCGATGCATAAAACAACCGTGGACGGTTTTAAAGAAATCTTTATCATCGTCTGGCATCACTTCCCAGTTTGCGTGTGGTGTTAAGCTCACAATGGCAGAATCAACTTTCGGACGCGGCACAAAGACCTTTGAAGGAACCTCAAATTCAACTTGCGTATCCATTTTATATTGCACCACAATTGATAGAGAACCATATTCTTTATCACCTGGTTTCGCTGTTAAACGCTCTGCAACCTCTTTTTGCATCATCACGACCATTTTGTCGATTGGCAATGTGCTCGCCATAAACGTCTTCAAAATTGGCGTTGTAATGTAATATGGAAGGTTAGCGACCACTTTCATATGATGGTCACCATCTAAATACTTCTCAACTTCCTCATTGACATTTGCTTTAAGCACGTCTTCATTTACAATCGTAATGTTATCGTAAGGGTCTAGCGTCTCATCCAAAACATTCATTAAGTTTTGATCAATTTCAAAAGCTAACACATGATGTGCTTGTTTAGCCAATTGTTCAGTTAAGCTTCCAATTCCAGGTCCAACTTCAATCACATCGTCCTCACGTGATATTTCAGCCGCTGCGACAATATTTAGAAGCACGTTAGGATCCGTTAAAAAATTTTGGCCTAAACTTTTTTTAGCAGATAGCCCATATTTTTCTAAAATAGCCCGTGTTCGAGTTGGGTTTCCAATATCCATGTGATTATTCATTAATTCCTCCATTAATTTGCGTCATTGCCACATCAAAGGCTTTCTTTTCGACTTGAAATAGTTGCAGTCTTTTAGGAAGTTGTTTGGCATTGACATAGCCAATTCCCAACAGCTCCCCTAATTGAATTCGCCGCTGTTTAGCATTTTTTCCAATAATTAAGCCGGCATTGATTAGATCATCCTGCGTAATTTGAGGAAGTGCATCCTCGTCTTCCGTATACAAATGTTCCAACGCCTGACGAATTGCCTCCGGAGTAGCATGCTCAACACCTAGGCTCCCTTTATGATCAGGAACGGCGTCGCGGCGTTTTAAAAATGCATGTTTTACGCTTGGAACTTCGGCCGAAATCGTCTTACGAATTTTTTCTCCAGAAAAATCAGGATCGGTGAAAACAATCACCCCTCGTGTTTCCTGAAGTTGTCGAATTTGTTCGATCGTCTCATCTGAAAGTGCAGATCCTCTTGTTTCAAGAGTGTCCGCGTTTACTGCTAAATTGATTCTTTTTGTATCATCTTTACCTTCAACAACAATTACTTCTTTAATTTTCTTCATTTTCAATCCCATATAGTTTGCAAGTATTATTATAAGTAGCCTGAGCCAGGACATCTGGATTCATATCTCGATGTCTTGCAAGTGCCTCAAGTACATACAGAGCATAGGCTGGTTCGTTTTGTTTGCCACGTAATGGTTCCGGTGCCAGATAAGGTGCGTCAGTTTCAACCATGATTCGATCTAATGGAACTTGACGAACTGCTTCGTGAACGTCTTTAGTTTTTTTAAAGCTAGCCACTCCACTAAATGAAATGTTCATTCCGAGGTCAAGAAACTTTTCCATCCATTCCACATTACCGTTAAAGCTGTGCATAACGCCATCGATGTTTTTTCCAACATTTTTTAGGATTGCATACGTGTCCTCTGTCGCTTCCCGATTATGAATCGCAATTGGTAATTTGTTTTTCATTGCAATTTCAATTTGTTCTTCAAAAACTTTTCTTTGTACTTTTTGTGGCGAGGTATCCCAGTGATAGTCTAAGCCAATCTCACCCAATGCCACCACTCGTGGATGTTGGAGCTGTTGCATTAATTTTGTACGTTCAGCCTCATGGAAATCTTTAGCATCCTCAGGGTGCCAGCCCACAATGGCATACGTGTTTGAATACTTTTCAGCTAACTTAATTGCGCGTTCGTTTAAAAGTGTGTTAGAACCCACCTGCGCAGTCGCAACAACTCCAAGCTTTTGCGCGTGTTTAAGATACTGCTCCTCATTTCCCCAAAATGCTTCATCGTTCAAATGAGTGTGCGAGTCAAAAATTTTCATTCTTATCTCCTTAAAATATAAAAGGGTAATTTTATCTTCCTAGCGACGAAAAGCGAACGATTCAAAGCCCGAATCATTCGCTTTTGGTTTATCTTATCTTAAGCCAAGACGTCTCCATTTTGGTGATTTTCGTCAACCATTACAACGTTAACATTACCATCATTTTCAGTCGATAAAATCATTCCTTGACTCATTTCACCGCGCATCTTACGGGGCTTCAAGTTTGCAACAATTACGACTTTCTTTCCGACTAGAACACTAGGATCTGGATAGTACTTAGCAATCCCTGATAGAATCTGGCGTGGTTGGTCATCTCCGGCATCTAATTTAAACTTAAGTAATTTATCAGCACCCTCAACAGATCCTACTTCCAACACCGATGCCACTCTTAATTCAACTTTATCGAAGGCTTCGATTCTGATTTCTTTTTTTCCATCAGTTTCAACAGGTTGCGATTTGCTCGTTTCAGCCATTGCCGCTCTTCCCTTCTTTTTATCTGATTTTGTCATTTTATTCTTTAAGAATTCGACTTCTTTATCAACATCTAAACGTGGGAAAATTGGCGTTCCTTTTTCCACAACCTTAGTTGATGCAGGGATCATCCCAAATTTAAGATTGTTCAACTCAAGTCCCTTTGGATCTAAACCTAGTTGCTCAAAAATTTTAGCTGGCGACTGCGTCATCATTGGTTGAATCAAAATGGCAATAACTCGCAAACTTTCCGCTAGATGATTCATCACGCTCGCTAATTTTTGCTTAGACTCATCGTCGTCATTTCTTGCAAGAATCCAAGGGGTTGTTTCATCAATATATTTATTTGTTCGAGCAACTAACTTCCAGATTTCTGCTAAAGCATCAGCAAAATGAAGATCGTTCATTAACTCTTCGTAATTTTTAATTGTTGTAGCAGCCGTATCTTCCAAATCTTTATCCACAGCATTTACACTACTCTGGAAGGTTGGAATTACGCCACCCTCATATTTATTAATCATGGCAACCGTTCGATTTAGTAAATTACCAAGGTCGTTAGCTAAATCAAAATTAATTTTTGAAATGAAATCTTCTGGAGTAAAGTTACCATCATTCCCATAAGGCATGGCTTTTAATAGGTAATAACGCAATGCATCTAGACCATAATTTTCAACAATTGTTTCAGGATAGATTACATTGCCCTTTGACTTCGACATCTTACTATCCTTCATCAATAACCAACCGTGACCATAAATTTGATCGGGTAGTTCTAAGCCAAGTGCATGCAGCATAATTGGCCAATAAATTGTATGGAACCGAACGATTTCTTTTCCCACCATGTGGACATTAGCTGGCCAGAATTTTTTGAAATTTCCATCATCATCGCTTCCATATCCTAATGCTGTAATATAGTTCGATAAGGCATCGATCCAGACATAGATAACATGCTTAGGATCGTTTAGAATTGGAACGCCCCACTTAAAGCCAGTTCGAGTAACAGCTAAATCTTCCAAACCGGGTTTAATGAAATTATTGATCATTTCATTCATTCGACTAGCTGGTTGGATGAAATTGGGGTGAGTCTGGTAATAATCTAATAGCCAATCAGCGTACTTACTCATTTTAAAGAAGTATGACTCTTCTTTGACGAGTTCTACTTCATTCCCAGATGGGGCTTTACCACCGATCACTTTGCCATCTTGATCCCGATAAACTTCAGCTAACTGCGATTCTGTAAAGTATTCTTCATCTGATACAGAGTACCAGCCTTCATACTCCCCGAGATAAATATCTCCTTGATCTAGTAACTGCTGAAAAATTTTCTGAACTGCTTTTTCATGGTAATCATCGGTTGTTCGGATAAACTTGTCGTTTGAAATATCCAACAATTTCCAAAGTTTTTGGATATCCTCAGCCATGCCATCAACATAGGCTTTAGGCGTCGTATTTAACGCCTCCGCTTTCTGTTCAATTTTTAATCCATGTTCATCGGTTCCGGTTAGAAAAAAGACGTCTTTTCCTTCTAAACGTTGAAAACGAGCTTCCGCATCACACGCAATGGTCGTGTATGAATTACCAATGTGTAGCTTTCCAGACGGATAATAAATTGGAGTAGTGATATAGTATGTGTTATTTTCTGCCATTTATGGTTCCTCTATTCTAGTCAAGTTAATTAATTGTAATTGTATCATATTTTGACGAGTCCAAAACCGGTCTATTTAGTAGTTAAAACATCATTTCATTAAAATAAATCCATTTGAACCGGTCCTAATCCTTCAAAATGTAGTCCCAAAATTTTCTGAAGTTCTTCACCATTGTCAACAGCATCGTGATTACCATTATTATTGAAAATCACGGTGACATCGGACACCTGCTCGGCAACTGCCTTAATCCACTTTGCTAGCTCGTTTAACTCGTCCGTTGAATAGCGATAATTGGTTCGCTCACGACGCCATTCTTTTCCACTGTTAAACCAACCTTTGGCGTTTCGACCATGTAAACGAAACATTGCTTTATCAGTACTGGTTACCTGTAAAACCAACGGCATCCCAAGGTTTCCGTCAAACGGTTCGTCGACGGTGACATTAATCATATTCAGTCGTTCTAAATACGATATTGTGTCAGCCTCTAACGCCTTCGTAAACCAGCTGCTATTTCTGAATTCAACCGCAATTGGCAGGTTTCCCATCATTTCACGGATTTCAAAAAGGTATCGGATGTTTGTTAAATCACAGCGAAACGATGGTGGAAATTGAAATAAGACCGACTCTAATTGTTGACTGTTAATCAGTGGTTGCATTACTTTTCGAAACGAGGTAAATTCCATTCGACGTTCCGGAGTCAGGTATTCCTCGTCGTCATTCGTGTCATGAAGTGTCATCACCCGTGAAGCCTTAAAAATAAATTTAAAGTTTTCCGGGACCTGATGCTGCCAATTGACAATATTCGATAATGAAGGAATTGCATAAAAGGAGCTGTCTACCTCCACAACTGGAAAATGTCCCGCATATTCATCTAATGTTGATTTCTCTTTTCCTTCGACCGATAAACTCGGATGATCGGCCCACGTGCTCATTCCAATTTGAATCATGTTATCGTCCCCACAAATAAATTTCCAATTAAGCAAAACGAGCACCAACCCAGCTCGGATTGATACCCGTTTTATTTAATCCTTAAAAGTTACCCGATTCTGTCACATTATATTACAGTTACATTTATTTAAGTATTGTTAGTATTGCCGAAATACCTACCATAATTAAATTAATCCACATTAATAATAAATCGATCAACCGACCTTCAACCCGGTGAACAAGTGGTCGAATCAAGAAAATCATCAGTCCAATGTAACTCAGAAATGATAAATTAGGCCAGAACATCATCAAAATCAAGCCTAAAACCACCATCCCTAATCCAAGTTGCTCAGCACGCGAAAGATGTCTGAAATCATGCTGTTGGACGAGTTTAATGCCTTTTCTTTTAGCACTCGTAATCCGCTGAATATCATATACTTTGACCACAATTGCGACAATCGTATAAATGAATAGAAGTGTTCCGGCGGTCTTGCCAACCGAACTACCACTGAAAAACTCTAATCCAACCGCCGTTGTCATCATTACTAATATGCTAAAAAACAAACCAACAAACTCTTTAGTATCCGAAACCTGGTTAACGACTGATTCTTCATGCGGGGTTAATTTTCGAATTTTCAAAATCATGTGAATTAACGCATATGCTACGGCACCTGTCACAATTAATGAAAAAAATAAAATTGTCCAGAAGTCAATTCTTCCGGTAACTAATCTAAAAACAAACAAGAAAACTGCGACTAGTGAAAGAACTCCCGCTCCGTTAGCGGCTATATTCCAACCTTTTTCACTCATAGTATTAAAAATCTCCATAATCAAATGCGTAAGTACTTATTATTTTAACATTTAATTTATGCTCTATCCATCTCGTTTAATAAAAATCAACCTTCTGTTGTAAACTATTATATAATAAGGATGTGACAGAAACCGAGTAGCAGTTGAGGATTAGCCGAGCTCGGGGGAAGGTCCACGGGTTGGGTGGAGGTTGCACTGGGCGTCGCTAACCACAAACTGCCGGTTGCTGGAACTCAACTAATAAGGATGTGACAGAAACCGGGTAGCAGTTGAGGATTAGCCGAGCCTGGGGACACCGATTATTTGGTTCAACATAACAACTAAAAAGATAACTTTTTGACTGTTAATTAAGGAGGAGGATGCATTATGAATAAAGAATTGCATAAATCACGGACCGATCGCTTTTTTTCTGGCGTAATTGGGGGATTTGCAGAAACTTACGGTTTAGATTCCACTTTACTAAGAATCATTTACACTGCATTAACTCTTTTTACAAGTCTTATACCTGGCGTAATCATCTATGTGGTTGCGATGATGGTAATGCCTGAAGATTAATTCATACTTTGCTTCTAAAAAACCATCTGTTCACTAAAAAGTCGCGAACAGATGGTTTTACGTTGTTTTTTAAGAAACAAACATACTATCTAATTGTATAAGGCATTTGCATTTCTTCAAAAAATTCTTTTACATTTTTAGCATATAACTCTCGG
This sequence comes from Pediococcus stilesii, assembly GCF_001437075.1. Lineage (GTDB taxonomy): Bacteria > Bacillota > Bacilli > Lactobacillales > Lactobacillaceae > Pediococcus > Pediococcus stilesii. Next base: position 51,298 of record NZ_JQBX01000012.1, read on the forward strand.
AAATATTCGTCGCTTGGTTTATCGCTAGGAGTTGGAACAACGAAGGCATTTTGCTGATCACTAATCCCCAAACCCACAAATCCTCGGGTGTCCTGTGCCTTTTCGCGTAAATCAGAATGAAAAATTTGGAACAACTGTTTAACTGATAATCGGAGTTGACGCTCACTGAAAACACTGCCCAAAGTTGCAAATTCTAAGGCATGCAACTCTGGTAATCCCCATTCTTTAAGTTGCTCATCAACCAGCGTAAAGGCCTTGATAACTTTGCGGCGAAAATCAAACGGCGTGGTAATTGTTCGTTGATTTAATTTTTTCATAATCGTTTGGGCTGTTTGATATGCCGTAGGATAATTTTTGATTAATCGATCTTCAAATCGTCCTAAATACTCGCCATAAAAAGTAATTGCATCCATCATCATTATCAACCGGATTGCACTAAATCCATCCACAGCTCCGTCTTTTTCAGGTTCAACCGCATCTAGAATTCCCTTGAAAAATTCTTCTTCAATTTCGTCATCAATTAGATAATGCCGTCGTTGTTCAGCTACAACCACTTCATGTGCGATGACATCGTAGAGTTCTGTAATTAAGAACATTAATTGATTATCAGTATCTTCTTCACCTGTTGATAATTGGAAATAAAGTTGTGGAAAGCCCTTCAAAATCATCAACATATGGATTAATTCATGAGAAGCCGTATAATCGGGAGCGGTTATGTCGTTAACCTTAATCAGCAGTTTCCCATCTTCATGATATTGTTGCGATTGATCGTGGCGAACGTAACCCGCTTTTTCATCACCAAAACTTAACCGCACTTCTCCGGGAAAACTTGCATTCACTTCTTCAAGCAGTGATTTGACCGTGTCACTTACCGTTACTTCACTCATTATTTCATATCCTTCTTTCTTATTTCTTCGACAACTTTTTTTGCATTTTGGGCGTTAATCTGGCCCCCACTAACTAGCAATTCAACTGCCTCAGACAGTTTATCATTTGGTGCACCATGTTCTAATAACAACGATTTGGCTTGTAATCGCATGTGTCCACGCTGAATTCCTTCCGAAACAATGGCCTTTAGGGCAGCAAAATTTTGAGCCAGTCCAACGGAACCAATGATCTCAGCCAAGCGTTTAGCGTTGGGTGAACCCAGTATCTTTAAATTCAATTGGGCCATTGCGTTAATTCCGATTGAACCACCCACCGTCGCAACCGGTAGAGGAAGTTGAATTTTACCAACCAACTGATCATCACTAATTTTCCATGTACTTAGTCCTCGATACTGCCCGTCTCTTGCCGCATAAGCATGTGCGCCACTTTCAACTGCCCGCCAATCATTTCCAGTTGCGATTACAACTGCATCAATTCCGTTCATGATTCCTTTATTGTGTGTTGCCGCGCGATACGGATCGACTTGTGCATATTCACTTGCCAAAACAATTTTTTGCGCGAGTTCGTCCCCCAACGATTTAGTTGGTACTTTACAAGTGACAACGGTTAGCGCTTGATCGGCTAAATTAGATAAAATTGCCATGTCAACATCAACTACGTGCTTTTCAAAGTCGACCTTCAAGGCTTCCAACATCGAGTTCAGCGTGTTGGCCCCCATAGCTTCCTTAGTATCCACGAATAAATCCACCGATGTTTTATTCGTATCCAATCGGCGAGCGGACATTTTAAGCGCACCTCCGCCACGTTTTTGCATTGACGGATGGGCCGCATTGGCGATTTCAAGGAGTTTTTCTTGATTGATTTTAACGTACTCGTCAATTACTTCAAATCCTGCTTTACTTATCAACAGTTGGCCTATCACTAGGCGCTGACTTTGCGCAATGAAGCCCCCCGCTTGACTGACTATTTTAGCACCATTACTTGCCGCCGCAATAACTGAAGGCTCCTCGGTCACCATCGGAACAACGTATTCTTTTCCATTAACTTTTAAATTAACTCCAATTCCTTCCGGTAAGCTAAAATCAGTCAAGTAGTTTTCAATTTGCTCCTGATGGACCGAGTCAACTTTCAAATTAGAAAAATCGATTCCGGTCGCTTTAAGAAGAACTTGCAATTGCTGTGCGCGCGTCAATTTATGGTACCCTTCAATCATTAGTTACTCCTCTTTTCGTCCTTTATTGATGTATTCGGAAATAATTCCCTCCCGAACGCCACTTTCTGAAAAAATAACTCGATCGGCGTCAATCATTTGTAATAACATCACCAAAGGTAACATTCCGCCAACGATAATATCCGCCCGACTTGTTTCCAATCCCGCCATCTTTTTTCGTGCATCTAAATTACGTGTAATTAAGGCCCTAAATGTTCGATTAACTGATTCCGTCTTTAATCGGTACCCATGAATATTATTAATCCGTGATATTTTTTGTCGTCTTCGGTTCATGCGGGCCAAAGTTCGATTGGCACCGCCCAGTAGTACAATTGGTTTATTGAACGCATCCATAATCCACCAAATGTCACGCAGTTGCTGGTTTACAAAAATTTCTGCGGAAAATAAGTTATCAGCCCTAATTGCATTATTTAGATGGAAACGTTCTGAGAGTGAGACAGCTCCGATTGGAATGCTAATTAAATTCCGCGCTTTTCCCTCATGGACATCAATTAATTCACAGCTCGCTCCACCTGTATCTAGTATCAAACAATCCTTAACTTCTAACGAATTGATTACTCCCAAGTAATCATAGTAAGCTTCATCATCTCCAGATAATACGTCTAATTTAATTCCAGTTTCTTTTTGAACGCGCTTTAAAAATTCACGTTGATTACGCGCCATTCGCACTGCTGCAGTTGTAATTCCGCGGACTTCAATGTTTGAGTATTCTTCATAAATCACCTTGAAACGATGTAAAGCATCAATCGTTCGATTCATTGCCTGCGGCCGAAGAAGACGTTCTCGCCCCATTCCTTCAGAAATGCGCGAGTCTTCCTTGATTCTCTTAATTTCCCTAAAAGATCCATCCTCCGCAATCGTGTTAATTGCCATTCTTACAGAGTTAGATCCTAAATCTACAATCACCAAATTTTTCATTATGGCATCCTCATTTTAAATTAAAATATTCTTTTTTATTTTACCATTAGGATGGAGATAAAAGGAACTTTATCCTATGCATTAATTCGCAAAAATTAAAATAAAATGAGATGTTTTTTAATTTTTCGTTGACACCTTGATTTCGTCCAACTAGAATACCTCTATGCTATATATATTTAATTAGCAATGCCCACATTAGAAATATTACATGGAGGAGGAAGACACTATGAACGGTGAGTTAAGCGTCAAATCTGCTATCAAAGAAACATTGCCAACCGTCTTTGGCTATATCGGAATCGGGATTGCTTTTGGCATAATTGGTCACGCTGCGGGTATTTCAACTTTGTTAGTCGGGTTAATATCAATTATTATTTATGCGGGATCTGCACAATTTATTACAGTTAGCATGTTAACTGCTGGTGCACCCGTTCTCTCAATTATTATCGCAACATTCTTGGTAAATTCTCGAATGATTCTGATGAGTGCATCTCTTGCTCCATATTTTGAGAAATATTCAGTTTTAAAGAACGTTCAAATTGGAACATTACTTACGGATGAAAGCTTCGCGTTAGGAATGAATAAAATCAATCATACAAATCATCAGCTATCATTTGAATGGTTTAACACTGCAAATATCATTGTATATCTAACTTGGATTGTTTCTTCCATCATTGGAGCCGAGCTTGGAAATTTAATCGGCGATCCCCAAACATGGGGTCTCGATTTCGCAATTATTGCGATGTTTTGGGGACTTTTATATTTACAAGTCCTTGCCGATCGTCAATTTTCATTTAAATTACAAGTTTTAGTTATCATTACCGCCATCGTCCTGACTTACGTTGGAATGATTTTCTTACCAAAAACATTAGTAATTATTGTTGTAACCATCGTTGGATGTGAATCGGGGGTCCTTATCAAACATGCTTTCTTCTAAAATTATTTTAACCACCATTGTTGGTTGCGGCCTAGTGACATGGTTGTCGCGTGTCTTACCGATCGTTTTACTAAAAAAAATTAAACTCTCTGAAGGTGTGAGCGAATTTTTATCGTTTGTTCCAATTGTCATCATGACCACACTCTGGTTTAGTAACCTATTTACTGCCCATCAAGGACAATTGCCACAGTTAAACATGGATTATGCTCTGGCAACAATCCCGACGATCATTTCAGCCATTGCAACTAAAAGCCTATTAGTAATAGTAGTTGTGGGAATGGCGTCCTTAGCAATTATTCGGATGTTTAATTAAAGTAAAAATACGTGAAAAATCTAGAATTGATTTTTCACGTATTTTTTAAGTTGTAGTACAAGTCGGTCTGTGTAATTGGTGACAGACATGAACTTTTGCGGCTGGTTCACCAAGTACACCTATCCAGTTCAAGTTTTATATTATTAGCTTGGCATGCTAGTCCTTAAAAGCAACTCGACTTTGGTCGTATTTTCATTTTTAAAATTTATCAAAATAGTTAATCCCAATCGCATCCCGAACTTCTTTTAATGTCTGTTCCGCAATTTGATTAGCTTTATCGCTACCATTTTTCAAAATTTGGTAAACACCGGGGATATCTGCCGCAAATTTTTCACGACGTTCTCGAATCGGACGAAGTTCATTTTGAAGAACTTCATTTAAGTAACGTTTAATTTTAACGTCACCTAGTCCACCTGCCTGATATTGTTCCTTTAGTTCTTGAACTTTTTGTTGATCTGGATCAAAAATATCCAAATAGGTAAAGACCGTGTTGCCTTCAATATGTCCCGGGTCTTCAACGCGAATATGTTGCGGATCAGTGTACATGGACATTACTTTCTTTTGAATGGTGTCTTCATCATCAGCAAGATAAATTGCGTTACCAAGCGATTTTGACATTTTAGCATTACCATCTAATCCTGGAATTCGGCCCATTCCTTTAGGTGGGAAATACCCCTCTGGTTCAACTAGAACATCTTTTTGATAAATACTGTTAAATGAACGAACAATTTCACGAGTTTGTTCTAGCATCGGTTCTTGATCGTCGCCAACTGGAACTGTATCAGCCTTAAAAGCTGTGATATCAGCTGCTTGACTAACCGGATAGGTAAAGAAGCCGGCGGGGATACTCTGACCAAAAGATTTTTGCTTAATTTCGGTTTTCACGGTCGGATTACGTTCCAAACGCGCAACGCTGACAAGATTCATGTAATGCTGCGTTAATTCACTCAAAGCCGGAATCTGTGATTGTACAAACATCGTTGATTTAGCTGGATCAAGCCCCACTGCAAGGTAATCCAAAGCAACTTGAATCAAGCTGTTCCGAATTTTTTCTGGATCACGGGCGTTATCAGTTAGCGCTTGCATGTCAGCAATCATGATAAACGTTTCATAGTCACCAGTATTTTGTAGCTCTACTCGATTCTTTAACGAGCCAACATAATGCCCGATATGTAGTTTACCAGTTGGGCGATCTCCCGTTAAAATAACCTTTTTTTCTGTCATATGTTCTTTCCTCCAATAAAAAATCCTATCATTCAAATTGAACAATAGGACGAAAAATCGCGGTACCACCTAAGTTGTAACTCCGCTATAAAGTTACCACTCTGATTGAAAGATAAGGGATTTCGCCCGATTGTGTCTCCATTTCGCTTACCATGAAACTTTTCAGCAATCGTTTCTCTCTGTCAGTGGTTTACTACTTAATATCATTCTAGATGGAAATAACGATGATGTCAAAAAATCAAGGATGTGACGGAAACCGATTAGCAGTTGAGGACTAGCCTAGCTTGGGAAAAGGTCCACGGGTTGGGTGGATGTTTTTCTAAGCGTCGCTAGCCACAAACTGTTGGTTGACGGAACTCGACTAAATCAAGGATGTGACGGAAACCGGCAATCCGCAATTTAATCCGTGGTTAATTCGATTAAATTCCCCTCTGGATCTTGAATAACGGCTTCGTAATAACCATCCCCTGTGGTCCGCGGACCGCTTAATAGTGGATACCCATCTTTAACAAAACGCTTCGTAAACCGATCAACATCCGCTTTTTCTCCAACCGAAATAGCAATATGACTATAACCTAAACTATCCGCCACTCTTCCTGAGAGAAATTTTTTAGTAGTCAACTCTAATCGACTTCCCGATTTAAAGTTAAGGAAATAGGATTGGAATTGGGTTTTAGGATTTAGATACAATTCTGTACTTTCTACTTCAAAATATTTTTGATAAAAATCCTTCATTTTTGCTAAATTATTGGTCCAGATTGCAACATGTTCAATATGCATAATTTATTCTCCCAGCATGAAATATTTATACGTTTATTAAACCATGTTTTGCAGTTCTCGACCGTTTTTTTTAGCGGTAGTTGTTTTTTATTTTGAACGTTATCTGTATGATTAAAGTTTGATGCAAATTTTAATCCGATGCAAATTTACAGCGTTTTTCATTACATCCTGATTCTTTGACATTTTAGCATTCACCGACTAGAATTATTCAAGCATTAATTTCATAAGGAGGCGGTTCATTTGGACGAGCAATACCAGGAACAGCAACGTGTGAACCACGTGATCGAAAAGATTTGCGAACAAAAGCAACATACCGAAGAGCTTTACGAAAAAGCACATAAAGAAACCAGCCAAGTTGAACAAAACTACTCACAAAACGCTAAAGTTAACCTAATTGAAGCCGACGATCGGATTGAAACTCACGCCGAAATTCAACAGCAAAAGGGACTTGTTGCTCGTGCCGTTGAAAATGAATCGATTCTAAAGCGTCAAATCGATGAATTAGATGACTTGCAAAAATCCCCCTATTTTGGTCGAATTGACATTCAAGATGAGGATGAAGACCATCCCGAATCCCTCTACATTGGGATCTCTTCATTTGCCGACCGTGACGGGAACTTCTTAATTTACGATTGGCGTGCACCAATTTCTAGTATTTACTATAATGGTACGCTTGGGAACGTAACCTACGACACTCCAGCCGGATCAATGCAAACAGAACTACTTAAAAAAAGGCAATTTACGATTAATCATGGTGAAATCATTCATATGTTTGATACTAACGAAACGGTTGGCGATGAACTTCTCCAACAGGCGCTTGGTGAACAAAATGATGAACACATGCGTAACATCGTTTCAACCATTCAAAAAGAACAAAATGATATTATTCGCGACGTTCGAAGCGATTTACTAGTCGTTCAAGGAGTCGCCGGTAGTGGTAAAACTTCTGCGATCCTTCAAAGAATCGCATTCTTGTTGTACCATAGTCGCGCTTCTTTAGACGCTGATGAGATTGTTCTTTTTTCACCAAACAGACTTTATAGTCGCTATATTTCAGATGTTCTTCCCAGCCTGGGTGAACGAAACATGCGTCAGCTAACCCTCGCTGAATTCTTCAATCGTCGTTTGGAAGGAATGCATGTTCAAACACTCTTTGATCGTTTTGAAAATCAGCAAAGTAATTCAAAAGTTGAACAAAAGATTATTAACTTTAAGGAAGGACAAACATTTATTGATTTAATTCAAAAATATGAAAAAGAACTTCCTACCGCTAAAATCAAATTTGCTAATATTAATTATCAGGGCGAAGTTTTCTTCGCAAAAGATGAGATTCAGTCCATTTTTGAACAATTTCCTCAAAGCATGCGGATTAAAGAACGCACTTTAAAAACTAAAAACGAATTAATTAAACGTCTAAAAAAACGGGTTGACTCAGAAATTAAAAAAGATTGGGTTCAAAATCAAATTAACCAAATTAGCGAGGAAAAGTATCATGAGCTAGTTGGTCGGCGGCACTTTAAATCATATGATGATGAAAATTACTTCATCGGTCGAAAAATTGTTGACAAAGAATTTCAAATTATTGATGATGCGATTTTTAACGACTACTTTATCGATATTTATTCGCAGTATGCCGCATTTTTGACAACGTTATCCACTGCCGATATTAATTGGCAGCAAGTTGCTAAAACCTTTAATGCCAACCTTGAAATGCACTACATTGCTTTAGAAGATGCTGCACCCGTGATGCTATTACGTGATTTGCTCACCGGGAGCGGGACTAATCGGAAATTTCAGTACGTTTTTATTGATGAGATGCAGGATTACTCAATTGCACAATTAATGTATCTTAAGCACGCTTTCCCAAGAGCAAAATTTACCCTTCTTGGTGACAGCGAACAAACCCTGTTTAAGGACGTCACGGAACCACAAATGCTTCTAAAAAAATTAAAAGAATCTTTCCAAGTCAAACGTGCAAATTTAATTACTCTTAATCGAAGCTATCGCTCAACAGCGCAAATTACTAATTTTGCGGCCGCACTTCTACCGGACGGTGACAAAATTCAAGCTTTTAGTCGTGAAGGAGCACTACCAACCGTCATCATTGCCGATAATCAAGATCAGGCCACCCGCGATTTGCGCCGACTCTGTCAATCGGAACTTGAAGACTATGGTACCATCGCCATTTTGACCAAAAACATGGAAGAAAGTGAACATGTGTCTGATCTTCTTCGCGATTTGAACCCGAGTTTGCTAAATGACGGCGATCGATCACTTCCAAAGGGCATTGTTGTTCTACCAATCTATCTTGCAAAAGGACTTGAATTTGATTCCGTAATTGCTTATAACGTTTCTGAAGAAAACTTTGGTGATCAATTTTGGCGTGGCACCCTCTACATAATTGCCTCTCGCGCAATGCATCACTTGAATCTAATCAGTATTGGGGACGTATCGAAGCTAATTACAAACATAAATTCTGACATGTTTGGAATACAACGCTCTTTTGACTTTTCTAAGTAATTAAAATGTTTTTTAAAAAAGCTGTTAAATAATTTATCAGATTCAAATTATATCTGATATTATTTAACAGCTTTTTAATATTATTTCATAAATTCAATCATTCGTTGAACGGCTTCATCTAGTAGGTTCTGGCTCGTAGCGTATGATAGTCGGATATGTCCTGGCATCCCAAATGCCTCTCCAGCTACCACCGCAACGTGCGCTTCTTTTAAAAGGGCCATCGCAAAATCAACAGATGAGCTAAATCCTTTTAGTCGCATTGCTTCTTCAACATTTGGAAATAGGTAGAACGCACCATCTGGTTTATTTTCTAGTTTAAATCCTGGTACATTTTGCATCGCAGCATAAGTATTATTTAGGCGACCTTCAAATGATTGGCGCATTTCCTCAACGGGCTCTTGGGACCCTGTCAATGCCTCTAACGCCGCGTATTGTGCAACGGCGGCCGGGTTGGACGTCATGTGTCCTTGAAGGGCCGTAATCTTTTGGATGATTTGGGGTGAAGCAACAACATATCCAATTCGCCATCCTGTCATTGCGTACGCCTTAGAAACCCCATCGATTAAAATTGTATTTTCCACAATTTCATCGCTCATCGTCATCACCGAAGTGAATTTTGTACCATTATAAACAAGCTTTCCGTAAATTTCATCAGCAATTAACAAAATTTTATTATCCACGGCCCATTTAGCGATTGCCAACGTCTCTTCTTCCGTGTAAACCAACCCCGATGGATTTTGCGGCGAATTTAGGACTAAAATTTTAGTACGACTCGTTTTAAACTGGCTTAGTTCTTCCGGTGTCGTCTTTAAATTTGATGCTTGTGGTTTAACTGGAACAACCACGCCACCGGCTAACTTTACTTGCTCTTCATAACTTACCCAATATGGTGCAACAACTAAAACTTCATCTTGATCATTTAGCAAAGCCTGAAAGGTTTCAAAGAGGCCCATTTTGGCCCCCACGGTTACCGCCACTTCATTGGCAAGAACCGTCCGCCCCGTATCCTGTTCGACATGTTCAGCAATTGCTTGGCGCAGTTCAGGTAATCCACCAACTGGTGTGTAATAACTTGCTTTTCCCGATTCAACACTTTTGACCGCCGCATGAACAATCGAATCTGGTGTTGTAAAGTCGGGTTCACCCGTACTTAAGTTGATAACGTCTATTCCATCTTTTTGCATTTTCTTGGCTTCGGTTGAAACAGCCAATGTTGCTGAAGGGCTGACTCCCTGCGCCCGTTTTGAAAATTCCATCATCCTACCCCTTTGTTAACTCAATTAATAAGTCGCCTGTTTCAATTTGCATTTCATTTTTAGCGTAAATCTTCTTTATTGTCGCATTGAACGGCGCACGAATTGCAGTCTCCATCTTCATTGCTTCCGTAACGATTAAATTATCTCCTTGCTGAACTTTCTGTCCAACTTCTACTTCAACACTGACAACTGATCCAGCCATCGTTGCGCCAATCTGCTCATCATTAGTTGGCTCAGCCTTTTGACGCTGTTCTTTTGTAATTTTAGCATTGATATCATGAATAATGACTTCCTCATTTTGACCGTTCACATCGAAGAAAAGCGAACGCTGGCCGTCTTCATTTGCATCACTAATTTCTCGAAGAACAACGATTGTAGACTGTCCTTTCCCCAACTTCAAATCAACCCGCTGACCAATCCGCATTCCTCGGAAAAATACCGGGGTGTCAAGTAACGGCATTGGTCCAAACTCTGCTCGTCGATTAATGTAGTCCGCCATAACATCTGGATATAGAATGAACGACATCACTTCTTCATCACTCGCACTATATCCTAGAATTTTGCTGGTATTCTTTCTTTCAATTTCAAAATTAGCTGGCTTTGCCAGTGAACCTGGACGGACATCTAGGGGCTTTTCACCCTTCAAAATTATTTTTTGAAGTTTTTGGGGGAATCCGCCAGCTGGCTGTCCTAAATCTCCACGGAAGAAATTGACCACCGACTCGGGGAAGTTTAACTGTTTCCCATTCTCCATAACCAGCGCGGGCGTTAAATCATTTTGAACCATGAAGAGTGCCATATCGCCGACCACTTTTGATGATGGCGTAACCTTTGGTATATCACCAAACATTTGATTAACTTCAGCGTACATATCTTTAACTTCATCCCAGCGATCACCCAAACGAACTGCATTAGCTTGTTGATGCAGATTTGTATACTGTCCACCCGGCATTTCAATTTGATATATTTCAGTTTGTGGTCCATTTAGTTGCGTCCCAAAGCCTTCATAATATGGACGAATTCCAGCCCAGTACTCGTCTAATTTTTCTGCATTTTTAATGTTTAAGTCAGGCTGCCGTTTGTCTCCTGATAGTGCATAGTAAAGAGACTGCATCGAAGGTTGTGACGTTGTTCCAGCCATTGCGGATGTTGCAACGTCAACGACGTCCACTCCTGCCCGAATCGCTTCGGAATAGAGATAAATTCCGTTTCCAGTCGTATCATGTGTATGCAAATGCACCGGAATATCCAATTGATCCTTTAATTCCGAAACCAATTCATATGCGGCTTGAGGTCGTAAAATTCCGGCCATATCTTTAATACCAATAATGTGTGCACCTGCGGCCTGAAGTTCCTTAGCAAGGCTAACGTAATAATGTAAATCGTATTTAGCCCGATCTGGATTTAAAATATCGCCGGTGTACGCCATGGCCGCCTCGGCAATTTTATTATTGTCTCGAACCATTTTAATTGATTCTTCCATTTGTGGAACCCAGTTTAACGAATCAAAAATCCGAAAAACATCAATTCCATTTTGTGCTGAGAGCCGGATAAACTCATCAATCACATTATCAGGATAATTTTGATATCCAACTGCATTTGAACCTCTCAATAGCATCTGGAGCATCGTATTAGGCATTTTTTGTCGCAGTTGTCGTAACCGATCCCATGGATCCTCCCCCAGGAAACGATAGGCAACATCAAAGGTTGCACCACCCCAAACCTCTGCTGAAAATAGATTAGGCAACCCTTTTTGGACTTGATCGGCAATCTCAACCATATCTTTAGTCCGCATTCGTGTTGCAAATAACGATTGATGTGCATCCCTCATCGTCGTATCAGTCAGCAAAACTTTTGGTTGGCGCTTTAACCATTCTACGGCAGCTTCTGGACCAGATTCATCCAAAATCTTCTTTGCCGATAATTGTTGTTGGGGCTCTTCAAAATGAGGATGGTACTGATTAACTGTTAAGTAAGAATTTTTGGAGTCCAGTCCTGGATAGCCATTAACAGTTGTATTTGCAATATAATTCAATAACTTCGTCACTTTTTGTGTTTCGGGCTTTAAATCAAATAGTTCTGGCGTATTGTCCACAAAGGTGGTCGGCGCAAACTCAGATTTAAAAATCGGATGTTGAATTAATTTTTTTAAAAACGGTATGTTAGTCTTAACTCCACGAATCACAAATTCTTTTAGAACTCGATTCATTTTTACAAGTGCTTCATCAAACGTAGAGGCATGAACGATGGCCTTTGTTAAAAGAGAGTCGTAGTACGGCGTCACAATTGCACCGGCAAAAGCATTCCCAGCATCCAAACGGACGCCTGTTCCACCAGGTGAACGGTACGTCTGAATTCGACCAGTGTCCGGAATAAAATTATTCATTGGATCTTCGGTTGTAATTCGAGCTTGAATTGCTACACCAACGGCTTCAATCTGATTCTGAGCTGGAATTTCCATCTCTTCGTGAAGATGCTGTCCTTCTGCAATTTTAATTTGTGATTGAACAATATCAACACCGGTTACTTCTTCGGTAACGGTGTGTTCCACTTGGACTCGGGGATTCACTTCCATAAAGAAGAACTCATCACCTTCTACCAAAAATTCAATCGTTGCCGCATTACTGTAGTTGACTGACTTCAACAATCTAAGTGCTGCATCCCGAATTTTCTTCCTCAAATCAGAACTAATTCCAATTGCGGGCGCAAATTCAATAATTTTTTGATGACGTCGCTGAATTGAAGAATTACGCTCAAATAAATGAACCATGTCGCCATGCTCATCGGCGATCACCTGGACTTCGATATGAATTGGATCAACCAAATACCGTTCCAAGTAAATTTCATCATCGCCAAAAGATGAAGAGGCCTCTGATTGAGCGCGCTCGAATGCTTCTCGCATTTCATCTTCATGATTAACAATGCGCATTCCTTTTCCACCACCCCCGGCGGCAGATTTAACAAAAATTGGATATCCAAACTGGTTAGCAAATTTTAATGCCTCTTCAACGTTCTCAACTGGATTCTCAGTTCCCGGGATCGTTGGAACGCCGGCTTTAATCGCCGTGTTTTTAGCTTGCAACTTATCACCGAACATTTCTAAAAGTTCGGGTCTTGGTCCAATAAATTTAATACCTGCTTCTTCAACCGCACGTGCAAATTCAGCATTTTCGGAAAGAAATCCATATCCCGGATGAATTGCATCAATATCATTTTCTCTTGCCACCCGAATAATATCCGTGATATTTAGATAAGCACCAATTGGATCATCATCTTCACCGACTTGATAGGCTTCATCGGCCTTAAAACGATGCATTGAAAATTCATCCGCCTTCGCGTAGATGGCAATAGCTGTTTTGCCCAGTTCATGTGCGGCTCGAATAATGCGTGTCGCAATCTCACCACGATTGGCAATTAAAATACGTTGCATAATGGACCTCCTCAGTTTGATTGTTCGTAATTTAATGAATATTTAATCTCTATTTTATCAAATTTAAATATTTTTGAAACCTAAACTCTAAAAACTACTCTGATTTTAGAGCGATTTATCGTGGTGGTTTTAAAAAAGGCCTGTGACATAAGTTCCTTTGTCACAGACCTTCCCTCCATATTCGAATAATCTTGCCATGAAAGCGACGCCATTTCCTATTAACCATCAACAATGTAAATTGAGTTAGACACTGATGCTTGTTAAGATGCTATTCCACAAAAACCATCCAGTTTGCGTCGTATTTTCTTTTAAGCATTGTTCATCGCCGCCTTATTTCGACGAATTGCGTCCTTTAGGATAAATGGAGCAACTAGGGTTACAATCACGATTACCAATACAATTGCCGAATAGTACGTTTCACTCATCAAATGCTCTCCATAACCAATTTGTAGTGTAATTAAAGCCATTTCGCCTCGAGAAATCATTCCCGCGCCAATCACACCACTGCTTGTTAAATCAAAGCCCGACATATATGCTCCTAAGCCGCAACCCAATAGTTTCGTCAGCGTTGCTAACACCGTCAAGGTTACAATTAAACCAATTACCGATTGTAATCCTGAAAATGTCATTGATAGACCCACGCTAACAAAAAAGACTGGAATAAAAATGGCATAACCAATCGGTTCAATGCTTTCATTAATCTCATCATCTTGATCTGTCAAAGAAACGGCTACTCCTGCGAAAAAAGCGCCAATTGCACCACTAAGTCCCGCTACATCAGCTAACCACGCTAGCCCTAAACAGATAATCATTGACATCACAGTTCTTGAAGCCGTTATATATAGTCGATCTGAAAGTCGCATTAAGACGGGCACTATCCATTTGCCAATGACGTACACACCAATAAAAAATAAGATTTGATAGAAAATTGCTAGTCCAATATTAGAATTTGATCCGGTTTTTGAACTGGTTAACGCAATCATCACGCCCAACAGTAATACACCAATAATGTCATCTGCTACGGCCGCGCCCAAAATGGTCGCACCTTCTTTAGTATTTAAAGTTCGATACTCTTTTAGAACTTCAACCGAAATACTTACCGAAGTTGCCGAAAAAATCACACCAATGAAAAGGGACTCCATTGGATTCACGCCAAATAACAAACTGGCACCACCGACCAGTGCGATTGGGAGGATTACTCCCAAAACTGCAACAATTAAGGCCGGTTTGATATATTTTTGAAGCATTTTTAAATCACTTTCTAAGCCCGCTAAGAACATTAGAATAATTACGCCTATTTCAGAGAACACTGAAATCAATTCATTTGTATGAATTAATCCTAGCACTCCCGGTCCCAGTACAATTCCGATTAGTAGTTGTCCTACCACCGCGGGAAATCCAATTCGTTGAGCAAAATGGCCAGCTAAAAGGGTCAATACTAAAATTAAAACAAGGACACCCACGAACTCCATTCAATCATCTTCCTTTCAAAAATAATTCACGCTACATGCTTTAAGTATACTACATATACTCCAAATCACTGGCTTCCGTTGGGTACGCCCAGATTTGATTATTAATTTCCGACGCACTTCCACCATGATTTATAACGGTCGCAAAATCGTTAATTAAATGTTCCGCCTCACTGCTCATTGTCACCGCGCCGACAATTTTATTCGTCTTCCTTTCCCTAACAACGCTGACTTTTGCTTGAGGTTCTCCCAAACGGCGGTAAGTAAACCAATCCGTTGTTTCGTTAGTTTGAATCTGATACTGATCTTCATGCTCTAAAGCTTCTTGGAGTTTAACACCCGTTTGAGCTAGTTTGGGCATCCCATAAACGACGGTTGGGATTGCCGGATAGTCAATCGCTTCCGTTGTCTGGTTATTCAATAGTTTAGCTAAGTATTGTGCCTCAAATCCTGATACCGGTGTTAATTTGGGATGACTCTTTGAAATAACATCCCCCATAGCAAAAATTCCTTTTATCGTTGTTTCTAAATGATCATTGACCACGATTCCACCCCGATCGGTCTGCACACCAATTTTTTCAAGATTTAACGTATCATCATTAGGCTTCCGGCCGGCCGTTACAAACGCTCGATCAACTTTTAACGTAAATCCACTTTCATCGTCTAAAATAAAACGATTGGTTTCCTTCTTAATTTCTTTAATATCCGTATTTAAATGAATTTGAATATTTTCCGCTTCCATCTGCTTTAACAAATCATCTACATATTCCTTTGGAAAATCCTTTAATGGTCGATCATTATGATGAATAATATGAACCTTGGCTCCAGCGGCAGCCGCAATCATTGCTAGTTCAAAAGCAATGTAACCTCCACCAATGAACGCAATTTCATCCGGTAATTGATCCATCTTCAAAAAATCTGTACTAGTTAACATTAATTCCTGATTTTTAACTGCCATTAACCTACCTGGACGTTGACCTGTAGCAATCACAAATTTTGCGCTATGAATAATTTTATCACCCACTTTTAGAGTGTTAGAATCAACGAATTCCGCATGCCCACTGATTGTATCAATATCAGCATTAGATAGTCCTGAGCGGCTGTTTTTTGATACTGGAGCGGTAAATGTTTTTTCAAATTGCATCAAAGCCGGCCAATCAATTTCGGGAGCAGCCTTTATTCCATTATTCACGAGGTACTTACTGTGCATTCGAGCCTCAACGGCCGCTAACAGAACCTTTTTAGGATCGCATCCTCGGTTGGGACACGTACCACCCCAAAGATTTTCCTCGACGACGGCAATATTTAATCCCGCCTGTTTCAAAGGATACGCTAAACCTAATCCACCAGGTCCTGCTCCGATAATTACAACATCATAGTTAGTCATTATAATTTTCCTCCTTTAAATTAATGATTCGTCTCACTTAAATATTTAAACAACGCTTGCCGATCAATCCAGCCCACTGATTTACCGTTTTGATCAACCACTTCTAAAGTCTCCACAATCGCTAATTGATGAAACGCCTCTTCCAACGTATCAGTTATTTTAATTTTTTCTGTTGGTAATTTTGGCGTATCGGTGTCAAAACCCGTCCGAATAATTTTTTCAATTTGTGTTTGATACAGATTTTTTCCGACCGTAGAAGCAAAGAAATCTTCAACAAATTTATTGGCTGGATGCTGTGCAATCGCTTTTGGAGTATCGACTTGTAAAAGCTCACCATCATTCATTACGCCTATTCGATCCCCTAATTTCAATGCTTCATCCATATCATGTGTCACAAAAATAATCGTACTTTTTAACTTTTGATGTAATTTTAAAACTAAGTCTTGTAGCTGCGTTCTGACAATTGGATCAAGTGCACTAAACGGTTCATCAAACAAAACAATGGGTGGTTCAGAAGCAATTGCTCGTAAAATTCCAATCCGTTGTTGTTCCCCACCGGAAAGTTCTCTTGGATAACGATTTCGATATCGTTCAGGATCCAAATTAACTTCTCTAAGTAATTCATCAACTCTAATTCGAATATCTTCCTTTGAAAAATGTTTCATTTCAGGGATTAAAGCGATATTTTGTTCAACGGTCATTGTTGGAAACAAAGCAATTTGTTGTAAAACATAACCAATTTCTAGTCGTAAATTACGCAAGTTATAGTCTTTTATTTTTTTACCATTAAACAAAATATCTCCATCATCTTGGACAAAAAGTTGGTTAATCATCTTCAGCGTGGTTGTTTTTCCGCTTCCAGATGTCCCAACTAGGACAAACAATTCACCCTCCTGAACCTTAAAGCTTAAATCCTTAATCACTCGCCGGTCGCCAAAATCCTTTTTTACATGTTGAAATTCAATCATCGTTTCGGACACTATTTGACATCTCCTTTCAACAAACCTTTTTTAACTAGATAATTCCTAGCAACGTCTCCCGCCGATTTCTTCTGCACGTTAACTTCATAATTCATTTCCTGCATTTCCTTTTCAGAAATCTTTCCGGCCAATTGATTCAATGCTTTAACAACTTCCGGATGCTTTTTAGCAAAACTTGACTTCATTAAGGGCGCCCCTTGATATGGTGGAAAGACATGCTGATCATCTTCCAAAGTAACTAAATCTAGTTGTCGAATTTGACTATCCGTTGAATACGCATCCGCAACGTTGATTTGATTATTTTTTATCGCTGAATATCTCAACGAGGCCTGCATTGATTTGATTGGTATATTTAATCCATATTTCTGTTTAATTCCGACCCATCCATCTTTTCGATTGATAAATTCAAGGGTCATTCCACCGTTTAATTTCGATTCAATTTTCTTCAAATCAGAAATTGTTTTCAGATTATATTTTTGAGCAAAATCCTTTTTCACCACAATAGCGTAAGTATTTTGATACTTCATTGGTTTTAAATAGTCCATCTTAAACTGCGATTGCAAAAGTTTTTTACCATCCTGATACGTCTGTGCCGCACCTAAATGATTGTCTGGAGCATTTTTAACTAACGTTTCTAAAACGGTTCCCGTGAATTCTGGGTAAATATCAATTTTATTTGATTTTAAAGCATTGAATAAAAATGTTGTTTCTCCAAAATTTTGTTTCAAAACAACTTTAGCATTTGGTTGCTCCTGTTCAATTAAATCTTTATACATGTTAATTAAAATATCGGGCTCTGAACCCAATTTTCCAGCAATCGTGATGGTTTCAGGTTCCGATGTAAAAAACTTAGTTGAGGCAACCCCACCGATTGCAACCAATAGTACGCCAAGCGTTATTAATATTTTTTTAATTGACATTTTTTGCGTAACGTTAATTAATGCACTTAACCCAATCGCCAAAAGTGCCGAGCTGATTGCTCCCAATAGAATTAATGAAGGATCATTTCGATTAATTCCTAATAAGATAAAGTTTCCTAATCCACCGGCACCGATTAAAGCTGCTAAAGTTGCCGTCCCGATGATCAAAACTAATCCGGTTCGAATTCCGGAAATAATTACTGGCATCGCTGTCGGAAGCTCAACCTTAAATAACTTTTGCAATGGTAGCATTCCAAAGGCATCTGCCGCCTCCTCTAGCGATGGATCAATCTCGGTAATTCCGACATAAGTACTCTGAAAAATTGGTAGTAGTGCGTATATGACCAACGCGATAACGGCCGGAACACTTCCAATTCCAACTAATGGAATTAATAGCCCAAGCAATGCCAACGAGGGGATAGTTTGGAGAACACCCGTGATTTGAAGTAACCATTCTGCCACTTTTCGATGATGCGTTGTCCAAATTGCGAGTGGCATAGCGATTATAATTGCAAGTATCAAAGCAATCATCGAAATTTCGATATGTTGTATAAGTGCCTGCCAAAGTTCACTTCTTTGATCTATAAAAGTTTGAATTAAATTCTGCATTCTCTCAACTTCTTTATTAGTATTTAAAACTTATGTTTAACATAAAGTATCTCACAAAAAAAATGACAACCCCAGAGAAATACTCCAGAATTGCCAAATTTCTTAAAATGTTGTTTTGATTTGTGCCGGTTTAGTTGTTACTAATATCCTTCCGTCGTGAATAGAATACAGTAGTTCTTTACGCTCATTTAGCTCATCATAAAAGTTTCGAGCATTAAATATTAAGCAATTTGCTGGTTTACCGACCTCAATACCATAGCGATTTTGAACGTTTAAAGTACGTGCTCCATTGTTGGTTGCCAAATTATAAGAATCCATAATTTGCGAGTACCCCATTAACTGTCCAGCATGAATTCCCATATGAACTGGATCCAACATGTTACCATCGCCCATTGGATACCAAGGATCCTTAACGTCATCTTCGCCAAAGGATACGTTAATATGATGTTCAAGAAGTTCCTTAACCCGCGTTAATCCACGCCGTTTAGGATATGTATCAAATCGACCACCTAAATGAATATTCACAAGCGGATTAGAGACCATGTTAATTTTTGATAGCTCTAACAACCGCATCAATTTATAAGCGTACGCATCGTTATACGATCCCATCGCAGTTGTATGACTAGCGGTGACCTTCTCGCCCAGTCCACTTTCATAAGCCAAAGTCGCCAGCACTTCCAAATATCTCGAGTTAGGATCATCGATTTCATCGCAATGAACATCGATTAATTTATCGTACTTTTCCGCCAACTGAGTTATGTACTTTAATGAATCAACTCCATAATCCCGATTAAATTCAAAGTGGGGAATCCCACCGATTACGTCCACACCCATTTTTACAGCTTGTTCAATTAATTGTTTTCCATTCGGAAATGATAAAATTCCTTCTTGTGGAAACGCAACTAACTGTAAATCCATAAAATCTTTTACTTCCTGTTTTACTTCTAGTAAAGCTTCCAAAGCCGTGAAATGAGCATCCGTTGTATCAACATGACTTCTCACAAATTGAATACCATGACTGGCTTGATTTTTCAAAGTTTGAATAGCTCGTTGTTTTACATCATTTTTTGTGAGCGTCTTCTTCCGCTCAGCCCAAATTCGTATTCCGTCAAATAATGTTCCCGTCTCGTTCCACTCGGGATCACCGGCAGTCAATGTGGCATCCAAATGCACGTGTGAATCAATGAACGGTGGTATTAATAATTTTCCGTCCGCATTAATGACCTCTTCATTGTTCTGCGCTTTAATATCTGAACCGATTTTTGTAAAAATACCATTTTCAATTCGAAGATCACTTTTCTTCGAACTATTTTCAATGTAAACACCTTTAATTAACATAGTACTATTCCACCTTTTTTAATCGCATAATTCCCCAGTATAATAATCCGATAACTATCATTACAATAAATGTCGCTCCGGTATATTTCTGAATGAACGCCATGTGTTGCAATCCAATGTAAATTAAAACACCAACAATCCACAAAGTAAACGCCGTCCAATGTACCCCATTCTTATACCAATATTTCCCTTTTGGATTACCTAATTCGCTTGGTCGATAATCTTGCTTAGCAATCACAAAGTAATCTACAACCATAATGCTAATAATTGGGCCCAACACCATTCCAACATAGTCCAAAAAGGCTGTAAAAGTTTCTAAAAAACTTCCATAAAATACAGGAATAAAAGTGACAAACGTCGCAATAATTGTTGTTATTAACAATGACTGCTTTAATGTTAATTTCGAAAACATGTTGTTTAAAGCTGAACCGGCGGCCTGAATATTAACAGCATTTGCCGTCATACTTGTTAACATAATAACCAACATTGCAATAATTCCTAAACCAAGTCGATTAGCAATCGTACTTGGATCTGAGTTATTGGGATCATAAACGCCAGAGCTGATTGCAATACTAATTGTGGCACTTAATCCAATAAATGCAAAACCAAATACTCCTAAGTTTGCACCTAAAAATGGAGCCGTTGTTGCCGTACCCGTTTTTTTAGTAAAGCGTGTAAAGTCCGCTCCCGCCGTTACCCATGCCAGATTAAAAGCCGCTAACGTGTCCATCGCCGTTCCAAAGCCCATTTTTAGGTTTGAAGGAACCTGCCAATGACCGATTTGTGAAAACGAAACATCTTTAAAAACAACGATTGATTCCCATATGACAAAAATAATAACTAATATAATTCCAATTCTTTCGATAATTTGGATCGATCTCTGACCCGCAATAATGCTTAGCAGATGTAAAATACTCATTACCGCAATTCCCGCGATTAGTCCTAAATTCCCCCCAGGCTTTCCATATACCGGCCATCCTAAAAAACTATGTAATATATAAGAAACGGACGTCGCCGCAATGAATGTGTTAACCGCTGTCCATCCAACAAATTGTGTTAAATTTACGATTGAAGGAATGACGCTCCCTTTAATTCCAAAGGAGGCCCTCGAAAGCGCCATTGTGGTGACACCCGTTTTTTTACCCATATAACCAACTAACATTAAAAATACATAGGAAATACTTGATGCCACAATTAATGCCCTAATTCCGCCCCAAAATCCGCATGCTGCAATAATCCCACCAATAAACCAGGTTCCATTATTAGCATTTGCACCGATCCACGTGGCAAACATATCCCAGTAGGTCATGTGACGATGTTCCTCAGCGATACTCTCAACTTGGTACTTAGATTCCATTATTGAATTTCCTCCTAGCTTATTTAACACATTCTGAAAATTATACTAGATTTAATTCAAATAAGTAAAGGAATAATTTGCCAATAAAAAAAGCCTCAGACTTTATTCTGAGACTTTAACCATTCTATTAAGCCACTAGTCGGACTTGAACCGACGACCCCTTCCTTACCATGGAAGTGCTCTACCTAGCTGAGCTATAGTGGCATCTGTTAACTAAATTAGTATATCATATTTACTTACACTGTAAAACAAAAAATAGTATTTCAATGGTAATTTTATTAAAAAATTGGCCCTAGATTGAGGATCACTATCTTCTATTGACTTATTGACTTCAGAGTCGGTTCATAATTAAATTAAAACACTAAAATTATAAATTCAAATTAACAGTTCTATTTTCAATTAAAACTTAGATAACCAATTCAATCTATTATTTTCAACCAAATGAAAATTGGTTTGATATATTTTTCCACAAAAAAGAGCCTTCCATTCGGAAGA
>NZ_JQBX01000013.1 GCF_001437075.1 Pediococcus stilesii
CAATTGACGGACAGCCCTTTTTTAATCGTATCTTTTATTTATAACATCCTCAATCTCTGTCAACTCAATACAATTCATTCTTAAAAGTTGAAAAAGCTCCTACCAATACTACCCATCATAGAATCAAAAGTTTAGTTTTTTGGACCATTTATCTTGGTGGGATATTTGGTGGGGATTAATATAAATTTCCAAGCAATACACACATTCTATAACAACATAAAAGCCGTTAAATCAACATTATGGCTTCAACTTCACTTACTCTTTTATTCCCACTCAACCGTTGCAGGTGGCTTAGAAGTAATGTCATACACAATGCGGTTAACGTGATCAACCTCGTTTACAATTCGAACGGAAATCTTTTGTAAGACGTCCCATGGAATTCGAGCAAAATCGGCGGTCATTCCATCGATTGAATTTACAGCACGGATCCCAACGGTGTAATCGTATGTCCGACCATCACCCATCACACCCACGCTACGGATTCCTGGTAATACGGTAAAGTATTGCCAAATGTCCCGATCGAGTCCAGCTTTCTTGATTTCTTCACGAAGAATCAAGTCGCTGTCACGCACGATTTCAAGTTTGTCTTCGGTAATTTCACCGATAACACGAATTCCAAGTCCAGGACCTGGGAACGGTTGACGCCAAACAAGGTCTTCTGGCATGCCTAATTTTTCACCGAGATCACGTGCTTCATCTTTAAATAAAGTGCGCAATGGTTCGATTAATTCAAAGTGCATGTCTTCAGGAAGTCCACCAACGTTGTGGTGCGACTTAATGGTTTGAGCAGTATCAGTACCACTTTCGATAACGTCGGTATAAAGAGTTCCTTGAGCAAGGAAATCGATTCCTTCAAGTTTTTGAGCTTCATCATTGAAGACTTGAATAAACTCATTACCGATAATTTTACGTTTCTTTTCGGGTTCGGAAACACCAGCAAGCTTATCCAAGAAACGTTTTTGAGCATCAACTTTAATAATGTTTAATCCGAACTTACCTTCGAGGCTATCCATAACTTGCTTGGCTTCACCCTTACGAAGTAAACCATGATCAACGAAGATACATACAAGTTGATCGCCGATAGCCCTGTTTAGCAATACACCGACAACACTTGAATCTACCCCACCAGAAAGGCCGAGTAACACTTTTCGATCACCAACGGTTTCACGAATTTGTTGAATTTGCATGTCAATAAAATCATTCATTGACCAGTTGGCCTGTGCTTCACAAACGTCAAAGGCAAAATGGCGTAAAATTTCGTTACCATACTGCGTATTACGCACTTCTGCATGGAATTGAATACCATAGAATTTACGTTGATCATCTGCCATTGAAGCAATCGGACAGTTAGGGCTGGTAGCGACCGTCTTGAAACCTTCAGGGACTTCACGAACTAAATCACCATGACTCATCCAAACCGTCTGCTTGGCAGGAAGATCCTTAAACAATACGGCTTGATCATCAGTCACATCAATATCGGCATGACCATACTCACGGTTGTCAGCCGGTTCAACTCGACCGCCTAAATTGTAGGCCATCAATTGCATTCCATAACAAATACCTAAAATTGGAATACCTAATTTATAAATTTCAGGGTCAATTCGAAAAGCATCTTTGTCATAAACACTATTAGGCCCGCCAGAGAAGATAATTCCCTTAGGATTAATCTTTTTGACTTCTTCCGCCGTAATTTTATGAGAAAGTAGCTCAGAGTAAATACCGAATTCACGAATTCTGCGTGTAATCAACTGATTATATTGACTACCAAAATCCAAAACAATGATTTTATCAAAATTTGATAAATCTGTGTTCGCCAAGTCCTTCACCTCATCTTTTTATTCTTACCTATATATCATACAGTAAAATGAGGAAAAACCATAGCCCCTATGCTTGATCGATTTTTATGGAAGGGTTATCAATAGCCCTATTGTCTAACTTTCTTTTATTTTTAAATTTCATTCTTAAAAGTCGCATAGCATTAAAGATGACGATTAAAATACTTGCTTCATGGAAAAACATCCCACTAGCCATATCAACCCAGCCGTACATCAAGCCCACCATCAATAAGGCGACCGTGCCAACCGCAATTGTTACGTTTTGAATCGTATTATTGACGGTGGCCTTAGCAATTTGCCGTGCATTCCACACATTATCAAAATCAGAATCAATTAAAACAACGTCTGAAGTCTCGATAGCAACATCGGTTCCGCTTCCCATCGCAATCCCAACATCTGCCTTCGCAATTGAAGGACTATCATTGATTCCATCCCCAATAAATAATATGCGATGTCCTTCATTTTGAAGTTTCATCAAAAATGCTGCTTTATCTTCTGGTAACATTTCAGCTTGAACTTGGTCAATTCCAATTTCTTCAGCAACTTTATTGGCAATGACGTGGTTATCCCCAGTCAGCATCCATAAGTTATTAACCCCTGCTTGTCGTAATTGTTCAAAAGTTTCTTTGACGCCGTTGCGAACCTGATCAATCAGGCCGATCATCAGCACTAATTTTTGATTAACCGTCATTAGGATTACCGACTGGCCATCCCGTTCAATTTCATTTAAATCTTTTTGCTGTTCTATGCTTAATTGGACGTTGGTCTCCGATAGGATTCGGCGACTTCCAATCCAAATTAGTTGTCCTTGATAACGAGCTTTAACGCCAATTCCCTTGACAGTTTCGGGAATTATTTCTGTCGAATTAACCGTTAATCCGCTTTGTCTTTCATAGTAATCTACTACCGAACGTGCTAACGGATGATTGGTTTGTTTTTCTAATTCTGCTGCAACCTTCAACCATTCGGCTTTTTCATACTGCTTTATGGTTTTAACCGTTGGGTGTCCTTCGGTTACGGTACCAGTTTTATCAAATAAAATCGTATCTACTTTGGCCAACTGATCTACGACACTGCCACCTTTAATGAGGATTCCAGCCTTGGCCCCCCGACCAATTCCAGCAACGTTCGAGACTGGAGCACCAATCACCAATGCACCAGGGCACGCGAGCACTAGGATGGTAATTGCAAGCCGAACATCCTGTGTCCAAGCAAACACGGCAATCGCTAATACTAGAACTAGTGGAGTGTAATACTTTGCAAATTGATCAATAAAACGACTAACGGGCGCTTGGTTATCTTGGGCATCTTCGACCAGTTCCACAATCTTACCAAATGTGGTGTCTTCACCAACTTTTTGCGCCTCAATAATTATCTGACCGTTTTCGACAATTGATCCCATGAAGGCTTCATCATTCGCGTGTTTATGTGCCAGCTTGGACTCTCCCGTAATCAACGCTTCATCGATTTCAGCATCCCCCTGAATGATGATCCCATCAACAGGAATTTGGTCGCCGACTCGAACGATCAATTGGTCGCCCTCATCAACGTCATCAATATCAACGATTTGTTCTTGATTATCCACAAGCAGCGTTGCTTGGGTCGGTTGCATCTCGGTTAAATTTTGAATCGCCTTGTGCGTTCTTTGCAGAGTCCGCTGTTCCAAAAAATTCCCAAAGATAAATAGAAAAGTAACCATCGCTGACTCTTCAAATTCGCCAATCAACACGGCACCTACCACGGCGATACTAACAAGCAACTCAATGCTCATCACCCGCGCTTGAAGTGCTGAAATTGCTTTAAAAAGAATTGGCACACCAGCAATAATCGTTGCTAGTCCATAGACAATGTTAGCAAACAGCAGTAGTTTTAACGCGTGTTGCCCAATTAGTCCTAAACCGGTTAAAATCCCGGCCAAAATGGTAATTTGATTCCAATATTGAGTAAAAAACTTTTGTATTTTAACCAAAATTAATCATCATCCTCATCATCTTCTTCAAAACCTTCTAACGGCTCTTTACCCACTCGAGCTTGCATCTCCGCCGAATACTGATTTAATTTTTCTTCTAATTCAATCAAGAAATTTTGTAGCGGGAATTTACTCTCCTTTTGAGCTAGGATAATTGCTCGACTAATAAATAATTTACTAGTTTGGACATCACTGACTAACATTTCAAAAACTTCAGTATCCGTAAAATACTTGTTTCGTGGATCTTCCTCCAGCATGGCATATTCTTTAAATTCTTCCGCAACAGATGATGGTTTTTCGCCAACGTTGACTAACTGATGTCCCAGTTGATTAAAATAGTTATCCACAGTTAATCGCATTTCAGCAATAAACTTCTTATCAGCAAACACATTACTTCCTTTTAAATACCATTCGAATTGATTTAATTTTGTCGATAAGACCCGTAAGTTAGATAGAATGTGGTTTGTCATTGCTCCCGCCGTGGGTTGATGATGATCAATTTCGTTTTGCTTTTGTTCTGCTAAATATAGTTCTTCAATTTTTTTATTCATTATCCTTCACTCACCTTTGTTTTAACGTCTTTTACTGTATATCCGAGTGCTTCAACAACTTCTTTTAAACTGTCGGCAGTCACTTCCGGCTTAACTTCTGTTTTAATTTTGCTAGCGTTGAACAGAACCTTAACGTTTTCCACGCCCTCCACTTTGTTCAAAGCGCCTTCGATTTTAGTCATACAGCTTGGGCACGTCAATGTATCTAATTTCATAATAATTTTAGTCATTTCAAAATTCCTCCTTGATTTGTTATATTAATCATAGAAGGTTAAGCCGGTTTTGAAATTGACGTAGGTCAAGTTTTGAAAAATAATTTTAATCTATACTTTATTAGGTAAGGAGGGATTTCTTTGAATAATCATGTTGATAGTCACCATTGTGTTCCGCTTGTGCCAATTTTCCAAAATCTAACCGATGAACAATCCGCAGCGGTCGAAGGCATTGTCCATCACCGACTGCTTAACGCCGATACTCCACTTTATTCCGAAGGCGATGAAATCAATGCCCTTTCAATTATCGCGAATGGTCAAATCAAAGTCTTTCGAACCGCCGAAAATGGAAAAGAACAGCTCTTGTATCTCCTCCAAGCCGGTGATATTAACGGTGAAGCTGCCCTTTTTAACCAATTAGAGCATAATTCCAGTGCCGTCACACTGACACCGACAACTGTCTGTTCAATTAACCGTTCTGATTTTCAAAAGTTATTAACTAAGTTTCCCCAAATCAGCGTTAATGTGATGAACACCCTGGGAAGTCGCTTAATTGCATTGGAACGCCAAACTACCAAGTCAAACACAGAATCCGTTGCCAGTAGGTTGGCCGACTACCTAGTTGAAACTTCATCTGCGCTTCATCAAAACCCGGTTCAGTTACCGCTTAAAAATAAAGACTTAGCAACCCTGCTTGGTACCACGCCAGAAACCATTAGCAGATACCTTAAACGGTGGGAAACCAGTCAACTAATTTCTAAAATGGGACAGCGCCGGATCCAAATTAACGATATTGACGAACTACTTCTTCAAAAATAATCCAAAAAATGGCCCCCAACGGTTAGAAAAAATCTAACTTTTGGAGACCATTTTGTTTTATCGTCGTTTCTTTTTGTAGCTATCTTCTCACGTAAACTCGATCCATCACGTGATGCTGAACTTTGTGTAAAATTACATCCGCCCTAAAACGGGTTGGTAGAATAAATTCCTCTAAATTCTTTAAATCAACATCACGCCAAATTGTATGAGCTAATTGAAAGGCTTCTTCTCGTGGCATTTGAGCGTACTTATAATAATAGCTGGTTGGATCATGAAATGCCGTATCTAAAAGTACGCCAAAGCGTTCCAAAAACCATTTCTCAATTAATTCAGCATCTGCATCAACATAGATTGACCAATCAAAAAAGTCACTAACATAAATTGACTCGTTGGCCGGTAGTTGAAGGACGTTGATTCCCTCTACAATCAAAATATCCGGTTGATCAATTACATCAAATTGATCTGCGACAATGTCATAAACTTGATGCGAATACTGCGGAACCTTGATCTGCCCTTGACCACCCTTAACTTCACTCAAGAACTTGATTAAAGCCTTCATATTGTAGCTCTCTGGAAAACCCTTACGACTGAGTAAGTTTCTTTTTTCTAACTCCGCATTGGGAAATAAAAAACCGTCCGTCGTGATTAACTGGGTTTTTAAATCACTAAACCAGTTACTTAAGAGCACCTGCAAGAGTCTAGCAGTAGTACTTTTTCCAACCGCCACACTCCCCGAAATTCCAATAATGAAAGGGGTCTTTTTAACTGGAACCTGGAGAAAATCTAACTTATCTTGATTCCATTTTTCAAAATCTGCATATTTCTTTTGGAGCAAGCGCACAAGCGGAACGTAAACATCCTGTACATCTCCCAGTGAGATTCGATCGTTTAACGCTTTAATCCCCGCTAATTGTGTTTTTGTGAGCGGAAGTTCAGCTTTTTTTGAAAGTTTTTGCCACTCTTCTCGCTCAAATTCGAAATATCCTTGTGCTTCCATTGCCAATTCCTCGTCTTCAAAAAATTAGGTTTATTCTAACACATGTCTTTATTCAGATTCAGAAATTGACTGCCTGATGATCCCCATGTCACTGGGTTTATGTTTAATAAATTCTGAGTCTTGAATCGGTAAATTCAAATCAAGTCCATCTAAAAGTTGCCATGAAAGCTTTACTTTATCAGACTCGAAGTCTAAAAGATGACCGCCAAACTGGTGCTGCGCATCAATAAAGTGTAGATGCATCCCACCAACGCCGGCACCTTGGAACAACGCTGGTGTGTAATATCCAACCACCGTTCCCTTGATATTTTTAGCGTCAAAAACCTGCTGTTTAGACGCCGTTTCGCTTAGCGTTGGATATGGACGCTGTTGCTCTTTAACCACTCGCGTTTGAACAGCTTTAAAAGTCCCGCTGATTTTAATTGCAACAAACGTATTTTGATATGACAATTCCTTTGCAAGTGTCGCATCGACATCGTCCATTTTTAATCCGGGCAACACAACGCGCCCTTCAAAATTTGAGACATTCACGTTAGCAAAAGGCAACATCTCGTCGCCCTTTAAGACCTTGACCGTTCCATCGGCAAGCGCCTGATAGGCCACACCGTCTAGGATAATCAATTCCCCGTTAAGTCCCTCTGCTGTTCCAATTCCAAAATCACCGTGCTTTAATAGTTTTGAAGCGGTTATCGTTCCGCCAAAAAGTCCATCAACTAGCATAGCTAGCGTTCCATGCTGAAATAGTTTCGCCATTAATTGGCCCCCTTTTATAGTTGATCAGGTAATAATGACCGTCCCAATTTAACGTTATCAGCATAATCAACTGGAATATCCACCACTACTGGTCCTTCTGTTGCAAAAGCTTCATCAAGAACTTTACCCAAGTCATCAGGTTTTTCAACGCGAAGTCCCTTGGTACCGTAGCCTTCTGCAAGTTTAACAAAATCGACTGGTCCAAAATCAACCCCAGCAGAATGTCCATACTTAATCTCTTCTTGGAATTTAACCATGTCGTAATAGCCATCATTCCAAATGATATGAACGATATTTAACTTTTCACGAACCGCTGTTTCTAATTCTTGCGCAGAGAACAGGAAGCCTCCGTCACCAGAAACCGCAACTGATTTACTGTTTGGACGAAGCAATGCTGCTGAAATGGCCCAAGGAAGAGCAACTCCTAAAGTTTGCATCCCATTACTAAATAGTAAATGACGTGGTTGATAACTTCTAAAGTGACGTGCCATCCAAATATAAAAACTTCCCACATCAACTGATACCGTCATGTCATCATCGACTCGATACTGAAGTGCCGAAATGATTGCAAGTGGATGAATTCGCCTGGAGTCCTTCTTTGGTTCTGGTGGCAAATCTTGCTTATTTTGAATTTCACGAAGATTTTCAAGGTATTGTTCTCCGTCTTGAGTTGCTTCGTAGCCTTCCAAATGAGGGGTTAGCAAATTAAGAGTTTGCGCGATATCGCCGACCAATTCTCTTTCTGGTTCAAAGTTATGATCAATTTCAGCTGGAGAATCATCGATGACAATGACTTCTCCTTCCCCTTCCGCATTCCAGTTTCGAGGTTCGTACTCAATTGCATCATATCCGACCGTAATAACAAGATCACTATGTTTTAGTAGCATATCCCCAGGTTGGTTACGGAAGAGGCCTACACGACCATAAAAATGATCCTCTAAATCGTGCGAAATAATACCAGCGCCTTGGAAAGTCTCCACAACTGGTAAATTCGATTTACGAACCAATTCTCGAACGGCTTTGGTTACTTCCGGTGAAGAAGCCCGCATTCCCAATAGTAAAACGGGTAATTTAGCATTTCTAATTGCATCCGCCAAAACTTCAATTTCGTCTGGACTGGCTGGTCCCAAGATTGGCTTTTTCAATGGCTTGATTGGCCGTGAACTAACTGGAGCGTTAACCACATCTTGTGGGACACTGACAAAACTTGCACCTTGTTTTGAAGATTCAGCTGCTCGATAGGCGTTTGCTAGCACTTCTGAAATATTTTCTGGTTCCTGAACTTCAACACTAAATTTAGTGATGGGTTCAAAGAGCGCTGCATTTCGCATACTTTGATGCGTTAGTCGCAACAAATCATTTCGAGGAACCTGTCCACCAATTGCCAAGACGGGATCCCCTTCAGCGGTAGCGGTTAATAATCCAGTTGCTAAATTTCCAACACCAGGGCCAGAAGTTGTCAAAACCACACCCGGCTTACCAGTAATTCGACCCACTCCAGCCGCCATAAATGCTGCATTTTGTTCATGACGGGTAACGATCAACTTGGGCTTTACAGCTCGATTTGAATGTTCAATCTGCTCAAACAACAAATCAATTTTTGCACCAGGGATTCCAAAAACATATTGGACATCGTGGTTAATCAAACTATCAAGGATCGAATCCGACCCTGTATAACTACTTTGAATCATTATTTTTCTCCTTTGACTTGTTGAAAGTGATTACACAACTACTATAGCAAAATATACAAAAAAGAGCTCGGGAAAACAAGCACTTTTCTCGAACTCTACTATATTGTAAATATGTTAACTCTTAGTTTTCTTCTCTGCGGTACAGTTCTGACGGAATTTTCCCAATTAATGGGCTGAGGTCCTTTTCAGATACAACCAGCAAACGATGCATCGCTCTTGAACAAATCGTATATAGTAATTGCTCATCTCGATGTTCCTGGTAAGTGTCCGCCGAAGTATTCCAAACAATTACAGAATCAAATTCAAGCCCCTTTGCTAGGAAAGAAGGAACAACGATTGTTCCCTCAACCAGCCGTTGATTTTCGGTTCGGATTAATGTCACACTTTCACCAGCATTTTTAAGCTCTTCAGCAATTTGCTCACATTCAGCGTAACTTCGACCAATAATTGCGCTCGTTTCATCATCTTCTCGATCTCGATGAAGCTGCTTGATGACCGCGTCAAGCATTTTTTGATGATTACGATTGACGGAAACAATTGGTAACTCTCCGTCGCGACTAAACGACTCAATTGATTCGCCCTCAACCAAAATTTCTTTTGTAAAGTCCGTAATTTGTTGCGTTGATCGATACGATTTAGCCAGCTGAATTACTTCGGTTTTTTCAGGATTAAACATGGTCGATAACTCTGAAAGCAACGTTGCACTTGTTTCATTAGCGTAAATCGATTGGTTTAAATCTCCTAATAACGTAAACTTAGCTCGTGGAAAATTAAACCGAATGTAAGCCAGTTGAAAGGCATTATAATCTTGAATTTCATCAATAAATACGTAACGCATCGAACGCTCCCCTTTTTTACCGGTCATTAAATCGTACAGGTAAAGGTATGCCGAAGTGTCGACCATTGTTAAGTGGTGTTCCTTTAATTCTTCGATGGTTCGATCAACATGCTTTTCCCATTCTTCTTCGGTTACATTGATTTTTTTCAAATCAAACCATTTCGGTAATGAACGAAGTAACTGCACGTATTGCGCATTAATACTCAAGAAACGGTTCCGCATAATTGCATTTCGAACCGGTTTTAATTCCTTCATTATAATCTGACGCGCAAGGAATTTAAATTCTTCATCATTATCCTTAAATTCACGCGGATCATTTTTAAATAATTCATGAATTTCTTCCTGACTCAAACTTTGAACCGCATCCTCGACCCATTTAGTTCTTAACTCACTACCAACTTTTTGGTTTAACATTCGAATCAATGCTTCCCGAGTACCTTCAATCCGGTTGCCAAGATTGTACGTTGAATTAAATGAATAGTAAATTTCTTTGATCTTTTCCTTTGAAGCAAACGGCTTCCCTTGGAACATAATATTACGGAACCGCATCCCTGATTTACCTAAAAATTCAGCATATCTAGAAACCGCCTTGAAAAACTGTAGACTTCCTTTAAACTGATCAATTTTTCTTTCCGCTTCGGTCAACTTTTTATCAAAGCGTTGCTGCAAATTCTCCACTTCAATATTTGGAATTCGCCGACGAGCAAACTGATAGTATGTCATTTGAATCATATTTTGCTCACCTAATTCTGGCAAAACCTGATCGACATAATCATTAAAAAGTTGGTTCGGGGAAAACATAATTACTTGTCCCGCATTTAAATTACCACGATATCGGTACAGTAAGAAAGCTACCCGTTGCAAAATAGCGGCTGTCTTTCCAGATCCAGCTGCACCTTGAACAAACAATAAATCTGCGGATGTATTTCGGATAATTTTATTTTGTTCACGTTGAATCGTTGAAACAATGCTCTTCATTTTTACATCCGATTGCGATCCTAAAGCATTTAGCAACATTTGATCGCCAATCGTTTCGTCGGTATCATAAACCGAAATTAATTTACCCTCTTCAATCGTAAATTGACGCTTTAATTTTAAATCAACCGATTGTTGACCATCGGGCGTTGTATATTCAACTTTCCCCATATTTCCATCATAATACACACTCGAGATCGGAGCCCGCCAATCATAAATTAAAAAATGATCTGGCGAGTCTGAAAATGAACCAAGCCCAATATAGATTGTCTCATCCTTTTTCTCTCCGCTCTCCCGAAAATCAATTCGGGCAAAATATGGGCGTTTTTTCATTTGCTTAAAAGTTTCTAATCGTTTAGTTGCGTGTTGCCAACTATTCTCACGTTCCGATAGCATTTGTTGTTGCTGACGGATTGAAATTGCCGTATCCATCATCCCGGAATAACTGGAAGTGTTAATTCGAACATCGTTGTAAAAATTCTTCTGAATCGCACCACGATCTTTTTCGGCATTTTCGGCGTCATTTTCGGCTTTGGCAATCGCCGTATCAACCTTATCTAAAACCTCACCCAAGTGTTTATCTTCATATTCAAAAATTCCCTCTGCCAATGTGAATCACCTCTCAGTTTTGTTAAACATATAGTCTACTCCTTTTTATGCGTTTTCACAAAGATTTAGCCGAATTGGTACACGGGATGTATGGTAGAATAATTTAGGTTTACAAAAAATAAGAGAGGATAAACTTGTAATGAAAAAATTAAAGCTATATTTTGTTCGTCACGGACAAACTATATTTAATAAATATAACCGGATGCAAGGATGGTCAGATTCACCTTTGACCGAAAAAGGCTATGCAGATGCGCACCATGCCGGAGCTCGATTACGCCATATTCAATTTGATGCGGCCTACGCTTCTGATACTACAAGAGCAATGAACACCGCTAATGCAGTAATTGCTGAAAATGACCATTCACCACTTTCCGTCACATCCATGATGGAATTTCGAGAAGAATTTTATGGATACTACGAAGGTAATGACTCCGCTCAAGCATGGTTCGAGGCTTTAATGCCAATTTCTGGAAAGCGATCCTTCCACGAGTTTTTGGAAGAACATCCAATCTCGCAGTCAAAGGACGCAATGAAAGCCGCTGATCCATTTCATGATGCCGAAAATAACGTTGAGTTCTGGCAACGACTAAATCGTGGATTTGATCAACTACTAAAAGATCATCAAGACGGTGAAAAAATTCTAATCGTTAGTCATGGAACAACCATTAGATCAATGGCTGGTGAAGCCGATCCCACGCTGGATATTACTTGGGGCCCACAAAATGGCAGTATTAGTCAATTTACACTTGATACAAACGGCCTCCACCTTGATGAATACAATAATCACGGTGACCAAGAACTTCAATAAACTAAAATAAGGAGAGAAAGCGAATGGAAAATTCACCTTTAGATGCCAAAAAACGATATATTAGTTGGCCCGTTGTTGCGTTGATGGATTTCGTAACTGTAATTGGGTTCGATGATTTAATTTACAATTTTCATAACCAAGGATTAGCTATTGTTACCACATGGATTATTATGATTATCGCCTTTGTCTGGCCGTATGAAATGATGGTTGGACAACTGGGGGGAACGTTTAACGAAGACGGAGGCGGATTAGCCTCTTGGATTCGTGCTACAAACGGCGATCTCGCCGGGTACATAGTAGCATTCTTCTATTGGATTGCTGGGCTGCCATACGTTGTCGACGTCGCTAACTCGGTTGTTGTCTCGATTAGCTGGTTAGTCAAAGGCAACGGCGACCTACAAAAGTATATGCCGACAATTGCCTTTGCCCTATTCACAGCGGTAGTTTTCCTAGTATTTATTTGGTTCCAACACTTCTTTAAAAATCGTTCCTTAGAGATTCTGAGTACGATTGGTGGTGGTGCAATGTTCATTATGACGATTTTATTTGTTGTAATGACCGTCGCTGCTCTAATGCATGGTCGTCACATTGCCACGCAACCTTTTAACGCGCAGGCTTTCATTCCGAAGATTGATGGGCACTTTTTATCCACCTTTGGACTTTTAATTTTCGCGATCAATGGTGCTGAACTAGCAGCACCTTACGTTAAAGAAATGAAAAATGGAAAACGTGATTTTCCAAAAGCAATGATGATGTTGCTCGTTATGACGATCTTTTTAACCGTCTTTGGATCATTTTCATTAGCCGTGTTCTTCAACGCCCATCATCTTCCATATGATTTAAAAATGAATGGGTCATATTACGCTTTCCAAGCGCTTGGAAATGAATTTGGAATTGGTAATGTTTTAATGTACATTTTTGCAGTCAGCCAGGCGGTTTACATGTTTGCGCAATTGGCCGTTATTTTGGATGCAAGTACGCGAATCTTCCTTTCTGACGTGGCAATGAAGTACCTTCCAAAGTCACTTGGTAAATTAAACAACGATGGTCTTCCAATTAACGGATATTGGCTAACAACCGGAATTGTTTCGCTCGTTCTTTTCCTCAGTAACTGGCTCCCAAGCATCAATGATATGTTTAATTGGCTATTAAATATTAACGGAATTGTTTCACCATTTGTAACCAGTTTTGTCTTTTTTGCATTTATGCGAATTCGTCAAAAGAGCAAACAATTCCCATCGCAGTACGTATTTATTAAAAACGATCTATTAGCCTGGTTAGTTGGAGCTTGGTGTTTTGTTGTCACCATCGTCTTTTCACTCATGGGGATTCGACCAACGGACGCCACTCCAGGAACGAGTCTATATGATAAAGAATTAGCGCTTAACATTATTATTCCAGTTATCTTTATTACGCTTTCTGCTCTTCTACCTTATATGGCTTGGGTTGAGCGCCATAATTTAAAGAAGATTTCCCGCTCTTCATACCCATTTGCATTCATTGCATTCGCCATCGGAGCCTTTCTAACTATTAAAGGTGGATATAACGCCGATATCTGGTCCGGAGTATTTGCTTGGGCAATCGTGACCGTTCTTTCAATCGCCGTTTACTTCTTATTCTTCTCAATCTTTAAAAAAGCATTCAGGAAAGCATAGGGATTCTATGAAAACAGTGAACTACTATTTTGTTCGCCACGGACAAACTTTGTTTAATCGGTACCGTCACCTACAGGGATGGTCCGACTCTCCACTAACAGAAAAAGGTGTTAACGACGCCAAAGCTGCGGGAAAAATATTATCTAATCTAAATTTTGCTAATATTTATTCTTCTGACACAACCCGTGCAATTAAAACTGCCCGCTATATCAACGCTGAAAATCAACACCCACTAGAGATCGAAAAAATGCAGCCAATCGCTGCGTTTCGAGAACAATTTTTCGGCTATTTCGAGGGAGCCAACTCCGTCGAAACGGAATTTAAACTGTATCAACAACATTCTACAATTGAACCAACCTTAAACGCGATGACTGCCATGCACGGAATTAAAGCAGCGATTGACGTTTGGAAGAATGTTGACCCTTTTCACGATGCCGAAAGTTATGACGAAATCACGACTCGCTTAAAACAAGGATTAGATTATACATTTGATCAAGCTGAAGACGGCGATGATGTATTAATCGTTTCACATGGCACTTTAATTCGAGTTTTAACTTCTATGTATAATGATCAAATTGATGTTTCCCGGAGCCCGAAAAACGGGAGTATTACAAAACTTCAACTTGATGATCACGCCGGACAAATTCTATACTTTGGCAAGACCAGCTAAAAATAAATTAATTAATCTTTGAGAACACAAAAAACCACGGCAAATTTTGTCGTGGTTTTTTATTTATAGCTTTACCAACTAACT
This sequence comes from Pediococcus stilesii, assembly GCF_001437075.1. Classification (GTDB taxonomy): domain Bacteria; phylum Bacillota; class Bacilli; order Lactobacillales; family Lactobacillaceae; genus Pediococcus; species Pediococcus stilesii. Next base: position 14,467 of record NZ_JQBX01000013.1, read on the forward strand.
TTAGAGCACTGGTTTAATTGATTGACTAAACTAGAGCAACACCATATGCTTTAGCTCGCTCTTGATATTCCTCAATCTCATCTTTAGCAGCTTTAACAAAATGATTTGGAGTAATTTCAACCATCTCGCGTTCCTTATCGTCAAACTCCCGTGATGGATCATACGGAACCTGGCGCCGGTTACGTTCATATTCTGGGTCTGGTTCCGGAACTGCCGAAACTAAACTCTTAGTGTATGAATGCAATGGATGGTTATAAACTTCTTCAGCAGGGCCAATTTCTAAAAGTTTTCCATAGTGCATTACTCCAATTCGATCACTAATATACTTAACCATCGATAAATCATGCGCAATGAATAAATACGTTAGTCCCTTCTCTTCTTGGAGTTGCTTCATTAAGTTAACTACTTGAGCCTGAATCGAAACGTCCAATGCCGAGATTGGTTCGTCAGCAATGATGAATTTAGGCTGAACAGCTAATGCCCGAGCAATCCCGATTCTTTGCCGTTGCCCTCCAGAGAATTCGTTAGGGTATCGGCTAGAGTGGTCCTTATTCAATCCAACGGTTTCTAACAGTTCTTCAACTTGACGTGAACGGTCATCATTATCCTTTGCCAAATGATGAATATCAATTCCCTCGGCGATAATATCTTTAACCTTCATTCTAGGATTTAAAGAGGCGTACGGATCTTGGAAGATCATCTGCATTTCGCGTCGAAATTCCATCATGTCCGAGCGCTTTTTAATTGAAGCAATGTCACGTCCTTCAAATAATACATTACCTGAAGTTGGATCCTGGAGTCGGATAATTGCTCGACCAGTAGTTGTTTTCCCTGAACCAGATTCACCTACTAGACCAAAGGTTTCCCCCTCATAGATATCGAAGGTGACATCATCAACGGCATGAACTTCATCTTTTTTACCAACATTAAAGTACTGTTTTAAATTTTTAACTTCTAAAACTTTTTTCTTTTCATCCACCGTGATTTCCTCCTATTCTCCAACCGCGTCGTTAGTAGATTCAATTCTAAATTTTTCGTCATAAATTTTCCAGCGGCGAGTTATTTCAGCGGGAGGTGTAACCTTTGGAGCTTCTGGATGCAGTAGCCAGGTCGCAGCATAATGCGACTCGCTCACCTTAAAGAAAGGCGGCTCCTGTTCTTCATCGATTTTCATTGCATACGGATTACGTGCTGCAAATGGATCGCCGACGGGAGGATCCAACAAATCAGGTGGTGTCCCAGGAATTGGTTCCAATTGCCCTTTAGCCGTGTCTAACGTTGGCATTGAGTTTAAAAGTCCCCATGTATACGGATGCTGTGGATTATAGAAGATCTCATCAACCGAACCGTATTCGACAATTTTTCCAGCGTACATTACTGCTACTCGATCTGCCATGCTGGCAACGACACCCAAATCATGCGTAATAAAAATGATTGAGGTTGAAATCTTTTCTTGTAATTCCTTCATTAAATCTAAAATCTGCGCCTGAATGGTTACATCAAGGGCCGTTGTTGGCTCATCGGCAATCAATACTTCCGGATTGCAAATTAGAGCAATTGCAATTACAATTCGTTGTCGCATCCCACCAGAAAATTGGTGCGGATAATCATTGATCCGTTCCTCGGCATCCTTGATTCCAACCAGCTTTAGCATTTCCAGCGCTCGATTCATCGCTTTTTCCTTGCTAACACCTTTGTGAATCATCAACGGTTCAGCGATTTGACGCCCAATCTTCATCGTAGGATCAAGCGATGTCATCGGATCTTGAAAAATTTCAGCGATATCTTTTCCTCGGATATTTTGAAGATCTTTATCACCCATTTTTAAAATATCTTTGCCATGAAATTCAACCGTTCCACCAACTACCTCAGCATTGTTTGCTAATAATCCCATGATAGTTTTGGTTGTAACGGTTTTTCCTGAACCAGATTCACCAACGATTGCCAGGGTTTCACCTTGGTTCAAATCAAAACTAACGTCTCGAATTGCCTTAACGGTTCCGGCGTAAGTGTGGAAATCGATTTTTAGATTCTTTACTTCTAAAACTTTTTTTGACGTATCCATTAATCAATTTCCTCCTATCTACGTGCCGTACGAGGGTCAAACGCATCACGTAACCCATCGGCTAATACATTAAATGCAATCATTATGATTGCCAAGACAATCGCTGGATACCACATTTGAAATGGCAAAAATTGGAAATTGCGTTGTCCATCATTAATCAAAGTACCAAGTGATGCCGTCGGTGCTTGAATCCCAATTCCGATATAACTCAAAAAGGCTTCGAAGAAAATAGCCGTTGGGATCGTAAACATTGTCTGAATAATAATCACACTAGAAAGGTTCGGCAACAAATGTTTTATAGAAATCTTCCATGGTGATTCTCCCAATGATTGGGCCGCTAAAATATACTCTTGATTCTTCAATTGCAGCGTCTGCGCACGGGTTAGCCGAGCCATGGTTGTCCATTCGTTAATCGCAATTGCCAATACAATTGGTAAAATACCACCATTTTTAAATACCAACAATAGCAGCACCATGATAACGATATTTGGAACTGATGACATAATCTCAATAATTCGTTGCATGAAAATATCGACTTTGCCGCCCTTCCACGCCGAGAAGATCCCGTACCCAACTCCAATTAACAGATCAATCAAGGTCGCAAAAACACCAATCAATAACGAAATCATTGTTCCGTGTAAAATTCGTTGTCCTAAGCTACGTCCAAGATAATCCGTTCCAAAATAGAAGTACTTACCAGCGGGAACGTTATTGGCCTTATAGGCATCCACCCGTTCTCCGCCTTGAACGATGGTTCCGTTAAATCCGTTAATACTTACACCCGGTATTTTAGCCGGTAAGTTAGCATAATCCGGATTTGAGTTGTTTGGATTAGGGGCGGTAATTGGTGATGTAAAAGCAAAAATCGCTACGATGATTAAAATCCACATACTGATAAAAGCAGCTTTATTTTCTTTCAAACGACGCCAAGCATCTTGTAAAAAGGTTCTTGAGGGAGCAGTGATTTTTTCATCGTCTAAACGATCTTCTTTACTAACTGGCTGAAAAGCGTCCTTTGGTATTTTTACTTTTTCTTCCATCGTTTTATGCCCCCTTTCCTGTAATTCTAATTCTTGGATCAATAATTCCGTAAATAATATCTGTCAATAATAGTACTAGAACTAGTAGACCAGAATATAGCATTGTCACACCCATAATGGTTGGATAGTCATTTGTTAAAATTGATTTAACAAATTGTTCCCCAATTCCTGGAATTGAAAAAATGTTTTCAACAACCATTGAACCGGTCATAATTGCCACCGCTAAAGGTCCTACAACTGTTACCAACGGGATTAAACTGTTTCGAAGTGCATGATGATAAACAATTCCCATCCGACTCATTCCCTTAGCTTTAGCCAACTCGATGTAGTCACTTCCCAAAACATCAACCATTTCGGTCCGCACAAATCGCGAAGTTGTTGCAAATGGGCTTGCCGCTAGCGCAATCGATGGAAGAACCGTACTTGCAAATCCACCCCATCCAGCAACTGGAAGCCACTGTAATTTAAGTCCGATGTAGTATTGAAGAACAATTGCCAAAACGAAACTTGGTACTGAAAGTCCTAAAATCGAAATAATATTAGCCGTTCCATCAACCCAAGTGTTTTTACGAATTGCACTAATTGATCCAGTAACAATTCCCAGGACTACTCCTAAAACCATTCCCTGAATACCAATCGTCGCTGACGGTCCGATTCGACTTCCAATCAAATATGAAACTTCCTGATTACTAAATTGGAAAGAAGTTCCAAAATTACCATGTGCAGCATTGATCATATAATCAATATATTGTTGCCATACCGGTTTATTCAACCCATACTGCTCATAAATAATTTGAATTTGCGACTTTGTTAATTTGGCTTGGTTGTTCAGTGGTGTACCAGGCATTAATTTCATTAAAAAGAATGTAATGCTGGCAATTAAGAACAACGTTAGCAGCAGGTAAAAAACGCGCTTTGCAAGATATCTTGCCATAAATCTCCCTCACAATCTCTGGTCTAATATGCACAAAGGGGCAAGAGCACCAAATCGCCCTCACCCGATTGTAGATAGTTCCATTTTATACTATTTAACGTCCATCTGCTTGTAATCGAAGTTTAAACCAGCTGAATTGTAAACAATTCCCTTAATGTTTGAACGACGAAGCATTGATTGGCCTTGTTGATAAAGTGGTGCAATTCCTTGATCCTTCAAAAGAATTTGTTCTGCCTTCACCATGTCATCCCAACGCTTTTCAGTATTACTTGCATCAGTTGTGTTAGCGGCATTGATCAAGTTATCGTATTCTTTGCTGCTCCATTTACCGTTATTTTGTGAATTATCTGAAGTAAATAGTTGCAAGAATGAAATTGGATCAGAGAAATCAGCTCCCCAAGCCGTTACAACGGTATCAAATTTACCAGCGGTTGAGTTTGCTAAACGATTCTTGAACGGAATATTACTCAACGAAACTTTTACATTAGGAATCTTTTCCCATGCTGATTGTAAGAATTCAGTTGTTTGCTTTGCACCCGTTGTATCATCACTCATGAGTTGGAAATCGATTGACTTCAAGCCTTCTTCTTTAAGACCTTCTGCCATCAACGTCTTAGCCTTCTTCAAGTTGTATTCTGAAGCTGACTTAACGTCTACTTGTTTAGCAAAGTCCTTACCAGTCTTAGCGTCCTTTGCCAGCCCAGCTGATGTTAATCCAGTTGCAGCAACTGAACCATCACCTAAAACTTTATTTACGAATTGATCACGATTGATTGCGAGTGATAATGCTTCACGAATCTTGGCGTTCTTGAAATACTTGTCTTTCTTTTGGTTAAATTCGATGTAGAAAGTTGAAGCATTTAAGAACTTCTTGTAGTCTTTGTTTGACTTATACTGCTTAACTTGTTCACTTGAAAGAACCGTTTGATCAAGCTTCTTACTGTTATACATGTTAAGCGCTGTTCCAGCGTCCTTAACAACCTTCCAGTTTAAGCTGTCCATCTTAACGTTCTTCTTGTCCCAATATGTGTTGTTTTTAACTAATTCCCAACTTAAGTTAGAACCAGTCCAACCCTTCATCCGATATGGGCCATTGTAAACGGTCGTTGAAGCTGACGTTCCATACTTGCTACCGTATTTATTAACTGCATTCTCATTTTGTGGGAAGAATACTGGGAATCCCATGAGTAATTTAAAGTATGAGATTGGACGTTCAAGATTAACCGTTAACTTGTATTTACCGTCTGCTTTAATCCCTAAAGTCTTGTAATCGGCCTTGCCGCTTGCAATTTTGTCGGCATTTTTGATTCCGGAATAAATGTAAGCATACTGTGAAGCTGTCTTAGGATTAACCGTTCTTTGCCATCCATAAACGAAATCTTTTGCAGTAACTTCATCACCGTTACTCCATTTAACGCCTTTACGAAGGGTGAAGGTGTATGTCTTACCACCATCAGAGACTTTCGTATTGGTTGCAATGGCATTTTCGATCTTATTGTTTTTACCAATTCGATAAAGACCTTCTTCGGTATTACCTAACTGGGTAAACCCAACAACATCAGTCACTTTGGACTGATCCATTGTTGCTAGTTCTGCAGATTCACGAATATTCGCCGTCTTCTTACCACTTGAGTTACTTGATCCACAAGCAGCCAAGATAAATGTTGAAGCTAAGGCAACTGAGCCAAGCTTTATCACTGTTTTAAGTTTCATTATCTTCCAACTCCCTCAACCTAAATCGTTTTCTTTTTATAGTATGCGAAAAGTATATATTAAAAAACAATTAAAATCAACGAAAAAATCTAATTATTTTAATATTAGTTTAATGTTAATCGCTTTCTTTTCTCATAAACGGTTGAAAGATGTGTCACGATTAGTTCCATGATATAATTATAGAAACGTTTTCAAAAAAATTGGAGGCCATTTCTACATGAATGAAAAAATTATTATTGCGGGGTTAGAACTCCCCGATATGAATATCGACTATGCCATGGATGAACTTAAATCATTGGCGGTGGCTAACAATATGGACGTTGTTGATCAAGTCACACAAAAACTTGATCGTCCGAATGCCGCGACCTATTTTGGTAAAGGTAAAGTCGATGATCTAATTCAAGCGGCAACTGCTCTTGAAGTTGACACAATTGTTCTAAATGATGAACTTTCCCCTAGTCAGCTAGGTAACCTTGAAAAAGAAACTAATCTACATTTTGTTGATCGAACGGGACTTATTTTAGAAATTTTTGCCAACCGGGCTCATTCGCGTGAGGCTAAACTTCAAGTTGAATTAGCAAAACTTCAATATCAACTTCCCCGACTACGAACCAGTTCAACACAACGGCTTGACCAGCAGACCGCGGGAAATACCGGCGGCGGATTTACAAACCGTGGATCTGGTGAAACAAAACTGGAATTGAATCGTCGAACCATTCGAAATAAAATTACCCATATCAACAAAGAATTGAAAGAAATGTCAACGTCTTCTGACGTTCAACGTCAACAACGTGATAAAAAAGATATTCCAAGCGTTGCTCTCGTTGGCTATACTAATACCGGTAAATCAACGACAATGAACGGGCTGGTTCGCTTGTACGGACGAAATGATGAGAAGCAAGTTTTTGAAAAAGATATGCTTTTTGCAACCCTTGATACCAGCGTCCGTAAACTAGTTTTTCCCGATCAGAAAGAATTGATCTTAAGTGATACCGTTGGTTTTGTCAGTAAATTACCCCATCAATTGGTCAAGGCTTTCCGTTCTACACTAGCTGAAGCCGCCAAAGCTGATCTTTTAGTTCAAGTTGTTGATATCTCTGATCCGCATTATCGGGAAATGATGCAAACTACTGAAGATACTTTAAACGAAATTGGTGTTACCGATATTCCAATGGTTTATGCCTTTAACAAGGCCGACTTGGCGGGCGTTGCGTATCCGACGCTTGATGGAAATCAGTTGACCTATTCAGCCAAACAACTTCAGTCGCTCGAAATGATTACCGCTTTAATCAAAAAACAAGTTTTCAAAAACTATGTTGAAGCCAAGTTCTTGATTCCCTTCGATGAGGGCCAAGTAGTGGATTTCTTAAATGGCAATGCTGACGTTAAGGAAACCAATTACACCGAATTAGGCACCGAAATTACCGCTGAACTAAAGGAACGAGATTATAACCGCCTATCGCGCTATGTGATTCAAAAATAGATCATCATCAAAATCAAAAAGTCCCAGAAGATGCCAGTATTGGCCACCTTCTGGGACTTTTTTGATAACTCTTAAAGTAATTTATTGAATACGTGTTCTTTTCTCTAAGTAACGTGATAATAATGATAATGCGTAACAAACCACAAAGTACATTACGGCCAAAGCAACGAACATTGGAATAATGTAGTTGGTATTTTGACCATAGATAATTTGAGCGTGGTACATTAGCTCCGGCAACATAATGATCGTCGCTAAGGATGTATCCTTAATCAGCGAAATAAACTGACTAACCAATGCTGGAATCATACGAACTTGAGCTTGTGGCAAAATGATATACCGCATTGCTTCCCAGTAGGTCAGGCCGTTTGCCCGTGCACCTTCCATTTGGCCTTTCGGAATCGATTCAATTCCGCCACGAATAATTTCAGCCAACATTGCTGATTCAAACACAGTTAAAGCCAGCACCGAAGATGGTAAAATTTCAATTCGTAAACCTAAATTAGGTAACCCGAAGTAAACAAAGAAGAAAATTAACAACAGTGGTAGGTTTCGAATTAAGTCAATTACGAATCCCACAATTGCGGATAGATATTTTACCCTCATGTATCGGACAAATCCCAATATTCCACCTAAAATATAACTAAGAACGATTGAAATTACTGAAACTTCCACCGTAATCCAAAGTCCCTTAAGTAAAAACATTAAATTGACTGCCGAATAAGCATCGATAAATGATTTCATTATGCAGCACCTCGATTCGTCCGTTTTTCAAGATAACGCATGTAGTAGCTGAGTGGCATGGTAATAATCAAGTACATAACCCCGACTACTAAGTACGAGTTAATCGTATCAAACGTTGTAGAAGCAATATCGTTTCCCACATACATTAGATCAAATCCTGCAACAAAGGCTAACACTGAAGAATTCTTAACCAAATTAATGAATTGGTTTCCAAGCGGTGGGATAACAATCTTAAATGCTTGTGGTAACACAATATAACGCATTGACTGCCAATAAGACATTCCGTTTGACCGTGCCGCTTCCATCTGACCACCGCTAACAGATTGAATTCCAGCCCGCACCGTTTCCGCAATGAAGGCGGAAGTATAGATGGTTAACCCAATCGTTCCAGCGACAAATCCATCAATCGATACCACATACTGCGGAATTACAATGTAAAAGAACATCGTAACCACCAAAAGTGGAATGTTTCGAACAACCTCGACATAAATTCGACCAATCGTTTGCAAAATTTTGTTTGGTAAAACTTCAAAAATTGCAAACATTGAACCGATAATTAAACTAAAAAATAAGGCAATTAAACTACAAAGAACGGTCTGTCCAAGTCCACTTAGGAGCTCTGAGCTATGACTAGAAACTATATTAATCATCTTTCAACCTCCTTATAGTCAAATCCAGCGATGTTTCCAAACCATTTTTCAATCAGTTTGTTATATTCGCCACTCTTTTCTAATTCTTTTAGAGCTTTATTAACATGCTCTTTAAGATCATCTTGGCCCTTATTAATCGCAACACCATAAGGTTCTTTTGTAAATGCTTTTCCAACAACTTGATAATTAGGATTATCAACGGCCATCCCAAACAAAATACCATTATCAGTTGTCAAAGCAGCCCCTTGGCCCGATTTTAAAGCCGTTAATGCTTGTGCATAGTCCTGTAACTGAATTACTTGCGCTTTTGGAGCAAATTTTTTAATATTTTCAACCGAGTTGGAACCAACTACCCCAATCACTTTTGTTCCAGATTTATTCAAATCCTGAACATTTTTAATTGGACTGCCCTTTTTTACGAGAAGCGATTGTCCCGCATCAAAATAAGAGTTTGAAAAATCAACCACTTTCTTACGTTCATCGGTAATGGTCATTGTTGCGATGATTGCATCCAAATTTCCATTTTTTAATAATGGAATTCGGGTTTGACTCGTAACTTGAACGAAATTAGCTTTAGCATCTTTACCAAGCATTTTTTTGGTTAAGGCTTTCGCCATATCGATATCAAAGCCTTCGATTTGTGACGTCTTAACGTTCATTAAACCAAATAATTTAGTATCTGCTTTAACTCCCCACGTTAGAGAATCGGTCTTTTGGGCCTGAGTCCAGGCATTCGTATTTTTCACTTCTTTTTTCGATCCGCAGCTACTTAACACCAGTAAACTCACCATGAGGGAGAAAACGAGGGCGACACTTTTCAGTATTTTTCTCATTAGTCTGTCCTCCTAATGTTTAATAATTTTACTTAAGAATTGGCGAGCACGCTCATTACTTGGTTGTCCATCGAAGAATTCTTCTTTTGCATCATCTTCAAGAATTTGACCATCAGCCATGAAGACAACTCGATCACCCACTTCACGGGCAAATCCCATTTCATGAGTAACAACGACCATTGTCATCGATGAATCCTTGGCAATTTGTTTCATAACATTCAAAACATCATCAATCATTTCCGGATCAAGTGCCGATGTTGGTTCATCAAATAAAATACATTTAGGGTGCATCGCAAGACTACGGGCGATCGCAATTCGTTGTTTTTGTCCCCCGGAAAGCATCGATGGCATGCTCTCTGCTTTTTCTGACAAGCCAACTTGCTCTAATAGTTCCATTGCGATTTTCTTATTTTCGTCTTCCTTACGTCCAAGAACAACGCGCGGTCCGAGCATAATATTTTCTAGCACGGTCTTATTATTGTATAAATTGAAATGCTGGAACACCATTCCTACTTCGCGTCGAATTTTATTCATATTGGTTTTCTTACTTGCTAAATCAAAGCCATTAACAATTAACTGGCCACTATTGATGCTCTCCAATCCGTTAATCGTACGAATCAACGTACTCTTACCTGATCCAGATGGCCCAATCAGAACAACAGTTTCACCTTTTTCAATCGTCAAATTAATGTTGGTTAGTGCGTGGAACTTTCCGTAGTACTTTTCAACATTGTGAAATTCAATCATTGACATAATAAATACCTCCAGATCATGCTCTTCATTTTGGCTCCGAAACTAGCTTCGCCATTAAGCAATTATTTTATACTTATTATAAAATATAATCGACAAAAAAAGGTCTGTCAAAGTGAAGGACTTCAACAGACCACCCGTTAAACTATTTCAACCCCTCAGGAAGTGAGGTATTACGGCGTTTATAGGCAATGTTAATTTTTATAGAATAATTTTCTTTTTCGGTAATCATTCCCGATCGACCAGCGACTTTTTTCTCACCACCAATTAGCAAAGCATCAGCTAGGTAAAGATGATTTTCAAGTTTAGCGTTAGAAAAATTGGATAAACCGACTTTGGCAATTTCTCCCACTGGCATCTCTTCGATTTGATTCATTCCGGCAAAGACCGTTGGCTTATCATCAATCATTCTTATATCAGCGTAGGGAAGTTGGATCCCGTTATCCCCAATTGCATATACTTCAGTTTGATCTGGTTGCATCTGAGTTTGGATTTCATCGTCACTGCGTCCGTTATAATCCTTAAAAAGCATCCCTGCATTCTCCATTTGGAGAGCAATTTTTTCGATATTGCTTTTCTGCACAGGCGATGAACGAACTTGTGCTGGTAATAACATTTGATCATCAAACACTCCCGACGGACTGCTTGATTGTCGACTTGCACGTTCGACACGTGATAAACGTTGGCGAAATTCCTCTTTCTCCCGAATTTCTTCAGGTGTTCCACCGATATACTTTTCCAGAATTGGTGAGATATCTAATGGTGCCTTCTTGGTCGTGAAAAAATAGTAAATATTCATAATTGAAAAATATAAAAACGCTAAGAAGATTGCTAATAGCAAAAATCCTCGTAAAAAGCGCCCATTTTGTAGGAAACGAATACCAATGTAAAGCAGGTACCAGTTCCCAACAAAAGCCATGACCGTGTAAACTTGATTTTTCAGTTTACTTTTAACATTGATCATTCCCATATAATGGCTCGCTAATGAAAGAAATGAAATCACGTTAATTCCTCCTACTGTGCTGTTGTATCATTCGTAGCATTGGCAGTCGTGGCCCCACCTGTAGCTGGTTGACTACCTTGCGTTGATGATTGTGTCTGACTTGAGCTTTGATTTGTTCCCGATTGTTGCGTAGCGTCTGAATCATTAGTTTGTGTATCACTACCCGAGCTTGAGCTGGATTGTGAGGAAGCGTTGTTAGTATCCTCGGCCGTATTGTCCCTATTACTGCTAGAAGAACTCTCAACGCTTTCCTTACTTTGATCACTTGATTGATCATCCATCGATGAACTACTGTTACTCTGTTTATCCACAGAACTCTTTTCGCTCATACTACTACTTTCAATCACTTTTGAAGACTTAGCAGGTGCCCCTTCAGAAGTATTGGTCGCCTTATTAACAATTACGTTTGTTGCGCTTAACGCAATCACCATTGTAACAATCGCAATTGGTGTTAAAAAAGGTGGTGTTCTATATGCCATTCTAAATTCCCTCCGTATTAAAAGTTAGCATACCAAAATTACGATCATTTGTTCTTAAATCCATCATAAATTTGCAATAACTTTAAAAAATTATCCAACTTTTGACAATTCTTTTTTACATTGTGCACACAATCCGTACAACTCAAAATGGTGTCCCGTAATTTCGGCTCCTGGAAGCTGCTCTTCAAAGAAGTCCAGTGGACACATTTCTAATCCTCGGACTTTTCCACAATTATTACAGATAAAGTGGTGATGATGTGTATGCTGCTCATTACAATCTAGTTTAACTTCCGTTTTACCGTCGACTTCGCTTTGACTTTCTTCAACAATTCCGATGGTCGCAAATTCTTTTACATTTCGATAAATTGTATTGTGACTCATCTTAGGATACTTTTCACGCATCAATTGGTCTAGCTTGGTCAATTCAATATATCGATCTTCGAATTCGAATAATATATCGATCAAACTTTGTCGTTGTTTTGTTAACTTATATCCGTTTGCTTTAAGTACTTTCACAGCAATTTCACGACTACTTTTGTTCAATTTCCGCACCTCGTAAATAGTAATTATTACTTTTTACACTAACATACTTTGCATTAATTTTGAATGTTTTATATTTCATTCATCATTTGCTGATAAAATTGGTCAATTTGTTTTTTGGTATCTTGCCATTGATCGTTAATAATCTTAGTGGCATTACCAACCAATTCAATTGGTAATTGCATGTCTCGGCTATATTCCGGACTATTCATTCTTTTAGCAATTGCGGCTGGGTCATCCCCCCGCTTAAGTAGGCGCGTTTTTAACACGCGTTCATCGCTAACACTAATGAAGAGAATTTTAGTCTGTTGTTTTAATTCATGCAAATATGTGATCGCACCGGCTGTATCTAATACGATACTAGCGACCTTTGATTTGTCCCAAGCTCGACGAAGACCCTCTAGGGAGGAACCATAGCGGTAATGTGAATACTGCACCTGTTCTAAGTAATGATTATCATCAAACGTTGCGTCACTCTCAAAATAATAATCAACCCCTTGTCGCTCGTTTTCACGTCGAGGGCGGGTTGTATGCGTAATCACCTTGGCTACACCGTATTGATCCTTTAAATAATCAGCCACAGAGGTTTTTCCTGATCCTGTTGGTCCTGCAATTACTATGATTTTATTCATTTTTCTCTTCCTTAAAATAAAATAGTTGCTTTTTTTTTTAAAATATTGTAAATTAAAGTATCTTAAATATTGAAAGCGCTTTTCTAAGCTTTCAAAATATCTATAAACTAGGAGGTTTATCATTATGCAATTCAAAAAATACAGCACAGCTTGGTACAGCATTGCACTCGACACAGAAAAGCAGGTATTTATCGCTAATGATAAAGCCCAACCGGAGTTTCATGCAACTGGCGTAACAATTGAAGAAGCTGTTAACAATCTTCAAAGCCTAGAAGAAAATTCATTCAGCAAGCTAGCATAACTTAACTCTTTACTGAGCTTTATCAAATAGAATTGAAAAAGGGACTATGACCGAATTATCTTTTCGGCATGGTCCTTTTTTGTACTTATAGCATCTAAAATATTTATCCCTTAATCTTTTCTACATACTGATTAACGCGTTCCAGTGTTTGCTTTAGATTTAAATAAGTCAATTTTTCACGAGCCGTTGTGTAATCAAACCAGCCAGCAGCACTAATTTCTTCACGCTGTAAACGCAGTACAACGTCCTTTTGGACTTCTGAGCTAAACAAAGTAACCCTTTTATCATTACTGCCGACCTTATAATTCAGCACGTCGTAAAAATTTTCATCAATTTCAGCGCGAATTCCGGTTTCTTCATAGATTTCACGTTTAGCCGCTTCGATGACAGATTCTTTTCCTTCAATATGACCTTTGGGAAATCCCCAAAATGCACTCGTTGCGCTTTCTAGTAGTAGATAATATGGTTTTTGGTTTCGCATTTGGTACACCACTGCCCCGCCGTCAAGTTCTAAAGCCATGTCAAAGCCTCCATTTCTTAGTTAATATAGATTATAACAGTCTCTGGACTCAGATTTAATATTTTTATGGTTTAGAGTAAACAATTTACATTGACGTAACTATCTCCATTAAGTATCATTAAAAAGATATTAGAAAGTAGGTGTGCTATGAGCTTATCGAATAAATTTTTTAGAAAAGAATCACTTGATAATTATCTTAAAGTTGATTCAAAGTTTGAAAAAACCCTCGGCCCCAAAGATTTACTAGCCCTGGGAATTGGAGCAGTGATTGGAACTGGAATCTTTATTCTACCAGGAACCGTGGCAGCATTAAAGGCGGGCCCATCAATCACACTCTCCTTTGTCATTGCCGCTGCGGTCTGTGCCCTGGCTGGAATGTGTTACGCTGAATTCGCGGCCTCACTACCAGTTGCCGGGAGCGCATATTCATATGGGACGATTGTCTACGGTGAACTTCCGGGTTGGCTCTTAGGATGGGCATTAATTTTAGAGTATGTATTAGCCGTTGCTGCCGTTTCGACAGGATGGTCCGCATATTTTGGATCGTTCATCCAAGGCTTTGGAATTAAACTACCCGCCGCCATCTCTGGTTCATTTAATCCCAGTCATGGTACCTATATTAACCTGTTTGCCATCGTTATTGTCTTATTAATCGCGTTTCTTCTAAATCGCGGTTTTAAATCATCAATCAGAATTAATAATTTTATGGTATTTGTCAAAATTGCCATTATTTTAATTTTTATTCTAATTGGAATGTTCTACATCAAACCTGGTAACTGGAAACCCTACTTTCCATTTGGATTTCACGGTACACTAGCTGGGGCTTCAACCGTATTTTTTGCTTATTTAGGTTTTGATACGGTCTCTTCTTCAGCCGCCGAGGTTAAGAATCCGTCAAAAACAATGCCAATCGGAATTATTGGAACTTTAATTATCGCCACCATTTTTTACGTGGCCGTTTCGGTCGTCTTAACTGGGATGGTTTCATACACTAAATTAAATGTGGCCGATCCCGTTGCCCTAGCCCTTCAATTAGTACATCAAAATTGGACCGCAGGATTATTATCTTTTGGTGCCTTAGCTGGAATGACCACAATGATGATCTCGATGATTTATGGTAGCTCACGGTTAGTTTATGCCACTGGACGCGATGGTTTGCTTCCTAAGGCACTTGGACAATTAGTGGGAGAACATCATTCCCCTAAGAACGCAATGATTGTTGTGACAATTTTTATCGCTTTTCTGGGTGGTTTTGTTCCATTAGATCAACTAACCAATCTAGTTAACATTGGGACCCTCTTCGCGTTCACTCTAGTTTCTTTTGGAATTATTCCACTTCGTAAAAGGCGTGATATTCCAAATAGTGGATTTAAAGTTCCCGGGTACCCTGTTATCCCAATCATCTCGGGATTAGCTTGTATTTATCTAATAACGACCCTTTCTGTAGAAACCTGGATCGGTTCGGCAATTTGGTTTACCATTGGGTTAATTATTTATTTCAGCTACGGAATTAATCATAGTAAGCTATCAAATTAACTATCATTCGTCACACTCTACTGCATACAAAAAGGTCAAGACTTATTTCGTCTTGACCTTTTTTATGTCATTAACTGTAGTCAAAATAGTTAATTCTTTTTCGTTGTTGATTGAATTGGATTAAAATAACTTAATTTTGTGTAATCAACGTTACCACCGTCCGTGATCGCTAAATCCGGAATAGCAGTAATCGGTAGAAATGAAAGATAAAATAGCGGATCTGGGAGGCGACTTCCCAGTTCATTAGCCGCCCGCTTTAATTCCAATTCTTTTTGAACTAATTGATCTAACGGCAGGTCAGTAGTAATCCCTGCAATTGGTAGTTCTAAGAGTGCCAAGATTTTTCCATCTTTAACTACCACTTGTCCCCCGCCATTTTGAATTAGCGTATTTGCCGCTAACGTCATATCATCAAAGTCAACCCCTGCCACTACCAGATTATTATCATCGGGAGAAGCTGAAGTTGCGATTGCGCCATTTTGGAGTGACCATCCCGAAATAAACCCGAGCGATTGATTTTGGTTAATACCAAAACGTTCAATCACTGAGACCATTGCAACATCTTTATTTACATCTGGCATTACAATTCCGTTGGTAACGTCTAATTCAACGTCCTTTGCTTTTCGGACAAATGGCCCAACACTATTAATAGTACGAACAACAGCCGTTTGGTCATTTTGATCAACCTGATACATAAAATCACTCTTTTGCATCAAATCATGCTTCAAACTTCCCTGAAGCCGCTTTGAACGAACCGGAGGAACAAATTCCACCTGTTCTTCTTGATTTAAAGTAATTACTTTTCCTTTACTAATGACGCTCTCTACATTGAACGTTCCGGGCTGATCAACTAGTAAAATATCAGCATCTTTCCCTGGAGCAATCGAACCAACTTGATCATCAATATGATAAGCCTCAGCACTGTTTAAAGTTGCCATTTGAATGGCAGTCATCGGTGATACTCCGGCCTTGATTGCCAAATGAACCATGTGATCTAAATGACCGTTTTTCAAAAGATCGTGTGCCGTGACATCATCACTACAAAAACTAGTATGCCGCGCCACCCCAGGAGCACCCTCGGTAATTGCGCGAATGTTCTCCTTTAAAAATTTTGTCACTGAAGATTCTCTGATTACTGTATGAATTCCCTTACGCGCTTTTTCTAAGAACTCTTCATGCGAGTAGCTTTCATGATCAACATGAACTCGACCCATTAAAAATTGGTTCAAATCTTTGCCAGTTGCCATTGGTGAACAGCCAAAAATAGGCTTATGGTACTTTTGAGATATCAAAATTGCTTTTAATGTGTCTTCGTCTTTAGTTTCAATCGCTTCACGAACGGTTTCCCACACGCCATATGACCTTTCAGTAGGTTGAATTCTCTCATGGTCAGCGGCTGAAACGTTATATGCAATTGTCGACTTTGGAATCGTATACGGTGTCTTATATGGTAAGCCCCAGAAAACTTTTAACGGACTGTGATCTATTTCATCAAAAATTTCATCAAGACCATCTACGCCGATCACAGAAATATACTCATCTAATCCGGATACAATACTTGTCGTGCCGCGCGGAACAACCGCTTGTGCGAAACGCGTCATCCCCATTTTGCTGCACTCAACATGAATATGTCCATCAATCATTCCGGGGGCAAGATATTTCCCAGTCGCATCAATTCGTTTGGTATTTTCTCCGATATAATCTGAGATATCACTATCGACCGCCACAATTCTTTCCTTATATATTGCAACGTTTGCTAGATAATACTCACTGGTATCAACATTAATTAATGTTCCATTTTCAATAACAATATCAGCAGAAATCTTAGCAGCACCGGCATCAATATAGTTTCCCAGTTCATTAACACTTATCATTTTCAAACCTCAACTTTTAGGATTTTGGAACAATATTTAAAACATATAGTAAGACGATGAACACAATCATCATTATCCACATAATGTAGTTAATTTCTTTTCTTCGTCCAGCAGCAACCATCAAAATAGGATAAGTTAAAAATCCGAACGCAATTCCGTATGAAATATTATAGGTCAATGGCATTCCAACAACCGTTAAGAAAGCTGGCATTGCGATTTCAAATTTATCCCATTCAATTTCACGTAGCGCTGAAACCATTAAAACCCCTACAACAATTAAAGCTGGTGCCGTCACTTGGTTCGTTACCACGGTGAGCAGTGGCGAAAATAGCATACTGAAAGCAAACAACACTGCCACTGTTAATGACGTTAGTCCTGTCTTCCCACCAATCGCAATTCCCGCTGAAGATTCAACGTAGGCAGCCGTTGGTGTAGTACCCATTACGGATCCGCCAAGCATTGAAATTGAGTCCGCCATTAGAGCTTTCCCAATTCGAGGCATTTTGTTGTTCTTCATAATTCCTGCTTGTTGAGCTAGTCCAATTAATGTACCCGCGGTATCAAAAAAGGCCACTAACAAGAAAATTAAAACAACCGCCCACATTTGTGGATCTACCATTGTCGGAAGTTCAGCAATTCCAACCCCAAATGTTGGTTTCATACTTGGTGCAAGTGAAATAATGCTACTTGGCATTTTAATCAAACCGGTAATTAAGCCCACTGCGGCCGTTGAAACCAAACCAATAAAAATTGATCCCGGTACTTTTTTAGCCATTAAAATGGCAATTACAAAAATTCCAAAAATTGTTAACCACGTTGTTGGAACAGTTAGTGAACCAATCTCCACAAGCGAGGTTTTACTTCCAACTACTAGTCCACCGCCCTGTAATCCGACAAACGCAATGAAAATCCCAATTCCAGCTGCCATCGCTAGTTTTAAATCCTTTGGAATTGCATCAATCACAATTTCTCGAACTTTTAAGAAAGAAAGAATCGTAAACAAGACAGATGCTACGAAAACACCAGCCATTGCTTTCTGCCACGAAATCCCCATTCCAAGTACCACTGAAAATGTGAAAAAGGCGTTATCGCCAAGTCCCGGGGCAATCGCAATTGGATAATTAGCTAAAAAGGCCATCAGGGCACTTCCCAAAATTGCAGATAAGGCAGTCGCCGTGAATACGGCCCCCTTGTCCATTCCTGCAGCACCTAAGATACTTGGATTAACAAATAAAATATATGCCATGGATACAAAAGTGGTTAGTCCTGCTAAAAGTTCTCGCCTAACCGTTGTTTTTTGTTCCGTTAAATGGAACGTTCTTTCAAGAAATCCCTTGTTCGTTTCCATACTGCTTGGATTTTCCATTATAAAAATTTCCTCCACGTTTTTCTTTATTAACTTCCATATTATTCCATACATTAAAGTTTATTTCAAACTATAATATTCGTATTTTGAATATAATTAATCTAAAAATATGTTATTATATAATAATAATAGAAAATAAAACGAACTTTTTAGGAAGGGGAATTCAAACATGTCTGAAATTACTGAACAATTTACATCCGGATTACCTAAAGCTGAACTTCATCTTCATATCGAAGGAACTCTCGAACCCGAGTTAAAGTTAAAATTAGCAAAAAGAAATAACGTTGACATCGGTCAAACCACTATTGAAGAGGTTCAAAAAACTTATCAATATGATGATTTAGCATCTTTTTTAAATGTATATTATCCAGCAATGAATGTTCTTCAAACTGAACAAGATTTTTACGATTTAGCTTTTGCGTACTTGTCAAAAGCAGCGCAAAATAATGTTCGACATGTTGAAATCTTTTTTGATCCACAGGCACATACTAGTCGAGGAATTTCATTTAAAACCGTCATTGATGGTTTGTATCAAGCAACGGTTGATGCTCGCGCTTTAAACGTTGATGCAGCCCTCATCATGTGTTTCTTAAGAGATTTTTCAAAAGAATCAGCTCGAAAAACTCTTGAAGAGGCCCTGATCTATAAAGATAAGATTGTCGGTGTTGGTCTCGATTCAGATGAACATAACAATCCACCATTAAAATTTGCTCGTCAATTTGAGGATGCCGCAGCTGCTGGTCTTCATCGGACCGTTCATTGTGACATTGATCAAAAGGATTCGATTGAACATATTCGACAAGCACTTGAAATTATGGAAGTCGAGCGACTGGACCACGGGACCAATATCGTTGAAGATCCTGATCTTGTTAATTTGGTTGCCAAAAAGCAAATTGGATTAACATCTTGTCCACTTTCAAATGGCTTCGTCTCTCCTGAAATGAAGGGAAAAGAAGTTTTAGAGCTTCTTGATCAAGGGGTTAAAGTTTCAATTCATTCCGATGATCCAGCCTATTTTGGCGGTTACATTAGTGACAATTACTTTGCAATTGCTAAAAAATTCAATTTAAGCCGCGAACAAGTTGTGCAATTAGCTCGAAACTCTTTTGAAACGTCATGGATTAGTCCTGAGCAAAAGAATATCTACTTAAACGAGCTATCTGAATACGTCAAAAACAATTAATTTTAACTATTAAAAAAGCCTCCCGTTATAAATGTTTCACAACATTAGGCGTATAATGTGAAACATAAATAATCGCGGAGGCTTTTTTTATGAAAAATAATCAATTTGGTCGTATTCAGATTAGTCGAGACGACGAACTTAATGAACTCAACAATATTAATTTTATTACAGATCATCAACTCCAACCGACTCCCAAAGAACAATTGTCAGACTTTTTGAGTCGCTCTTTTTTAGCTGGAACATCTAGTACGGTTTTTAAACAAAAACTTGGCAATCTTCTGGCTACACCGACCACAACTGCTTTAGATTTTTTTGAATCAGATCTTCCCCTAAGCGTTGATATTTTTGCATTAATCGAACTTCAGTTATTACAATTCGAAGCTGATACGGATTTCAAAATCGAACAACCCTTAGACGCAATCAAAAAGATTAATTTACCTGCAATTGAACAATCTCGCCTGGACACGAGTGCTGACGTCGCTCACGCTTGGTACATTCTTTTAACTTCCCATACCAAAAATGGAGAAGTATATCTTGATCACCTAACCCAACAGGGATATTTCACTCAATTTTATGGATCAATTAACCGCCCACTGTTCTTTAACGGTAAAGCACAAGCCGTTTTTGATCCTCATCAAATAATTCGAGACGTTGTTTATGTTGAAGCGCCACTGGACACTGATCATGACGGTCAACGTGATCTACTGAAAGCTGAAATTCTTCGACCAGCTCAAACTGCTACTGGATATCGCGCTCCGGTTTTGTACACCGCGAGTCCGTATAATCAAGGAGTCAATGACAGCTTTGGAGAACAAATCACGCACAACGTTGACGTACCTTTAGTTAAAAAAGAAGTCAATCAGCTTACTAAAAGCGACGTAACCGCGGCACCTTTTGTTCAAAATCTCCCAGCTGAACGCGAAGTCAAAGGGCTAGCGGTCTCCTCTGAGGAAAGTTTTGCCAGAGAGCAACCTTACACGCTGAATAATTACTTTCTTGCCCGCGGATTTGCGATTGTGTACGCGGCTGGAATTGGTACTCGTGATTCAGATGGTGTGCGTGACACCGGATCCGTCGAAGAGACCATTTCAACAACCGCAATTATCGAATGGTTAGCTGGAAATCGACGGGCCTTCACCAATAAAACCGATAATATTGAAATTCGTGCCGACTGGTCAAACCATAAAATTGCGATGACTGGTCGCTCATATCTTGGCACCTTAGCAACCGCGGCTGCCACAACCGGTGTGGAGGGATTAGAAACCATTATTTCTGAAGCTGCAATTTCAAGTTGGTACGATTATTACCGTGATGGAGGTTTAGTTGCTGCTCCGGATACATTCCAAGGCGAAGATATGGACGTGTTAGCGGCCGAAGTATTCAGCCGTCGTCAAGATGCTGGTGATTACCTTCACATCAAGGACTACTTTGATCAAGTTCTAAAGCGGATCGCTACTGATCAAGATCGAAAATCAGGCAACTACTCCAAATACTGGGATAGTAAAAATTACCTCAACAATATCAAAAACATTAAAGCCGATATGATTATGGTCCACGGCCTTAATGATTGGAACGTAAAACCCCGCAACGTTAGTAACTTATGGAATGCAATCCGTGATTTACCAATCAATAAAAAAATAATTTTACATCAAGGTCAGCATATCTACATTAATGCCTTTCGTTCAATCGACTTCACGGATATGATGAATCTATGGCTTAGTTATAAATTATTTGGCGTTGATAATAATGCCGATCAAGTTTTACCAAATGTAATAATTCAAGATAACGTCATCCCAGAGACCTGGAATACTTATAAAGATTGGCAATCAGTCGACGACCGCACTAAAGAATTTACTTTACAAGCCAAAACCCTAGTCGATTCGGAAATCGAAACTAAAAATGAGGCCGCTTCATTCAAAGATTCCTTGGACCCTGAAATTTTTGGTATGTACAAAAATAATTTAAAGCAATGGCACACTGACCTCCTTAATACCGAACACGCTACTAACGGTAAGAACCAGATGCGTAACAATCGTCTAATCTTCAAAACTGCCCAAATCTCTGAAGATTGGCTAATCGATGGTGCTCCCGAGGTTTCGGTCAATGTCGCGGTTAATCGTCCTTTTGGAATGCTTAGTTTCCAACTAGTTGATTTCGGCGATGCAAAACGATTTAATGCGTCTCCAACGGTTCTTCAACCTCACTTTTTAAGTGGTAGTTTTGATTGGCGAACCGACGATTTACGTGAATTTACGGTTCAAAACGTTACAACACCATGGAAAATGATTTCAAAGGGCCACATCAACCTTCAAAATCGAACAAATAATTACCAAGTTGACGAGGTTAAACCTAATCAATTCTACGATGTGTCTTTGAAACTACAGCCTACTTTCTACCATTTGCCAGCCGGCCATCAACTAGGACTTGTCATTTACGCAACTGACTTTGAAACGACAATTCGCGGTAATCAAGAGCTACAGTACTCTCTTCAATTAAATCAAAGTCGTTTAAAAATTAAACTTGCCGACTCATCGAGTTTGCTAAAGTAAAATTGCTGAATTTATAATTAAGGTATTTAAAGTATTTCGGTATAGAAAAATTATGGATCGAATTAATTCGTGTCACTTAAATTTTTTTATTGAAATTTTTATATGAGAATCGGTCGGGTGTTTTTTATGCGCTTGATCCTTGTCAAAATTGGCTTTCATGATCATTTCTTATATCTTTTTTAACTAATATGAGTTTGTGAATTATTGGTTAATTTGATATCATTAATCTAAATTTAAGAAACTAGGTGAGTGTTTTGAAACAAGGTACAACGATTTTAACACTAGATAATGGCTACCATTTATGGTCACACACTGATGGCGATGATGATTCAATTCATCTATTGGCTCTTCATGGTGGTCCCGGTGGTAACCATGAGTACTGGGAAAACTTCCACGACGAACTCTTAAAACAAGGTTTGAACGTTCAAGTACATTATTACGATCAATTAGGCTCTTGGTATTCTGATCAACCAGACTATTCTGATCCCGAAATTGCCGATAAGTATTTGACTTACGACTACTTTTTGGACGAAGTTGAAGAAGTTCGTCAAAAATTAGGCATCGATAAATTTTATCTAATTGGCCAATCTTGGGGTGGTGCCTTAACAATGATGTACGCCCTTAAATATGGTGAACATCTTAAAGGTGCGATTATTTCATCCATGGTTGACAATATTGATGAATATCTTGAACATCAAGATGCAATTCGTGATGAAGCATTAGCTCCTGAAGATGCTCAATTCATGCGTGATTGTGAAAAAACTGGTGATTGGGATAACGAGCGCTACCAAAAATTGGTCGATATTCTTAACGCCGGCTATGTCGATCGCAAACAACCAATTGCGATTCGTCATTTAGTCCCAACTATGGCTACACCTGTGTATAACGCTTTCCAAGGTGATAACGAGTTTGTTGTTACAGGTAAACTAAAAGAATGGGATGTCCGTGATCAAATTCACAATATTGACGTTCCTACCCTTCTCACATTTGGTGAACACGAAACGATGCCATTAAAATCTGCGCGTCGGATGGCTGAAGTTATTCCAAATGCCAAATTAGTTACCACGCCAGATGGTGGTCATCACCACATGATTGACAACGCTCCGGTTTACTTTAAACACCTTGCTGACTATCTTCGTCAAGTCGAAGACGGTACTTTCAATCAATAAAATTACTCATATTCATTCAATCAAGGATTCGACAAAACTTAACGTTGCCGAATCCTTTTTTCTGTACCTTGACCAGCTCGCATAAATTCTCAGTACACAACCACGAAAGATTCGCTTAGATGATCTATTTTAATTAATCGCTATCTTTTTAATAGCAAGCGCCCATAAAAAAAGCTATCATTAGGTTGTACTTAATATTTTAAGGAGGCTCATTTATGAATAAGTTAACTGATACTTACACATTAAACAATGGAGTAAAAATTCCCATCGTTGGATTCGGAACCTGGCAGTCAAAAGACGGCGCCGAAGCTTATGAAGCTGTTAAAGCCGCTCTTAAAGCTGGTTATCGTCATATTGATACAGCTGCAGCTTATGGTAATGAAGAAAGCGTTGGAAAGGCCATCAAGGATAGCGGCATCGATCGTAAAGAACTTTTTGTTACCTCGAAACTATGGAACGATGACCACGGATATGATTCTGCAAAAAAGGCACTTGATCTAAGCCTTGAAAAACTTGGTTTGGATTACCTCGATTTGTATCTAATTCATTGGCCAAATCCAATTAAGTTCAGAAACGAATGGCAAGAAAAAAATGCAGATTCTTGGCGAGCAATGGAAGAAGGCCTGGATAACGGGAAAGTTCGTGCAATTGGTGTGTCTAATTTCCGTCCTCACCACCTAGATGAACTTTTAAAAACAGCTAAAGTAACTCCTGCTGTAAACCAAATCTTCCTAAATCCTAGCGATACCGAAGATGAAACGGTTGCTTATAACAACGAGCATAACATTCTGTCAGAAGCATACAGCCCACTTGGAACCGGCAAAATTTTTACGATTCCAGAATTAAAGGATATTGCTGCTAAGTACGATAAAAGTGTTGCCCAGATCGTCATTCGTTGGTCATTACAACACGGCTTTTTACCACTACCTAAGTCAGTTCACGCTGACCGAATCCAGCAAAACACTGATATTTTTGATTTCGAACTTTCCGACGAAGATGTCAAAGTCATCGATGGATTCCATGGTGTAGCTGGATTAGCAACTGACCCAGATACCGCAACGTTCTAATTGATGATTCCTTTACATTAAAAAAATCTCATTTTTTATTTAGATTAGCATTGACATTCTAATAAATCTAATGTTTAATTAATAATATCAATTTGTGGAGGTCAAACACATGACTCAATTACAGTACACACAATTGAATAACAAATTTGCCTTTAGCTTTTTCTTTAGATAGCGTTTGTATTCAAATCTTGGATACGAACGCACGACTAGCGTTCGTATCTAATTAAATGGCTAAAGATTTTAAGCATGACATTAAGCCAGTTAGATGCGACTCATCATCTAACTGGGAAATAAGAAATGGGCCCAAACCAGTTAGATGACTCCGTCTAACTGGTTTTTTTGTATCTTAGAGTTAATTAAATTGTAATTTTACTTTAAGTAATGCTAGCTTTTATCAATTTACATCTATACTGGCGAAACGCGAATTTTCCAACAATCCTCTCCGCTTAGCTCCAGAACACCAATGATTGAACTACACAATCATCGATATTCTTAAACTATGCTCGAGGATTAAGCGTTGGAAAATTCGCTCTAAATAATTAGGAGGATCATCATGAAAAAAAGAATCTTAGGAATTATGGCAATTTTATTAGCGGGAATTGCACTTGCTGGATGTTCATCATCTGCTTCTGCGGAAAAGAAAACCATCAATGTTGGTATTTTACAGGTTGTTCAACACGGCTCTCTTGATGCATCGCGTTCAGGTTTCAAAAGCGAATTAACTAAAGAAATTAAGGCTAAACATCCCAAATGGAACATCAAATATAACTACCAAAATGCTCAAGGTGATCAGTCCAACCTAAGTACAATGAGCCAGCAAATTATTCAAAAAAAGCCAGCCCTTATTCTTGGCATTGGAACTCCCGCCGCTCAAGGGCTAGGTAAAAAGACAAAGACAACTCCGATTATTACAACCGCCGTAACTGACCTTAAAGGGGCTGGTTTGGTTAAAAGCAACAAAAAACCTGACACTAACGTTACCGGAACCAGTGATATGGGTCCCGTAGACAAGCAGCTACAGCTACTGAAAAGTATGACTAAAAATACAAAACCGATCGGGATTATGTATAACTCTTCCGAGGAAAACTCCCTACTCCAGGTCCAAACAGCTAAAAAATGGGCAACAAAAAATAATATCAAATTGAAGATTGTCGCCGTTACATCGACTAACGACGTACAATCGGCGTTAAGTACGTTGAAAAACAAAGTTTCTGGCCTTTATATTCCGACCGACAATCTCATGGCTAGTTCAATGAAAATTGTTGGAAAATCGACTCAGAAAGATAATCTTCCTGTCGTAACCGGTTCAATTGAAATGGCTAAGGATGGTGGAACAGCGACCTATGGCATCAACTATAACGACCTCGGTAAGCAGGCTGGTAAAATGGCTGCTAAAGTTATTTTAGATAAGCAAAAGCCTCAAAATATGCCGGTAGAAACTTCCAACGTTTTACGTTTGTACGTTAATAAAGCTCAGGCAAAAAGCATTGGGATTGATCCATCAAGTATTAAACAACCTTAATTTAGAGACTTGGAGTGAAAAAAATGATTATTGAAGGTATCGGACAAGGATTGATTTGGTCAATGCTCGCAATTGGCGTATTTCTAACTTTTAGAATACTAAATATCCCTGATTTAACGGCTGAAGGTAGTTTCCCATTAGGAGCAGCGATTACGATTAAGCTAATGCTGTTAGGTCAAAGCGCCATCGTTGCAACTTTAGCTGGTTTTTTAGCGGGTTGCTTAGCGGGAATTGTCACGGGAATATTAGATACTAAATTACGAATCCCCTCTCTACTAGCAGGAATTTTAACGATGACCGGACTTTATTCAATTAATATGCACATCATGGGTAAAGCTAATATTCCGCTTTTAAATCAAAAAATATTATCTAGTTATCTGCCGGCAGCTTGGGATCCGGTAATTCAAACCATTCTGCTGGGAGTACTAATCAGCATCGGCATGATCACCTTGCTCACTTTATTTTTTAAGACCGAGACTGGATTGGCGCTTCAAGCAACGGGAAATAACCAAGCAATGAGCGCCGCTAATGGCGTAAAAACAGATGGCATGGTCATTTTAGGTTACGCAATCTCAAACGGTTGCATCGCTTTATCGGGTGCTCTAGTAGCACAAAACAATGGATTTTCTGACATTGGTATGGGGATTGGAACAATTGTAATTGGTTTAGCTTCCGTTCTCGTCGGTGAAATATTTATCACTTCTCGTAAAATCTGGATTAAACTTTCTTCAATGGTACTTGGTGCCATAATTTATCGCGTTTTATTGACATTGGCCATGAATTTTGGCGTTTCACCCGACGACTTGAAGCTGTTCTCAACGGTTATCTTAATTCTAGTAATTGTTATTCCGATGATTCAAAGTCGACAACGAGCTAAAAAACAGTTAAACAAATACTTATTATCAATTCGTTTGGCAAAGGAGGTATCCCCAGATGACTAACTCAGATATTTTAAAAATTCAGAATCTACAAAAGGTTTTCTTTCCTGGGACAATCAATCAACGCCATATTTTAAAAGATATCAATCTGACCATTAATTCTGGTGACTTTATCTCGGTAATTGGCAATAACGGTGCCGGAAAGTCCACACTGCTTAACACCATCGCCGGCAATCTTCCCGTCGATGCGGGTAGTGTGACAATTTTAGGAAACGACATCACTAACGCATCCGTTGCAAGTCGTTCAAAATGGATTTCTCGAGTATTCCAAGATCCAAAATTGGGCACTGCTGGTGAATTAACGGTTGCCGAAAATTTAGCTTTGTCGGAAAAAAAGCACCGTCATTTCAATCTTCATTTCTATCACTCGGCCGAACGTGATCGTCGCTTTACCACATTGCTAAGCCGACTTAATATGGGATTAGAAGATCGGCTGAATACACAGGTTAAGTATTTATCTGGCGGTCAACGACAAGCCCTTTCGCTTTTGATGGCAACGCTTAGTCAACCGGATCTTTTATTATTGGATGAACACACGGCAGCATTGGATCCCTACACCAGTTCGGAAGTAATGCATCTTACCAATGACATTATTTCCGAACGCCACCTCACTTCGCTCATGATAACTCATAAAATGGAAGATGCCTTACAGTACGGCAACCGCCTTTTGATGGTCCAAGATGGCCAGATTAAACTAGATGTTCGCGGTGCAGATAAACAGCGACTTCGTAAGGCGGAACTTTTAGATCTATTTAATTAACAATCTTACTTAACGTAATCCCAGACAGCAAAAAAGAGGACGCGTGATAAATTCTAATCATGCTTCCTCTTTTAGCTGTTTTCGGTTCTTTTAAATTTAGTTATCCACAACAGTAATACGTTTTACGCACTATTGGCTAACGTTGCTGTGTTAGTCAACTTAAAGAATTTTACTTTTTAACGTTCTTTATTCTCGATCCAAACGTAATTTTTCGACGTTAATTTCCTTATCAATCCACTGCGAGTAGAAACTATTTTCATGAGAGACAACAATTAGGTTTCCCTTAAATCGTTGAAGAGCTTCACTTAAAGCACGCTTGGTTTCGTCATCCAAGTGGTTCGTTGGTTCGTCCATAATCAAGAAATTAGATTCAATCAACTCCATCAAAGCTAACTTAACCTTCGTTTGCTCCCCACCACTTAATTGGCTCATTGGTTTCATTGTGTCCGCGGCGTTAATTCCACACTTAGCCAATTTTGTTCGAATTGTTTTTGGAAGCATCGTTGGATATTTTTCCTGGATCGTTTGTAATGGAGTTAAACGAGGATTATCCCAGGTCAATTCCTGTGTGAAATAATTAACCTTTGCTGAAGGTGAAAAATGGGCTTCTCCTTCTAAAGATGGAATCACTCCCAAAATACTTTTAATTAACGTTGATTTACCAGCTCCGTTAAACCCTGAAAAGGCAACTTTCTCACCCGCCGACATCGAAAAAGTCACGGGTTCTAGCAGCTGCTTTTTCCCATAACCAACGGCCAACCGATTCACCGCAACAGCATTTTGAGATCCCGTATCGAGATACGGAAAATCAAAGTGTCCTTGTAAATTTTCACTTGGTGGATCAATTTTATCCATTCGATTTAACATCTTTTCTCGTGATTTAGCCATTGTTGAACGCTGGCCCGCCTTATTTTTTCGAATGAAATTTTCAGCCTTTTCAATCACGACCTGTTGCTTTTCAAAAGCTTTTAATTGGGCTTCTTTGCGTGCATCTTTTTGTCGCATTGCCGACTTAAAATCACCACGGTACTTTGTAATCTTATTAAACGCAACATCACAAATACAATTAGTAACCTTTTGCAAAAAGTCATAATCATGCGAGATTACCATGAATGCACCTTGGAATCCATTTAAATAATCGGCTAACCAACTGATATGGGCCGTATCCAAATAGTTGGTAGGCTCATCTAAAATTAATACATCGGGATTTTGTAATAATAACTTTGCCAAAATAATTTTTGAACGTTGACCACCACTCATTTCGCTGACAACGTGGTCCTTTCCGATATCGTCAAGTCCCAACCCGGTCATTACCCGATTGATTTCTGTATCAATATCATAAAAATTATTAGCATCCAAATTTTCTTGAATCCGTCCAGCCTTATCTAACAACTTATCGTCTAAGTTTTCGGCGTAGTCGGCATAATATTTTTCCATTAAGTCCCGCTGACGGAAAAGTTCAGCATAAGCCGTCGTTAAAAACTCATAAAGTGTATCTTCTTTAGGAATATCTGCATACTGGTCCAAATAACCATATGTTATTTTATTTTGCCAAATGATTCGTCCCTTGTCTGGAAGGTTCTCACCCGTTAAAATTTTAATTAAGGTACTTTTTCCAGCACCATTTTGTCCCACAATTCCCATGTGGTCTTCTTTGTTCAATTCAAAACTTGCGTCTTCGTAGAGCTCCTTGTCGGCAAAACCATGACTAAGATGCTCAACAGATAATAAACTCATTTTTTCACCCTGACTTTTCTAAAATACTAATAACCACCGTAGCATGAACCAACTCGAATCGTCAATTAAAAATCAGCTATGCTATACTTAAATCTGGTTATTAGGAGGAATTTTATATAATGAATATTCGTGAAATTGATCATATTACTTTAACGGTTTCTGATATCGCTAAAAGTGAACGCTTTTACCATGAGGTATTTGATATGCCCATCCTAGAGGATGCCCCTTTGGCAGGGGTTCGTGCTGGAAAACAGCGTATTTATTTTGTTGAAAAAGAGCAGCAACCACCATTCGCGCCTGCTAATCCAAGTATCGGAAGCATTGCCTTTTCAATTGTTGCTAAAAATCCAATGGACGAAATTATTAACCATCTCAAAAGTTATTTCATCGATATCATTGATGAACCTCAAACTCGTGAAGGAACCCATGGTAAGGTCAAATCACTTTTGATTAAAGATCCGGATGGCAACATCATCGAAATCGCTAACTATTAAATCAATAAATTAAGGTCATGCTTTCCATGGATTCATTTTGACATTATCTTGAAAAGTAGTGGGGTACAACAATTAAATTGCCGTACCCCACTACTTTTTTGATTATTTTCACACGAATAATCTTATTACGATTCCCTAATTTGACCATTACCACGGATTACATACTTTGTGGAAGTTAATTCGTTTAGCCCCATTGGTCCTCTGGCATGTAATTTTTGCGTACTGATTCCAATTTCAGCCCCAAAGCCAAATTTAAACCCATCGGTAAATCTGGTAGATGCATTAACGTAGACTACAGCCGCATCAATTTCATTTGTAAATTTCTGTGAAGCGGTATAGTCTTCCGTAATAATTGCTTCACTGTGCTTAGTGTTGTATTTATTGATGTGTGCAATTGCTTCATCGACACTATCAACAATCTTAATTGCCATTATATAGTCGTTGTATTCAGTTCCCCAGTCTTCTTCTGTTGCCAATTTAATATCTGGTAAGATCGCCTTTGTGGCTTCGTCGCCTCGCAAGTCGACATTAAAAGGTTCAAGAGCCTCTTTTAGTTGTGGCAAAAGTTCTTTTGCAACTGCACTGTGAACAACCAATTTCTCCATTGCATTACATACTGATGGCCGCTGCGTCTTAGCGTTAATAATAATTGGTAATGCCTTTTTTAGATCAGCCAACTCATCGACATAGACATGACAGTTTCCAGCCCCCGTTTCAATCACTGGAACGGTTGAATTTTGCACAACCATCTGGATAAACTTCGCCCCACCTCGAGGAATTAATACATCGATGTACTGGTTTAAATGCATCATTTGATTTACGCCTTCATGGGAAGGATCGTCAATCATTTGAATCGCATCCACGGGGAGCTTATTTTCTTCTAACGCTTCTCTCAATACATCTGCTAGGACAATGTTCGACCGAATGGCTTCTTTTCCACCCCGCAAAATAACCGCATTTCCAGACTTAAAAGTTAACCCGCTTGCATCAACGGTAACATTGGGGCGGGCTTCAAAAATCATTCCAATTACTCCAAGTGGGACACGTATTTGAGAAATTTGTAGCTCATCTTCATTGACCCATCCACGAATAACTTCGCCAATTGGATCAGATAACTGAGCAACATTTCTTAAGCCATCCGCCATTGCTCTAATTCTTTCTTCCGTCAGCTTCAGTCGATCAAGCATCGCCGGTGCGACACCGTTATCACCGGCATCCTTCATGTCTAATGAATTTTCGACAATAATTCTAGCCGTATTCTTTTCCAAAGCCGTTGCCATCGCCAATAAGGCTGCGTTCTTTTTCTTCGTTGACACCTTTTGTAGCTCCACTGAAGCATTCTTTGCTTTTAACCCAATCTCTTCGATATCAATCATTGCATCCCCATAACCTTTCCTTCACTAACACTGGTAAAGAGCGTTCCCACATCTTCACCTTGCAAAATCTGATCAATAATTTGTGGATTTTTTCCATTAGCCAAAATCATTTGTTGGTTATTTTCCATGATTCGTTTGGCGGCTTTTAACTTCGTTACCATTCCTCCCGTACCAAATTGAGTCCCGTGTCCACCCGCTGCACCTAAGATTTGGGGATTCAAATTATTCACCGTCCGAATCAATTTAGCATTCGGATTTTTCGTTGGATTATCTGTATAAAAACCATTAATATCCGAAAGCATAATTAACAAATCGGCATCGATAATTTTGGCAACAATCGCTGATAGTTGATCATTATCACCAAATTTAGTCATATGATCCAATTCATCAACGGATACCGTATCATTTTCGTTAACAACCGGAATCACATTCATTTTTAGTAACTCATCAAAAGCATTATGAACATTATGATTACTCTGCGGGTATAGCAAAACGTCTCTCGTCAACAATAACTGTGCAACGCTTATTCCATATTGAGCAAATTGACGTTCGTACAATCCGATTAATTCCCCTTGCCCAACTGCTGCAACCGCTTGTTGTTGAGCAATTGAAGCTGGTCGTTTAGTAATATTTAGTTTTCCCATACCAACTCCGATTGCACCGGATGAAACCAAGACAACTTCCTTACCATTATTTTTAAGATTACAAAGAACCTTTGCCAATCTTTCAATTGATGCCAAATTCACCGCTCCGTCTGCCTTCACGAGCGAACTTGTACCAATTTTAACAACGATTCTCTTTGCCGTTATTTCTCTCATCAAACCACCATTTCCCACGATAATGCCAATATTTTAACACTAAACCAATTGTAATAAAAATTTTACTTACTTATCATTACCAAACCTTATTCTTAAAAAAATTAAGCGATCACCACCGATTATTCATCAACGGTAAATCGCTTAACAATTTTAAACTTTAATTATTCAAAATACTTCTTACAGATATTTTGCATCACCAATTGGATCCTGTGATGTCAAAATCTTAGGGCCATCTGGTGTAACAACTAACGTATGCTCATATTGGCAAGAAAGGCTACCGTCCATTGTTGTAACCGTCCATCCGTCTGGAGCCGAAGTATCACACTGCCAACCACCAACGTTAACCATTGGTTCAATTGTAATGGTCATTCCATTCTTCAAGCGGGGACCATGTCCAGCCTCGCCGTAGCCGGGAACCATTGGATCTTCATGCATCGTTGGTTGAATACCATGTCCTACAAACTCACGAACATCTCCGTAGCCCATTTCATCTTCAACATATGATTGAATTGCATGTCCAATATCGCCAATGCGGTTGCCCGCAACGGCTTGGTCAATTCCGAGATAAAGTGCTTTTTTAGTTACTTCCATTAGTTTTTTAACTTCATCACTAACTTCACCGACTGCAAAAGCCCAGCACGAATCTGCCATATATCCGTCAACGCTCACTACGGTATCAACTTTAACCAGATCGCCTTCCTTTAAAAGAAGTCCCTTACGTGGGAAACCGTGGCAAACTTCA
The DNA here is from genome assembly GCF_001437075.1 of Pediococcus stilesii. GTDB lineage: Bacteria > Bacillota > Bacilli > Lactobacillales > Lactobacillaceae > Pediococcus > Pediococcus stilesii. The sequence goes on from NZ_JQBX01000013.1 coordinate 47,282, forward strand.
TTATTAACACTTACACATGTGGCATACTCATATCCCTCAAAACCTTTTTCTTCTGGAACGGCACCATTTTCATCAAGATACCGGAGGGCATACTTTTCAATATCCCAACTCGAAATGCCCGGTTTGATGATATCACGCAAACCAATATGCATCCCAGCTAAAACGGCACCCGCCTTCTTCATTCCTTCAATTTCACGTTCTGATTTTAATGTAATCATTTTTTCCACCCGTTTCTTAATCACTAATGTCTATACTATCACAATTTCGGTGACCAAATTAATCCGATTGCTTTACTTCCAGTATACGTCGCAACGTAAGGACCAATATGACACGCTGAAACTTGTATATTAGGGTATTTGGTGCTTAATTCACTTTGCCATTTCATACTTCGATCCGGATCATTGGCATCAACCACGGTCACCGAAAGATTATTATGATCAACCAACTGTTTCTCCAAAATTTCATCAATTGCTTCCATGGCATTTTTGATCTGACGCTCTTTTCCAACCATCTCTAAACGACCTTGTTTATTGATCGTCAAAATGGGTCGCATCCCAAAGAATGACCCAACTAATGACGAACGATTCGAGATATTCCCTGAGTTCTGGAGCTCTTTGACGTTATTCAATGCAATATATACTTGTGTCTGAGCACGATATTTGCGCAATTGGTGCAACACCTCATGAATATCAACACCATTGTTCAATAAGTTGGCGGCCAAAATCGCCATGTTACCAGTCCCAGTCAAAATTGATCCAGAGTCAAACGGAAATACTTGTAAATCCTTAATGGTAGGAACCGAGGCCGATACACTATTGATAAACCCACTTAAGCCGCCTGAAAGTCCAATGCATAGTGCCGACTCATAACCTTCATCTGCAAGGTTCGAAAAAACTTTTTGCATTTCCTTCATTGGAATTTGCGAGGAGGTCGGGTGCGACTTTTCCATCTTTAGCATTCGATAAAATTCATCTGAATCAATATCCACATTTTCATGATAAACATGTTTTCCAAACATTATTGGTTGGTTAACCACGGTGAAATTATATCGGCGAACAATCTCTGAACTAAGGTTAGCCGAACTATCAATCACAATTGCCGTCTTACTTTGATTCATTTTCTGATATCTTCTTTTCTAAATATTTAGCTAGTTTTGCTTCAGGATAATAACCGGTTACTTTTTCAATTGCTTTTCCATCTTTAAATAAAACCAATGATGGAATACTCATTATTTTAAATGATTGAGCAATTTCTTGATTATTATCGACATTCATTTTACCAAATTGAAGTTGGCTTCCATACTTCGCTTCAAGATTTTCCAAGGCGGGTTCCATCATCTTGCAAGGTCCACACCATGGCGCCCAAAAGTCAACAATTGTTAATCCCTCATTGGTTACTTCTGCTATGTTAGCGTCGTTTACTGTAACTGCCATTTTGATCTCCTTTATTCTGAACTACTCATCTAAAATTATATCATCATTTTTTCACAGGCTTCCGGAGGTAATGGATACCAATTGTGATAATAAAAGCTAAAATTACAATTAATGCAAAGATCCCTGATGGAATTTCAATGTCAATCATTGGAATTGAAAGAAGCAGTTTTAAAGCAATAATAGCGATTAAAACATACGCCATTGTCTCTAATTCCGGAATTTTTTGCATCATTCCCATAATGACCTCGGCAATTCCTCGCATTGCTAAAATTCCAATTAAACCACCGATTAAGACAATCACCGGATTTGATGAAATTGCCAACGAAGCCAGCACCGAGTCCACCGAAAACACAATATCCATAAACTCGATTTGAATTACCACGCGCCAGAAAATCGAAATTTTTCCTTCTTTTTTGACCAACTTCCGAGTTTGCCGCCCCAGTTTCTGCTTATCAAAAAAACGAAAGACAAGATAGGCAAGGTAAAGTGCACCAATCACTTTAATTTCCCATAAATTAATCAAGTAGGTTCCAATACCAATTACAATGAACCGGAATAGGTACGCCCCCCATAGTCCATAGAAAAGTGATTTTTCACGTTCCTTTTGATCCTTTAAAACTTGAGTCTGCGTTGCCAACACCACTGCATTATCAACGGATAAGATACATTCAATCATTACTAAGGAAAAAATTACTAGCCAATCTGAACCGGAACCTAAGACTGTTTTCCAATTATTAATATCAAAAAAGGAACCATATAAATCTGTTAAAATATCCAATAGGAATACTCCTTTACTCTAAACATCTTATTTTAATCGATTTAGTATATTTTTTCACCCCATTAGGGTTAAACTTAAAGTATTACGAATTAAAGAGGAAGAAAACATGTTAAAAGTCACGAAAAAAACTGACGATTTTTCTTGGATCCAAGTTTCTAATCCAAGTACCCTTGAACTTCAGACCTTAGTAAAAAATTATCACGCAACGTCAGAATCGTTAAGCTACGCAATTGATGAAAACGAACGTGCACGTGCGGAAATTGATGAAGAAAATAATATTTTTCTGATTATTTTTCATGCACTATGTTCAAACCTTAACGAGGGTATCCAAACGGAACCTGCGGCTTTTATGTTTTTACCCAATGCCGTCGTCGTCTTTACTCACGATGAAACCCACTACGTCAATAAAATTATGGACCGCAATGCTAAGATTCTGGGGCGTAAAAATATCGATTCTAAAGCCCCATTTGGTGGTTCAATCATGATTGACGTTGTTTTTAATACTATCTATGAGTTAACGATGCGCTTTAATGATGCCGTTTCAAGGATTAATTACGACCGTCAAGCTATTCAAGCTAAATTTAAAACCCGTTTAAATCATAGCGGGATTCAAAGTATGCTCCAACTGGAAACTAGTTTAATTTATTTACTAACATCTTTAAAATCAAATACTTCATTATTAAACAGCATGATGCGTCTTCCCAATTTAAACTTGACCAAGCAGCAACGAACTAAATTGGAAGAAATTATTATTGAATCTGAACAAAGTCAGGAGATGGCCCAACTTTCATCGGACATCATCGAACAAGTTTCTAAGTCCTATTCTGATGTTTTAGATAATAACTTAAATAATACGATGAAATTCCTAACAATACTATCAATTGTTTTAGCAGTTCCCAACATTGTCTTTGGATTCTATGGGCAAAATGTGTCATTGCCCTTTGCCAACTCGACTAGAAGCTGGGAATTAACCATCCTAATTTCGATTGGTTTAATTTTAATCGTCTACCTAATTGTAAATTGGAGTAACTTTTTTAAAAAATAATTTGCTTTTTGACGTATTTTCCATATGAACAAAAAAATCATATGGGAGTTTATTAAAATGTCACGTAAGCAGCACTATCTTATCGGACTATTCTGGCTAACGTTCATCGCGTTAGCTTTTTTTAGCGATTACTCAAAATCCGTTCCAGACCAAATTTATCCTAAAGGAACTGAAATTAATCTTATTTTTTCTAATCCACATGGTCGACTCACTACTTCCCAAACCTCCAAGATAGCTCGTACCATGGATGGTATAAAAAAAGATTCTAAAGCTCTGGGACTGGCACATTTTATTTCACCAGATGACACATTCATTACTCGGTACTTTCAAAAAGCGGCTGATCAGTCTGTCCTAGTTTATCAAGTCACTCTTCAACACTCATCTGATCTTAAACAAATTGAACAACGAAGTAAAATTTCCGACATAAACGTGAAAATTACGAAGCCCACCTCCAAGTTACGCTTAGCCACCGCTAAATTATCAATGGCTAAATTATTTATCCTTATCGGGCTATGGATAATTACTGGATTATTTTTCCGATCACTTACGACGCCTCTGATTGTATCAATTTTGTGTTTGATTACTGAATACTGTTCGCGATTCTTAGCTCACACTTGGTCAACACTTTTTCACTTCAAACTGGCTGAAGTCTCTGGCTTTTTGATACTATTTTTTTCTTTTTTAATTTTACCAATAATTTTAATTTCAATTTTAAAAGAGTTCTCAAATACAATTGAATCTGATCCTTCGGCCACTAGAATTTTAGCTAGATGGAAAATCATTGGCTTTCAAACAACGTTCATGAGTACCACCCTTATGTGGATGATTCCACACGTTAAGTCCGAGATTTTATTAAACCTGTCGCTATGTATTCCCTTAATCTTTTTAATTTGGCTGATAATTAACACTTTGTTGCCGCTTTTCACCACTTATCTTGGAGAAATAACCTTTTGGCCGGGACCTGCTTGGATTTTTGAAAAAGAAAACCACTCGTGGCATTATCTGACAAATTTAGCCTACCGGTTTCCTAAACTTGGGTTTATTTTAATTGGCGCTGGTATCATGGCCATCTGCATACAAAGTGCCCATCTTGCACCGAAGCAGACGATTAGATTTGAAACTAATCCACACCTAATTCGTGAGCCTCAGCGCATTATTAAATTAAACTTATTAAGTTCAGTGAAGTTCAGAATCCCATCCCAATTTCGCGAAATTGACCGCTTAACTATGAATCTAAAAAAAGATTCTGACGTTAAATCGGTTACTTCAGTTACCCAGCCACTCGGCAAAACTTGGACTAAATTTAATACTAAGCACCGCTTAAAAGCTTCTATCCAACAACTTCAATCAACTAAAACCACTCTCGAAACGATTAAAGCTGAAATTAAAGAATCTCAGGGGGAAATTAGTGAACTAACGGTTGGCGACCTTAACTCGAAGCTTAACCTTCTTCAAAAAGATTTGGATACAAATGTTTTAAATATTGACCAAGTTCTTAAACAAGCCGAAAACTTAAATACAACGTTAAACTCAACCAATGAGAGCATTCAAAATCAGCGATCAAAAATTTCAGATCCTCTTATGCTTGAAGACACAGCAAGAATTAAAGATTTGCTATCAAAACTAAAAACCAATACGATTAACATTTTGACACTTAAAGAAAATGCTAAAATTATTTCCTTAAAGCAGTCTAGCATTCAAACTGATATCACCGTTTTAAATAAAACCTTAGTCGAGTTGTCCGATGGTTTAAATCAATTACTGACGAAAGTATCAAGTTCACTTGATCGCTGTCAATTAAGTATTGAGGATCTAAACGAGCTAGCGAATGCTAACATCTTAGACGATATTTTTATTGGCCAGGCCGCGTTGAAAGATTCCTCGTTTTACCAATCGTTCAAAACTTACACCACCGCACAAGGTAAAACAACTACCTTTGAGATCGAATTAAAAGACCAAGCTGATGCCGAATTGTACCGCAATAAGTTACAAAAAAAGGTCGACGATTTTATTAATCATACTTCGCTAGAAAAATGTGACTATACCCTATCAGGATCTGCTCTTCAAGGGCTTGACTCTTTTAAAAGCGCCAAATTTTCCATCTTCCCTTACGTGCTAATTTCTGCACTGTTGCTTGGAATTCTATGTCCTAATATTGGATTGTTGAAAACCGTCGTGGCTCTTTTGGTAGCTGGCTTATCTACCGAGTTATCTAATGTCCTACTTATCAACTTAAAAGTTGTTGAAAATATCGAAATTAATTTATTTACTAATATTTTAAGTATTCTAGTCCTTACACTTTTGTCAATTATAATCTTAAATTGGCCGGCGCCATTCTATCAACATCCGTTGGATCAGCTAAAAAAAGCTTTTGAACAAACCGATCAAATTATTAACTTATCAAGTATGGTCGTCTTTACTTTTTCCAGTGGATTATTTTTGACACATGATCCACTTTTAACATCAATTAGTCTTATTTTAGGAATGACTACTCTGTGCTATCTAATTTTATTTCCACTTTTAAGCGTTTCGTTTTATCGGCTAATATATAAATTAAATTTTAATAATCTACCTACTCAATCAAATCATCAAAAATCTTAAAAAAGTTCAGTGTAAGCTTTGACACCATTTGTCATTGCCCACTGAACTTTTTAAATATACTCATTATTAATATCAACCTCTATTGCGCTGATAACTTTATCACACCGAATCATGCTTTTCTGCATGCCGTTGACGAAATTGAATTACCCACGCAGTTAAAGGAACCGTACTAATCACGCCAATAAATCCAATTAAAATCATCGAAAATTCTGCCGCAAAAATTTTATTATTGAAAAACTCACTAAAACTATAATTCAACTTCACGTACCAAGTAAATAGTCCAAGAAAACTACCGAAGAATCCAAAAAATAGTGTATTCAATGCCGTTCCAATAATTTCTTTTCCAATATCATAGCCATGATGAAAAATTTTAGCTAAATCCAAATCAGGGGTTGTTTCAATTAATTCTTCTAATCCCGTAGCAATTGCAATTGCCGCTTCAGCTACTGCTCCTAAAGTACTAATAATCATTGTCGAAGTCATGACATCATTAAATTTAATTCCAATTAATAATGACATTCCTTCCAAATCTTCGTTATTTTCATTTCCAAATCCCTGAATCATCAAATGCGGCTTAATTAGGACGATTAAAATCACAAGCACGACTAAAACCAAGACTGAACTATAAAAAGCATTTTGTGTAATTCGATCATCATCGCTACCCATGAAGATCGTAATTGCGAGAATAATTAAACTACTGATAATTGTAATCGCCATCGCTGGAAAGCTCCACGATATTAATGCAATATTTAAAAAGAGGACGATAAAATTCAAGATGATACTCATAAAAGCTCGAATACCAGTGGCACCGCCGACGACCATCATTAGGGCAGCTAAAATTACAGCTAAAATAATTACGGCATTAGGCATTTCTCACAGCCCCCTTTTTAAAGAAAATTCCAACCAGCCAACTGGCGATTGGAACCGTTAATACAATCCCAATTCCACTGATCAGGCTCTGGACAAACCCCAGTTCCATATTCATGGAAAATGAATATCCCCATCCATTTCCATTTCGAAGGTAAAGAACCATCATTGAGAATGTATCCGACATAAAAATCATAAAAAGTACGTTCAGCAGCGGGCCCATGATTGTTTTACCAATGTTTCGGCCAGAAATCCAAAGCTGTTTCATCGAAATCGTCGGATTTTCTTTCCGTAACTTTGCCAGGCTAACGATGATATCAGTTGATTCATCCATCACCGCCCCTAAAGATCCAAGGATAATTTCAGCTAAGAATAACGGCTCTGGATTTTGGGTGACGTACTCCATTGTTTCAAAATGTAAACCACCATTATGAGTTATTTTAAAAACAATCATACCAATTATGATGGCACTAAAGGTTCCGACCACCGTGGTTAAAAAACTTACTAACATCTTTTTATTCCACCCAAGAACCAAGGTCAGTGTGATTAAACTAAATATTCCGGCCAGGATACTAAAAATGGCAAGAACACCAAAGCCCTCTTGCTGCACATCAATTTCAACCGCAATAAAGAATAAAACGGTATTTAAAAGCAAACTAAATAACGCTCTCAAACCGGTAATTCCCATTAAAACCAATAGACTAATTGCGATTGTCGCTAAAATGGTTAACGGGACATCCCGCTTCAAATCGGTAATGGTTGTCCCCGCGACATGTCCCTTACGATAGTTGAAATGTAACAAAACGTCTTGTCCAGTCCTATACTTCAAGTCGGTCGCCTGTGATAGTGAATATTCATTATTAACATTTAACAATTTGTTTCGTTGTTTTCCGTTTAAAATGCGAATTTTTAGTCTTTGACGAACGATATAGTCTTTGTTTCCAAAATTGTCTTCTTGGAGAACTTTACTTAGCACCTGCACATCTTCAACATGTCCGACCGGCGTATTATAAATAAACGCATTATTTTTGACAAAAAATACGATCGCCACACTGACGATGATCGTTCCCAAGAATAATATTAATTTTTTATTCCACCGCATTAAATTTCCTTTTCCATCCAATAATGTACAATTCCCGCTTCCATTTCTGGACCACTAATTCGATTGTAATTCATCGCAAAATAAAAGGGTTCAGCCGTTTCTTGTGCATGCAAACGAATTTTTTTGATTTTGGCTTTTTTAGCTTCATCCTCAATAAATTCAAATAAGTCACGCGCTAATCCGTGACGCCGATATCCCGATCTCGTCGCCACCCGTTGCACCAACCAAACATCATCATCGGTTCTTCGAGCGCGTGCGGTAACGACTGGTCTACCATCGTCATAACCGACAAAATATGTAAAAAAGTCTTCATTTTCATCAAATTCCAGCGCTGGATCAATTCCCTGTTCCTCAATAAATACTTGTTTACGAATTTCTAATGCGTCTAAATATACCGGACCAGTTGCTCCCTTTACTAATTTAGATTCCATGCCATTGCCTCCAAAATATTTTAAATTTAGTTCACATTAAACTACATAATACAGAAAAAAAGGATAATTACACAAAAATTATTAAAATTTTATTTTATTAAACGGTCGATATTGATGTTTCATAAACCGTACAATGGAAATATGTTAGAATTGCAAATATGCACTTGATACTGAAGTACTTGAAAGGTCTTTGAAAATGAAATCTTTAAAATCAAAAATTGACACCAGATTTGGCTTTTTTATTCTAATTAGTTTTCTTTTCTGGATAAAAACGTTATTTGCTTATTTAACGGATATTTCACTTGGTGTGAGCGGAATTTTTCAATGGTTCATACTACTAATTAACCCAATTGCAACCACCATTTTAATTTTCGGAATTGCACTTTACATTCGACCCAAAAAGGGCTTTTATTGGGTGGCAATGTTACTGGACGTTGCCAATACCGTTCTACTCTACCTGAATGTCATTTATTTCAGAGAATTCTCTGACTTTATGACCGTTAACACGATGTTAGGCTATTCAAAAGTTAACCAAGGGCTCAGCTCGAGCTCCATGTCACTAACAAACTTTCACGACATCTTTTATTGGATCGATATCATCGTCATTTTTCTTTTACTTGTGTTAAAAAAAATCAAAATGGATCCTCATCCATTGCCTAAAAAATTTGGTTTTCAAATCACTTCAATCGGTATCTTGGCTTTTGCGTCAAACCTGATGCTGGCTGAAATGGACCGCCCACAGCTAATTACTAGAACCTTTGACCGCTCATATGTTGTTAAGTACATGGGCTTAGATGCTTTCACTGCATACGATGGAATCCAGCTAGAACGAAATATTAAAATGCGTTCGGAAGCTAAAAAGAGCGAGTTAACGGTGATTGAAAAATATGTCAAAAATCATTATGCCAAGCCTTCTAATATTACGCTTGGAAAGGCCAAGGGAAAAAATGTTATTGTTATTCACCTAGAAAGCTTCCAGCAGTTTTTAATTGATGACAAGGTCGAAGGACAAACCGTAACGCCGTTCTTAAACAGTATCTACCATAGTAAATCGACGTACGCTTTTAGTAACTTTTTCCACCAAGTTGGCCAAGGAAAAACTAGTGACGCTGAAAACATGTTGGAGACCGGCACCTTTGGTTTAGCACAGGGATCGTTATTCGCCCAACTAGGTTCAGACCAAACGTTCCAAGCCGCCCCAGCAATCTTAAAACAAAATGGTAACTATACTTCTGCTGTCTTCCATGGTAATACGGCATCCTTCTGGAATCGAAATAGCACCTACAAAAACATGGGATACGAGAATTTCCTCTCGGCCAGTGATTTTGATGTTTCCGGTGATAAGTCCACAACCTACGGATTAAAGGATAAGCTTCTTTTTAAGGATTCGGTTAAATATTTACAGCATTTGCAACAACCTTTTTATGCTAAATATATCACCGTAAGTAATCATATCCCTTATACACTAGATGCTGAAGATAGCGATTTTGATACTCCGGATACTGGTGACAAAACTGTTGATGGCTATTTCAAAACTGCAAACTACCTTGATCAGTCGATTGAAGAATTCTTTAATTTCTTGAAAAAATCAGGATTGTACGACAATTCAATGATTGTTTTATACGGTGATCACTATGGGATTTCTAATTCGTCCAACCCAGCACTTGCCAAAACGTTCGCTCAAGATCCTGACCACTTTAAGGAATTTGGTGACAATCCAACCGAAAATTGGACCAGTTGGGATAACGCCCAACTACAGCGTGTTCCTTTTATGATTCATATCCCAGGGATGAAAGATGGGGGAATTCAGACCCAGTACGGTGGTGAAATTGATGTCTTACCAACGGTTCTGCATTTGCTTGGAATTTCAACCAAAAACTACCTTCAATTTGGGACCGATTTATTTTCAAAAAGTCATGATCAAGTCGTTGCCTTTCGAAACAATGACTTTGTAACACCAACTTACAGTTCGATTGGAAATAAACTTTATGATAAAGATGGAAATGAAATTACTGAACCGAGTGAAGCTTTCCTAAAAAAAGTCAAAAAAGATCGTCAGGCCGTCAAAACACAATTATCAATGTCAGATTCATTAAATGATAAAAATTTACTTCGTTTTTACAAAAATCCTGACTTTAAGGGTAAAATCGACTCGTCTAAGTATAATTATTCAACTGGTCTACAACAGGCTCTTAAAATTGAAGATCAATTGAAGCTTAAATCAACGTCGATGTTCTCAAAGAATCAAGATAAATCATTAGAGGACCTGTATAAAACTGATGCTCCGGAAGCCAACCATAAGTCAACTGGAGAAAACCGAATTCAGATTACTAGTCCAGATTCAAATGATAGTTAACCCAAAATGACAATAAAAAAGTTCGCGACATTGAGGTATACCCAAAAAGTTAAA
>NZ_JQBX01000014.1 GCF_001437075.1 Pediococcus stilesii
TTAACTTTTTGGGTATACCTCATTTGTCGTAACCTTTTTTACATACTATTTAACGCGAGCCAAGAAATACTTCTTTTTACCGCGACGAACAATCACAAATTTACCATCAAAGTGACTTGATGGATCAACTTCGGCATCAACGTCCGTTATCTTTTCACCATTAATTCGAATAGCTCCATTTTGTATATCCTCACGTGCTTGACGACGTGAAGCTTCAATCTTGGTTGTGTCAACCAACCAAAGGACGATATTTTCCTTTTTGTTTTCAACATCAACGCTTGGCATGTTCTTAAAGCCTTGTTCGATCTCACTGGCGGTTAAATCCTTCACCTCACCTGAAAATAATGCAGCTGAAATGTGTTGTGCTTCCTCAACCGCTTCTTTACCATGAATAAATGCGGTTACTTCCTCTGCCAAGCGGCGTTGTGCTTCGCGCTTTTCAGGTGCAGTCTTCACCGTTTCTGCAAGTCGGTCGATTTCTTCGTGGCTTAGGAACGTAAAGTACTTCAAGAATTTAACTACATCGCGGTCATCTTGATTTAACCAGAATTGATAAAATTCGTAAGGAGTTGTCTTTTCAGCATCAAGCCAAATGTTACCGCCTTCGGATTTACCAAATTTTGTTCCATCGGCTTTTAGTAACAATGGAATAGTTAGACCGTAAACTTTAGCCTCTTGACCCTCCATCCGATGAATCAAATCTGTTCCGGCGGTGATATTTCCCCATTGATCACCACCACCAACTTGAAGTTGAACATCTTCATTTTTATATAGATGAAGGAAATCAATTGATTGAAGAATTTGATACGTAAATTCGGTAAACGAAATTCCGACTTCAAGACGACTTGCGACAATATCTTTTGCCAGCATCGTGTTAACGTTAAATAATTTACCATAGTCACGTAAAAAGTCTAAAAGTGATAGCTGTGAAAGCCAATCATAGTTATTTGCAATCCGGAAATTTTCCGTTCCAAAAAATTTAACCATTTGTTTGGTAAGTGCGTCTTGATTATGACGAACCTGATCCATCGTTTGTAAAACACGCTCAGATTTCTTTCCAGAAGGATCACCAATTGATCCTGTTCCACCACCAATTAAAATGACCGGTTTATGCCCTGCTTCTTGGAATCTTTTCAACACCATAAATGGAATCAAGTGTCCAATATGCATACTATCTCCCGTTGGATCAATTCCAACATAAAGACCAATCGACTTTTCTTCAGTTAACTTTTTCAAACCTTCTTCGTCGGTTTGTTGATTAATTGCCCCACGCCATGATAGTTCATCAATAATGTTCATCGTCATTCCTCCAAATTTAATATAAACCATCTGAGAAATAAAAACGCCCCTGAATCTTATTAAAAAGATCAGGGACGAATAATTTCCGCGTTACCACCTTGAATTGAGTAATTAAACTCCGCTCAACCATCGATAACGAGATGATCCGTTCATTACTGAAAGCTCCATAGTGTAATTCAAACGACCGCTAAGTCTGGTTTGCATCCCCACCAGATTTCTGATTTCTTAAACACGGCATTCTACTATGCTACTTCAAAGCTTTGATATTGATGTTATTTTACGAATAATCGAATCGACTGTCAACCTTATTTGGCTAATTCATAGATTGCGTGCGCGTAAATTACAGCTGCATTAACAATATCATCGATTTCCATGTATTCATTTGCTTGATGCATCACATTTTCGCGTCCTGGGAATTGTGCTCCAAAAGCAACGCCTCTCTCCAAAATTCGGCCATACGTTCCGCCACCGATAACCTGTTCTTGACCCTTTTCGCCGGTATGTTCTTCATAAATAGATAGAAGAGTTTTCACCAACGGATCATCAGCGGGCACATAATGTGGTCCTTGCGCGTGTCCATGCATGATAACCTTTGCTTTAAAGCCTGCCAAGGATTCAGCCGTCTTACGAATGATCGTATCTGCATCAGTTGATTGAGGATAGCGAACATTGATAATAACGTAGCTTGGCTTACCCATCTCATACTTAAATAGATCTGGCGTAACCGTTAAATCGCCCATCTTAGCATCAACTGAATTAATCGTTAGTTTGTGACCCCTTGAATCCAAATGCATTTGGTCAGCAATCATCTTCAAATAATCGCTCTCAACTCGATCCTTCAAGAAAGTTGCAAGGAATGTGGCTGCATTCAATCCAGCCTTAGGTTCGAGCGCATGTGCTGACTTACCAATCAAAAAGAATTTAAGCTCATTGGCATTGACCGAAATTTCACCAGTTAAATTATTCTCAACTAAAAAGTCGTCATATGCCTTTTTGAGTGTAACAACATCGATATTATCATTAGCAATAACAACGGCTGTTGCATCACGAGGAATCATATTCTCCTTAATGCCACTAACAAAAGATTTAAGAATCAAGCTACCATCTTCGTCAGATTTTGGTAATTCAATTTTGAACGAAGCAATGCCCTTTTCGCCGTTAATTATTGGAAACTCAGCATCTGGTGAAAAGCCAAAATCAGGCGTCCGCTCAACTTCAAGATAGCGGTTCATGCCGTACCATTCACTCTCTTCATCCGTACCAAAAATTAAACGGATTTTCTTTGAAACTGGCAATCCTAACTCTTTTACAATTTGTAAACCAAGGTATGCTGCCATAGATGGCCCTTTATCGTCACTTGAACCACGAGCGTAAATCCGGTTATTCTTGATAACTGGTTCGAATGGATCCGTCTCCCAGCCTTCACCAGCAGGGACTTCATCCATGTGACCTAAAATACCTAAAATTTCATCGCCATCACCATATTCAATATGGCCGGCAACATTTTCTATATTTTTAGTTTCAAATCCGTCTTCCTTTGCAAAAGAAAGCATTTTTTCTAATGCCTTTTGGGGGCCAGGTCCCAACGGCGCCTCTTTTGTTGCATGTTCTGTATCACGTGAGCTATCAATTTTTAAAAGTTCTATCAAACGCTCAAGCATTACGTCTTTACGGCTATCAACTTCAGCTTTCCAATCAATTGTCATATGAGATACCACCTTTATTTTTGCGAAATCGCTTTATATAAAAGATATTATACAGGAAATTGCTTGTATGCGCTTGAGCCCTGTTTTTCATGATTGTTTAAGTAAACCAAAAAAGTTGTAGCCTAATTCATCTGCTACAACTTTTATTCTAAATCAATTTATTATCTATGTTTTTAATACCAGGCCGGCTTATCACCGTCCGTGCCAGGTTTATTGACTCCAATTGAACGCTTCAGTTCCGTATTATTTTGAATAAGTTCAACGACCACATGTGCAATGCTTTTTCTTGACACTTCGGTTCCTTTAAATGGTTCTTCTTTTTGGGTCACTTCAAAATCAATCTCATCTTTATTAGTTAACCAAGCTGGTCGAACTACAGTATAGTCTAGATCACTATCCTCAATTACATCAGCGGCCGAGCGGTAACGCGTTAAATAATTTCCAAGCGTTGTATTATTCCACTCACCAAACTTACCAGGTACCTCATCATAAATTCCGAGCGTTGAAATCCATACAAGGCGCTTAACTCCGACGCTGTCCATCGCTTTTACTACTGCTGATGCTTGTTCCTTTATATTATTACCCGCTAGATTTGCATAAACGGCGTCCACACCCTGTAACGCCTTCTCCAATTGATCAACATTCGCCGCATCACCATCAATTATTTCTTCACGGGTTGCATCTTCCGTACGAATTCGACTCGAATTACGTAAATATAATTTTAAATTAAAATCTGTTTTTGCCAAAAATTCTTTTTCAGCTAAGCGTGCAATTTGTCCATGCGCTCCTAAAATTAATACCTTTTTTGTCATAATTATCAACCTCCAAGTACGATTTTAAACGCTTACAAAAAATGAGCAATCATAAACACTTTTCGATTTATAGGGGTCACGTTAAAGGCCGTGTTAAATGAATATACATAAGTAATCACTCATTTTTTCAAAATATAAAAATCACGTCGGTCATACACGCACCCAAAAAACACGTTGAACCATGTCAAAAGTAAGCTTTGACATGGTTCATTATGTTTACTTAAGCTTCAAAAAGCAAGAGCTTCCGGTTAGCTACGCCAGCCCAATATCCCCAACCCGGATATTGGGCCCGCCTAGGCTAATCCTCACCTCTTAACCGCTTTTTTGCGCATCCTGTTTTTTTTAGTGAAACGCTACAAACACTTGCCATATTGTTGTGATGGTACAAATTGCAATCACTAAAACATCCCCGATGAATGTTTCCATTTCCATTACGGCAAAACGGGTGACGTCATCACTCACTTGATCAGTTCGACGGCGGGTTTTAATTGATATCCAGCATCCATATGCGGCCAATAAACAACAAAACGGAACTAAAAATAGTATATTTTTATTTACCACGCCTGCCGAAGCACCCAATGCCGATGGAATCTGATTTTGAAGCATTGGCGATGCTAAAAAGGCAATTACTAATGGAATAAAAGCAATCCATTGAATCCATTTAAACCGGCTCAATGCAATTCCCTGCATCCACTCTGGCAAATCTTTGACCATCAATGTGGGTTTTCTAGAAGTTGCAATCGCTTCTTTTGCTTGAACCGATTTTTCTGCCGGTGTTAACTTTTTTCTTTTTCGTTTGCTCATCTTAAAACCCTCCGTCTCACAATTAATCTAATTATAATTCAAATTTTCTTTAAAAAATATTTTTTATAAAAATATGGTCGTCAAGTTTTCACTCAAGCGGCCACATTTTTAAATATTTTAGTTTTTAGCCATTTCGGCACGTTTTGCAGCTTCTTGCTTAAGAGCTTCACGGTCAGCAATCTTAAAGAATGGGTAGTAAATTAAACCACCAATTGCAAGGTTGACCAGTTGAATTACCGCTCCTGAAAGCTTACCAGTTGCAAGATATCCAGAAATCAGTGGTGGCGTTGTCCAAGGAACAGCCACTCCAAGCGGTTTAGCTACTAATCCGAACTTCATCGCATAGTACGTTGTAATAACCGAAATCAACGGTACCAGAACGAACGGAATTGCGATAACCGGGTTCAAAACAATTGGGAATCCAAAGATAATCGGTTCGTTAATATTGAACAGTCCCGGAACTCCGGCCAATTTACCAATTGCAGATAGGTTTTCTGATTTTGCTAAGAACATCATCATCAAAGCAAGTGACAATGTTTCACCAGCACCACCAAAATGAACGAAGTTATCAAAGAATTGTTGTGTAACAATATTTGGAGCTGCCTTATGAGCCTTAACTGCATCGGCATTTTCAGTCATCTTACCTAACCAAATTGGTGCCATAATCCCACCAACAATGTTAGAACCATGAATACCAAACAACCAAAGGAATACAACGAAGAATTCAGCAACAAGGGCACCAAAGATTGATCCACCAACGGCATTCAACGGTTGAGCCACGATTACCGTGATAACATTTGGAATTGTCTTAAATGATGTAAATGCCACACCCAAACGGAGTAACCACATTCCTAAAATAATTATAAAACCAGGAATCAGAGATGAGAATGCGTGTCCAACGGCAGGTGGCACAGTATCTGGCATTTTAAACTGCCAGTCTTTGTGAATCATCCAAACGAATGCATCGGTTACAAATAGTCCGATTAACAATGCTTCGAAAAGACCTAGTGAACCAAGTTGTGATAGTGGAACCCAAGTTGCACCAGCCTTATCAACATTTAATGGAATTGTTAACATAAATGCTCCCAATGAAACCATACTTGCTGACAGAGCATCAATTCCTTCGTATGATTTAGCTAATTCATATGAAATACCAATTACGGCTACCATCCCAATAATACTAAACGTTGCATTAGTAGCCCAACCAACTGTGTTTTGCCAATCCGTACCAAACAGACTAGTCATGAAATTTAAGTAAGCCGGAATTGGGAATTGGCTAATAATCATGAACACAGATCCAATAATAATCAGTGGCATAACCAAAGCGAAACCATCACGTAAGGCAACCAGATGCCGAGACGATGCAACTTTTCCCGCAATCGGCATCAGCTTGTCTGCAAATGAGTTGGTCTTATTGTTGTCACTCATAACAAAAACCTCCCTAAAATTATAAATTTGATTAACGCCTTCAACTACAATCAGAACAACGAAATAATTGATATACCATCTCAAGCATTAACCTGAAGCGTTGTAATCGCTTTCATAGGTACATGTTAACATATGTACCTACAAATTTAAACCAATTGAAACCATAAGGTATTAATTTGGAATTTGTTTTTTTATCAGGATGCGCAAAAAAGCGGTTAAGAGGTGAGGATTAGCCTAGGCTGATTGATAACTTGCGCAGCAAAAATTACGTAAGACACGGTTAGCTGCTTCTTTCGATTCATCGCTAAAGGCCAACAAAAAAAGATTCACCGGAGTCTAATCTCTGGTGAATCCCTTTCACAACTGATTCATAGTATTATTTATTATTTTTCAATCATCTTAAAATCGCTCCAAGGTTGCAAGCTGTCTAAAATCATTTCATCTTCAGGGGCAATATGTCCAACAACATTAATTCGACCGTTATTATCTAAGTCTTGTAATGCAATTTGGGTTTCGGCTTTATATTGAGCGTAATCGTTATTCATTAACAAGACATCACCCTTTTTAATTGGCACAGTGTTATTAGCGGGAACGTCTTCATCGCGATACCAAACGCGCGTCATCGTACTTCGCAAAACGTAATCTGAATGGTCACCACGATAAGTGTGCTGACTTTTAAAAATAATTTTATGTTCCAAGTCGCTCATTGTTGTCGTTGGAATAACATGGAACGTTGGCATTGTCATATTAAACGCCTCTGAGGCAATCTTTAAATCTTCTTCAGATACACCAGCGTTGGAAATTAAAATGTCATCGATCAAGCCCAACATCTTCATGTGCATAATTTGAGTGAAAAGAGATTGTCCGCGATGTTCCTCGAGTGAAACCATTCCTTCTTGTAGTGGCCAAGGTCCAACACTTCCTGAAGGAGCGTTAACAAAGGCCGCTGTATTCAAATTATGATTTCGATATTGTTGAGAAGTCTTTTTAAAGTACTCTATCCCTAACCCCGTATAACGTTGAGGATAAAAATTATGTGATCCAATCAAATTCGAACGATCTGGTGAATAGTCCATGATTTGATCGATGTAGTGTGTACCGCGACTCATATTAACTTCAACTTTCAAACCATATGGGTTATGGGTCATTCGGGCTTCTTCCATTCCAGTAAATCCTTCATCCAAACGAATTGCCCAAGCACCTATGTCATGGAAAAATTTAAGGTTATCATATGAAACTCCGAGTTGATCAAATAGACGTGGATTCATATCTACCATTGTATCCATGCCTAAAGACTTACCGTATTCAATCAAATCTTTAAACCGATTTACGACCTGCTCTTGATCTCCTTTAATTTGCAATAGCGAGGTAAAGATTCGCTTAAATCCGTACTTGCTTGCTAATTTAATATATTCTTTCGTCTCATCAATTCCCATGCGATCGGGATAAATTGAAATTCCTAGTCTACCCATCAGTAACATCCTCCTCTTATTTTAATTGGCATACACCAATATTGTATCCGTTTTCAGTATAACATCTATCTGCATAAACTAAAACGTATTTTCTAATCATTCAAAGTTAGTTTGACGCGTAAACTTGCAACGTGATACCCTTTTCCTTAATAGATAGAAGGACAGTGACCACACGATGACAAAATTAATTAATTTTTTAAATGAGTATAAAAAAGAGATTGCCAATGAACCATTGGAGCAAGATCTTGCATTGTTCAGTCGACTAGTGGAACTTCCTTTTGAAAAAATATTATTAATTGATCCTTCAAGTACCCCGCTTCTAGTGGATGCATGCCGAATGTTAAATGTCTATCTACAGCAAAAATCCTACATTATTCTCCCTGCTGATCAACAGTTATTAAATCAGATTATTGATAGCAATCGCTACGCTAAAGTCAGCATCGCTAACATTGTCTCTGATCAAGAGCAATTCACGGCAATGACATTTTTACTGTCAAAATCATCTAAAATTATCGCTTTCCGAGGTTCAAACGGAACTTTATTAAGTTGGCAGAATGACCTTCATTTCTCATCAAATTCGGTCGATCTTCTTGCGCGACAAGCTCAAGATTATTTAAGAAATGAAATTCAAGCCGATCAGCGTGATATTTTTTGTACAGGATTTTCACGGGGTGCCGCAGTGGCGGCCCTAGCTTCGACAGACATCAAACCCATCAATCGACGGGTCATTAGAACGATCTTGTTTGATAGTCCAGGGCTCCCAAATGGTCAATACGATTTTAAAATTCCAATCATTGAACTGGTAACTCCCCTATCGATATTCGCATTAATCGGAGAACACCCCTTTCCCCAACTATCGATCAAAAATTCTACTCAGGGAATTTGGCAACATAATTTATATTCATGGGTGGGTGACTTGAACGGTAACTTTGAAAGAACCATTGGCATATCTGCAAACAGGGTTACTTATCATCAATTTCAGATGCTGCTGCCTCAAAAAATTACCGATGAAAATATAAAAAAATCGATTAACGTTATTTTTAGTATTTTTAGTAAACTAGAATATCAAACAAGCTCCGATCTAATTAAACATTGGAATCAATTTAGTACTTTAATCAAAGTGGAAACTAAAAATGAAAATATCGTGGTCAAAATGCTTATTAATCGTTTACAAAATTTAATTTTCAAAAATGCAGCAATTAATTTACAATCAATTCCTTTGAATTAATTCCATCTAAATGTGGTATCCTTTAATCATTAATTAACGAGGAGTGATTTTGATGTCAAACGAATTTCCACAAGCTCTAACAATTGCTGGTTCTGATTCGGATGGGAGTGCCGGAATGGAAGCTGATTTAAACACATTTCAACGCCGAAATGTTCACGGAATGTGTGTTATGACTGCTTGCGTAGCAGGAAACTCCTATGGAATCCAAGCAAGTCACGCATTACCAACCGATTTTGTTGATCAAGAATTCCAATCTTTAGCTGAAGATTTTAAGATCCGCGCAAGTAAAACTGGAATGCTTGCCGATTCTCCAATGATTGAAACCGTTGTTAAAAACTATAAAAAATTTGATTTTGGTCCACTAGTTTTGGATCCAGTTATTATTACTAAGCATGGAGCATTGCTTTTAGAAGAAGAAGCTTTTGAAACACTTAAAGCACAACTAATTCCATTAGCGACCGTCATCACTCCTAACTTCTACGAAGCGATTAAGCTGACTGGAATTGATATTAAGAACGACGATGATACGATTCGTGCGGCCCACATCCTTCAAGAAATGGGTGCTAAAAACGTGATGCTCAAGGGCTCACACAAGCCCGGTGAACAAACTGAGGTTCGCGACTTTATTTTGTTGGAAGACGGCTCAAGTTTCTGGCTTAGCGAACCTTACATCGAAACTGATCGCGTAAATGGGACCGGAGACGTTCTTTCATCTTGCATCACTGCCGAAATTGCAAAGGGCACCGATATTCCAACTGCAATCCGAATCGCTAAAAAATTTGTAACGGCAGCCATTGCTAACCCAATCGAAGTTGGCCATAAATTTGGTCCTGTTAACCATCTTGTTGAATTTGACGGTTAACCAATGGTTGTTACAGCTAATCGTTAATCTTTGAACTACTTAAAACTAATTGTCGGTAATCGCCTTCTTGGCGCTAATTCAAACGATAAATAAAAGGAACTTGAGAAAATTTTCTCAAGTTCCTTTTATTTTTAAATCGTACTGTTCTGACTCTGTTGACAGTCCTTTTTTCGTTTAATTATTACTTATGCATAAATTTTAGAAAGTAGTATTATTCCGCGATACTTTCATCAAGGGCATTGGCGCTAGTAGTTTGCCCAGCAGCATCATTATCAGTACTCGTTGAACTATTAGAACTAGTTGTGACTGATGATGAAGAAGAAGTATTTCCAGCACCACTAGTTGTTGAACCATGACTTCCAGCATAGTAATTGCCACCTGATGGCGCCACATAATTTGGAGTAGTGCTAGCACCTGAGTTGACGGGAACACTTTCCGATCCAGAACCAGTACTATCAGAAGTTACCTGCGAACTTGAGCTTTCTGTCACACTTTCTTGCTCATCGACGGACGATTCTACAGCAGATTGGTCGTCCTCAGTTGAGCTTTCAGTCTCTGCCTCCGCATCCTGCTGTTTTTGATAAGCATCCGACGCATTTATAATCGTCACTTTTGCGGTGCTACTGCTACCATGCCCAGTGGCAACTGCAGAAATTACTAAATCAAGTGACTTAGTCTTCTGATCCAGATGCACGTTATAAACTAGACGTCCTTCTGAGTCCGCCGTCAAAGTCGTTGATTTCTTAGTTTTGGCATTAACCACCTTAACTTCCGCTTTTGGATCAGTTTTAATATCAATCAGTGCATTACCCAGCTGGTTCGTTTTCTTATCTTTAACCTGCACAGTTAATTTAGTTGCAGTTTTTTCGATTTTTTCGTGTTGCGTTGTGCTAGTCTTAGTTGAACTTTTTCCGCACGCAACAAGCAAAAAAACGCTTAAAATTGAGATCGAATATGTAATAATTTTTTTCAAGAATATCCCTCCACTATTTCGGCTACTAAGAACATTATCACAGTGTATGTAAAATCGGTCAAACACATTTTACAAAAAATACTTGCAATGGGCTAAAAATTTTAATATACTAAAGTCACTAATTAAAAGTAAGTATACATTAAAGGAGAACTTTACTCATGTCAAACTCATTCTTAGACGCCATTAAAAATCGTCGTTCAATTTATGCACTTGGAAAAAACGTTTCACTTAGCGAAGATGAAATTACGAACTTAATCGAAGAAGCCGTTCGCCAATCACCAACAGCATTTAACAGTCAATCTGTTCGTGCCGTAATTCTTTTTGGAAAGGCTCATGATGAACTTTGGGATGGTATCCTTGATATTCTTCACGGCGAAGTTCCTAATGAAGAAGCATTCCAAGCATCAAAAGCTAAGGTTGAAGGTGCTTTCAAAGCTGGTGTCGGTACCGTATTATTCTACACGGATGAGAACGTCATTTCCGATTTGAAGACAAACTTCCCACTTTACAAAGATGCCTTTGATATGTTCGGTGAACATGGTATGGGAATTGCCAACATGGATGTTTGGTCAACATTAGCTGCTGAGGGAATTGGTGCTTCATTGCAACATTACAACCCAATTGCAGACAAGTTTATTGCAGATAAGTTCGATATTCCTGCTAACTGGACTCTTAAATCTCAAATGCCATTCGGTTCGATCGAACAAGAAGCTGGCGACAAAGAATTCATGGCCGATGACGAACGTTTCCGAGTAATCAAATAATTAATTAACAACTTAAATTAACTATATGAACCACTAGCAACTAAAAACACCTCAAGATGCCGGATCAACATCTTGAGGTGTTTTTTACGTTAGTTTTGAAAAATATTTCGCCACTGTTTATATATTTGTTCTGAAGAAAACTCCCGTGCTTTTTGATAAGCAGCCTTACTGAGTTTCGACCACAGTACATTATTATCTAAAATCTGTTGGAGCCGATGCGCCATTTGATCTTGATCGCCATTAGTAACGACATAGCCGTTAACATCATTTTCAACTAGTCCATTGATCGCATAGTTAGTATCGTATGCGACCACCGGAATTCCATGTCCCATTGCTTCAATCAGGTGCATTCCTTGCGCCTCACCGACCGAGGTATTGACGATAACTTGTGCTTTGTTATAGAACTCTTCCATTTCTGAATCCGTTAAATATTCACCAAAAATAACGCGCTCTTGCATATTATTTTGGTTCACCACTTGTTTCATATCATTAAGTAACTGCTGATCATTAGTGTATCCTCGAAATTCAAATGTCGCTTTTGGAACCAATTTTGCCACTTTTAAAAACGCTTGAAGCGCCTCCATTGGTCGCTTATCGGCTTCTAGACGGCCACTAAAAATAATTCGTCCCTCGATTCGATCTCTCAACCAAACTTCTTCTTCAGCCAAATGCTTCTCGCTAATCGCGATATCGGAACCTACTTTAACATTTAACTGATTAAAATCACGTAAAATAGCATCCTTTTGTTTAGTTGTTGGCACAATAATTCCGTCAAAATCATTTGCCCGGGTTTCTAACGCAACCGTAAACGCGGCAAATGGCATTCCGTGATTATCAGCATGCAATCCGTGAAATGCGACCCATTTCGATTGAACATTTTGAACATCTGCAACAACATAATCCGTATCCCGATGATCCGAAACAATCACGTTATCCTGAGTCGTTTTCATAACTTCATTTAAAAAGAATAGAAATAACTGATCTTCTGTATCAAAGCGGTAATCACGACCTTGATAGTTAATTAGTTTCCACATTGTTGGCTGAAGTTGTCCGTCGATATTCATGTATATATTTTCCAAAACAACGTCGCCATCCTGATTCAAAAATCGTCGTGAGCCAAGCGCGCCGTTCGGATGGAAATAATCTACCGAAGATTTGAATCCTCGCCAATCAAAATTATCACGACTAGTTAACGTATCAAAGCGGTCGTAATATTCAACATCACCAACGAGTCCAACCGTTCCCGGAAGAATGTTAATTCGCGCTAACTGACGCCCTGCGTGGTCAATCGTCGAATAATTCGGACCGTGGTCAACTAGCTGATATTCATTAAACGCAATTTGCGAAAACGCCCGAATTGGATTCTGAGTGACAGCGACCTCGGTGGTTCCTTGAAAATAGTCATACATATTTAGAACTTCGTTTGAACTAAGATTTACCCGTTCCGCATCCCGCACCCATAAACGATTGTAGTCACGCGTGATATAGCGTGCTGCGTCATTATGTTCATTAAACATTATCGTGCGGTTGGCCTGTGAATGCTCCGTACCAGAATTAAATGTATAAATACTTCGACTAACAAAATACTTCATTATTTATGCACCTCTCGATTTTCAGGCATTGCGGCTAATTTAGCTGGCCAACTAGCTTTTGCATCTCGCAATAACCTTTTCCAAGCTTTCCATACGTTGGCATCCGAATACCGCTCTGCGGAATCATAAGCTCCCGTCGAATATTTTTGTGCCAACTTTGGATCCTGCAACACTTTAATCATTGCTCCAGCTAATGCTTCATAATCCCCGTATGGGACGACGTTTCCGTTAACATCATTTTCAACAATTTCATTTGGTCCATAATTCACGTCGTATGAAAACGAAATAAGTCCATGGGCAATTCCTTCCATCACGGCCAAATTAAAGCCCTCCATTCTAGAAGTTAACCCAAACATCATCGCGTTATTTTCAACAGCATCAACGTCCGTGGTATACCCCTTAAATTTCACAACGTCTTCTAGATGCTCTTCTTTGATGACCTGTTCCACTAATCGTTTAGCTTCATAATTGTTAGAACCATCTGCATAACCATATAAATCCAAAGAAACTGCCGGCACCGTCTTATGAACAATCGCAACTGCTCGCACTAAATCGTCCAAATGCTTCTCCCAAGCAATTCTTGCAAACGCCACAATTTTACCGAATTGGCGATCCTCAACTGGAATTCTGGGCGCATTCAGTAATTGATCTGGCACAATTCCAACCGGGATTGTAAACATTTTAATTTGTGGTTTCAAACGCGCCTTGACGTCTTTGGTTTGCTTTTTAGTGGCACTAATAAACGCGTCATAACGATTCATCGAATTTAATGCGTACTCATAATGTTGGTTAAGCGTTGATTTCATTGGATTTTGAGCATCCGATGCATGTGAATTATGTAAATGAATCACCCGGTAAGCCGGTTTTTCCATATTCAACAATGCCCAATCGCCGAGATGATCCCGATCTAAAATGAAAATGTTAGGTTCTTCAACTGACCAAAATTCGTCATTTAAATCGTCAAAAAAATGCTTAGTCAGTTCTTCAATAGTGTCAAACTGATAAACTTGTCCCGTAGTCGTGGTTAATTTCCATCCCGATTGCTTCATTTCTCCCCGCATATTTTGTCTGCTAAAGGCCTCAATTGCGGTTCGACCTGACGGAGTTTTCCATTCCTCGGTCCCAATCTGGTTATCGGGCGTATACCACTGGCTTAGAGAAACAAATCCACGATAGTCGTACTGATCCACGCGATACAAATTTCCAAAACCATCAAACAATTCGGTTGACAACACTCGATCATCATTTAAATCAATATTAATTCGCGCCACTAATTGGCCCTCCGCCGTCTCAGCCAAATAACGTCGGTGGTCTAAATCGCTAACCAGTTTTAAATCTGGTACTCCAAAATCAAGATCAGCTGGCTTAATAATTTGACGTTTAACATGCATTGCCTCTTGGTAGTAATCAAACATGCTGATAAAATCGTCGTCCTCAATTCCAACTAGCTTCGTCAAACGATGCGTTTCCGAATTCCAATCGCGCAGGATGATTCGCGCATCTTGCTTCATTTTTTTGAAGAGATTAATTCGTTTAATTTGTGCATGTTCAATTCCGGATTTCTTTTCCGGCATCTGTGCATTAATGAAAAAAATCATTTTTTATCCCTCATATTTCACGTATATTACTTAGTATTATAGTACATTCGCTTTTATCATATCTAAAAAGAAGGTTAAGAAACCGAATTTCTCAACCTTCTTAATTAATATTAAAAATTTCAACTTCGGCGACTCATTCTCAACGCAATCTTTTCGCCAGTTAAAGTTACAACCGAGCCAATTAGAATGATGATAATGCCAACGATTGTATTGGAATGGATTGGATCTCCCAAAACCAATAATGATAAAACGGGTGCTAACGCTGGTTTAACAAAGAAAATTAGCGAGGCAATTGGCACCCCGGCTTCTTCCATCACGACAAAGTATAAACCAAACCCAACCCCAGTAACTAAAAAGCTAATGTAAGCAATTAACAAAATGTTCGACATTGTAATTCCTTGGAAAAATGGGATATCACTAAAGCCTTGTACCCCGCTAAATGCCCGACTCACCGCAGGAATATGCGTCATTGCCATAAAAATTGCTAATTCAATTGCCCCTGCAATAAACGAAAAGCAGGTCATTGTCATTCCGCCAAAGCCCAGTTTATTTGAACTTAAACGAGTCAAAATGCCATAGATTGCAAAAGTTACGGAACAAAGCAGCCCCAAAGTAATGCCAGCCGGGTTGGTTAAATTAAACGGATTTATAATCACTAAAAGTCCCGCCAACGTTAGAACAACGGCAATTGTGTTCGTTCGTGACATCTTTTCCTTTAATAAAACTAGGCCAATTAACATTCCAAACGCCGGATTAGCGCTGAGCACAATCGCAATCGTAGCTGGTAACGAGAGCTGAATTGCCAATTGATATAACGTCATGCTGACTACAACACACGAAAATCCGGTAAGCGCAAACGCCCTGATATCTCGCGAATTTAGTCGACGACCATCCTTCTTCAATTTATTTAACGTAAACGGTAATAGTAGCAATCCTCCCAATAAAAATCGGATAAAATTTAACTGCACAGGATTAAAAGTTCCTCCTGCAATTTTCAAAGCAATCTCCATCGAACTGAACAAAAATGTAGATATAATTACATAAAGCAGGGTTCTCAATTTCACTAAAAAAACTTCTTTCTCTCTTATATATGTAGATGTAAACGTAGATACATATACCATAGTACCACTTTACGTTTAGTTATTTGGAAGAGAGATTAATAAAAGTACCGTCTAGACAACAAAAAAACAGTCGAAAATAACCTCTTCTCGACTGTTTTTTAAAATTATTTTATTTTCCTAGACGCTTCGCCTGCTTAATTGCTTTCAAACCTCTTTTGCGAGTTTTGATGTTAGGGCTCTTTAACATGCGACGTGCTGTACTTAGATCTGTCTTTTCTGCCATGAGCGATTCTCCTTTTGGTTGCGTTTCGAATTAGTTACTAACTTCAACATGTCCAATGACTAGTTGAATTCCGAAAGATTGGTTCTGCGACTAGCACAACGCCTTACCTTACAAGTCATCGCGCCAGACTAGGCTATTTCTCAAACTCAGCCCATCTTTCTCCGTATTCTGATTTAGTCGAGTTCCAGAAATCAGAAGCCTCCGGTTATCTACGCCATCACCACCATCCACCCAAACCCGTAAATATTGGCTATGACCAGGATAATCTTCAACTTCTACCCGATTTCTTTCACGTCCTTTTTTACCAAGACGCCTTTTTCACCCCAGGAATTTGACCTTCATGAGCCAATCTTCTGAAGTTTAAACGCGACATATCAAACTTACGCATGTAAGCGTGTGGGCGACCGTCCAATGCATCACGATGATGAATTCTAGTTGGTGACGCATTCCGTGGAAGTTTACTCAAGCCTTCGTAATCTTTTGCAGCTTTGAGCTCTCGCCTAATTTCAGCGTACTTTGCAACGGTCCGTTCAATTTTCTGTTCTTTTGCTATTTTCGATTTTTTTGCCATATTTCTCACCCTTTTCTTACTTTTTATTAGTGAATATATTGTACACCGCTTCTTACTAAAAGTAAACAAAAACATTTCGATTAAATCCACTGTAATCGGTTACATTATGATAAAATCAAATGTAATAAGACATAGGAGGGATTATATTTTGAAAATTAACAAAGAAGAGTTCCAAAACGTAAATTGGTACACGCTTTCAAATGATAACAATGTTTCCGTAACAATTAGTACATTGGGTGCTACGGTCGTGGCCGTTAACACGCCTGATAAGAATGGTAATGTGGAAAACATTGTTCTTGGTTTTGATAATCCCGAAGATTATCCCAAACACCACGACTATTTCGGAGCAACCGTTGCCCGAGTTGCCGGTCGAATTAAGGATGGAAAATGGCGGGATTACCAACTCAATCAAAATGAGGGTTCCAACACCTTACATGGTGGATCAAAACCCGCTCTAAGTTACGTTAATTGGAAAAAAATCAGCAAGTTTATTCGAAAAGAAGAAGTCGGACTTGTACTTAAAAGATTTAGTATTGACGGAGAAAATGGGTTCCCCGGAGATTTAACCATTGACGCTATTTTTCGGCTAAATAATCAAAATGAATTTTCAATCACCTATATTGGTCACACTTCTAAACAAACTTTGTTTAATCCAACCAGTCATATGTATTTCAACCTTAGTGGCGACGCTAAGCGCACAGTTAACAATCATCTTCTTCAAATTGAAAGCGATACAATCGCTGAAGTCGACGATCAAAAGCTCCCAACCGGTAATCTATTAAATGTTGACGAGACACCCTATGATTTCCATCAAAAAACTACATTAGATGTTGCACTTAATCAGCTCGATAATGGGTTAGACACCGCCTTTAAGATCGATCCAAGTATTGAACATCCCCAACTAGTTCTTGAAGATCCAGAGTCTGGACGCCGCGTTCGTGTTCAAACTTCTGGCAATGCACTTGTTCTATTTTCCACAAATAAACCCACAGAAGAATTTAAAATCGCCGGTGGAAATACTATGAAAGAAAACCTTGGTTTAGCGATTGAAGCCCAAATGTTACCCGACGCTATCCACCATTCTGGATTTGGTAACATTATCATTTCACCATCCAAACCGATGATGTATCGTAACACCTACTATTTAAATTAAGCTTATCAACAAGCATCACTATAAAAGCCAAGTAATCTAATTTTTTTAGGTTACTTGGCTTTATTATTTGATAAATATGCAATCCGTTAGGCGTAACTTTAACGTAGCTACATTTTCCACAAACGCATTAAATTGCGGATTAGGCAGGTAATGTTTCCAAGCGCTGTTTTCGGATTCATTGCTTGTTTTCTTGAAATTGGCCCCCGTTGAATTGAAAAGAATGGCACGTCCATTTTTTCAAAGTGATGTAGGCTTGCATCAATTTGACCGCCAATCGCGAAAACGGGAATGTCCATTTCACGTGCGACCTCTGCCACTCGATAGGGAGCTTTCCCGTGGTGTGATTGAAAATCCAGTCGACCCTCACCGGTAATCACGAGGTCAGCACTTTCCATTCGCTGACGAAGATTGATTAGTCGCGCAATTACATCAAAACCTGAAACAACTCGTCCACCAATCACCGCCAGTGCTCCGCCAATTCCTCCCGCAGCACCAGCGCCGTCCACGACTGATAAATTAAAATCCAATTCATTGTCCACAATCTCTTGGAAATACTGCATTTTTTGGTCAAACTTTTTAATTTGCTCTGGTGTACCACCCTTTTGTGGCCTAAAGACTCCCTGTGCGCCATTAATACCCGCATAGTGGTTATCAACGTCCGTTGCGATCATTATGTCGATGTGGCTGAATTGACTAACCACATCCCCAAGGCTATCAATCCGTTGAAAATCAGTATTCAACAAATTTTGGTCGCGTCCTAGGATGTGATTATTTTGATCAAAAAAGTTAACTCCCAGAGCCTGAAGCATCCCAAGGCCACCATCGCTAACACCAGTTCCACCGGTCAACACAATTACGCGCTTGGCACCTTTTTTGATCGCGTCTCTGATTTGTGTTCCAACGCCAAAACTGGTCGCCTCTTCAAACGTTGTTGACGTTGGCTTATATATCAAATTGATTCCAACCGTGTTGGCGGTCTCAATAATCGCCATCGGTGCTTTTTTATATTTGGTCATCAAATAGACAGAATCTAGTGGCCAGCCCATTAAATCGGTCGTCTTAAATTTAATTTCCTCCGCATCTAATCCGGCGTGTCTGATCACGTCCATACTACCGTCACCGCCATCAGCAATTCCCGCAATATCCACGTCTACGTCAGGGTCAAACTGCAAAATTCCTTTTTTCACCGCCTGACCGACTTCAAAACTACTCATACTTCCTTTGAATGAATCTGATGCAACAACTACCTTCATTCTTTTCACCTCTATTTCACAAATCGTTTATCCCCTTAACCAAAAACCATTATATATTAAAATTGTTTCTTCTTCCTCTTTTGAGCCTATACTTTGACATTAAATATCTAAAATAGACCTTAAACTGTGATAAAATTTACCATAATAAATAACTATGGGGGGATTGTTTTTAAATGGGGATTTTTGCTTTTATTTTAATCATTATTTTCATTTCTGGGCTACTTTTATGGCGCGACCGCCGCAACTTCATCGCGGGCATCATTTTTGCCGCCAGTGTCATCAACTTGATTTTACTATCGGTTCTGATTGGGGCGTCAATGCTGGCTAATAGTTCAAACATTGGCAAATTAAGCTTTTTAGTCTTTATACTACTCGGAATGGTAGGAATACCAGCCTTTGCGGGATTTAGTTTAATCGTCAATACCTATATTATGCAAACTCGTGAAGGTAAAAGTTTAACCGCCAAATTATCCTTAATATTTGGACTTAATTTTTTATTCATGTTGTTATCCGGATTTGCGCTACTTTTCCTACGGGCTCAATTGGGTATTTTAACCGGTGTCCTACTGACAGTTTTAGGAATTGATGTTACTTTCACTTTTATTTTTGTTTGCTACTTATTCTATTCCTTTATCTACCAAATGATTCCAGTTAAGGGAAATATCGATTATATTATTACGTTAGGTGCCGGAGTTCGATCCGAAAAAGTTTCCCCTCTTCTAAAGGCCCGCTTAGATAAGGCACTAGAGTATTACCATAAGCAAAAAGAACTTGTTAAAATGGTGGTAAGTGGTGGTCAAGGGCCTGATGAACCGGTATCTGAAGCATTCGCCATGGCAAAATACCTCGGCACGCAAAAGGTCCCCAATCAAAAAATCATCAAAGAAGATCGATCTACCACAACATTTGAAAACATGCGCTTTTCAAAGCAAAAAATCGAACAAGATTGGAAAAAAGAAACTCCTCCACGGGTGATTTTTTCAACTAATAACTATCACGTCCTACGTGGTGCCATCTACGCTCGCAAAGCTGGATTAAATGCAAATGGAGTTGGTTCTCCGACTTCCTTTTACTTTCTTCCCAGTGCATTGATAAGGGAATTCATCGCGTTGTTAGTTATTTATAAATGGTTTACTGGATTAATTTTAGTTGGTTGGATCGGATTTGGTTCATTACTAATGTTCGTAAGTTAGGAGAAAGTTTATGAAAAAGGGAATTATTATAAGCGGAATTGTGACGGTTTTACTGCTAGTCACCTTTGGTGGTGCGTACTACTGGTACAATGCCAATTACGGGACGGAAAGCTACTACACTCAGATTGTCACCAATGGTACCAAGAATGTCGATACCGATGACAACGGCAATAAATATGTTCATTACAGCTATAATCAAGCAATTTACAATAAAGATGGGCAAAAAATTGTGACGGAATTTAACAGTGTTGAAGCGCGCCCCTTAAAACGTAACGCCTATTTAAAGATTGGCTATAATGCCCATCGAAAGCGAGTAATTTCATGGGAAAAAGTTGATAAACAAAACGTTCCAAAGAAAGCACTGGATAAATTAGATAAATAAGTTAACGCTTCCATTGCTTTTTTGATAGTATTCTATACAATAACAGATGAGGTGACTAAATTATGACAAGAAAACTTGGAATTATCGGAATGGGACACGTCGGGCAAGCCGTTGCACAACAAATTATCACTAATGGTTACGCCGATGATCTAGTATTAATTGATAAAAATAAATCAAAGGTTGGAGCTGACGCGCTCGATTTCGAAGACGCGATGCCCAATTTAACTAGCCACACAAATATCGTCGTTAATGATTATGCGGAGCTGAAAGATGCTGATATCATCATTTCGGCCTTGGGAAAAATCAAATTATCGGATAATCCTAACAACGATCGGTTCGCCGAACTTCCACATAACCGCACTGAAGTTAAAAAAGTTGCTCAAAAAATTAAAGAATCTGGTTTCAACGGGATCTTGATCGCCATTACCAATCCCGTTGACGTGATCACATCACTCTATCAACAAATTACGGGACTTCCTAAGGAACACGTCATTGGTACGGGAACCTTATTGGATTCTGCTCGAATGCAACGAGCGGTTGGTAAGGGTCTCAACATTGATCCACGTTCTGTTACTGGCTACAATTTGGGTGAACACGGTAACTCCCAGTTTACAGCATGGTCGACAGTTCGTGTCTTAGATCAACCAATTCAAGAATTGGCTCAGCAACGTGGACTAGATCTTGATCAAATTAACGAGGATGCTCGCATGGGCGGTCGCTACGTAATCGTTGGTAAACACTACACTAACTATGGAGTTGCAGCAGCCGGCGTTCGCTTAGCCAGCGTAATCCTAAATGACGCTCGCGAAGTGCTTCCCGTTTCTAATTTCCGTGAAGAATATGGTACTTACCTTTCCTACCCGGCAGTTGTTGGACGGGATGGAATTGTCGAACAGCTTCAGTTGAAACTCACTGATGAAGAACTTTACAAGCTCCGACAATCCGCACATTTTATTATGGAAAAAATTGAAGAAGCAGATTAAAACATTAAATAAGGGGCAACGATAAAACTCAGATTTTATCGTTGCCCCTTATTTTTAAAATTTTTACTGTGGTAAGTGTCCTACCATCCTGTATCCAAATGATGGAATTATTTTTGATCGTCTTTTTTCTCATGATCCTTCATAATTTCTCGATTGCGACGCTCGCCATCTTTAATTTTTTGTTGATATTTACGACGCCCTAAATAGGCTTTAATGATAAACGGAATTTGAACGATCGCATAGATAATTAGTACAATTATTAAAATTCTTAACATCGAATTCCTCCTAAAATACCCAACGCTTTGCGAATAATATACTACGCTCACCCTCAAATGTCTCTTACTTAGACTTCATGATATAAAATTCCAGAAATTTCAAGTTGCTTTTTTGCTCGTTTCAGCTCTGCTTGACTGTCGGCCGATAACGTATGGCTGTGAATTCCTCCAGTCAACTCCGATAACAGGTGGCCTTTACTCTCCCGCATATGCTGAATAAACTGCCGAACATCGTGACGATTGTTGATCCGCATTTGTCCAGATAACTGTCCATATAAGGGATGATCAATCGTTACATCTTTGATGCTAACCCCTTCTGCCACAATCAAATTCATTTCCTGTTCGGCTTGATCAGGAAAATGGCGACATACGACGATCTCTTCAAAGTCACGCACCTGTTCGTACTCGTAGCCCCGCGAAGTTGAAATGATTTGTTCACCTTGCGCCCGTAATAATGCGATATCACCAACAATGGTTTGTCGGCTTACATCAAACTGCTCGGCAAAATCAGATGCCTTGATTGGATCTTTAGCACCCATTAGTTGCTCTTTAATTAACATTTTTCGATTTTTTTTCGTCATGGCAATTTACCTCTTAATCATATTCTAACAGAAATTATCTTCCAATATATGTCAAGACATTAATTTAAAATATAGGTTGTTATATTAATATTTATGTTGTAATCTTATAAATGTTTTAATAGTGTCAAGACACTAAAACAGAAGGAGAAGGGTGAATTATGTTGAATGAGGTTACAAATCATCGAAAGTTACTAGTAGCTTCCGGTTTCGCATGGTTATTTGATGCGATGGATGTTGGAATGTTATCTTTTATTATTGCGGCTTTGGCAAAGGAGTGGCATCTCACTGAATCACAGGTGGGTTGGATTGGGAGCATTAGTTCTCTCGGAATGGCGGTTGGAGCGATTGTATTTGGTGCTTTAGCCGATCGCTTTAACCGGAAAAGTATTCTAATTATTAGTTTATTAATTTTTTCAATTTTTAACGGAATCTCTGCGTTAACTACAACCTATGCGGCTTTTGCACTTATTCGTTTTATCGTTGGTTGTGGACTTGGTGGCGAACTTCCAGTCGCTTCGACCCTGATTTCAGAAAACGCTCCCGCTAAAACTCGGGGTCGGGCCGTTGTGCTACTAGAAAGTTTTTGGGCCGGTGGATGGCTAATTTCCGCATTAATTTCTTATTTTGTAATTCCAGAACTTGGCTGGCGAATTGCAGTATTTATTACTTCCTTAACGGCCGTCTACGCCTTGGTACTACGATTTAGTATTCGAGAAGAAGACCACCAAATTCGAAGTTCAAAACCCAAGATTAGTTTTTCCAAACGCCTTCAAAGCATCTGGAATCAAAACTATTCTAAGGCTACTTTGATGTTATGGATTGTCTGGTTTATGGTTGTTTTTTCATACTATGGAATGTTTTTGTGGTTGCCAAGTGTAATGGTAATGAAGGGTTACAGCATCGTTCATAGTTTTGGCTACGTTTTAATTATGACAATCGCTCAGCTTCCTGGGTATTTTACCGCGGCTTGGTTAATTGAAAAATGGGGCCGGAAATTAACGTTAATGGTCTTTTTAACCGGAACCGCAGTCAGTGCTATCGCGTTTGGTTACGCTACTGGCCTAGCAATGTTGATGACAGCCGGAATTTTGCTATCGTTCTTTAATCTTGGCGCATGGGGCGCCTTATACGCCTACTCACCCGAACAGTATCCTGAAGAAATTCGTGGAACTGGTTCTGGGATGGCCGCTGGAATTGGACGAATCGGCGGAATCGTTGGACCATTGCTTGTCGGATATCTAACTGAACATGGCATCGCGCTTTCAGTCGTTTTTATCATTTTCTTTATTTCAATTATGATTGCTGTGATAGCAATCGGCGTCCTCGGAAAAGAAACGATGGAGAATTAACTCTCATAAACAACTTAATTGGTTTTACATCCCTTAATAGATATAATGAGCATGTTAAATAGATTAAGGGGTGAACATTATGAAGATTGGAATTATCGGTGGCGCTGGACGTGCCGGAACTTATATTTATAATGAAGCAGTTGAACGCGGGCACGATGTAACCGCAATCGTTCGCAACAAAGAGCGTGCCCAACACCGTCTTGGGACTGACGCAAAACTATTAGTCAAAGATACTTATGCATTAACCCGGGAAGATTTAGCACCTTTTGACGCAGTTGTCGATGCGCTATCCGTTCCTTGGGGATCTGGGCAAGGGTTTGAGCATCTTGATATGGCTGCTCACATTGTACATCTACTAAGAGGAACTAAAACGTTGGCTTTATTTATTGTCGGCAGTTCCAGTTTAAAAGTAAACGGTCAATTGATGTATGAAACTTTTGACGAAGAAACTGCTCAACAGCCTTGGTTTGACGGCGCGCAATATCAATATTTTGAATGCGTCTTTCTTCAGATGACGCCTGACGTAAACTGGATCGCAGTTTCACCATCCATGGCCTTCCCGACCGGACCGAAAACCGGCTATGTTCGTGGAAAAGATGACCTATTGGTTGATGAGTCAGGCAATTCAGAAATCAGCACGGGAAATATGGCTGCCGCCATCATTGACGAACTTGAAGGCCCCAAAAGTCTACATGCTCGCTTTACAGTGAGAGATCAAGCCTAACCTACGTAATTGTTTTTAAAAATTGGTACACAAAAAGGATGACGAATTCGTCATCCTTTTTTGTAGCTTTAATTTATTCAAAGACAAATTGATTATGATAAAGTTCGGCATAGAAACCATTTTCAGCAACTAGTTCATGATGAGTTCCTTCTTCAATAACTTGACCATCTTTAAGGACAACAATCTTATCCGCGTTAAGAATTGTCTTTAATCGATGGGCAATTACGAAAGAAGTTCTCCCAGCAATTGCTGCTTCCATCGCCCACTGAATTTGTTGTTCAGTAACCGTGTCAACATTAGAGGTTGCTTCATCCAGAATTAAAATTTTAGGGTTTGTTAAAATCGTTCTGGCAATTGAAATTTGCTGCTTTTGACCAACTGAAAATACTGAATTAGTATCATCGACATGAGTTTCGTATTTATCAGGCAAACTTTCGATGAATTCATGAATATGCGTCGTCTTGGCAACGGTGATTACTTCCTCCATTGAAGCATCAGGCTTACCAAATCGGATGTTATCAGCAATCGTTCCATCAAAGAGAACCGATTCCTGTAATACAATTCCGACGTTCGATCGTAAATTATCCAAATCAAATTCACGAATGTCGGTTCCGTCATACTTAATAACACCCTTATCAACATCATAGAACCGATTCATCAAATTCATTACCGTCGTTTTTCCCGAACCAGTCGGTCCAACCAACGCCACCATCTGGCCTTTTTCAACGTTAATATTAACATCTTTTAAAATTGGCGTGTCTGGTAAGTAACCAAAGTCGACATGTTCGATTTGAATTCCGTCATCAATTCGATCAAATTTCTTACCGTTTTCTGGACGAACTTCATCTGGCTCATCAAACATCACGTTTAAGCGAGTCGCACCAGTAACGGCTAACTGCAATTGTCCAAATGAAGAGGAAATTTGCATAATAGGGTTGTAATATTGTTGAGCATACTGGATAAAGGTTACGACCAATCCTAACGCCGCAGCAGTTCCTAATGATTTGTCATTTAAGGCAATCCTAGTTCCCAAGAAAATTACCAATGCGGTCGTGAGAAGTGAAAAGCCGTTCATCAACGGTAAAATCATTCCAGACCACACCTGTGCACCAAAGACGGATTTTTGAACTTTTTCATTTCGTTCTACGAAGCCGTCAATTGCGTCTTGCTGTTGACCTTCAACGATGATCGCTTTTTGTCCAGAAATTTTTTCATCCATATAAGCATTTAATTCACCAATCTCAGCTTGTTGGCGATCGGTATTGCGTTTTGCTTGAATGATAATAATAACTGCGCATAATACTGCTACCGGTGTTGTAGAAACCGTTACCCAGGCCATGTTTACGTTTTGACGGAAAATCATGATTAAAACCCCAATGAACAATGCCGCATTGGTGGTTACATTTACGGCTGCTTGGTTAAGAGTATTTTGAATATTATCCAAATCAGACGTGAATCGAGCCAAGATGTCGCCGTCTTCGTGACGATCAAAGTAAGCAATCGTCATGCGTTCCAGCTTACCAAACAGTCCCTTACGCATCCGGTTCGTTGAATGTGCAACAATTCTTGTGAATAAAATTTGGTAGATCAGCTGGGCAACACCAGTCATCACGTAAAACGCTAACAGTTTCCACATTGTTGAGAAAAAGTCAGCCTTGCTGGCTGGTGAAGACACAGCAACTTGGTGAAGACTATTAATTGTTGTTCCATCAGGAAGGGATGATAAAATACCTGCCGGAACGTTGCCGTTAGTCAAATTTTGCCAATTGCTAGGCATGTCGGCCATTTTTTGTAAACTATCGATTGTTGTTCCCTTTGGTAGGTTTGATAGAACTTGATGTGGCACGTTACTATTTGTTAGCGTTGTCCAATCAACTTTATGTCCCGCTGCCTGACTCATTTGAGTGGCAATGTTTTGTAATGTATCCTGAGCTTGTCCGCCACCTTCAGCAATTTTTTTAAGTGCCTTAATTGCGTCATCAGCGTGTTGATGTGTAAAAAAGTCTGAAACATAGGTTGTCAAGTGGGTAATCGCGTCCCCCAAAACAACCGGAGCCTTAACTTGAAGGTACGTTGCAGCAAAAATTAATATCGCAATCACTAAAAATTGAAGCTTATATTTTCTTAAATAGAGGTAAAAGAATTTTATTGCACGAGCTGTATCATTCATTCTTCACTAATCCTCCTTTGCTTTTTGTGTATCATAAATCTCACGGTAAACGTCTGAACTTTCAACAAGTTCGTTATGTGTTCCCGTTGCAACCAAACGGCCTTCATCAAGCACCAAAATCTTATCGGCATGAACAACTGATGAAATCTTTTGAGCAATCACAATCGTGGTCGTTCCTTGTAATTCATTATTGAAGGCATCTTGTACCAATTTTTCGGAACGAGCATCCAAGGCCGAAGTTGAATCATCTAAAATCAAAATTTTCGGGTTCTTAATTACTCCTCGGGTAATTGATAAACGTTGTTTTTGTCCACCTGAGAAGTTGTTTCCACGCTCTTCTACTTCCGCATTATAGCGTTCAGGGAGCTGGTCAATGAATTCTGCAGCTTGCGCAATCTTAGCAGCGCGATCCATGTCTTTTGAAGTTGCATCCCGTTTTCCCTGTTTCAAATTACCGGCAATCGTTCCCGAAAAGAGAATTGCTTTTTGAAGAACAATCGAAATTGTATTTCGTAACGTTCCTTGTGAAACGTGTCGGATGTCTTTTCCACCAACTTTAACGCTTCCTTCGGTTGGATCAAAAAGTCGCGGTATCAACTGCGCTAGCGTGGACTTACCTGCTCCCGTTGCTCCGACAATTCCGACCATTTGGCCTTGATTAATTTTAAAGTTAATGTCTTTGAGCATCATATTTTCATCATTAGGATACTTAAACGACACATGATCAAATTCAATTGAACCATCTAAGTTTTCATCAGTTGTTGTGTCAAATTCCATTGATGGCTTAGCATCTAGCACTTCACGAATTCTTCCCATTGATACAAATCCACGAGAAGCAAACATTGACATCATTCCACCCA
The DNA here is from genome assembly GCF_001437075.1 of Pediococcus stilesii. Taxonomy (GTDB): domain Bacteria; phylum Bacillota; class Bacilli; order Lactobacillales; family Lactobacillaceae; genus Pediococcus; species Pediococcus stilesii. The sequence continues at coordinate 27,377 of NZ_JQBX01000014.1, forward strand.
TAATAATTGCAAACATAATTTGCATCATGTATTGGATAAACGACATAATTCCACCCAATTGATCTTGAGCAACTGAAGGAGATTTAGTAACAAACGTCGAAATTAGCATTATAGCGGCAAAAATTGCAAGTTGTGAAACAATTGTGAATGCTGGAATCATCGTTGAAAATGTATATCCAACCGCTAAGTTATGTTTTAATAATTCATCTGATTCTTTATCAAATTTTTCGGTTTGATTTTTTTCTTGAACGAAGGATTTCACCACACGTGCACCACGTAAATTATCGCGTGCAATGGAGTTAATTTTATCCATCAAAGCCTGGAATGCACCGAAATGTGGGCCCATCGAACGCATTGATAGACCCGTGATGATTACGATCAACACAATCATAATGACAATAATCCACCAAAGCTGCGGCAAGGTAATTATTGATAATATAAATGCACCAACAAAAAGTAACGGTACTCGAATAAGGACTTGGAAAACCATCATCAATAACATTTGAATTTGGTTCATATCGTTGGTCATTCGAACAACGAGGTTGGCCGAATTAAACTTTTCCACATCTGCATATGAAAAAGTTTGAATCTTCCGAAAAGTTCGTTCACGTAGATCAGCGGTAACTACTTGGGAAATTTTAGCAGCCGTGATTGTATTTAAAATTGATCCAATCAAACCAACTACCGCAATTACAATGAGCGCTACCCCGTAATTACTAATTTTGTCGATCCGTCCTGCCGTGGTCAGCGAAGTATCCGCCATCACGCTTAGGATGTTTTTCATATAGCTGGGTTGCCATAAAGCCGCTCCAACTTGCAGGATCATCGTCAACATCGCTGCAAAGACGAGAGCTTTATACTTGGCAATTGCCTTAAGCATCATCTAAATCTTCCTCCATTCCATTCTTAAACTTATCAAAATAAGTTATAATTAATTGAACTCCAACACTGTTGGATAAAAAGCAAAAAAAAAGCGCTTTTGAAAAGCGTTTTTCATTATAGCAAATTCAAATTTAAAAAACAACAGCGTTTCATAAAAATATCCTTAATCTTGAACGGGGCGAATTAAAATGGCAAATCAAAAAATTAACCGTGAACAAATTATTATTCAAGCTTTAGAAACATTACAAAAAAGTAAGTCTTTCACCCAATTTTCACTACGTAAAGTTGCGACAGATTTAAACGTTGATGCCTCTACCCTCTATTGGCATTTCAAAAATAAACAAGAGATTCTCCAAGCTATGGCTGCGTACGTGGTTGGCCGCGTGAAAATTCCCGACACGAATCTGAAGTGGGACGATCAGTTAAAGCAACTCTTCAGCAATATGTTTGATGTTTACGAGCGCTACCCATTCTCGGCCATTCTCATGATTGAAACAATTCCTTCCGATCTAGTTCGGCTTAAATTAATTGATCATACAATTGGTATTATGGTCGACGCCGGAATTGACGAACAAACCGCCAATGTCGCTGCGACTTCTTTTGATTTTCTGTTAACAGGACTTAACATTGATCTTACCGTTGAAAATCGCTTTCGCCAACAAATTGTCCAAAATAAGAATGCTGAAATGGCCGATCACGTAAAGATAATTCATCAAAACATTAAAAATTATGATTTAAAACATATGCAATCATCCGTAAAAATACGGAATCAATTTTCTGCCAAGGAACAATTTGAAATGGGACTGGACTTAATTATTGATGGTTTGAAAAAGCGTTTGAATTAGTATTATAATCAGCCCAATTTTTTATACATCCAACAACAACCTGAGCTGCTAATGCCATTTCTTCGACGGTTATATATTCGTATGGGCCATGATAGTTTCCACCACCGTTAAATAGGTTGGGAGTTGGTATTCCTTTTTTGGTGATGAAATTACCATCCGTCCCACCTCGAAATGGAACGATATTTGGCTTTAGACCCATCTGCTGATAAACCTTTAAGGCAAGCTGGGTGATTTCTGGATGCTTTTTAATTTCCGTTCCAATGTTATGATACTGATCAATAATTCTTAAAGTGCTTCTTGAATAGTCCAACGTTGAGTTTAATTTTTCAATGATTTTTTTCAGTTCAATCTTTCGATTTTTAAATTGTTCGTCATCAAAATCACGGATAATTAAATCAATTTTAGCGTGGTCAACCGCGCCTTCAATTGCGTCTACTAAGAAAAAGCCCTGACGTCCTTGGCTTTTTTCTGGGACGTCGTCAACAGGTAATTGACTAAGAACCCTATTAGCAATAGTGATTGCATTTACTAAAGTTTTGTAGGCATTCCCAGGATGTACTGCAGTACCACTAATTTCAATTTCGGCTTTTGCTCCGTTGAAGGTTTCAACTTCTAAATCGCCTGGTCGCCCGTTATCCAGCGTATAAGCAAAGCGCGTTCCAAAGTCTTCTGCATCAAACCGTTTTGCTCCCCTACCGATTTCTTCATCGGGTCCAAAACCAATTTTTACATCTCCATGCGGAATTTCAGGATGATCTAACAGATACTTAATTGCGCCAATAATTTCGACAATTCCCGCCTTATCATCTGTTCCCAGTAAGGTCGTTCCATCACTTGTAATCACCGTCTGCCCCTTCAGTTGCTTCATCTCTGGAAATTGACTTACTTGAATTGTCGCGCCGGGAAGCACAATGTCACCTCCGTTATAGTTTGGATGTACAATTGGTTTTACGTTTTCAGCTATAAAATTAGCCGTATCTAAATGGGCAATAAATCCGATTGGGTCAACCTTTTTTGCGGTGTTGCCAGCTAACTTGGCCGTTACGTAACCATTTTCTGGATTAATCTTAACTTCACTTAATTGTAGTTTTTCTAAATCTTTTGCAATTAATCTAGCCAGTTTTGTTTGTCCCGCTGTGGTTGGAGTCGAGGTACTCTGTGAATCCGATCTTGAATTGATTTGAACATAGTTTAAAAATAAAGACTTAATATACTCTATATCCATATATTCCTCCTATATTATTTAGCAATGTACGTTGTTTTCCAATCATAGGGCACACCCGCTGGGTTATACACAACGTTTTTAACCTTGGGATTAAGCAATTGTGACTTGGCTGACTGGTAAAGTGGAATTGTTCCCTGATCCTCAATCAATACTTTCTCCGCTTCAACTAGCTTAGCCCAACGTTTTTCAGGACTGTTTGCATATTCATTTTCAGCCTCGTCGATTAACTTATCAAAATCCTTATTTTTCCATCCCTGTGAATTATATGATGAATTAGATTCATAAACGTCCAAGAAGTTAATCGGGTCAGCAAAAACCGATTGCCACGTTTGAATTGTTAAATCATATTGCTTAGCGGCCTGTTTCGTAAAGAGTTGTACCGCTGGTACGGTTCGTAAAGTAATTTTAACTCCTGGTAGTTTCTGAAGCTCATTTTGAATATATTCTGCTGTCTGTTTACTACTATCGGTGTCTGAAACTAATAACTCAGCCGTAATTGAACTATTTCCAGTCTCTTTGAAACCTTCGCTCAATAATTTTTTTGCTTTGGATAAGTTATATGAAATTCCTGATTTAACGTAGGCTTCATCTTGAAATTCTTCACCTGTTTTTGGATTCTGTCCCATTCCGTTTGGTACAAATCCTTTTGAGGCAATCGATCCATCTTTTAAGACATCTTTAGTTAGTTGTTCCCGATCAATAGCAAGCGAAAATGCTTGTCGGATTTTTAAATTTTTAAATGCCTTAATTTTTCCTTGGTTTAAATCTAAGCGTGAAGTTCCCGTTGGAAGCCGCTTGATGAATGCTTTATTACTGTCATTATTTGCAACTTGTTCACCGGACAGTAGTGTTTCATCTACCGTTCCCGCTTGGAAAAGATTGTAACTAGTTGTTGTACTTTCCGTCACGCGTTCATTAATTTTTTGAAGCTTAACTTTTTTCTTGTCCCAGTAAGTTTTACTACGTGCTAAGGTCCAAGTCTTATTGCTTCCTGTCCAATCTGCTAATTTATATGGACCATCAGAAACCGTGTATTTTGCTGCCGTGCCGTATTTTTTGCCATATTTATCAACAGCATTCTTATTAACTGGATAAAATAGAGGCCATGCTAGTAATTTCTTAAAATAAGATACTGGCTTGGTTAACTGAATGGTTAGCTTATACTTCCCGTCTGCTTTAATTCCAAGCGTGTTAATTGGCTTCTTACCTTCATTGATGGCTTGAGCATTTTTAACCTGGTAAAAATAAAAAGCATCCTGTGAAGCAGTTTTTGGATCAACCGTTCGACGCCATGAATAAACAAAATCTTGCGCAGTTACTTCATCACCATTTGTCCATTTAACCCCTTGCCTTAAATTAATAGTGTAAGTTTTTCCATCTTTGGAAATATCAGTTTTTGTTGCGAGCGCACCGGTCGGAGTTCCTTTTGAATTCAGTCGATACAATCCTTCTTGAGTGTTCATTAATACGTTAAAACTTAACGTGTCTGTTGCTTGCGCTAAGTCCACCGTAGAAATTTGTGACGATTCGGTCCAATTCAAAACCTGCTTTGATGCGGTTGTTTTATTATTTCCATTATTCGAGCATCCCGCCAATACTAATCCAGATAATACCATTACCGTTCCGATCCATTTTTTGTGTTTCATCGCTTTCTCCTCTCAAGCCAATAAAAAAGTCCCTAACATAACCAAATCAACGGTTATATTAGGGACGCCTTGCGTGTTACCACCCATTTTTATGAGTTTTTCACAAAACTCACCTTTCTAACTTCAATCAAAGTCGCGGAAATAACGCTCCGTCACGGTTTAACCAGCTTCCACCAGCTAACGGCGATAACAAGTTCATCTTCATCTATTTTTTTAAACGCACGCTCTCACCTACTCGCGCTCTCTGTGGAATATACTAAATAAATCACTCTTCCTTTTGCCTTTTTAATGTTTTTATCATCATAATTTAATCTAAAACATATGTCAAGGAAATCTCGATATTAATTAATTACATACTTCCTGTTATCAATAATTTGCCAGCCAACCAAAAAAAGCGCTAAAATAGCTCTTGTAAATTATTACGAAAGAAGGGATTCCGTTGGAAAAAGCTGCATTAATACTTGAAGGAGGCGCACTCCGATCGTTTTTTACGAGTGCGGTGCTGGACCAATTCATCGAAAATAAAATGGAATTCGAATACATCCACGGTGTTTCTGCTGGAACCATGTGTGCCATGAACTACATCGCTAAACAAGCACGACGTTCATATGATGTTAATCTACACTTTCTCCATGATAAACGTTATATCGGATTTAATAATCTCCTTCATAACGGAGGAATCTTCAACCTAGACTTCTTATTTTCACCCGAGTGTTTTGCGTATAGTCCCTTTGACTATGAGACCTATCAAAATAGCCAACAAGTTTTTGAAATCACTGCAACGAATGTCTTAACAGGTAAACCCGAAATTTTTCGAAAATCGGCCACTGATAACCAGGAAGAAGCCATTAAGGCATCTGCTAGCATGCCCTTAGTTTCTGACATTCGTGTTGTAAATCACCAACCTTACTTGGACGGAGGGATTGCGGATTCAATTCCATTCCGACGCGCACAAGAACTAGGATACGAGAAGATGGTAATTGTTTTAACTCGTGATATTAATTACCGTAAACCTGAAAATAGTCGTGCGATTAATGAGCTAGTCAAATTAAAGTACCACGATTTTCCACAATTTGTACAAACTTTTATTGATCGTCCGCGACAATATAATCGTGCCTTAGACAAAATTGAGCAGTTGGAACGCGAGGGTAAAGTTTTCGTCATTCGCCCTCAAGAACCAGTTACTGTTTCTCGTGTTGAACGCGATGATCGTAAGCTGATGGCACTTTATGATAAAGGTACAGCCGTAATTCAAGATCAACTTGAAGATTTAAAAAAGTATTTGAATAATTAAAAAGATGTTAAGCATGCGTTATCAACCTCTTGGCTGTTAACTGGGAGATTCTCATGCTCTAACATCTTTTTTGTTAGCTAACTCTATTTTTCAACAGTTACCGATTCCATTACAACGTCTTCCTTAGGCTTATCCGCACCATCGCGCGATACCTTACTGATCGCCTTAACGATATCCATTCCGTCAGCGACCTGACCGAATACCGTGTGCCGTCCATCAAGCCAAGGCGTGCCACCCTTGCGATATGCTTCCACAATTTCTTCGGGAAACTCTGCAGCTTTTAATTGGCGAATCATTCGTTTAGGAACGTTACTATTGGTGACGATGAAGAATTGACTTCCATTAGTATTAGGACCCGCATTGGCCATTGAAAGCGCACCATCTAGGTTAAAAAGCTCATTTGAAAATTCATCTTCAAATTCTTTTCCATAGATACTTTCGCCACCCATTCCCGTTCCGGTAGGATCCCCACCCTGAATCATAAAATCTGGGATTACGCGGTGGAAAATTACGCCATTGTAGTAGCCCTTTTCTGCCAATTCGATAAAATTTTTAACCGTCTTGGGAACTAGTTCATCAAACAGTTGAATTTTAATATCGCCCTTATTAGTTTTAATAGTTACCTTGGTTCCCGTTGCATTCTCTAAATCTAATTGTGGATATGTCATTTTTTCTCCTTTTATTTGTACATTATAGTGATAGGAAACATTTTATTACAAAGCTCGGAATAAGGGAATAGAGCATTATTATATTCGCACAAAAAAACCAATGACGAATGCCATTGGCTCTCTCTTCTTCACTTACGTTAATTAAGAGCTTTTACTAATTAAATGCCATTTTATCTCGATCAATTCGACCAGTATTCGGTTCAATTGCGATTCTCAATAAAGTTGCGTGGTCTTTTTTGTATCCATCAACATAAACTTCACGATGCCTGTTTAAATCCAAACGTTCCAAGCCCCGCTCTTTGATTTCTGCATCAATTTTTTGGAAAGTTTGATCGTCATTTTGGAGAGGTTGGCTGCTAAAACTTTGGATCTCAACACCCTCTGCCAAATTTTCAAATTGAACGTTTTGCGCTAAATCTCCCAATTGGAGGATGTCGATGGCCTGTTTTGCAAACTGTTTATGCACAAACAGTGGTTGTTTTATCCACAACTTAAATTCTTTTCGCTGATCAAATTCCGTTCCACCCGTCCAGACCGCCTGCAGTGGATACGGACGATAGCTTCGATATCCCTCAATTTCAATTCCTGCCCGTGGTCCTTCGCTAATTTTTTCCGAAATATTCATCAACATGTCAGCCAATTTTAAAAATTCTGGATCATCAGTTTTTTGTGGGGCCGTTCCAGTAATTGTTAAATAACTCCGCGTTGTCAAATTGACAAAACTTACATTTTCATCATGTGAGTACTCTTCTGCTTCAACATTTCGCCAATCAAATTGAACCATTTTGGTCATCTCCTCTATTTCTATACCCGAAGTATAACGCCATGACGACTTTGGAGAAAATGATATGATTTGTATTGTGATTTTAGGGTTAGGGGCGCCGATGGGATTAGGTTGGGCTGTGGAATTTCTATGCGGTATTTATTTGATTTCGCCATTTTGTGCCTTTAATAATATTTTCCTTAACTCTTCATCCACCGCATAAATGTATAATCCGTTAACACCGCGGGTTAAAAGTACGTTTAATTCATTAGGGAGCAATTTGTCAAAAATCTTAACTTTAGTTCCATCACTAATTGTCCTATTTTGAATCGCATTTTTATTTGAACTATATTTTGGATCATAAATTATCTTTCCGTTACGAAATTTAACAGACGGACCGATTATGACCCCGCTGTAGTTCAAATCGAACCCTTGTATTGTGTAAGTCGAACCCACTTCGTTAATCGAATCCCTTCGCTCTACCCATGATAACTTTTTACTATCTTTAGAAACTTGCAAGTTCCAAGGCAACTTAAAGTCATCTGTTTCAACTTCGTACAATTCTCCAGATTTTTGTTTTGTTGATGAATACTTCCAATCATAAGTTGCAAGTATTCTGGAAAGACCATCCTCTTCTTTTTTTAAATCTTTCTGCTCAATAGCTTTATATAATTCTTTTGCACTCTTAAAAATCTTCAAGTCATATTTACCATCATTTTTGGGTAAATTGCGGACTCTTTTCCCGTAAACTAGTTCTTTGACCCACTTTACTGTATCTTGATTAGCATTCATTCTCAATTGCTCTTTTAATTCGATCAAATTTCCTCTTTTTTTAGCTTCATTCTCTAATTCTTCAAATTTTGAATCCTCAATATATTGATCTGTTTTCAAAATTTGATGTCTATCTAAAACAGCAATTGTTACTTTAGACCTATCAACAATGTCCGTAATTTGACTTTCTCCAAAGTAAGATTGGTTTTTTCTCGTTAACAATAAATGTGCTTCATCGACTAAAGTTATATCTACAGGGTTATCCTTACTAATCTTATTAATAAATCTTGTCGAACGCATAACTCGCTCTTCATTTTTTCGCTCAATGCTCAGTTTTTGTGCAATACTTTTATACACTTTCACCTGTTCTTCGTGGTTAACAACCATATATGAGGATGCATTTTTAAATCCGTCATCTTGTCCCGAAAGAGCATAGAATAGAGAACTTAACAAAACTGTTTTTCCAGATCCGGCTTCGCCTTCTACCAAAATTAATTGATGGGTCTCTCCATTTTCTTGCACCACTTCTTGGACACGCATCAAAATCTGATTTTTAGCCTGCAACTGATCGTGCGTTAATTTATGAAAAGGAGACGCTTTAAAAAGAGCATTATCTTGGATGATTTTTTCAATGGGAAATAGTTTTTCTTCACTTTTCTTTAATTCCCTCCAAGTTTTCGAAAAAATGGCCTCCATTTCAGAAGAAGGAAAGTACTTATACTGTGGATTATCCCGTCGATTTGTTATATTCTTTACCGCATCCACACCCGTCATATATAACATCATTTTATTTTCAATATCTAGCGTTAACGACTTATTAAAGTGCTCATGACCAATAACAATCATCTCAGAGTTTTTACCATACTTATATAATTCCTTAAAGTGTTCTCTTGTTCGTTGATTGATATTATTTGTTTCACCAACATAAACTTGATAACTCTCTTCATTTTTAGAATAGATAATATAGACCGTTGGATACTCTAGAATATACTCCCTCCCCTGTGACAAATTCTCAGCTAAACTTTGTAGATCTTTTTCCGTAAATTGTATTTTGGTGATAATTGGATCACTTACTTCTTTCATTGCCTTTTCTGTCATTTTTCCACGTTCGACCTTCGTTAAATTTTACTTTTCGTTGAATTAAATCATAGGGATTAACGCCTAATTTTTCGCAAACATAAAATGCATAAATTAAAACATCTGCAATTTCTTCTTCCAAATGTTCTTCTTCCTCATTAGAAAGCTCATCCTGTTCATTCTTCCATTGAAAGATTTCCAAAGACTCACTTGCCTCTAGGTTCAATGATAGTATTAGATTTTTTAGATTATGATATTTTTTCCAATCGCGTTCATCTCTAAATTTTATTAACATTTTTTCGATTTCGTCGTATTCCATTTTTACAACCTCATAATCTTTTAATCATTTTATTTATGTACAAAAGTGACATTATAAAACATAGATAACATTAAATAATTCAAGTAAACCTACTATAATAACTTATAATTATTTTCAGTGTACCATAACGTAATATAGACTAGGATTTATTTTTCTATGTAAAAATACATTAATTCCGCCGATAATACTAATTTTTTTACGTCTAATCGGTTGAATTAAAATAGGGCCTAGTTTGACATTATAGAGAAGAGATCGAATAATACTATATCGATCTACTAAAAAAGCCATCACCCTTTGGTAACAGCTTTCCATCATTCTAAACATTCATCGTTGATAAAATCTCAATAAGTTCCTTTTCATCTTTCGTTAAGACATAACCCTTCCGAATGACAACGGAAACGTTAAAACGTTCTGGCAGTGGGTCCTCAATTGCTAAACAAACAACGCCATCATCCGAATTCACCGCATCTTTAACCAAAAATCCAATTCCTAAATTTGCACGAACGATACTTTTTAACCATGAAATATCGGGCGTGCTATAAATAATATTTGGCTTAACGTCAGCATGCCGGCAAAACGCTTCAAATGCTTGCGGATGAACAAAATTACCGTTCATTCCGATAAAATTAACATCATTTAATTCGGTAAAACTAATTGATTGTCGCTTTGCTAACGGATTTTCGGGACTCACAATAATATTAAATGGTCGCTCACCCAAATGGATCGCTTCTAAATCATCGTAACTGATAGGACGCGGCGAACCAATCAATGCCACGTCAATATTTCCATCGGTTAACTCTGAAAGTAACTTAGCAGAGCCGGCTTCGGTAATTTTTAGCTGACTAAGATACCCTTTTTTTAACAATTCAGCTGCTGCCTGTGGAAAATAGAATGTGCCAATAATCGGCGGTAATCCAAAACGAATTTTTTTCTTACTCGATTGTTCAATTTCCCGATGAGCTAATGCGATGTTAGCCTGAATCATCTGCGCATTTTTATAAAGCAATTTCCCAGCCCTAGTGATCGTTGTTTGATGATGCGCCCGATCCTGTTCAATTAACCTAGCGCCAAACTCTCGCTCTAAACGCTGAATTGCTTGCGTAATTGCCGGTTGTGAAACTAAAAATTGTTTTGCCACGTAAGTATAGTTTTTATATTTAACCATTGCCAAGAAATATTCCAAGTCCTTAGTATTCATATTAGGCACCCATTGTTAATTATTGACCAAAAACAAAATTTTTACCACAAACCAATCACTTTCATCCAAACTGATCCTGCGCCAATCCAAATGACTAAGTAGACAACTCCCAGTAGTGCGTTCATTTTCCACCAGTCATTTTGCTTTACATATCCTGAGCCAAAAAGAATTGGGGCCGGACCGTTACCATAATGGGTTGTAGATCCCATTAAGTCACCAAAAAATCCAAGCATTAAAGCAGCTAGCAATGGTGGAACTCCACCAGACACGGCGACCGCTAAGAACGCCCCGTACATGGCACTTACATGGGCGGTTGCACTAGCAAATAAATAATGGCTATAGAAGTATGCCACAATCAAAATAATTAAGACAAAAATCCAGTTCATTCCGTGTAGTGAAGAACCAATCGACTTGCTCAACCACGGAATAAATCCGAGCTCATTTAATTGACCGGCCATCATTACTAAAACTGAGAACCAGGTTAAAGTGTTCCAAGCACCAGTCTCTTTTGTGACGTCAGTCCATGAAAGAACTCCGGTAATTAATAGTAGGGAAAGCGCGATAAAGGCCGTTAAAGTTGCATCAATTCCCAAAAATGACCCTAAAACCCAGAGTACCAACGCAACTAGGAAAGTCATAATCATAAACTTTTCAGCTACACTAACTTTGCCCATTTCATCAAGCTGTTTTTTCGACCATTCTTTAGCATCGGGTGTTTCTTTAATTTCTGGTGGATAAATTTTGTTAATAATTAGTGGAACTAAAATTAGTGAAATAATTCCTGGTACAACCCCAGCAATAAACCAGTTCATCCACGTAATATGTATTCCCAAAGGTTTTGCCAGTGATTGGGTTAACGGATTTCCAGCCATCGCCGTTAGAAACATCGCTGAAGTAATAATATTTCCTTGAAATTCAGAAAAAAGTAAAAATGAACCAATCTTCCTTTGTGTATTATTTTCTGGTGTTGACCCAAACGCACTCGCTAGCGAACGAATAATTGGATACATAATTCCGCCGGCTCGCGCCGTATTACTGGGTGTCGCTGGCGCTAGAATTAAATCTACGCCAATCAGCGAGTAGGCGAGTCCCAGCGTTTTTTTACCAAACATGCTAACAAAATGGAATGCCATTCGTCGTCCTAGTCCGGTTTTGATGAAGCCACGGGAAATGAAAAACGCCATCACAATCAACCAAATACTGTCATTTCCAAAGCCCGCAATTGCCTTGTTCATCGGCACTTCACCCGTCAAGACGGTTATGCTGAATCCAATGATTGCCACCCCACCAATCGGAAGGGGTTGCGTAATACAACCAATAATCGTCGCAACAAAAATTGCAAACATATGCCATGCAGCAACCGAAACGCCCACAGGCTTTATCGGTGAAAGAAACCACAAAATTAAACCAACAACAATCGGGGCGATAAACTTTTTATAATTTACGTTTTCAAGAGTCATTATTTTGCTCCTTCGTAATTAATCCGTTTGTTTCAAATATTTAAAAGCCTGCTGTCCCGCTTGACGTCCAAAGACAACAATTTCAGCGATTGAATTACCGCCAATTCGGTTATTACCATGTAAGCCACCAACCACTTCGCCGGCCGCGAACAGTCCTTTAATAGTTGTTCCATCATCCTTCAAAACCTGTGTTTCCTTATTGACTCCGACGCCACCCATTGTGTAATGAACGGCAGGTGCAATATGAATTGAGAAAAAAGGTCCCTTCACGATATTGCGATCCATCCCCGTTGCTCGTCCAAACTCTGAATCATTATGCTTTTCAACAAATCCATTCCATTTTTCAACCGTTTGCTTTAAGTTATCGGCATTCAGTCCTGTTGATTCTGCCAACGCTGCTACACTTGCACCCGTTTTAACCAAGCCAATATGGTCATAAAACTCAACAGCTTTAACTCGGTCTCGAATTCCTTGATCAAAAATCAGCCATGCTCCAGTTCCATCTAAATCGTCGATTGCTCCTGAAACTTTTTTGCGAGTATCGAGTTCATTAACAAACCGTTTTCCATCCCGATTGACTAAAATTGCGCCTTCACCACGAACGGCCTCTCCGATTAGATATGCATGATCTGTATCTTGTTGAACGGTTGGATGAATCTGAACTTGGTCCATATCGACAAGCTTCGCGCCAATTTTTTCAGCCAACGCAATCCCGTCACCAGTCGCTCCCGGCTGATTAGTCGTTTTATACTTTGCCAAATCTGGGCGGTATTTCTTCAATAACTCGGCGCTCGCTCCAAAGCCACCACTTGCCAAGATTACCGCCGAGGTTTTGATATTAATTTCATGTTGATTGGCAACCGCTTGAATTCCAGTAATTTGATCGTCGTCCGCTTCCAACTTTATCACTTTAACGCCCGTAAACACTGGAATATTTAGTCGATCCGCCTGCTTTAAAAGTTCTGAAACCAAAAAACCACCAATTGGTGCCAAGGAACTCGGCCGATGAGTTCGCATCACTTTCATCCCGCCGGTAATAGTCAAATCATCCAGTTTTATACCATGCTGCGCCAACCAATCAATCGCTAAGGCACCATGTTCTGTAAAGTATTTTAATAATTCAACGTTATTAAGTTTTCCACCGCCATTATAGGTTTCTTGATAGAAATCTTGAAAACTATCCACAATTTGATGATCCAATTGGACTGTCGTTTCGGCTGCGTTCATTCCGGATGAAGCCCTAGTAGTATTCCCACCAATTTTATCCATTTTTTCTAAAATCACCGGATGTAATCCCAATTCACGTGCTTGAATTGCGCTGGTCAATCCCGCTCCGCCTGATCCAATAACAACCAAATCATAATTATCCTTTAAAGTAGCAAGATCACTTGGTTTAAAAATAAACTTTTCTGGCATTTGTTAGTTTCCTCCTATTGTATGTTGCGTTGTTTTGAAGTTTGTTCGACAACCGCAAAAATCCAAACCCGGGATTTTCCCGTTTGTCATGTTAATTCTCAAAACCAACCCGGTTTCATCCGCACTCAGTTTAATCGGCTCCTGAAACCTGTTTTCTCCGGTTAACCCAACAACCGCAAAAATCCAAACTCGGATTTTCCCGTTTGTCACGTTAATCCTCGAAGTCAACCCGGTTTCATCCGCACTCTATTTTTTATAATTCGTCATTTCAATTGGTACGACCCATTGATCAAACTCTTCTTCAGTTAATTTTCCCGATTTAAGTGCAGCCTCTTTTAACGTTGTCCCCTCTTTTTCAGCCTGCTGAGCAATTTTGGCGCTATCATGATATCCGATATGAGGAGAAAGCGCCGTAACGGTCATCAAAGAGTTGTTAACTAATTCTTCCATGCGCTTTGAATTAACTTTCATGCCAGCAATCATTCGGTCGGCAAAACCATAAATTGTACCGGTCAAAAGTTCAGCGGACTCTAAGAACGAGCTAATCAAAACTGGTTTATAAACGTTCATTTCAAAGTTTCCTTGACTGGCTGCTAAATCAACCGCTACATCGTTGGCCATAACCCGTACTGCCGCCATCGTGATCGATTCCGCCTGTGTTGGATTAACCTTTCCCGGCATAATTGAAGAACCCGGTTCATTAGCAGGTAAAGTCAGTTCGCCATATCCGGCGCGCGGACCGCTACCCAGGAAGCGGACATCATTAGCAATTTTCATTAAATCACTTGCCAACGTTTTGATGGCTCCGTGAACAACATTTAATCCAGAATGATGCGCCAATCCATAAAATTTATTTGAATCGGCGGTAAATTCGAATCCATACACATCACTCATTTCTTTAGCAATGATTGCTGAAAAATGAGGTGCCGCGTTCAATCCAGTTCCAACTGCCGTTCCACCCATTGCAAGCTCACTTAGGGTTGGGTTTAAGTCCTGTAAATATTTTAAATCATGCTCAAGGGCGCTCTTCCATCCGCTAATTTCTTGTCCGAAAGTCAGTGGGGTTGCATCTTGGAGATGAGTTCTTCCGATCTTAACAACATCCCAATATTGCTTTTGTTTTTCATCTAAGTTATCGATTAAATGCTGAACCGCTTTTTCAAGTTTTACAACCGCAACTGCCGCCGTAATGTTCATTGCCGTTGGAAAAATATCATTTGAGCTTTGCCCGTGATTCACATCATCATTAGGCAAAATTTCAATGTCCATGTTAATCTTTTGAGCCATGTGGGCCACAACCTCGTTAACATTCATGTTGGTCTGAGTTCCAGAACCCGTTTGATAAATTACCAAGGGAAAGTCTTTTCGGAGCTCATCATCACTGAGCGCCAATAGCCGATCGATTGCTTCCACGATCAAATCAGCTTTTGCCGAATCAATTGCTTCTTCTTTTTTATTCGCAATCGCAGCAGCCTTTTTAATTTGTAATAATGCTTTAATTATTTCGAGCGGCATTTTTGCTCCCGTTGGGAAATTATTGCGGCTTCTTTCAGTTTGTGCTCCCCACAATGCATCAGCTGGAATCTGAACTGGACCTAACGTATCTTCTTCTGTACGGTAATCTGACATTTTCATAACCTCCGTATAATTTTACATGTGAAATTTCAATCAATGAATCTACAAAGCTTTTAACATCTTGATGATATTCCGTCAAACAACTTATAGTCAAAGCTTTACCAGGTCATAAATAATACTTATAACGATTTTGTAAGCGCTGTCTGCATAACGGTTTTGACTACATTTATGTATTATTGATTTACAATTCACAAATAATTTAAATAATAAAAGCAACATCCTTTAGTATACGGAATGTTGCTTAGAGTTAACAATATTAATTTCATTAATTCGTTTTTAGTCTTCTCATCGCCCGTGTTCGACTATCTGATGACAATTCCAAATCCCAAAAAGTTGATTGATTTAACGCGATTTCTCGATAATTATCAAGGATTTGTTTTCCGACTGGAGAGATATGGCATCCATGTCCATCTTGTTGAACCCAACCTAGGAGTAAAATTTGCGTAATCCATCGGCAATGCGACCGCGGGAAGAAAGTCACTGTATTATTTTTAAAGTTAGCGATTTTAACACTCTGTTTTTTTGAACTAAAGTGAACTTGATAATGTGGCCGATGATTTTCACCCAGTTGAATAATCTTCAACCAAACAAACATTAACCAACGTAGTTTTATTTTATCAAGACTTGTTATATCAATACTAGCGGCCTCTTGACCAGCGATTTTTCCTGAATTGGCTGCAATCACCTCATTATTTTGGGCATAGGCATATTTAACTGTTGTTCGTTCTTTTTGCCGGCTCCCAAAGCGGATTGTATAGATATAAGCGTCACCTACAATTTGTAAATAAACGACCCGCCTTCTAGATAGCAACAATTGCGAAACAATTTTATGCTTGTAAGGCAAGTGGCTTGCAACTTCATCTAACACTAATTGACGCCATTTTTTAGGTGTATCCTTTTGCGGTTCCGTATCTTCTTTTGGCGGACTGTTTCGTTCAGTCAAATTGAACAACGCACTTAATTTCTGCAATGCCGGTTGTTCACTTAGGGAGACAATATTATTCGATGTACTACGCTTTTCCGCGCTAGTATTACTAATGTACTCTTCTTTATAATTCAGCACCGCGTTATTTTTTAACATTTGAACAATTGTTTCCCAACTATAGCTGGAGAGATACTTTGGCCAAGCATTACTTCTTAGTTCACCGTACTTTCTCAAAAAATCCAGCCCATTATGAGTTATTGACAGATGCCCATTTTTATAAACATTTAATAATCGTGATTTGCTGAGAGACATTAGACTAGAATACAATGGCTTACCTTCCAAAAAAACAGCTCCAACATACTCTCCCTCGATCAAAAGTGAGTGATCGTTTTGCATAAATACACTGATTCGATTATTTTTTCCATATGTAGAACTTACCAGACGTAATATCAAAAATTCAGTCAGTCCAAACGGTCGTGCTCGAATAAGTCCCTTTGCAAACACGCGACGAATTCGTTCAATCACCTCATTTGCAGTAGTATCCTTATCCCAGTAAATTTGCGTATAGCGTGCTACCCCTCTTTCGGCCTGTGTATGATCAGCTAGTCTAAGTTGAAAAATATGTTCTTTTCGATAAAGATAAATATAAACGCTTGATGATTGTTTACTAACACTGATTGAAACGGTATGCCATTTTTTAAATGGTACTGCATACCACAGCATCTTCTTAATACTAGAATTCCATGCTAATTTTTTTGAAAAGTCGTCCATCTCGACTGTATCCCCCTTACAATCTACAATTCTAACTAGAATCCCCTACGATTCTGGATCAATTGATCGATCCGATGCTATTTTATATGCTGCTCTTGCGTCTTCCGCCACACGATCAATTTTAAAGTTTGATTGATCTATATTTTCTCGTCTTCTCAACTCACGAATGGCGGTACTGCGGAGCCACGTGGCTAAATTCATTCCATAATAATAATCAACAAGCTTTTCCAATTCTATTTTTTCTTCTTTTGAAAACGAAACCTGAACTTTTGAGCTACGGTTTGGTATGTTTTGCATTTTTAACTTCCTCCACTTTTAAAACGATATTTACACTACTAATATACGACAATCATGCTATATCATCAACATAATCAATTAAAACCATTAAGATAATAAAAAACCGACCTAATCTTTAAATAGATTAGATCAGTCAAATGTAAAGCAGCTTTTATATTAAGTTTAGGAGGTAAGCTTGACGCCCATCATATTCATACTCTTCATTCCGAAATTTTTCCGATTATTTACTGTTTATCATGATAGATTTTGAACATGAAACGCCCCAAAATATCAAATGAGTAATTGTTAACAATGATTGAAAAATCTTTCTGCGTTAATAATGTACATATTAGGTGTAAAAATGTTACAATAAAACCGCCAAAAGGAGATGAGCAGTAATTATGGATACAAAACCCAAAGTAAGAATTAATGTAAATGTCGATAAAGAAGATAAGGAAAAGGCCTCAGAGTTATTTAAGAGCATGGGACTTAATCTGAATACAGCGGTAAATATGTTCATCAAACAGAGTATTAAAGAGCAGGGGCTGCCATTTCAACCGAAACGAAGTAGTTCAGACAGTGTAGAGGCACGCAGGGAAGTCGAACACGATCATCTCAAGAGCTTTGATACCGTACATGATTTGATGGCGGACTTACAAGATGAAGATTAAACGAACGTCAATATTCAAACGAGACTTCAAAAAATTAGTGAAGAAACATTACGATGTCACTAAATTTGAAAAGGTTGCCCAAGACCTTTTTGATTATGATATAGACGCGTTAAGCAGAAAATATCGAGACCATGCACTAAAGGGAGAGTGGCACGGGTATCGCAAATTACACATTCAAGCCGATTGGTTACTAATATATCAATTAAATAATGATGAACTAACTTTAACGTTAACTAGAACGGGATCTCATGATGATTTATTTTGAAAACACTCCAAATAATATTCGCGATGTTTTCTTAGTATCTCCGTGAAATATCAAATAATTCCCATCTTCGGTATGAATATATAACTTTCCTTAAGTATCAGAATACTTCTAAACTAACAATATGAAGACTATCGTTAAATTTTTTCACTTTCAAAAAATACTGTAGCTTGCAAGATGTTGATGTCTAATTAACTTCCAAAAAGCAAACTCATAAAATAAATCCAGACAAAAGGTACCAATCAAAAGAATTTTTAAATCTTTTCGATTGGTACCTTTTGATTTACAGAACCAATGTTTAAACATCCGGTCATTTCAGTCTTATGACTACTCTTGTCACCGCACGTTTAATATTCATGGCGGACATACAAAACCATATCTATATTAAAAACTCTAAACTCCATCCACCAAAGTCCAATCAACCAGGCCTTTATAATTACCAGATCGTACACGGTTATTCGCCAGCATTACCAGTCCAGAATCTTTCCCATAATCGGCGGTATAGACTCCTCCATCAGATTTCATTTCACTACCAGTTAAAATCGTTTGCGCATTTTGACTTAATCGAACTGCTGTTGAAGTATCTTCGGATGCACTATGTTTAAACCACATTGAAAATAATTGACGTTGCCTTTCTTGCTTGGAAACATAAGCTGCCGTAATTTTAAAACTCGGATTCACACTTCTAGTATCAAAAACTTGAAAACGAAGCGGAGCGTCAGTAGTACGACTCAAAAATTGATTGGCATCCGGCAATTGGTCTAATCCATAATTCCAATAATATTTTCCCTCCCCCATTGCTACCGATAATAGGGTTGGGAAAACCAATAGCCCGGAATCAGTAGACTGGTCCATTTTACTTGAGCTAATCGTTTGTCCACCAACAAAGGGATTCACATCGTTAGCGTCTAAGCGGTCATAGTCATCAACTCCAGTTGGAATTGAAGTGATTTTATTGTGGCTATAACCTTGTATCACGCTTCCACCAATGAAGGTAACTGGAATATCATGGTCTGGAGTATCAGTAAGTCCACCTTTTGCCGAATCACCAGAATATGTTAAAAGCTTAGCGGACGACGCGATGGATATATTACTCGGATTACTCCACGGACCATTATTGCTAAATGGTGATTTATCCTTTGAAATAATGCTGGTTTTAGATCCGGCCGTTAGCTTTAACTTCATCCACGCATTTGAATTCATTTTAGTTGCATCAAAAGTAGCACCCAGTGCTGATAAATTAGTAATCGATCCCGAATTAGTCGTCAGGTTTCCTCCACCCACTAGTGGTCCAAATATTGGTGCAGATTCAATGTTCGAATTGATTTTTAACATCCCACTGTTACTAATATCTACTGAATTGGATTCACCTGTAAAGGAAATAACGCCATCCGCCTTGTTATTATTATCAATTTCTAACGATGCACCTTTCGCCACATCAATTAAAAATCTTTTATTATTGCGTTCATTCCAGTATGGAACCAGCATTCCACCAGATGTTGAAGAATCTCCCTTACTTCCCGAAATTAAAGTTGTCGCTCCAGAACTAACTTTGATGTTGGACACTTCCCCCCAACGCTCTACCGCTAACTCCGTTTTCGATATGATTATTTCCGATAAAGTTGATTGGAATATAGTAGCTGCTTAAAGGTTGATTAACTCTGTAATCTCTAGGAACAATATATGTCACATTATTATAAGTAATTTGTGCATTACTACTAATTACTGATTTTGTTTCAGAAGAATCTGATGAAAAAAGCAATCCCATACGGGTGGCTACATAGGCTCCAAAGTTCCCACGATTTGAAGACGGAGGCGCACTAAAATACCAGTTAGTACCATAAGTGTATATAGTATTCAAATTAGATATCATAACTTGTACCGTACTAGTTGGTGGAATTATGATAGCTGACCCATTTTGATTATCAACAAAGAATTCGTGTCCTTGAAAATTAACATTCACATTTTTTATTTTCGGATATATATTTGGCTGTGTACGGGGCAAGGTAATATCTTTAGTGACATTAATGGTAATGTTTTCAGGAGTATTTCCTTGTCGATTCCAATACCCATTAGAATTTGAAAGTAAATCAAATAAATCTGATCCCGTGTCCACCGCATAGTTACCCAAACCAATACGATTAATCGCTGCTTTCGCCCGGTATTGCGAAAAATATGCCATCACTGTGAGCCCAAATATAAAGACCAGAAAACGAATAACTTCCCTACCCAAATCAAATTCCTCCCGATAATATTTTAACTAAAGTTTAGGAACACTGAGTTTAAACCCATCCTATACCAATTATATTAAGCTTAACATGGTTAATAATTTATAAAATTCCCCAAAAATCGTATTTTTTTCATATTTAAGAACTCATTAATAGTTTTTACCCAAATCTAAACTTTATTCCACAAGAAAAAGGACGCAAAAATCAAAAATGATTTTTGCGTCCTTTATTTTTTCACAATTTACTTCAACACATCCGCCTTAATCTCATCAAATACCTTGCTAACACCAATCCCCGTCAACAAAGGTACTCCGTTGATCACTTTATCTTTAATATCACTCGGAACCATGGTCGTTGACACAACAATATCGTAATCACCATTTTGGATAGCACTAACTTCATCCGCAATTTTAGATTGAAGGAACGTCACATTACCATCGAGCCCTTCCTGCTTCAAATAATCTTTGATTTTACCAGTTGCAACGGTTGATGTTGCAATCCCTGTACCACAAACTACCATTAATCTTTTAGCCATAATAATTTCTCCTTTTTAATCTAAACTTTTTGCCTTTTTATCATGAAACTTGTTAAGCCATGTCATCAATCCTAGAGCTATTAGTCCCAAGCCAATGATCCCCGGCCAAGTCATAATCTTACCCAAACCAACAATCATTAGAGTCGTCCAAGTACCACCATCAGAGAGAATTGAAATTGATGAAGCACCATTCATTGCGAAATGCGCCGATTTGGCAGTAATCGTGAGTAGCGGTGCGGCCCAGGATGCAATTAGCAGTGAGATCGAAATATCAATAATTCCACCAATTACAATCCGAAAGACGTTCCCACCAAAAACAGCTGCCATGACGGCCATCATAAATGGAATTGTCGCTAAATCACCAAAAGGTAACACGGTATTTCCTGGTAAAATGACCGCGATCAACAATGAGACTGGCACTAGAATCAGTGAAGCAGATAGCACCGCCTCTTGCCCAACGGCTAAGGCTGAATCCATTCCAATGTACAAATTACGACCAGGAAATTTCTTTTGAACCAGTGCGTTAGCCGCTTCGGAAATTGGTTGTAAACCTTCCATTAAGAGTGCGACCATCCGAGGCATTAAGATTAAAACCGCCGCGGTCGAAATTCCTAGGTTCAATGTTTTGGTGAAATCATAACGCGCTAACAACCCAATTACAAGTCCAATGATTAACCCCATAACTGATGAATCTCCGAAAATTCCGAGCTTCTTTTGAATCGTTTCTGGTGTCCAATGAATATTTTTCACACCAGGGATTCGATCTAGTAACCAATTGATTGGTAAAGCCAAAACGAATCCGGGCGCTGAAGCTCCTTGGGGAAATGAAATTCCTTCTAATCCATAATGTTTTTGAATCGTTGGTGCCGCCAAGTCTGCCAAGAAATAGATCCACATTGCGTGAACAACCATCGTAACCATTCCTAAGGCAAAGTTATTTGTCGCGGCGTAGACCAAAGAACCGGTAAAAGCAATGTGCCAATAGTTCCATAAATCGACATCTAGTGTTTTGGTTAGTCCAATTATTAACAAAACAACGTTCAATAATACACCGATCGGAATTGCTAAACTTCCAAGCGTTGTTCCATAAGAAATTGCTGAAGCAGCTGGCCACCCAACATCAATCGTTGTCAAACTAAGATGAAAGTTTTTTACCATCGCTTGTGCTGCCGGTCCTAGGTTATCCGTCAACAAATTAATTACCAAATTCAATCCAATAAAACCAATTCCGACCGTTAAAGCCGTCTTGAAGGCTCTTCCCGGTTTAATTCTTAAAACAAGTGCAAATACAAACAATAACATTGGTAAAAATACAGTTGGTCCTGCATTCAGTAGCCATTTAATGATTGCCATAATATTTCTCCTCCAAGTTTAAAGACCATAATCAATTAATTTTTGAGTAATTTGATGCGGATCATCCAAATTTAGTAAGCTCTTAACAGCCTCTTCGTCTTGAATCAACGCAACCAACTTTTGGAGCACCTCTAGTTGTGCATGGGCCTCCTTTAAAGCCAGCATGAAGATCAACTTTGCTGATACATCTTCTCCATCACCCATTTGCAAAAAGTGGACGGGATCCTTCAACCTCGCAACCGCAATTTGTGATTTATTAACATGTTCAGCATCTGTATGGGGAATCGCTACCCCGATAATTGGCGTTTGAAGTCCCGTCGGATAATCTTTTTCACGATTGACAACTGCATTTTTGTAAGAATCCTTAACGATCCCTTTTTCATACAGAGCATCAGCAATTTTTTCCAAAGCATCCGTTTGATTCTCAGCCTTAAGGTCTAGTAGTACAATTTCTTCATCCAACATTTTTAATCCCCCTCTTGGATCAACCTTCGAAATTCTTCATTACTGTTGCAATGCTTCATTTTATTTATATTCTTTGAATTCAGTAGGATTCCCATTATCTCTTCTAATTTTTTATCCGGATTACGACTATTTACCACCATTACTAAAGCCGTCTGCTTCGTGTTATTCAAATCGTAATAGTGTATCAAAAGAATCCCCTGCTCCTGTGCGTTAGTTTCAACATGTGGCAAATAAAAGTCTTTTTCGATCTTGGTCGTTCCGGATAAATTGCGTTTTTCAATCGAAGCCAGTGCCTCTTTAGCGTTAATACCAAAGAATATTTCGACCTGACGACTAATCTCTTCATTGACGACGTCAGATTTAATTTGTTGCTTAAGCTCAACATATTCAACTTTAATCATCTAAAAATGCCTTGACCCTTCTTAAATCCAGTTCATTTAATAGTGGACTAACCAATACGATGGGGATGGGGCTTTCATTTGGAATAGCCACGGTACTAACGATTAAATCCGCGTTTTCGTTATACTTCTTCATATTTTTTAAATAACTGTAAGAAGAAATTACGTCCGTGACGTTCAAATTTGGAATTGCATTTAACAACTTTGTTTTGATCAATTGTGCCGTCCCAATGCCACTTGAGCACATCACCAGCACTCGGCTACTTTGATAGCTTTCCTCAATCGCCTTAACGATATAAAGCGTGATAAATGCAATCTCATCTTCAGAAATTCTCAGTTGATATTTATCCAGGGTGTATTTATCAATAATTGCCTTTAAATTTTCAAACTCTGTCTTATAGGTATTCTTAATATCCTTCACAAGGGGATTAACAACTGCTAGATTAGACTCGATTCGATTTAACATTGGTTGAAGATGTCCACAGAGATCCATCAATAACCGTTTTTTATTAACTTTTTTATCGAATTGGTAGTTTTCAACAATGTTTTCGGCAAAATCTAACACCGTCTTATTGAACTTCATCCCGACGTTATTAATATCATCTAAATCGTCTAAATCATTATTAATATATCGCAGAGATTTAAGATATTGCGTCAGATATAAGATTTCATCCGAGTCAATCGGCTGTCCAATGTGCATGGAAATATTTTCAATAATTATTCTCGATGTTTCGTAGAAGTCTTCGTTTTCGACCGCACTCACATCAAAAATTGGCTTTTCTTCGGACTTCGGCATTGAACTAATTCGCTCCATCATGATGTATAAATGAGAAAAGACATTCAATGTATACGGATCAACCAGAGTTACATTTAGTTCTTCTTGAATTAGAGTAATCTGCGAAATCAGAAATTCTTTATCTTGTTTTGCAATTGATGGAAATATTTCTGCAACAGAGTCAAATCCTTTGGAAACATCCCCTTTTCGAATCAACAAAAAGTTCAACGCTTGCCGAATCTTTAGTTCCGTTCCCTCAACATTGATAAACCCATTTTTTCGGAAAACTTGTAAATCAAATTTAGTCAGAATTCCTTCCATTTTTCTTAACTCATTCGTCATTGCCGATTCTGAGATATAAAATTTATCCGCAATATCTAAAAATCGTAATTTTTTAGGCTGAGAGAAAAGTACGTGAATGGCAATTGAATAGGTTCGAGCAGTCAATCGATTAACATTTTCGGCCGTCCCCTCATCAAAGTTTTGATCATCAATCAGATATCCCAACCCCCGTTGAGATTTAATAATTTCCTTATCCTGATTAATTTTCTTGATCGTCCGATAAATTGTTTTTGAGGATACTCCTAACTTTTCTGCTAAAGTGTGTGCTTCAATATACTCATCTTTTTGAGATAAAAAAGTAACGATTCGTGTCGCTAAATCAGTCATAATATCCCCCCTTCAATTTCAAAGTATATCATCAAATAATCAATATCCATTTTTTAAATTGTCCCTTACTACGGACACTAATTGTGGAACGAACCACCTGGTAAATTAGGTGATTTTTGCAGAACTTTGGTTGGAAAATTGTGACCAATGGATGTTCTTCGAGTACCTTGTTGGCAAACTAAAAAGTAAATTATTCTTCATATTTTATTGAAATCGCTTTCTTTAAATGCTATTATTTTTCTTTTAATAGGCATAATAAAATACTTTTTGGAGGTAAAACTGAATGCTTAATAAAATAACGAGAATATTCTATATAATTGGCATTACGATAATTACATATGGTTTAGTCAATGCTCATATTGCTAAAGCACAAAGTATTAATGATTATAAGAACGTTCTTAACATAAACGGCAATCCCACAGCTAATTTTTATTCCAAGAACAAGAAAGTTTCAACGAACAAATATTCATCATTTTCTGATATGCGTACAAAAGCAGCTTTATACCACGAACTAATTGCTTCCACCATGAAAACTCCAAATCTTGAAGAAGCAAAAAAATTAATGGAAATGCATATAACATCTATGATAAATCCAATAAAAAATTTAAATTAATCATTATAAACTCATGTGGCTACTCGTAGCAAAAAATTTAGTACTTTGGGCAAATGATTTTATCTTAGCATTTATATTAATCGTTTTTTCTTTCTAATCATACAAGGAACTATTTTTAATTATATTAATACAGTTATTTTTAGTTATCCATCGTAACGCAAACAGGCAAGATTATCGAGGTACTCTCAACTATATTTTAGCGCTAAAAAGTGAGCTTCACACCCTGAAGGAGCGAAGCTCATTTTAATTGGCCAAAATTTGGTCTAACCTCGGACACTATTAACTTTTTCAACAAAAATACTAAAAACATAATCATTTAATAATCTCATGAATTAAACTGACTGGCTCTGCCTTTTCACTAATTTTGATATTTTCATAAAGTAGTTCTTTAATATTTTCAACATCTTCCTTATTACTAAAAATTGCTAACGAGCTTGCGCCGGCCACTATCAAGTAACATCTCTATAGCTCCGATTTCATCAGCGGTAATTTCCGACATTTATCCTTGGACATAAGGTCAAAATTTTCAATAACTTGAGAATTTCTTCTTTATGCAATTACCATTTTTTTAGAAAAATTCTATCGCTGATCCTTATGAAATAATATCTTCGAACAACTCCAATGTAGCAGCCCGCTTGACTAAAATCACTATTTGACTTCCTAATTATAAAAACTTATCACTAGAACTTTTACGCTTCAAACTGTCTATTATTAGGTGCCCACTTATCCTTATCACCTAAATAGCCCATTCTTTTTTAATTGAATCAAAAAAGCCCGCTCCGTCAAACGGAACGAGCCTCAAAAACTATAAATTATCAAAAAGTGAAACTAAACTATTTTAATGCAGTCCATTTCCAGTCGGTAAATTCTTCAATATCGCGACCTTGGTTACGGGTAACATCGAAATGCTTAGCTAAAATATCATCCATTTTCTTATCAAATGCTTGTGCATCTGTATCCGAAATAACACCTTTAGCGCGTAACGTATCAACAGCGTCTTTAGCTTGATGGAAACGATCCAACTCAGAATAAACACGCATGTCGTAAGCGGTTGTAATGTCACCATCTTCGCGATAACCATGAACGTGTAGTCCATCATGTCCACGTTGATAGAACATCGATTCAACTAAGTCTTCATAACCATGGAATCCGAATAATACAGGTGTTCCTGATTGGCCAAAGAATTTGCTAAAGTCAGCGTCACTCAACGAACGTTCTGCGTTTAACTTGCCATTCTTCTTTTGAAGACGGTTGATTTCAACAACGTTAACATAACGCATCTTAACTGATGGGAATGCGTCATTAACCAAGTGAAGAGCAGCTAGTGACTCAATTGTAGGTTCCACACCTGATGAAGCAAAGATAATGTCGGCATCTTCACCTTCAGCAACTGTTGAAGCCCAGTCAATCGTTTTCAAACCTTCATTAGCAAGTTCTTCTGCTTCATCGACTGAGAACCATTGTTGACGTGGTTGTTTTGAAGCAACAATATGATTCAACTTATGACGTTCAGTAAATGCACGATCAAATACAGCAAGTAATGTGTTTGCGTCTGCTGGTAGATATTGACGAACATAATCTGATTTCTTTTCAGCCAAGTGTGTCAAAATACCTGGATCTTGGTGAGTATATCCATTGTGATCTTGTTGGAATACAGTCGAAGTTGAAATCAAATTCAATGATGGATAGTCATTCCGCCATGGTTGTTCAGCGGCTTGACGAATCCACTTAAAGTGTTGAGTAATCATTGAATCAACTACGCGAAGGAATGATTCATATGATGCAAAAACACCAGTACGTCCAGTTAAAGTATAACCTTCGAGCCATCCTTCGGCTTGATGTTCAGATAATTGAGCGTCCAAAATACGACCCTCTGGAGCTTCATATTGATCATTTGGTTCCTTAATTTCTTCCATCCATTGACGGTTTGAAACTTTGAACATGTCCCAGAGACGGTTTGACATCGTTTCATCAGGACCAAAGATCCGGAATGTGTGTGGATTATTTGTAGCAACTTTAGCAAAGAATCCTGAAAGAACATTCATATCCATGTTGCGGTTACCATCTGGCAACTCAGTTCCACGATTTGATGCGTTAATATCATTCGTGAAGTCTTTCCAACTTGGTAAATTAAGTACTTCTGCCTTATCTCCGAAACGACGTCCACCATTGGCAACTGGGTTCATTGCCATTCGCTTATCACCCTTTGGTGCAAACTCTGCAACTTCTGCCTTCAAAGAACCATCTGCATTGAACAATTCTTCTGGCTTATATGAATTCATCCATTTTTCAAATTCAGGAAGTTCTTTTAAGTTCTTTTGAGACAAACCAAGTGGTACTTGGTGAGCACGGAATGAACTTTCAATTGGTTCGCCGGCTGGATTATGTGTTGGGCCACCCCAACCCTTTGGTAGTCGAGCAATTACAACAGGCCAGGCAGCAACTTCGCCATCTTGATAACGACCATTTTCACGAGCGTCTCGTTGAATATCTTTAATATCAGTGATAGCTTGGTCAAACAACTTCGCTGCCTTTTCATGATATGTCATATAATCATGAATATCATCATTTTCAAGGAAACGTGGTGAGTAGCCCAAACCTTCAAAGAACTTAGTAATTTCTTCATCGCTCATGCGAGAGAAAATCGTTGGATTTGAAATTTTGAACCCGTTTAAATCCAAAATTGGCAAGACTGCACCATCGTTCTTAGGATTAATAAATTTAATTGAGTGCCAAGCAGTCATTGCAGGTCCAGTCTCAACTTCACCATCTCCGATAACAGTAAATGCAACTTGCTCTGGATTATCTAAGATAGCTCCGGCCGCATGAGATAGTGAGTATCCTAATTCTCCACCTTCATGCAATGAACCTGGAGTTTGAGCGGTCATATGTGAACCAATTCCTCCTGGGAAAGAGAAACGTTTGTATAAACGTGACATACCTTCAACGTCTTGGGTAATTTCGGGATAGTCTTCGGTGTATGAACCATCTAAATAAGCATTTGTAACCATAACTTGACCACCGTGACCTGGGCCACCGATGTAGAACATGTTCAAATCAAACTTGTTAATCAAACGGTTAGCATGCGCATATAAAAAGTTCTGTCCTGCAACTGTACCCCAGTGTCCGATTGGCTTAACCTTAATATCATCTGCTTGGATAGGTGTATTAGTGACTGAAAATAATGGGTTGCTCTTTAAGAACATCATCCCCCCTGAAAGATAGGTGCTAGCACGCCACCAGGCATCAACTTTTGATAAATATTCTTTGGAATTGTAATCCACCGTCATAAAATTAACTCTCCTTCGATAAATTAATAATTACTTACCACACTAGCTCGTTCATAAACGAGATTTAGATTACTTAACTAATCTCTTTACGGTACTATCATACCCAATTTTCAAAAAAAGTCAACCTTTTTAAAAAATGATACGGTCCAATTTATTTTTTTGCTAAAATATATTAATATCAGTTGATGAATGCCTTTACATAAAACCATGCCTTATTGCGCAACATTAGGTGATAACATCGTATGATTATTCACATAAATACGGAAACTAAATATTGTCACAAGGAGTTAAATCATGACGAATTTGGCACACAAAAATATCTCGCATAATTTAAAATTACGGATCTTAGACGGCGATTTTACTAATAATAAATTACCTAACGAACAAAAATTAGCCCAAAGCTATAAAGTTAGTCGTAGTACAATAAAAAACATTCTAAATGTGCTTGCTCAACAGGGAATCATATTCAAGAAACGTGGCGCAGGTTCGTTCGTCAATCCTTTATATATTAGAAATCAATCTTTATTTCAGTCTAAGGAAAACAATCTTGACATAACGGATAATCTAAATATCTCTGGACAAAAAATGTCTTCAAGATTGATTACGTATAATATCATTGTCGCAACGGCTGAGTTACAACAAAATTTATTTTTAGCAAAAAACGAACATGTGTATGAAATTAAGCGTGTTCGTTTGCTGGACGAAAAAGCCATTGCCATCGAAACTGTATATATCCCGGTGAAGACTATCCCTGAACTAAGTCCAGCCATTGCGAAAGGCTCAATTTTTAAGTTTCTTGAAGATACCCTGGATACGAGCGTTAGTAAAGCGTTTTTATCAATTATGGCCGATTCCTCAACTTTCGAAGACCAAAAATTACTAGGACTGAGTAATGTTGAACCTGTTGGAATTATGGAAGGAATCTCTTTTCTAGATGATGGAACTCCGTTTGAATTTTTTAATACGCGTACCAGCTACAAATATCTAAGGTATAGCACATCCATCAGTATAGATAATACTTAGAATCTTCGTATATTAATTTTTTTGCACTATAAATGTAGCAAAGGTGGTTTTTTAATGAGAACGATTGATGCAAATATTGGTGTAAGCACCCAATAACAGACCGTA
>NZ_JQBX01000015.1 GCF_001437075.1 Pediococcus stilesii
ATCACACCAAATATTGTACAGCCATAATTAGAACGTATGCCGATTGGCTTATTTTTTTGAAATCAAAAAGAACACACGTTCGTAATGGATAATCAAGTACTAATTATGAAAGGATGATTTTTAATATGGAAGGATCAGTTAGAAAAAAGGTGAACGGTGGTATTATCAATTTGATACCGCTCGGATTGATGGTAAAAGGCACAAGATAGAAAGATACGGCGGACAATCAAAAAGTGAAGCACAAAACTCTCTTCGCGAGGCGTTGAATAGATATCACAATGGTCAGTCGGTGGGATTAGAATCGACTATGAGTCTACATGACTATTTAGAATTTTGGTTTACTAACTACGTTGAAGCCAAATTAAAATTTAATACTCAAGAAAATTACCGTAATGTTTTAAACAAATACTTAAGCCCCAAGATTGGGTACTATCCTCTAAAATCTCTTACAACTAGGATTCTGGAAGATTTTTCGCAATCGCTGCTTACAGACTATAATCTTAGCAATCATTCAATGACCATCATTATCGGTGTATTGAAAAAAGCATTACGTATGGCGGTCTTTCCTTATGAATTATTATCATCTAATCCAGCTCAACTTGTTTCCTACCCCAAACGACAAATGTCTGTTGACGAATTAATTGCCAACAAACATGACGATCTAAAAATCATATCCATTGATCAATATGAAAAGTTATTAAGTTTTATGGCAGAAGATGATGCTTTCTTTATTCCAGCACAACTATCGTTTTGGACTGGATTAAGGCGCGGCGAAGTTTGTGGATTAGAATGGAAAAACGTTGATTTGGTGGGTAAATCAATCAAGGTAACTCAACAGATGATTCAAATCTCCGCTAAAACTGTACAAATCACTACACCCAAAACAAAGAATAGTTATCGCACAATTCATATTAGTGATACTTTGGTTAGATTATTACATCGCCAAAAAACATTGCAGCAAAAAAGAAAATTAGCACTAGGAAACAAATATACTGACTCCGATTTTGTTTGTACTAAAATAAATGGTAAACCTGTCTCCTACATCAAATAGATGGTTAAACGGTGAGAAGATGAACTTCGCTTGCTTATCTGAATAGCGAACATTTTTAATAAACGTTTGCATTATTCATCTTCCTCCTCTGGTATAAGTTTCTTAGCCTTTTCTGTCATTGCAACAAGAATTAGGCTAAGTTCACACCCCTACCTTGCAATTCATTTAATTTAAATTGAGCAATTTAAGTATCGGTTTCGGCACGTTTAAAAAGTAAAGTCTAATTTTAGCCTATTTTGTTTCACCCTCAATTTCAATAGCATCTACTAAGCCTGCGTTGGTGTAGATTCGTAAATATTCTTGAATCGTTTCAAATACTTATTTTAATTCTTTTATGATAATTGAATGATCACCGGAAAAGCGAACTTGATGACACCCATATCCCCACGTTGAGTTATTAAAACATTGCAACGTAATCCCTACTTCAAACTAAGAAAAATTTCTTTCCCTCTTTTAACATCTTATGTGATAATAAGTTATAACTAACAATTATTCCTTTATTTTTCTGATTGAATTTTAAATAATAGCGAATATCGCGATGCGTGAGTATACAATCGCGACTATAAAAAGAATATTACAGAGTTACCTCAGGACAAAACCTTCGCATTTACGAGACCAACATTAGCTAAAGGACTAAGCATCTTCGTGCACGGAGAACGAATAAGCAAAAATGAAAACCACGGGCAATTAATCGATTTTGATGCGATATTTTAAAAAGAAAAAACCAAAAAAGATGTTAAAAGTTAGAACTCACAGCTGATCCATCATTTTATAATAGTCACCGTTAAATATTTCTAACACATGATCACTCATCATATCAATGATTTAACGCTTCCATTTCAGAGAATTGATAGAATTTTATTTTTAATAACAACATCCACTTATGTCGATAAATACAATTACGCATTATGTTATAGAAAATGATTAAAATTTTTTGTTATCTCACTATAAATTTTAGAATCAACCGATCTTAGATGATCTAATTTAAATCAGTAGTAATGATCTCGCTTCAGATATTTAGAGATTTCAACATAAATATTGTCCAAATACCGAAGACATTAAAAGCTGTATATTTTGGAGGGGACAAATGGGATTAACTGATATTTTTAAAACCAAAAAATTAAAAGACGAGCTTACTAAATTACAGGAAACAAATACGAAGCTTTCAAATAAAATTTTAAATTTAGAAAGCGAACTTACAACAGCAAATAAAAAAGCTGCAGAAAAACTATCAATAAAAGAAATGGTACCATTTGAGTTAGATGCATTAATTGAAGAAAAACACGTTGCTTTTTTAAAACAAGAATCTACTTTAAATGAACAATTATCCAATTTGCAAGAAAAAATTGAGGCGGTAAACAAAATTAAACGCTTGGCCAATCAAGAAATCGATAACCTTGAAACAAAAAAAGCGTCTTTAAAAAATGAAATAATTGACTTGAGTGAACAGATCGAAATAGAAAGTTTTGGTATCTATAAGCCTCGGTATGAGTTTACAACATCTTTAAATTATAAAGAAAAACTTGACGATGTACGTAAAAGTCAAAAAAAGGAAATCAAAAATAAAGTTGCTTTTAATATTACATTTCCAATGACCTTTAATAATTCTCAGGCAAAAGGTCGTACTATGCAAAATAAAAATGGAAAACAACTACTCCGCACATTTAATGGAGAATGCGAGGCCGCAATTAGTAAAGTTACCTATTCTAATTTTGACGGCGTTGAAAAACGTATAAATAAATCATTCGAGCAATTAAATAAATTAAATGAAAAAAATGGTGTTGAACTATCTTACTCATACCTTGAATTAAAACTTTCAGAGTTGCACCTAGCATTTGAATATGCGGAAAAGAAACAACAAGAAAAAGAAGAGCTTCGTGAACAACGTCAAAGAGAACGTGAAGAAAAAGCCCTTCAAAAAGAAATCAGTATTAAACGTAAAAAGATCGATAAGGACCTTTCACACTTTGAAAAAATGTATGCCGAACTTGAAGAAAAATTACAACTTACTCAAGATGAAAATGATCAATTAAAATTAAAAAACGACTTGGAAGGATTACAACAAAAAATTGACAGTGCTTCTTCTGAAAAAAGCGATTTAGATTATCGTGAAGCTAACGCAACGGCTGGATATGTTTACATAATTTCTAATATAGGATCATTTGGCAAAGATGTTTTTAAAATTGGTGTAACTCGGCGATTAGAACCTATGGATAGAATCGATGAACTTGGCAGCGCATCCGTTCCATTTAAATTTGACGTACATGCATTAATTTTTAGTTACGATGCATATAAATTAGAAAGCGAACTACATGAAAGATTCGCTAAAAATAGAATCAACAAGGTAAACAGTAGAAAAGAATACTTTAAAATCACAATTGATGATGTTAAAGAAGCATTAAAAAAATATTCTGATGTAACTATTGATTTTAAAGAGGTACCGGAAGCAATCGAATACAGAGATAGTTTGAAAGTTAATTAAATTATTGATCCGATCCAGACACTAAAGATTTAAACTGTGTTTATTGCAAACCAAAGCTCTAATATAGGTCGAATACAATATATAAAAACATACACGAACGTTGATGTAACAGTGCTTTCGAAGTAAGTCCAAACACTGAGGACTAAAAAAGCTGTAAATATGAAATGGGAGCCGTGGAAATGAAAAAAATTTCTACTTTAGGGTTAATTGCATTATCTGCATTTACTATAGCGACAGGTGGTTCAGCCGTATTTTCGCATATTCATACCGTCACGCCTGTAAATGCATCAACGAAGGTCATCAAAAAGGATACCGTCAAAGAAAGGCATAAAGCAATTCTCAAAAAGTTAGTAACATATACTACCAAAGAATCAGCAGGTCCTACTGGTGATTACTATTGGGATAATGGAAAAGCCGAACTTGTTGGATTTAAACATATGAAGGCTGGCGATTATCATTTTTCATCTGATAAAAAGGGTCGTTCGGCGAAGGCCAAAGCAGTTCTTACATATACCCAATATAAAGAATCCAAAGGAAGTCGGCAAGGTGAGCCCCTAGATCCACCGGCTTGGCCTGATATCAATGATAAAGTTGCCATTCAATATAAATTAACTGGTCGCATCTATCATGGGTACCTTTATAACCGTAGTCATTCGATCGGAGACAGTCTCTTAGGTAAGGATTCTTATGATTCAAAATATAACTTTACCACTGGTACGCGTCCGCAAAACGTTGGGGCAACCCAAAATGGTGGTATGCGACACGCCGAAGAGACCGTTGAAAAATATTGGGAAAGCCACGCAAATACCAAAAGTACTGTCTCGTATGAAACTACCC
Organism: Pediococcus stilesii; assembly: GCF_001437075.1. GTDB lineage: Bacteria > Bacillota > Bacilli > Lactobacillales > Lactobacillaceae > Pediococcus > Pediococcus stilesii. The sequence continues at coordinate 4,371 of NZ_JQBX01000015.1, forward strand.
CGCTTTACAAAAGTAACGAAAAAATTCCTCGTGGATCAGTTGTAGATATTAAATCTTCTGATGGTAGTTTGAATAAAGAAATTGTTGTAATTAATTCTGTTGAAGGTACTAAAATTAAATATCTGACGGGATCTATAATATCAACCTTGAACTCTACTAAATTAGATCAATCCAGTGAGTCCAACACGCAAAAAGAAACTGGAAATAACGTTGCTAGTGAATCATCAGCGTCTGCAAAAGAAAGCTCGGAAACTCAGAGCACCGCAGAAAACTCAGTAGCACAGAGTAGCTCAACTGAAGATTCAACTGCCACCCCTACTTCTGATGCAAGTGGCTGGACTACTGCTCCGGCCGGAAAAGTTTTTGTTTCAAATAGTCAAAAGTATTATACAAGGGTTAAAAATCCCGGTAACTACGAATTAACCACCCTCTCAAATGCGCAAGCTGAAGGTGCTACGCAAGCAATTCGTGGTAACCAGTACGCTCAACCTTAAAATTAGCATCTCCCACTCCGGTGACTAGTTACAGTTCGACTCTGTATGTGGGAATTAATTCAACATTTGAAACTAATGGTAGCGAAAAAATGTAACTTTAAGAATTAACTAAAAACGAACCGATTTGTATATCAAACATAGTATAATTACGACCATCCAAAGTACGGATGTACGATGATTTGCTCATAACCAGAAAAAGTGAAAAATCGTTGTAAAACTAAGCCAAACAAAAAGACCAACTTTTTAAAGAAACCTGAACAGGTTCCTAAAAGCTGGTCTTTTTTGCAGAATTAATTCACTAACGATTATATTAACTGTATTTATGCGCAATCTTACCTGCAACCGCCGCCGCAATACCACCTACAATATCGTCAATAAAGGTATTGACCGACTTTTTTGAAGTATCCAAACGACTAATAACACCAGGTTTAATTCGATCCAGGTAGCCATAATTTGTGACGCCGATTGATCCATACATATTTGCAATTTGAAGTGCAAGCGTTTCATCCACACCAAAGACGCCAACGTCATGCGCGACAATTGACTGCAACGGTTCGTCCAGTTTCCCTTCTGTTGCCATTTTATCAAGATATAAACCAACCATCACATTGTTTAGAAGTTCTCGTTTATGCATTACATCAATCGTTGCTGCTTCGTATTCTTGAACATCCACCTCTGGTAAAAATCCTTTTTGAATTTCATAGGTAATTTGGGCAATATCATGCAAAGTAACGCCCTTCTTACGGAGTTCCGCTTCGACGTACTTAAACGCTTCTGTATCCGGATATTTAAAGTTATCCAACATCTATAATGCACCTTCCCTTTCCAGATAATTCTTATTATCAAATTACCACTAATCCAGTGATCACACAACAATCTTAGCGACGGAAAATTAATTGTTTTCTTTTTTGGTCGACAAATACATTTCGCTCATAATTTGAAAAAAATCTTCGGTTGGTATATCCAAAAACTTACCTAAATTATCCTTCCACCATTTTGTCAGCTTATCCCTTAAAACTGAAACAATTTTGATTCCTTCTTGTGAGAGAATTAAAACCCTAGAGCGCGAGTCTTGCGGATCGATTCTTCTTCGAACTAAATTTTTATCTTCCAGCTTGGAAATATCGCGGCCTATTAGGCTAGGATCTAATACCATGGCGGTCGCAAGTTGCTTTTGGTTTAATTCGGGATTATCTGCCAGATACAATAACATATCTGCCTGAGTAGAACTGAGTCCAAAATTGTGAACGGTCTTAGAGAGATTTCTCCGAGCTAGGCGATAAGTGACTGATAAAAATTTATTTAGCATATATAGTTCCATTTAATTTTTCACCCTTGTTTTAATTATTAAAATTATTTTTAGCTAAAATAATAGACTTGTCAAGTATTATTCAAAATGATATGCTCTCATCATGTAATATTACTAATAGCTTATAAAAACAATTGGAGGGATATAGTAATGATCAATGATAAAAATACAGATATAAAGACAAAACTGCTATGCGTTGCCATCTTTCTCGCAACGTTCATAACTGCGGTTGAGGCGACTATCGTGACGACTGCACTCCCAACAATTGCTTCCACTTTACATGGTGTAAATTCAATGAGCTGGATTTTATCAATTTATTTACTATCCAGCGCAGTTGTAACCCCCTTGTATGGAAAATTAACCGATCAGTTTGGCGTTAAACAGGTCTTTTTAGCAAGTTTAATTATTTTTTTGGTTGGATCAATTCTCTGCAGTATTTCGAATGATTTAAATTTACTAATTGCAAGTCGTTTTATTCAAGGTATTGGTGCTGGTGGCATTCAGCCCATTACATACATTCTAATCAACGAAATTTTTGAATATTCTAAGCGAGCCACCATTATTGCATGGAACAATACTGCATGGGCGCTGTCAGCAGTGACCGCCCCGACTTTAGGCGGTCTAATTGTTGATAAATTTTCATGGCGTTGGATTTTTATTATCAATGTTCCGGTGGTTATAATCATTCTTATCATTGTAATAACCAGTTTGAGCATCACGTCCAAAAAATCATTTCCTCGTATTAACGTTAGCTCCAACATCTTATTACTGCTAAGTTTATCAGTAATTATGTTCGGGTTCCAAAAAATGGGTGAACTAAAAAATATTGCGCTATCCTTTTTAATTTTGTTATTCGGATTGGGAATCTTAATTTTATTTTTCAAACATGAACGACAAGATCCAGACCCAGTCGTGCCTTTTGAAATATTTAAAAACACAACATACTTGTCGCAGTTTGTTTGTCTATCTTGCCTAAGCGGCGTCTTAATCTGTTATTCAGTCTACTTTCCAATTTGGCTACAAGGGCTTTACGCGATGCCCGTGTCGCAATCCGGAACCGTTATTATCCCAAGCGCCCTTACGTGGATTATCGGTTCCTCATTAGCGGCACATTTACTAAAAAAATACTCGGCTCGTCGTACTCTAATGCTCTTCATTGCACTAACATTTATATTATATGTAACTTTACCCTTACTTCCGTTATCAACTCCGACGTTGTTCTTTTATTTTTTCACCGCCATTTCTGGTTTATTGTTAGGAACCGTTGTGACAATTAATATGGTTGTTGGTCCACGTATGCTATCTGAAAATCAGAAAGGAGTTGGAACCGCCCTACTAACTTTGGGAAGATCTTTAAGTCAGTCAACAATGGTATCCGTTTATGGTTTAATTTTTAATTTAACGACTCAAAATATGCCAAAAAAAGATTTGAACTTAGTTTTAAATCATAAAAATGCCAATCAGATTCCAGCAAAAATGCTAAGCAAAATTAGATTCGACGTACTAACCGCAATTCATACGGTATTTATTTTTGCACTATGTCTAATAGTGATCGCCTTTATTTTTAACTACAGAGATAAGCTTCGTAAAATGCTCGATTAACTTAAAATAAAAAGGACGACTCTTTGTTGAAATTTCTAACAAAGAGTCGTTCTTTTGTATAATTTTACTTGAATTAATATTTTAATTTTAGCATTTTCTTAAAAAAAACTTTTTAACGTAAATTAGTGTTTACATTCCATTCACTACTGTCCAATCCACCACACCACTGTATTTACCAGCAGTTGCACGATTATTCGCACGGATTACTAGTCCAGCATCGTTACCAAAATCACTGGTGTATACTCCATTCTGTGCATGCATTTGGCTACCGTCCATGATGGTTTGCTCATTTGAATTTAATTGGGTAACTTTAGACACGTCTTCGGATGCACTATGCTTAAACCACATGGAATACGTTTGATTTTGATTAGGTTTGTACGCAGCAGTAATTCGAAATTTTGGTTTCGTATCTCGCGTATCGTTAACTTGGAAACGAATTTTATCTCCAGATGTTCTCGTTAAAAACTAATCTTTGTCAGGTGGTTGATCAATATCATAATTCCAATCATAGTTACCGTCTCCAATCAAGACCGGTGTTAATGTGGATGAAATCAAGACGCCTGAATCAAATGGATTGGTGATCGAGTTCGAGCTCACTTGGCTACCATTTTGAAGTAGTTTAGAATCATTTGGTATCAAAGAATCATAATCATCGGTATTTTTAGGAATCTTCGGGATGTTTGAGCGATTATAACCCTGAACCAAACTTGAACCTAAATAAGACAGTGGAATATCATGGTTAGGTGCATCGGTGATTCCACCACGCCCTGGTCCGCCACCATATGTGAGTAATTTAGCGCCAATAATTATTTGAATAATGCTACTTGGCCAACTTTTAGAATTGTTGAACGCTGCGGAATTAGTTGAGATGATGGCTGTTTTGGAGTTTGGCATTAGTGTTGCATTTACTCCAGCACTACTTACCATCTTGGTGCCATCAAATACTGGTCCCATAGCCTTTAAATTCGTTGTGGCTCCGATCTGTGCGTTTAAACTAATGCCTGTCTTTCCGCTTCCAAATAGCGGTGCATTAACCATGTTCGAAGTCATATTTAACACACCAGAATTATTGATTGCAATGGCATTACTAGTTCCATAGAATTGAAACATTGTAGCCGATCGATCATTATCAATAATGGATAGGGTTGATCCCGCGGCAACATCTATCTGGAATGTTTTATTGTTGAGTTGATTAAAATATGGTAAAAACATCCCCAGAGCTAACATTGAACTCTGCCCGTTGCCACCAATTATCGTCGTGTTACCAGAACTAACTTTAATATTTGGAATTTCACCCACCTGCCGCCCAGTCACGGCCGTGTTAATGTAATTTTCTCCTGTAAAGTTAATTGGAACATAGTAACTACAAAGGGGCTGATTAAATCCTAAATTATTTGGAACATTATAGTAAACGTTGTTATAGGTGATTTCTGCAGCACAATCTTTAACAAGGATGGCTGGCCCAAAGTCAGCTGAGAAAAGCATACCGAAGTACGTTGTATAATAACCACTTCCCGTTCCTGTCCCCGCCGTATTTGGAATTCCAGTTACATAATTACTTGTTGCATTAGTTTCAATATGAAGATTTGATACTTTAACTTTCGCTGTACTACTCGATGGAATCCGGATTATCGAACCGCCCTGATCAGCAACGTAAAATCCATGCCCCTCAAAATCAACCTCTACATTTTTAATTTTAGAATTAATATTATAAAGTCCAAAAGGTAAAGTTATTGCCTGGTTTACATTGATTTTCAAATCTGCAGGCGGACCTCCTCTTGAATTCCAGTACCCGCTAATACTATCAAGTAATTGAAACAGATCATTGCCACTGGTAACCGTATAGGTATTATAATTTTGCTGAATGATTGATGCCTTAATTTTGGTCTCATTGATAATAAAAAATCCCATTATAATCGAAAAAAAACATCAGTAAATGAACTATAAATTTTTTTAAAAATACTCCTCCGCTAATGTTTATTCTCATACCGACGCCACTTTCTCCACCATAAATACAGAGCTAAAACTATCACTAGCGCTAAAGCAATAAGTAATATCCATATCCACAAGTGATTATTATGCTGTATTGTAACGTCCTGCACGTTTTTACTGGTAATTACAAAGGATCTTTTCCAATGCCATATTTGATCAGGATTTTTTGAAATAAACTTTAAATCTAAAATATACTTTCCAGGCTTCAACTTTTGATTTTTCAAAGGAAGCTGATAATTAAAACTACTGTTGGGAGCAATCGATCGGTTGTCCAACTTTTGTCGAATAACAATCTTTTTTGGATTCTTAACAGGATAAATTTTAGCAGCAGTTTTGACATGTGAAAGATATGTTTTTGAAACATTTTGCGTGCTGGTTTCAACAGTCCTAGTCCAATTTAGATTATTGATTCGAACCTTGTTCAAATTCAACTCGGGCTTCACTTGCCGATTGTTTTGCCGGATTACAATCGCGGTTGCAAAATTAAACCGATTCGTAAATCCCGATTTAACCGATTTCTCGATTTGTTTTCGAACATAAATTCCACCTAATAACCGCCCATTGAATTGTTGATCCGGCATTTTTAATTTAAAAGCAATCTTTTTAGTGCCATTGGCCGGAACCTGGATGTTCTGAACTTTGGGAGAGATCATTTTATAAATATTTAGTGTACTAGGTAAATTCGGAGATTTTGTTATTTTTCTTGCCGAATAATCGATTATCATATTATTATTTGTAATTGCCTTATTCGCCCAAACAGTAAATTTGGCGGCCTTCTTGGATCGATTATAAATATTCAACGATAAATTTGTCCCACTGTTGGGTTGCATATTTAAATTAAAATATGGCAGCTGAGGATCTTATCTGTTGAGAATTATTATTAATCGAAACGCTGAATTTTGCCCCAGAATCTGCCTGGATTGCCCTGGGAGATATCACTCCAGCTATCACAAAAAAGATTGCTAACACTAAAATCAGCTCTAACCTGTTTCTTTTTTTATTACACATCTACCAACACCTTGTCCACTAAGGCTGGATGTTGGCAGCAATTGTATAATCAATCGTTCCGTTATATGTTGCACTTTTTACACCGGCCGGTCCTAGAGTTAATGAAGCACTAGTTTTCCCAGAAGTTAAGCGGCCGTTGGCGTTATTGTTACCCGTCGCGACCACGTTACTTTTTTTGTAGATGTTAAGATCCGTAGAACCTGTAATTTGGCCACCCGTAAGTTCATCCGGTGTACCATCAAGCGTCGTTGTTGTGAGCGACTTTATTGGCAAATCGGGAGCGTCCTTAGTAGTCATCGTGCTAGCCGAAGCAGTAATCGTATAACCCCATTACTATTTCCAGTCAGATTGGTGACATCATACGATGAGCTTCCATCTGCACTTAAGGGCTCATTTACTAGCAGACAAATCTTTATTACCAAAATCAAAACTTGGTACCGCATTTAAAATTAATTGGTCACCCTTGGGCGCGTTGAACGTCACGGTTGTCGTCCCCTGTCCAGTTCCCGCTGGGGTATCGTCAGCAAAAACACTCAATGGTAATATACTCATTGCCAATGTCGCCGCAAAAGCTATACCAATCGTTTTATTTCTTCCCTTACTCATAAAAAAATTCCTTTCCATTTGTAGTTGGATTAAGCATCCTCAATAATTCTACCATGTCCAATCTGCTTTAAATTCCCAATAAAAAGCATCTAGCATTCTAAATTCAGAGACTTTTCAATGTAATGATAAAACCTGAATATTAATATAGACCAATTTTATTGTTCTCGAGATAAAATACTAACATATTTTTTTAGAGCTAAACGATTAAGTAAAGTTGGCAAATCAGCTAAATCAGAATAAGAACCATGAAATGCCATAAATGAAGCAGAATTTTCAATAAGATGAAAATCATTTTGTTCTGAAATCACCAAGTCAACATTCTGCAAATCAGATGGCTCATTTAAAGCTTTAATTTGAACCTTATTATCCGTAAACAGTTTAACCGTTGCATGGATGTATTTAGATAACTTTCCCGCAGATTTAACATCTAAACCAATCGTTAAAGTCAATTGTGATTTAGGAAATAGCGTTAAAAGCATCCGGACGTATAAATAAATTAGAATTTGTTTTGCCGGATATGATAATTGATGTAAATGAAGTTGAGTTAATGATAAACGCTTTTTCAAAATTTCAACAACTCGTTTAATGAGCAAATCATTTTCAACGTCGAGATGTTTAAGCGTCATTGGACAGACACCACCCGGATTAAAATAATAAAAAGTATTTACCTTTAAAAAGTTATTTTCAATTTGAGATGTTAAATCAAAATGTTCTAGTAGCTGATGTTCCCACCACTGAATTCCTTCGTATAAATCGGGTAAATCCTTTTTTACAAATACATCCCAGTCTTGAATTAACTTCCCAGATGGGCTGGCAACGTGGCTAATAATAAAAATAAAGAGCATGTCATACACTTTGTGCTTCTTCTTTGCATCGTTAATATTTAAAACCGCCTGTAAAGTCGCCAGATATTTTGAAATTGGTTCTTGCCAATGAATCTCTTGATGTTCTCTTGATGGTGATGCTATTTGCTGTTTTACAATCCGATCTAAAACATAAATGTAAGTACTCAATTTTAACGTTTTTTTGTCGGTTAACGGCTCTCCGAAACGTTGTAAAATCGTTTTTGCATTTGAAATCGACGCCTCATCGGTTTCATTTATTAAAGAATAAAGTTCATCAAACAGAATAACCTTTTGACAATCCTGTCCCTCTAACCTTCCTTTCCGAATTTCAAGCTGAAGTAACTTCAAAATGTCATTTAGTTCTTTTGTTTGTCTGTAATATTCCGTTTTACTAATAAATAGTTGCGAGCATCCCGGCAAACTAAATACTTTATCCTTAAAAGCGAAGTCTAAAATCCGAAATTTTGTCGATCGTTTCGAATAGTGTGCAACCATTATTTGAAATTCAAATGCACTCGGATGGTCAAAAAAGACCTTTTTATGCGCAACTTGAATTGAAACATTATATTCTCCAAAAAAAGAATCTTGTTTAACATTTTTAATTAAAGTGTCCAGTGCTCGCGGTGTACAGTTAAGCCTGTCACATAATTCATATTTCGTAATGGTGGACTTATCTAGTAATATTTCAACAAATGCAACCACTTTTTGGTCACGGGGGGACAAAAGATTAATTATTTTCATCCACTTTTCACCTCCAACTCACAATTACTATTTATATCGGATTATGCATAACTTACGCAACCAATAACAAGTACCTTAATTAAGTTATAAGCCAACATTTTTGGGGACAAAAAAAGCAGAGAATCAGTATGCTTTATCCAGCATTTATCAGATACTCTGCTTTTTTAATAAAAATTATTAAATTTTAATTGTTTTAAAAAAATACTAAAATTGCAATATTTCCTTCTTTTGGCCTAACCCTGCATCAACATAAATCTGTTCTGGTATAAGCTCAAAAACCGTTAAAGTTGGTCCAATTGCGTCCCATACCTGCTGATAGTTTGGAACCGTCTGGAGGTAGAGTGGCAGCAATTCCGGCATCGTTTTGGGCGACTTTTTTTATTTTCACGTGGGTAGCTTTCAGATATGGATTACCTGACGCCCCATCATCTGGAATCGTAATAAATGCTACATCCGGATTTTTTGCATAAACTTTTAATGCAGGACCAGTTTTTACGGAAGAAAAATATAGCTTCCCTGGCGTTTCTTCTTGCCATACAAAATTTACAATGCGAACGTCCGCTTGGTCATTATATGATGTACTCAGTGCTAATTTATTTGTTTTTTGAATGATTTCCTTCATGAGTGTCAAATCCATCACTTTTCTTCCCTTCATTTTTTAATTAATAGCTACTATCGGTTGTCTTTTTTGATGAAATGAAATTAACAATAAAAGTTATACCGATCAAAAATACCGGGTAAACCATATATCGTATTAAATCTAAGTAGTTGGTTCCCTTCCCCGCAAGTTGTAAAGTCATCATCATTGCCGAATCTTGTGGGATTACCATTGATGCAGAAACCGCAAAAATTGAAATAATACCAGCTAATACTCTTTTTTCAACTTTATATTGTTCACCTAAATCTCTGGCAATTGGCGCCGTAATCAAAACTGAAATGTTGTTATTCACGATTGATCCCGTGACACAAAAACTTAAAATTCCAATTAATGCTTCGCAACTAGCCTTGCTTCGAATTCTTTTAGTAAAGATTCCAACCAGCCAGTCAATTCCACCGTAGTATCGCATTAAAGCAACCATTCCATTAACCATAATAGCAAAAATTGCTAACCAAAACATGCTTTCCATTCCGCTACCAACGGCTTTCGCACAAGCAAAAATGGTTACTTTTCCTAGGACCATTCCAATTGCTCCCGCTAATACAGTTCCAATGGCCAGTACCAAAACCACATCCATCCCTAATGCAGCTAATACCAATACCACAATGTACGGTAGAATCGTAATCACATTATAGCCTCCAGCAGCAACGGCGTGCGCGTTGTTGTTATGTAAACTCATTAACATATATGAAATAATTGTTAGAATTGCAGCTGGTGTAGCAATTTTTATCTGCCATAAAAATTTATCTTTCATCGGTGATCCAACGCCAGCTGCAGCAGAAATCGTTGTCCCGCCAATCATTGATAATCCGTCACCAAAATATGATCCTGTAATCACTGCCGCGCCTGCCATTCCGGCATTTAAATGTGCCGCCGCCACTAGAGAAAAGGTTACTGGAGCCATGGTAACGATTGTTCCAGTTGATGTCCCAATACATAGCGATATAATCGCCGAAATCAAGAAAATCCCTGGGACCAAAAATTGACTTGGAATCATTGAAATTCCAAGGTTAACAATTGAAGACTCACCACCAGAAATTGCTACGGCTGATGAAAATCCTCCGGCCATCATGACAATTAATGCAAGATTCATTACTCCAGCATTACCGGCGTTATTAAGATAAATATTCATCTTTTTGCTAAACTTGCCACGAGGCTCAAAAAAGATTAACGCAAACAAGAGCGCTATCAAAATTGCAACCTGACGCGGCATATATGACGAAGGATCTTTTGCCCCCTTAATTGTAAATGCGACCAAACAACCAACATATAACATTAAAAAAACCAATAGTGGAAGTAATCCAGCGGCTTTATAGTCTCGTGGTTTCTCTTTTTCCATCATCTTAAACACCCATCTTTTTCTATAATTTAATTCAAAGTACAATCTTTCCCATCATAAAAGCCCTTATAAAAGGGCTTTACTTTTAACATAATTCCGATAAAGATTCTTATCTTTTTGCTACTGAAACTTTTTCTGCCATTTTTAGAGCTGGATCATTCTTCGAAAGCTCTTCAATAACCTTTTGCTCAATTGAACGCATTGTTTTGGCATCAACCTGGCCATTAGCTGTAAGCTTATTCTCACTTTGGTAACGTTTGACCGCCGTCGCAAACTGATCAGTAAAGTCGGATGTTGGCGTACCGTCATAATAACCCAAATCTTTCAAAGCAATTTGTAAATTTTTAATATCGGTATTGCTTTGCCCTACGGTGTACGTCTTTTTCTCATCAAATGATGTGATATACGCCATTGCAGGGTAATCCGCCTTATAGTCGGGAATGATTCCCTTTTTATGAATCCACGTGCCATTTGGAGTTAACCATTTGGCGATGGTTAATTTCAATTCATCGCTGTCTGTATACTGCGTAATGTTTTGAACGGTTCCCTTTCCGTAGCTCTTAGAACCAACCAATGGAACATTGGCGGATTGATGGAGCGCAGCCGCAAAGATTTCTGCTGCACTGGCACTCTCACCATTAATCATAACCACAACCGGCTTTTTCACCTTGTATCCACCGTCTAACTTTTTAGAAGCTTTATAGCTCTCCTTATCACCATTACGATCTTCCACCTGCATAATCGTTTTACCGTTCTTTAAAAACATTGATGACATTTTCAAAGCTTGATCCATTAATCCACCCGGATTATTGCGAACATCAATAATGTATGATTTAGCCCCTGCCTTGTCTAAACGTTTTAAAGCGGCTTTTAGCTCTTTAGACGTTTTTTCCGCCACGGAAGAAATGGCAATGTAACCAACTTTTTGGCTCAACATTTTACTAGTTACCGTTTCGACTGGGATTTTAGCACGGGTAATGCTCTTAGTAAAAGTTGTGTTGCCTCGTTGGAGTCCCAGCTTAACTTTAGTTCCAACTTTTCCACGCATCAGCGTCATTGCTTTCGATAATGACTTCCCACTTAAAGATTTCCCGTCGACCGTATTGATTACGTCACCAGCCTTCAAACCGGCCTTTTGTGCCGGAGTACCATCAATTGTCGACATAACTTCAATTTTATTGTCTTTTTTAACAACTTGAATCCCAACTCCACCAAAAGACCCTGAAACGCTATCATTTAAATCGGTTGCATCATTATCGGTTAAGTAGTTTGAAAATGGATCATCCAAAGTTGAAAGCATTCCATCAATGGCACCAGTTGCTAGCTTAGAAGAATCGACTTTTCGATAATAATCATTATTAATCTGGTTAAATACACTAGCAACCCGATTAAAATTATTATTTGTTCCATCTCCTCGTAAAAAATTAAAAAAGAAAATCAAGCCGACTGCGATCGTAATCAAAATACCGGTGATGATTGAAAGAATCACCGTCCAATAGGGATGTTTATTAATTATTTTTTTCATCAAAATTGTTCACTTTCTAAATATCTTTGCCATGCAGCATCAAAAATCGACATGCTTTGCAAGTATCCGCCATTTAATTCTAAGTATTTACTAATTTGGTCAAAATCATGAGATTGTTTTGGAAACGACTGATCAAAAAAAGCTTGATTGGCAAATTCCTCTACTTCGTCATTTGGTTGTGGATTACGTTGTGTCATTAGAAATTGGAAAAACGTTCTTTTCATTTTTTCACTCCCATTAGTTGCCAGCCTTAGGGACATTAATAATAAACTGAAAATTATTATTAACGACGTCAATTTGAGCAGCCTCAAAGCTAACTTTATTTGTTGTCTTAATTTGATCCAGTCTCAAAAGTGCTTCATCACCATCGATGCTAACCCAATTGGGCAATTTATAGTTTCTCGAAATATATTTCAAAATAATTTTAGCCGATAATTTTAACGTTCCGACCGTTAACCCATGTGCTTTTAATTTGATATTGCCACTCTTAGTGACGGAAGGCACCATTGTGAGTGCGAACTGAATGTTTTTACCCAGCACCTCCGTTTGACCACTGAGAATCGCATAACGTTCTCCAATTCTAAAATCGTAAGAAAAATCAGTATTTTTTTGAAATTGTGATAAATATGCGGCACTGAGGTCGTTAATTTGGTTTTTCTTTAATTTAATTGGAATCTTATCATAGTTACGGATCGTTTTAACATTTTGATTGTCAACCTGATGAATTGGTTGGGAAGCTTTGAAAGTTACGTAAATTCCGCCAGCCAAAAAGATTGATAATAAGAGCAAGAAACCCCATTTCCAGAAACGATATAGATACTTGTTCATTCTACCACCTACTTTAAAAATCCGGCCTTATTAAGTCCTTTATATATTTTATCTGTCATCATATCATACCCCTTGTTGTTTGGATGAAAGTGATCCGCATCTGACAAATAGTTATTCTTTTCTTTAGTATCAAATTGTTTTTGTTCTAATTGGCTTTTTTCAACAACGGCAATATCATCTTCCGTGCTTTCCTTAGCTAATTTTGACTGTTGGCTACTTGTCTTATATTGGCCGACCGATAGCGCATTGATGTCCACGAATACTGCGTTTGTAAAATAATCAGTCGTTGCCTGTGCCGTTGCGTTAAATGTTGTAATCGCATTTGTAATTGCCGTCACGTTTGGAAAATACACGAAAAATGGATTATAAACACCCACCATCGCAATTTTTATTTTAGGATTTATTCTTCGCGCAATTTTAAAGATCTCCTGTAAATTCTTTTGGTACTCAAGACTGGCTTTATTTACGTTTACGGTAATTTGACTGGTGGAATCAGTAGCATCTTTTTGAAGTTTTTGAAAAAGGTCGTTACCACCGGCGGTCACAATTAAAATTTCACTTTTAGAAACTTCCTTTTGAATTTTAGATGACTTTTTTAGCCTTGCTAGAATTTGATCGCTTCTCTCACCACTAATTCCTTCATTATAAACCTGAACTTTTTTAATTTCAGACTTTTTACGGATATTCTTTGCTAACCGTTGTTGATAGCCATTTTGGTCCTTTAGATCGCCCACTCCTTGCGTCAATGAGTCTCCTAAAGCGAGAATATCGACCCTTTTTTGAACTTTTGTCGTTGGCGAACTTGAGGTGTTTTTTGCATCATTTGGCTCAGAGCTAGGGTTATTTTTAAAGAATCCCATTCCAGCTAAAATTAATACCGTAATGACCAAAATTCCAATAATGCTAAGTCCAACTTCTTTAATTATCTTCATTTTCTCCCACCTAAAAATAAATAGGGCTAAAACCGCGCTCGCCGATTTCAGCCCTAACACTAATCTTCAGTATAATATAGCAGACAAAATGCTCCCATACCAGTATGGGTTGCAATGATTGGTACCGTTTCTCGAACTACGATTTTATCCTCTGGGAAAAATTTTCCAACGTGCTCTTTCATTTCGTTTACCATGTCAAAAGCCTCGACATGTGAAATTCCAACGGCTCCGATTTGCTTGCTTTCCTGCATTTTTTGATAAATATCCAGCCAGATTTTTTTCATGGCTTTCATTCCCCGAACCTTATTAACCACGTTCAGTTTACCATCTTTCACCTGTAGCAGTAATTTTATATTTAATAAGCCACCAAGCATTCCGCTAATTTTACTTAAGCGACCACCTTTAACCAGATTTTCTAGATTAACAACACTTAAATACAAAGTCGTATGATCTCGGATATGCTCGGCTCTAGCTAAGATTTCTGCTTTACTAGCCCCGTTTAAAGCCATTTTTGCTGCCTCTAAAACTTGAAATGCTAGTGCACGATCAGTAAATTGACTGTCGACTACCGTTACATCACTCTTGCTTAACTTAGCCGCTTGTTCTGCCGTATGGACCGTACCACTAATTGCCTCCAGCATGTTAAAACTGATGACTTGGCTACCATCTTCACCTAGTTTATCGAACACTTCTACAAACTTGCCTAATGGTGGTTGACTGGTTTTAGGCAATGATTTCGAGGTTGCCATTTTTTTAATAAACTGATCATTGCTGATTGTTTCTCCTTCAACGTAAACTGTATCATCAATCATCACGCTTAAAGGAACAATTGAAATGTTATACTTTTTAATTTCCTCTTCAGTAACACCACATGAAGAGTCAGTTACAATTTTAATCTGGGTCATCTTCTCACACTTTCCCTTATTTCTAATATTATTATTTACATAATACCGTCTTAACGAAGAATTTTTCTAGTAGGTTAAGCATCCACACTATTATAAAATATTCATCTAATTCCACAAGTCTATTATAGCAATCCAAATTCATTTTTTGTTCGCTATTAAAAACTTTTATTCAAAATAATTTTTATCTTGTGCAGACGGCCAGTACTTTTTATTTTCTGTGCCATCAGAGACCTCCCAAAAATCACTAAATATACAAAAAAGTGACTGAGTTCTAACATCAGTCACTCTTTAAAACTAAACATTCAAAACCTTATTTAGAAATTCTTTGGTTCGTTTGTTTTGTGGATTACTAAAAATTTCGTTTGGAGTGCCTTCTTCCATGATATAACCGTCCGCCATAAAAATTACGCGATCGGCTACTTCCTTGGCAAAGCCCATCTCATGCGTAACTACAATCATGGTCATCCCGTCTTTTGCTAAGTCTTTCATTACCGCAAGCACATCTCCAACCATCTCGGGATCAAGCGCCGAAGTTGGCTCATCAAACAGTATCATATCCGGTTTCATTGCTAATGTTCTCGCGATCGCAACCCGCTGCTTTTGACCTCCGGACAGTGACTTGGGATTAGCATCAAACTTGTCTTCCAATCCTACCCTTTTCAACAAATCTTTTGCCTCAACTTTGGCATCCTGCTTGTTTAGCTTTCCCAATTCAACCGGCGAAAGCATCACATTCTCCCCCACGGTTAAGTTGTTAAACAAATTAAAATGTTGAAACACCATTCCAATTTTTTCGCGGACATGGTTCATATTAATCTTTGCATCGTTTAAATCGTGACCATCGACAATTATTTGACCAGCGGTGGGTTCTTCCAATTTATTTAACGTTCGAAGAAAGGTGCTCTTACCAGATCCAGATGGGCCAATCATAACCACCACTTCATTTTCTTGGACAGTTAAGTCTAGTCCTTTTAGAACTTCATTTGTTCCGTATGATTTTTGTAATTGATTTACCTGAATTTTAGCACTCATGATTTCATCCTCCGTTCAACCCATTTTGATAGCCACGTCAGAAGCGTAATGATTATTAAGTAGATCAGGGCTACCATGGTCCAAATTTTAAATCCTTCTAAGTTTCTAGCAATTATAATTTTACCGGTTTGTGTCAGTTCCAAAATACCAATAATCGACAGAATTGACGTGTCTTTCAGGGTAATAATGAATTGATTAATAAATGAAGGAACCATTATTTTCAATCCCTGCGGTAAAATAACGCGGCGCATGGCCTTCCCATATGGTAACCCTAGTGAACGGGCCGCTTCCATTTGTCCATCATCGACAGCTTCAATACCACCTTTAACAAAAGCAGCGGTATATGCACCTTCGTTCAAGGTTAGTGTAATAATCCCCGCGATGAAAGCCGGAATTTTTTCACCAAGCAAATTGGGAACACCAGTATAAATAAACAAAGCTAAAACAAGTAAAGGTAGTCCTCTAAAAACGTAAATAACTGTTGTTGAAAAGCCATTCGCCAATTTATTCGGCACGACACCCAATAGACCGATTAAAACTCCAAATATTGTTGCAAAAATGATTGAAAGCACGGTCAAAATAATTGTTTGGCCTAAGCCACCCATTAATGCGTCCTTGTTTTGATTCCAAAGATCAACAAAGGTATTTTGAGATTTGTCCTTCTTTTCGGAAGCCATCGCTGAGGCACCCAAATATTTTGTAACAATCTTTTCGTATTGCCCGTTGGCCTTAATTTCTTTTAAACCGGCATTAAATTTTTTTAGAAGTTCTTGATTTTTACCACGTTTAACGGCAAATCCATAGTAACCACCTTCTGCCGGTTTTGTAACAATTTTTAACTTTGCACCAGTTTTTATCGCATATTGCATAACAGGTTGATCTTCAAAACAGGCGACGGAATTTCCGGTTGAGACATCATCATACATGTTATTTGAATCATCGAAAGTTACGGTCGTAAAACCGTATTTTTTCTGAATACTTTTAGCGTAATCTCCCGCAGCCGTTCCAGTTTTTATCGCCACCCGCTTCCCTTTTAAATCACTATAAGATTTGATTGACGAATTCTTTGCAACCGCCATAACTACGCCGGTCTTGAAGTATGAGTCTGAAAAATCCATTTTTTGTTTACGCTCGTTTGTGATGGTTGTACCCGCAATCATTCCATCAATTTGGCCCGCATCAAGTGCTTGAACCGCGGCGTTAAATCCGATTGGTTTAATGTCCACTTTAAACCCTTCGTTTTTTGCAATTGTCTTCATGATATCGATATCAATTCCAACGTATTTATTTTGATCATTGGCAAACTCAAAGGGTGGGTATGTAACATCCGTTCCAATTTCGTATACCTTTTCAGCAGCATTCACATTAACAGGCTTGCTAAAAGCTAATCCCATTATAAAAATCACACCACAGATGATACTTAATAATCCAATTCTTGCTCTCTTCATGGCGCCCTCCGTCCATGTTATAAAATATAACATTAAAAATTAAAATAAATATATCATATTTTTTTAATTTTGAGAAGCATTAACTAATATTACAAAAAAGAGGCCGTGTAAATAAACACGAACCTCTGAATAGATCTATTTTAAATTAGAATACAATTAATCAATAATTCGACGCCAGACTTGGAAGCTGTGTTTGGGGGCGGCCTCCGTTTTATCTACCAATTTTTCTGAAACTAGTTTAAAAATTTTTTCCGGAATTGCTGGTGCAAAAACATCGCAATTGTAATCACCATCTACACGAGTAACTAATAATTCATCCGCGTATTTCAAAAGATGATTATACAAAAACGCCCCACCAATCACGTAGTACTTGTTTTCAGAGTGATTATCAGTGATCTTTTCTAGTTCTTCAAAAGAACTGACCCCTACAATCCCATTCGGTAGGGTGTCTGTGTGATGCGTTAAAACGATGTTGTCACGATTAGGTAGCGGTTTTCCAATCGAATTAAAAGTTTTTCTTCCCATAACGACCGTATTTCCGGTTGTTGTTTTTTTAAAAAACAGCATATCGTCTGGAATTTTCCAGGGAATTGTTTGTGACTTGCCAATTCCGTGCTTTGAATCTTCGGCCCAAATCATTGAAATCAAGATAACATCCTCCTAAAATTTAAACTGCTACGGGAGCCTTAATTGCCGGATAAGGATCATAGCCTTCAATCGCGATGTCTTCTGGCTCATAGTCAAAAATACTATCATGGACATTATTGAATTTTAGTTTGGGTGTTGCATGTGGTGTTCGAGTAAGCTGCTCTTTTACTTGTTCAATATGATTCGAATAAATGTGCGCATCGCCTAAGGTATGCACAAATTCACCAACTTCAAGTCCCGTTGCCTTTGCAATCAAAGACGTTAGCAAAGCATAGCTCGCAATGTTAAAAGGAACTCCTAAGAAAATATCACCACTACGCTGATACAACTGACAGCTTAATTTGCCATCGGCAACATAAAATTGAAACAACGTATGACATGGTGGTAGAGCTGCAGTTGGTACATCTTCTGGATTCCAAGCGGTAACGATCATGCGCCTTGAATCAGGATTATTCTTAATCATTTCAATTACGTCTGAAATTTGATCAATCGTTTCACCCGTGCTCGTTTTCCAAGCCCGCCATTGTTTACCGTAGACATTACCTAAATCGCCATATTTCTGTGCAAATTGATCATTTTCTAAAATTTGGTTATTGAATCGTTCTTTTTCAATTTTATATAATGCATTAAAATCTGCATCAATTATTGCTCGGTGTCCAAAGTCAGTCATATCTGGGCCCTTATATTCGTCACTCTCAATCCATTTTTTAAAAGCCCACTCATCCCAAATATGGTTATTGTGTTGAAGCAAATATTTAATGTTTGTATCACCCTTTAAAAACCACAACAACTCGCTTTTAATTAGTCCAAATGGTACTCGTTTTGTCGTTAGTAAAGGAAATCCCTCACTTAAATCAAAACGCATTTGATATCCAAAAGTGCTTAGTGTCCCGGTATTAGTCCGATCACCTTTTTGATGCCCATTTTCTAAAACGTATCTTTCTAAATCAAGGTATTGATCTTCAAGCATTATCATTCTCCTATTCTTCAAAACTTTCTAAATACTCCCACCGTTCCATCTTTTCTTCCAGTTGAGCTGATATATCGTTTAATTCTTTTTGTAACTCCGATAGTTTACCATAATCTGCCGAATTTTCGTTCATTTGGTTGCTAACATGCGTAGATTGTCGCTCTAATTGGTCGATTTCAGACTCAATGGTTTGCCACTCTTTTTCTTCAGAATAAGTTCTTTTTTTCTTTTTAATTTGCTCTATTTTAACATTATTTTTTTCAGGAGATTTGGGTTTTGTCGTCGTCGTGCTTTGGCGGTTCAAATAATCACTTATCGACCCCGTAAACTGCTCAATTTGACCGTCGCCATCGAAAATTAGCAGCTGGTCGCTCACTTTATCTAGGAAGTAGCGATCATGTGAAACCGTGATGATGGTTCCTTTGAAACTATTTAAATAACCCTCTAAAACAGTCAGCGTTGCAATATCAAGATCATTAGTTGGTTCGTCCAGAAGTAAAACGTTCGGCTGCTCCATCAAAA
Organism: Pediococcus stilesii; assembly: GCF_001437075.1. Classification (GTDB taxonomy): domain Bacteria; phylum Bacillota; class Bacilli; order Lactobacillales; family Lactobacillaceae; genus Pediococcus; species Pediococcus stilesii. The sequence goes on from NZ_JQBX01000015.1 coordinate 23,775, forward strand.
TTTTAATTAAATATAACCGCCGCTTTTCTCCTCCCGATAACTTTTTAATTAAGCTTCCATGCATAAAGCTTGGAAAGAGGAATTGTTCCAATAAACTGGTCACGCTGACCTTTTCGCCATCTTTGTTGGTAACCTCTTGACCAATTTCCTTCAGATAATTAATCACGCGCTTATCTTCAGGAATTGGTTCCATTTTTTGAGTGTAATACCCAATTTTAACGGTTTCGCCAATATCAATGGTGCCACTTTGGATTGGTAGTAGACCCGCAATTGCATTTAAAAACGATGACTTTCCAGCTCCATTTGCTCCAGTAATGCCAATTCGGTCGCCAGCTTGAATTAGTTTTGAAAAATTGTTTGTAATCTGATGTTTCCCGACCATTAAACTAAGTTGGTTGATTTCGATTACCTTTTTTCCTAAACGCTGTTGAGTAAGTCCGATTTCAATGTTTTGCTCCACTTCTTTAGGAGCGTGCACTGACTGATCTAATTTTTCAAAGTTATTAATTCGAGCCTGTTGTTTAGTTCCACGAGCTTGTGGTCCACGTTTCATCCACTCTAACTCTTGCTTGTATAATTTATATTCCTTTTGCTTGCTAGCCTCATTTTGCTGCTCACGAAGCGCCTTTTGTTCAACATATTTTTGATAGTTACCTTCATATTCAATTAACTCGCCAAAGCTAAGTTCCCAGATTCGGTTAGTTACCCTATCCAAAAAGTAGCGATCATGTGTAACAAGCAATAATGATCCCTTATAATCAGCTAAATATTTTTCCAGCCATTCAATTGAATCAAAGTCTAAATGATTAGTTGGCTCGTCTAAAATCAATAAATCAGCCGGTTCCAACAACGCCTGAGCCAAGGCAACTCGTTTAACCTGACCACCCGAGAGTTCATTGATGTTCGAATCCAACATATCAACATGTAATTGAGTTAGTATAGTTTTAATATTACTCTCAGTATTCCACGCATCCAATTGGTTCATTTCGTTTTCCAATTTAGAAAATTTTTCAAAAAGCCCATCGGCTGTTGGATCAGCCGTATACTTCTCCAAAATTTCTTCATAACGCTTAATTACCTGAAAAACGCGTAAATCACCGCTGTATATAAAATCACGCACGGTTTTAAACTGACTAATTTCTTCGCTTTGTTTCAAGTAAGCAATTCGATAATCATTGGGAGTCTCAATTTGTCCTGAATCGGCCGGATCAATATTCGAAATTGCATTGAGTAGATTGGTCTTTCCAGAGCCATTTGTTCCAATTAAACCGATACGATCACGTTCATTAATCACAAAATCGATTGATTTAAAAAGCTTTTTTTCGCCATATGTTTTGGTTAACTGCTTACCTTTTAATATTTTCATGCTCGACTATCTTTCTGTATTGTATTTGCTAATTTTAATAATTGCGTATGCTCGTTTTGAACTTGATCATTAATGATCATTTCTTTAATTCTATTTAAAATTATTCCCATTTCTGGACCTGGTTTAACGACTCCAGCTTTAATTAAGTCTTTTCCAGTAATTGCGACTTCATTTGCGTTCTTTACTTGAAGTTGACTGTAGACTGTCATCCATTTTGTTTGATCTTTCCCTAAAATTCCGGAAACTTGAATGGCATTTTGAACGTTAATTTTTCCCGCTTTAAATAGGCGCATACGATCCACTTTTACATCATTTTGCATTTCTAAAACTGAAGTGGTTGCAATTACACTTTTAATTACATCATTTGAAGTTTTCCATTGTTTTAAAAAGCTCGTGATTTGAGTCTGGTCGATTTCTAATAACCAAGTAATCAAAGTCCAAACCTGCTCTTCATTTGCTAGTTGATTAAGCTTTAAATCAGTTAGTTTTCTTAATTTGTTTTTCTGATTCTTAAAACCTGGACAATACTCGCTTAGTCCCGTTCCCAGCATATCAATTAAACCACGATTTGGATTTTGACCAAGCATCATTTTTTGAAACTCTACGAGGGTTCTTTCAACCGATATTTTAGCCAAAAGATAATTATTTTCACTGATAGCACTCAGCGTTTGCTTATTGATTACAAAATCTAATTGGCTTGCAAAACGAACCGCTCGCATCATTCGTAATGCATCTTCATGGAAACGCTCATGCGGATCGCCAACAGCTTTGATTATTTTTTTATTTAAATCATCAACACCATCAAAAATATCGATAATCGTTCGATCTTCTCGTAAGGCCAACGCATTAATTGTAAAATCGCGACGCATCAGATCTTCTTTTAGCGATCTGACAAAGGTTACCTTATCTGGACGGCGAAAATCTTGATAACCACTTTCAGTTCTAAACGTGGTTACTTCATATCCATTTCCATCATGAATTACCATAACCGTGCCATGCTCAATTCCAGTATCAATTGTTTTTTTAAAAATTTGTTTTATTTCTGCAGGATACGCGCTGGAAGCAATATCGACATCATGAATTTTCTTATTTAAAAGCGTATCACGTACGCTTCCACCAACAAAGTATGCTTCATAACCCGCGTTTTCAATTTGTTGTAAAACGGTTCGAGCATCTTCAAACTCTTGGGGCATTTTTTCTATTTGCACCATTCTCACATCCATTCTACTTTTAATATTAACAGAATTAAGTCTTGTTTTGAAAAGGAACTTACCGCCTATGGTATGATTATTTCAGACATGTTAGAAATATAAGGAGGTTCATTATGCAAAAAGATGAATCTGTTCGCTTCTTAGATTTTATAATGATTACATTGGGATGTTCTTTATACGGTTTAGGACTTGCAGTTGTTAACATTCCTAATAACTTGGCTGAGGGTGGCGTTACTGGTATTACCTTAATTATCCGAGCACTATTGGGCGTCGACCCGGCCCTCTCAACCATTTTAATTAACATACCGTTAATTTTCATTGGTTATCGTTTTTTGGGTAAACGAGCTTTAATTTACACTATATTCGGGACTTTTGCACTTTCGTTTTGGTTATACGTTTGGCAACGAGTACCAATTGCATTAAATATTCACCATGATATGTTTATTGCTGGTATTTTAGCCGGAATTGCTGGTGGATTAGGAAGTGGTTTGGTTTATCGCTTCGGCGGTACAACCGGCGGTACCGACGTTGTTGCTCGAATTCTAGAGAAACGCCGTGGAATTCCAATGGGACATACCTTATTTGCCCTTGACGCCGTTGTTTTAACCATCTCACTATGCTATATCGATGTCTTACACATGATGTATACGCTACTGGCCGCGTACGTCTTCTCACGCTTGGTTTCACTTACTCAAGTTGGTGCATATGCTGGCCACGGTTTACTGATTATTAGCAGTAAAAATCATGAAATTGCCGACGCGTTGATGGATGAATTAGAACGAGGCGCAAGCTATCTTCATATGTCAGGAGCATATTCAAAAGAAGAACGCGACATGGTCTATTGCGTGATTGGACCGAATGAATTAAATGTGGCGAAACGCATTATCGATCGAATCGACCCCCACGCATTCACTTCCGTTATCGACGTTCACGAAGCAATTGGCGAAGGTTTCACGTACGATTCACCAAGTTCTAGCAATAAAATTAGACTTTAAAAAACATGGGACTTTTGCCTTAAGTAATGAATGGCAAAATCCCATGTTTTTGTTTTTATTTAATTAAAAAACCGTTAAGTCAGAGTACATTGGTGGTAAAATGTCAAAATTATAAGTTGCTAATTCATCAATTTTTTTACCATTGAAAAAGGCAGTATGACTACGAGCAAGCATTAAATTAATCTTATTCGTATCGTCAAATTGAACCAATACAACCGGCGTGCCATGTTCAAAGGCCGTTCCGATCTCAAACACGGTTCCAGGATCTGAAATAACTTCTTTATCTTGCGTTGTATAGTCTAGAATTGCAACAACAATGTCTGCCTTCCGAACTTGGCGTACATCAGTCTCAAACACGCCTACTTGCCATTTAAAGCTTCCAAACTCTTCTTCCTCGTACTGGTGATCCATTGGAACAAAGATTCCTTCTGAGTCAATCGTTGAGTTTTTTTTCAAAAGCTCCTCAACTTTTCGAACTCGTTCAATCTGTAAATCACTAAAAAAAGGTGCTGCCAAATATACGGTATTTGCCATTATCTCTAACCACTCCTTCAACTTATGTGTAACTACTATAACATAAAATTCAGTAATCTTAGAGTAAAGCTTTCAATTCTTCAACCGAAATTTGACCTAAGGCATTTTTATCAATGGCATAAAAATAGTTACCGTTTACGTCTTTCCCAACAACCGCAAAAACGGTTCGTTCATTAAAGCTAGTTAAAATTATGATCGAGTACATTTTTGAAATGATATTTTTCATTGTTTCCTGTTGGTGAACGAAATCTTGTTGATTAAATTCCTGAAAGTCAGTAATTACATCAGCCTTAAAATGATTTTTTCGCATCACTTCAACCATTTTTTTATTAAACTTTGGCGACCATTTTTTAATCTTAAATTCTTCACTTAAATTATTAATAGCCTTGTTCCTCCAATTGCTCTAATTCATCTTGCATACTAACATCTGTAGGTACTAATTTAACGTATCTACGGATAACATCCACTGCTTGCTCCAGTTGCCCATTTTCCCGCAAGAAGTGGTAATAATCGTTCAAAAAGTTAGGACTATCCTGCAAGTCAGTAAATGCAGGTTCGAAATATGCCTTGGCATTTTTAAAATCGTCTTTCTTCCAAAATGCTAAAGCGATATTCCAATTCAGTTGTGCATCTGTTATTTCTTGATTTGCAAAGTTCAACACATCATCATAGCGACCTAATCTATTATAAAAATCAGTGATTCGAATTAAAGTCTCCGTATTTTCTGGAGCAAGTTCAACAGCCTCTGACAGATATTTTTCCACCAGTTCGTCATCATGGGCGTGTTCAGCCATTTCTGCCGCTTGAAGGTATAATTCAGGATTGTATTGATCAACCGCTAGCCCCTCTTGCGCAGCAGTCAGTCCTTTATCCCATTGTTCATCTTTGCCATATGCAGTAATCAAGTACGGATAGGCGCTACTGTACGTTGGATCTTGTTCAATTACTTTTTCAAGAACTTCTTGAGCTTTTTCATTTTCATCAATTTGTAGATACGTAATTCCTTCTTGCATTAAAATATCGGATGTTAGATCTTCTTCGTGAATTTGTTCGAAATAAGCAATGGCTTTTTCAAACTTACCATAGGAAGCGTACGATACTGCCAATCTTTCAACAACGTTAATTTGAGAAATACTGGAGATTCCACTCTTAATCAGTGCTAAATAATATTTAACTGCCTTGGAGTAGTCTTGCGTCGTATAATATAACTCGCCCAACGCCAATAGAATGGCTGGCTCTTTTGGTGAGATTTTAACGGCCTCTTTTAACTTTTCTTCGGAGACTTCGTACAATTCTTCTGTTTGATACAAATCTGCTTGAACCATTAAAGAAGAAAGATAAAAATCGGAATCAGGGCGTACTTTATTTAAGTCAGCCAAAGCCTTATCATTTTCTCCCTGATCGACCAAAATTTCGGCACTTAATACTAGCAATTCATCGTCATCAGGATATTCTTTAAGAAGTTTTTCATATATTCGAAGCGCCTTACCATCAAAGCCGAGCGCAAATAATTCACCCGCAAGATTGTATAGTGTTTCATCATCATCTTTTCTTAAAGCCCAGCTGTAGAGTCGATTTGATTCTTCAATCTGTCCGGATTCTAATGCTTCCAATGCTTTTTGTGAATATGACATGTTATTATCCATAATTATTTTACAGGGCAAACAAAAAGCCAGCATAACAATAAGCCATGCTGACTAAAGTTCAGAAATCCGCTTATTTAACGGCGTCCTTCAATGCCTTACCAGGCTTAAATGCAGGAACCTTACTTGCTGCGATTTCGATTTCTTTACCAGTTTGTGGGTTACGGCCCTTACGAGCTGCACGATTACGTACTTCAAAAGTACCAAAACCGATCAATTGAACTTTTTCGCCCTTCTTCAAGTCGTCTTGAACTGAGCTAAATACAGCGTCAACTGCTGCAGTTGCATCCTTCTTGGTTAAACCAGTTTTCTTTGCAACGTTATCAACTAATTCTGCTTTGTTTGCCATGTAATTCACCTCCTGAAAATTAATTATCAAAACTAAAATGTTTTGTCATTTCTGAAAGGATCAAAAATGTTGAAACAATAATCTGATATTATTTCAACTTGAAATATATCACACAAACGCTGATGTGACAAGCTTTTTTACCCTTTTGCTATCTTTTGAAGGATAAAAATACTTATTTTCTTCTTCGTTCGATTAAATGAACGGGTGTCCCCTCAAAATCAAATGCTTCACGAATCTTATTTTCTAAAAATCGTTCATACGAAAAATGCATTAAATCGGGGTCATTAACAAAGATTACGAATGTTGGTGGCTCAGTGCTAACTTGCGTACCGTAGTACACTCTCAAACGTTTTCCGTTCTCGCTTGGAGTTGGATTCACAGCAATCGCGTCCATTAAAACATCGTTCAACGCAGAAGATTGAATCCGACGGCGATGATTATGGTCCACCTTTTTAATTAATTCGGGAAGTTGCGATAGTCTTTGCTTTGTAACAGCCGAAACAAAAATAATTGGCGCATAACTCAAGTAGGCGAATTCTTGACGAATTGCCTGTTCAAAGTTAGATAAACTATGATTATCTTTTTTCAAGGTATCCCATTTATTGACGACAATTATGATACCGCGGCCTGCCTCGTGTGCATACCCGGCAATCCGCTTATCTTGTTCGCGAATTCCCTCTTCAGCGTTTAAAACGACTAATACGACGTTACTGTTATCAATCGCCTTCATCGCACGCATCACACTGTAACGTTCGGTATTTTCATAAATTTTACCTTTTTTGCGCATTCCGGCCGTATCAACCATGACAAATTCGTCATCACCATCCGTAAATCTTGTGTCGATGGCATCGCGCGTTGTTCCGGCAATATCTGAAACAATCACCCGATGTTCACCTAGAATAGCGTTAACCAAAGATGATTTCCCAACGTTTGGCCGACCAATCAAACTAAATCGAATCGCATCATCTTCTTCATTTGCTTGATCTTCGGGGAATTTAGAAATTATCTCATCTAACAAGTCTCCAAGACCTAGTCCATGACTTCCTGAAATTGGAAACGGTTCACCAAAACCAAGACTATAGAAATCATAAATATCTTGTCTTAATTCAGGGTTGTCCACCTTATTTACGGCTAAAATAACCGGTTTATCCGCCTTGTACAGGATTTTAGCAACGACTTCATCGGCATCGCTAACGCCTTCTCGAGCGCTGACAAGGAAGACGATAACGTCCGCCTCATCGATTGCTAATTCAGCTTGATCACGAATTTCCTCTAAAAATGGCTCATCACCAATTTGAATCCCACCCGTATCAATTAAATTAAAATTATGTCCTAACCACTCGCTATGAGTGTAAATTCTATCTCTTGTGACACCGGGAGTATCTTCCACAATTGAAATTCTCTCTCCCGCAATTCTGTTAAAAATAGTTGATTTTCCGACATTAGGGCGACCAACTATTGCTACTGTTGGGTTACTCATTTTTAGCCCCCTTTCTTTCCAAAGAAAAAGGTCTTGGACAGACTATCATTCTCCGCCAAGGCCTCTCTAACTGAGTTGATAGGCATAATTTAGCACAGAAACATGTTAAATTATTAATCCTAACAATTGTAATTATTTATTTGAATCGTCTAAGCTTTTACCAATAATATCACCCAAAGTGAAACCAGTTGTCTCTTCAGGCATATCCTTGCTAAAATCTGCAGCAGGTGCGGCAGGCTTCTTTTCACTCTTAGGAGCTTCTTCTAAAGCTTTAATTGACAATGCCAAACGACGTTCTTCTGGATGAACTTCAAGAACTTTAACTTTAATGTCTTGTCCTTCTTCCAAAACATCTGCCGGCGTTGCAATATGCTTGTGAGAAATTTGTGAAATATGAACTAAACCTTCTACTCCAGGGAACACTTCAACAAAGGCACCAAAGTCTGTTAGACGTTTAACTTTACCATCTAAAACAGCACCTTCTGGAGCTTTTTCAGCGATATCATCCCAAGGACCAGGTTGAGTTTGCTTGATTGAAAGTGAAACACGTTCCTTTTCAGGATCCACTGAAAGGACCTTAACTTGGACTTCTTCGCCTGCTTTAAGAACGTCAGATGGTTTTTCAACGCGTTCATACGAAATTTCTGAAATATGAACAAGTCCGTCGATTCCACCAAGATCCACAAAGGCACCAAAGTTTGTTAAACGTGCAACTTTACCAGTTACAACATCGCCTTCTTTTAGAGAAGCAAGTACTTCGCCGCGTTTTTCTTCACGTTCAGCGTTTAAAACAGCCTTGTGTGAAAGAATTAAACGGTTGTCTTCGGGTTTAACTTCAATAATTTGAACTTTAAGAGTTTGTCCCTTATAAGCATTAAGATCATCCACAAAGCGGTTTTCAATCATTGAAGCTGGAATAAATCCACGAACACCAGCGTCAACAACTAATCCACCTTTAACAACTTGAGTTACAGGAACATCAAGAGTTTCATTATTTGCAGCTTTTTCTTCAATATCTTTCCATACTTTACGGGCTAATAGACGCTTGCGTGAAAGAAGGTAACTTCCACCTTCTTTGTCATCTCCAATTCTAGAAATAACAACAAGTTCTAATTCATCACCAACTTTTACTTCATCGTTGATGTTGTCGATGTGTTGAGTTGAAAGTTCGCGTAAAGGTACGACACCTTCTACACCAGCTCCTTGAATTCCAACGATCACTTGACGATCGTCATCAATATCCAATACTTCACCGGTAACTACATCACCAACTTTTACTTCTTCAACGCTATTAATTGCGTTGAGTAAATCACTGTTTTGATTAACATCATTTTCGGCCATCCGAATAATCCCCCTTTTACAGCACTTATACATATATGATATCGAAAAACTCCTCTAATTGCTAGTAATAGTTATCACTTTCTCATTGAGACGCTATCAACGATTTCTAAGATCTTATTTACTACGTCGTCAATGGTCATTGAAGTTGTATCTACCTCTACCGCGTCCGCGGCCTTCGTAAGTGGAGAAATCTTTCGAGTTGAATCTTTTTGGTCTCGAATTTCAATTTCTTTTTTTAGCTGATCGAGACTAACATTCATTCCCTTAGCTAAATTTTCTTTGTAGCGCCGTTCAGCACGCTCATCTACGCTAGCAATCAAAAAAATTTTAACTTCAGCTTTGGGTAGCACGGATGAACCGATGTCACGACCGTCCATAACGATTCCACCGTCGCTTGCAAGCTGACGTTGCCAATCTGTCAAAACTTCACGGACCCGCTTTTGAGCGGCAACTGTTGAAACCAAGTTAGTAACGTTTGTTTGACGAATCTTTTCTGTGACTTCCGTTCCGTCCAAAAACACTTTTTGAACGGGGTCCCCTGGCTTAAAGGTGATTTTAGTATCATCCAGCATTTTACCAATTTTAATTTCATCGTTAACGTCGATACCATTTTCCATTGCTTTCAGCGTCACTGCACGATACATTGCACCCGTATCGCAATAAACGTATTGTAAATCTTTTGCCACAATTTTTGCAACAGTACTTTTTCCTGCAGAAGCGGGACCATCGATTGCAATTTGATATTTTTCATTCATATAATTAATAACGTCCCTTTTTATTATTTAACTCGCAATTGTTGTCCTGGTTTAATATCCGAACCACTTGATAGTCCATTTAATTCCATCAATTTTTGGACACTAATTCCATTATTTACGGCCACTCGGTATAATCCTTGTCCCGATTGCACGGTTGCATAAGAGTTACCCTGTGCGGAATTATTATCACTTACTGATGATGAAGATGAAATAACGGCACTTGAGCTGCTCGTTTCAACCGAAGAGGTTTCGGCAGCACTTGAACTTGTGGCACTTGAACTTGTTTCAGAAGATTTAGATTTTGCTGAACTAGACTCTGAACTCTTGCTACTTGCCTTAGAAGATTTCTTCTTATCCGATTTCTCTTTGCTAGTAGAAGACTTAGCAACTTGAGTCGTAGTTGTGTTTGCCGTCTTTTGTTGAAAATCTTGTCGTTGGGTCATGTAATATGCTAGCGATGCAATTGCTAAAATAATAATTACCCAAATTAGAGAGCCCATTAAATTTTTGGGACCCCGTTTCTTTTTATGAAACTGTCCTCGACCTGCAGCACTCGAAGCATCAGATTTCGGCGAACCTTGATTCTCGTCTGGTGTTTGATCATCTTTTAAGCTGTCGTCTTTTTTTTCGCTCATGTTTAATCCTCCCAAATACATACCAATAAAATGTATTTTACAATATTTTTTTTTGAATGACTACGAAAAATCGCCTATCTGTCGGCAAAAATTTTATTTAAGCGTTCCTTCCAGGGTTCAATTTCAGGTTTCCTAACGTTATGCGTATCTGTATCAATTCTAATCCCCAATTTTTCAAAGTGATCAATTGACCCACAACATTGATCTTGATGTCCATCGAATTGCTCATCAAAGTATTCTAATAACACTTTTCGATGACATTCCTTTTCGTGAATAAGACGGAGCATCGATCCAATTTGAAAATTATTTTGTTTACTTTGTTTTTCAAATAAAGCTTTTAATTCGGTATTCGTTAATCCATAATCCCGATAATATTTTATTAAACTTTTTTGCTCATCATTCAAGTTTTCAGCCAATTGGTCGGACACTAGTGCTTCCGTACTGGGAACTGAAAAGCTATTTAAAATTGATGGAATTGCTTCATCCCCTGGGGTATATAGCATGATTGCGACACTTTGTTGTCCATCTCGTCCGGCCCGCCCAAGCTCTTGAACATAACTTTCAACGTCGCCGGGCATATGGTAGTGAATAACAAATCTGATATCAGGTTTGTCGATCCCCATTCCAAATGCGCTAGTAGCACAAATTACATTTAGTTGATTATGTTGAAATTGACTTTGAACTTGGAATCGATCAATCGTACTCATTCCTGCATGGTACGGAGCTGAATTGAGATTTAAATTATTATTAATCATGTCACTAACTTGATTAGCAACTTTACGACTTGAAAAATAAATAATTCCGGATCCTGGCAACTCTTCGAGAATATCCAGTAACAGCTCGTCCTTATCATTTCTTGTCTCAGCTTCCAAAAAGTCTAAATAAATGTTTTTTCTATCAACTGATCCAACATATTCGGTATAACTTCTTACCTCAAGGTACTTGATAATCTCTAGCCGTGTTTCTCGACTTGCGGTGGCCGTTAACATCAGTATTAAGGGATTTCCTAGTTGTTTGCGAGCTTGTCCAACTCGTAAATAATCTGGACGAAACGATTTTCCCCATTGGACCACACAATGCGCCTCATCGACCACAAAAAGACTAATTTTGATTTGCTGTAATGCTTGTTTTACATCTTCTCTTTGTAAGCTTTCAGGCGACATAAATACAAATTTATATTTATGTAAATTTTTAAGAACTTGATATTGGTCACTATACCGCACTTGGGATGTTATTTCTGCCACACGTCTTTCGCCACTAAGTCTTAGTCGATTAATTTGATCTTTAATTAACGAAAGCAAAGGCGAAACAATAACCACTGTCCCCTTTGCTAAAAAGCCATACATTTGATAGATAAGCGTTTTACCAGCACCCGTTGGTAAAACTGCTAACGTATTTTTATCGTCCAGGAGCTGTCGAAGTACTTCTAATTGACCGGGTTTGAATTTTGAGAATCCAAATTGAGTATTTAATTGTTGATAAATATCTTTATCTGAAACTTCTATCATTTTGTAAATCCTTAATTTTTTTAATTTGAATTAATCTAAAATCAAAAAAAGTTAATCGAGAGTCAAATTTTTGTGCGTCCTCAAATTTCCAAGTTTCGGGCCTTCCCGGAAGTTCAAAAGACATTATTGTAAATTTTTCATATGGAAATTGGTCTTTTAAAATTGCAACCGTTAAAATATGCTCCTTAACGGTGTTCTCCTTAATATTTTTAACCTTTGCAACTTGTTGTATCGACATTCCCTTTTGTAGTAATTTCCAAGATTGTAATACACTGTCTGGTAAAATACTCTCTCGCAATAAAGGTCTTATTAAATCAAAGAGGGGATAAATTTCTTTTGATAAGATCACATCGAATATCTTTTTAAAGATTATTCGCAGTTTCAGTTCTGTTTGAAATTGAGTTAGATTTAAGTTTCTGGCTAATTGAGCAATTGTCATTCCAGAATCAGCATGGTTGGGTAAATAATTAATAAATAGATCTGCATCTTGATCGCTTAATTCACTCAGAACATTTTTAAGAGCATCTTTGTATGCCAATACCATCTTTCGATTCTCAACAAAATCACCCTTCAAACTTTTAAACCATCTTTTGACCAAGAAATTGATTCGATTATCATCATTTATCGGAACATAAAGGCTGTTTTTAAAACTCAATTCTGACATTACTTGTGATGATAGTAAAAATAAGTCGAGGGCCTCGTCCAATTTTAATTCTAGCGCGTTCGATGAAAGGTCACCCAGGGAAATTTGCTTTTGTTGCCCCGCATTAGTTAAAAAAATTTTATCATCTTGGGTTATCAATAGTCCTAATTTATTTGCTTCTTTAACCATCTTTAAAAATTGAGTCTGATCGATTTGTTTCCACAGATCAATGTAACTCAACATCTCATAATTCAATCCCCAAAATAGAGACGAAACCGTTTCTTTTCCAACCATCAGATTAATCAATACTTTTGGGCGTCTCCCCTGATTAACATCAAAAAATGATAATACATCTTCTGGGATCATTTGTTTTCAATTTGGCGTTTCAAACGATTAACCTCGTTGACTTTAAGTGCACGCCATTTTCCAGATTGAACGCCATCAATAGTCAAAAAGGAATAGCTATCCCGACGTAGTTTTGCTACAGGGTGACCGATTGCCATAAACATATTTTTCACTTGGTGATTTCTACCTTCATGAATGGTAAGTTGTACTAAAGATGTCTTTTTTTCGTCATCAGTGCTGATTAGTTTTGCCTTTGCCTTAGCGGTCTTTTTATGGTCAATTACGATTCCGTTTTCAAGCTTTTTAAGATCAGCACCATTCACGATACCCTTTACCTTTGCAGTATAGTTCTTTTCAAACTTAAATTTGGGGTGTGTCAGTCCATTCGCTAGAGCACCATCGTTCGTCATTAAAACTGCCCCCGATGTATCGTAATCCAGTCTTCCTACTGGATAAATGCGTTCCGTTACATCTGGGAAAAAGTCCATTACTGTTTTTCGATTTTTATCATCGCGGGCAGAAGTAATAACTCCGCGTGGTTTGTTTAATAGAAAATACACAACCTTCTCACGCTGAACAGGAACCCCATCGACTTCAATTTCATCATGGTTAGAAACCTTCGTACCTAATTGCTTAATAACCTCACCATTAACTCGAACATGCCCTTCACTAATGAGCTTTTCTGATTTTCTGCGAGACGCTACACCAGCTTCCGCCATAACTTTTTGCAATCTTTCTTCCATTAATTTTCTCCATCATTTATATTCATTTTCGACTCGAACTCTTTTAAAAATAAGTCCTCTTCTTGATCCTGATCACTTGAAACTGAGTTTTCCAACTTTGGTAACTCATCAATATTTTTCAATCCGAAGTAATCTAGAAACTCCGCGGTTGTTGCATATGTTTTAGGTCGACCGGGCTCGTTTAAACGCCCAGCAACCTTAATTAGGTTTCTTAAAACTAAATTTTGGATTGTTGTACCGCTATGCACCCCCCGAACCTCATCAATTTCAATCCGGGTAATTGGTTGACGATAAGCAATAATTGCTAGAATTTCCAAAGCGGCAGCTGAAAGACCTGATCTGTTAGATTGATCAAAATATTTTTTTAAAACTTTAGACAGCTCAGGTTTAGTCACTAATTTATACGTGCCACCCGTTTGAATTAACATTAAAGCCGTTCGTTTATCTTTCGCATATCGCTCAGCTAGATCGTCTAATATGGTTGAAATCGCAGGCCGAGCATAGCCAGTAATCTCTGCAAGACTTTCAACTGACACTCCTTCAGAACCTACGATAAAAAGAAGTGCCTCAACTTGTTGTTCATTGTTCATTAAACTTCACCCAACTTAACTTTTATCGATTGTTCAGATGCCTCTTGCTCTAGTAAAATTTGATGGTTTTTAGCAAGTTCTAAAATTGCCATAAAGGTTGTTACGATTAATTCCTTATCTGCCTGGAATTTGAATAGGTCCTCAAAAAGACACGTCCCTAGCTCCTGAAGTTTTGCTTTTATTTCAATAATTCGCTCTTCAATTGAAATTCCTTCGGCACGAACCTTTTTAAACGCTGGTTCCATCAATGCCTGACGCGCTAAAACCTTTTGCAAGGCTCCTTGCAGATCATCAACTGTAATCCCCGGTGCTAACCGAGATGACGTTGACGGATCTTCATCCATCGCAGGTCGAGAAAAAGATTTTTGACGATCGTTTTCCAATAATTTCAGTTCTTCAGAAGCTTCCTTAAAAATTTGATATTCAAGTAGACGATCGACTAAATCAGTTCTTGGATCATCTTCTTCAATTAATTCTTCGTCATTTGGTAATAGCATTTTCCCTTTAATTTCAGTTAATTTAGCAGCCATTACTAAGTATTCTCCCGCAATATTCAGTAATAGTAACTTTTGTGAGTGTAGATATTCCAAATATTGGCTGGTTATTTCTGAAATTTTGATATCATAAATGCTCATTTTTGATTGACGAATTAGGTGCAGTAACAAGTCTAACGGTCCTTCGAACTCATCGAGTTTTACACTGGGTAAGTTATACGCTTTAGTCTTCATTTACCTGCCCCATTTCAAAACGTTCAATAATTGCGCTTGTTTTTAAGGATCCCATTATCCGACGATCAGGATAGATCGATTTTAAAGAACGTATTATTTCATTTTCATTAAAAACTGTCTCTTCGTTAGCAATAAAAGCCATCCGTTCAATGACCAAACAGTCCTCTTCTAGAATAATCATAACAATTCCAATATAGGTACCATTTCTACGTTCTAAGTAAATTTGCCGATTTTTTTTACTAAATCGCCCCAATACCAGTTGAACGACCTCAATCGTATTGAACTCCTTAACCATTGAAAGAAGCCCCATTGCAATTTGCTTTTTTGATTCAGAATACTTTACTAACATACTGCTCCTTAATAACTTATGCTCTTGGATGATACTTATCATACACATCGACCAACCGTTGACGTGTGATATGTGTATAAATTTGAGTTGTTGAAATGTCCGCATGTCCTAATAGCTCTTGTACAATCCTTAAATCAGCGCCATTTTCAAGTAAATGCGTTGCAAATGAATGTCGAAGAGTATGCGGTGTTATATTTTTTTCAATCCCAGCCTTTTTAACCTGATTTTTTAAGTTTTTCCAAACTCCTTGTCGAGTTAGTGGCCTTCCGTGCTGATTCAAAAATATCTCATTATAATTTTTATTTCCTAACAATTCTTGCCGAGCACCATTAATGTAACGATTAAGCCACTTTATTGCAACATCTCCAATTGGAATAATCCTCTTCTTATTTCCTTTTCCGAGAGTCTCGATTAATCCCATTTCCAAATGTAGTTCATTTAAATTTAGAGAAATTAATTCACTAACCCGTAAACCGGTCGCATACATCACTTCTAAGATCGTCCGATCCCTGATCCCAAGAGGTTCATTCGTATTCGGAACTTGAAGTAATTTTTCAACTTCCGCCGTTGTAAGAACCGAGGGAAGATGATGTGCACTTTTAGGCGGATCTATATTAGTCATCGGATCAAATTCAATTTGTTCAGTAATCAATAAATACTTAAAAAATTTTCTCAAACTCGAAATTGTATGAATTGAAGAGCTTCTCGCTCGACCAGCTTTTTTTAAATCGTTTAGATAATCTAAAATAGTATAGCGATCAACATCCGTTATATTTTCAATACTAACTTGATTTAAATAATCTGCTAGTCTTTTTAATTCCTGACGATAGCTAATGATTGTATTATCTGACAAACCCCTCTCAACTTTTAGAGAATGGAGATAATCATTTATCAGATCATTCATCTCCTACTTCTCCTTTAGGAAAATTCCATCAGCCGTTTGCTTAATTACGCCTGCTTTTAAAAGATGTCCTAAAGCCATTTTAAAACGACCTTTGCTAATGCCAAACTGTTTCTTAATTGACTCAGGGTTACTTTTATCGTTAAACGGCAATGATTTTTCGGTGGTATGCTCTACCATTGCTAAAATCATCGCTGCATCATCGCCCAGAGCTTCATAATTTCGTGGCTTTAAGGACAAGTTCAGCGTCCCATCTGGATGAACACCGATTACACGAGCATTTAATTGTTCCCCGAGACGTGGTTCACGATCCCTCTCAGAAGCGTGGATGAAGCCCAGATTAAAATTAGTTGTCAGTACTAAAGTTCCAGCCATCTTTAACCTGAAAGCCGTGGCTTTTACGTTTTTATTAACCATCGACTTCGAAGCACGAACTGAAATAGCTTTAAAGACTTCAGAATCCGCAGGGTGAGCCCACATTCGCTCTTTTTTATCAACTGATAAATACACTAAAATTTGATCACCAGAATGTGGCCAAATGCTAGTTTCGGTTGGTAATTCATCAAGTGAAATCACAACGTCCTTGTCTGGTAATCCGACATCCACAAAAACACCTAAATCTTTTCGTGTTTTAACCACAGTCCCCCAACCGTACTTTCCTGAAGTAGCTTTTGGTTGAACCCGCGTCATTTGTCGTTCGTGATTAGCATTTTCATACACAAAGCCACCAAATAAACTTCCATTTTTAAGAGGCTTTTTAATTTCTTTTTTATCTAACTTATAGGTTAAGCCATCTTCTAGCTGAACAAAATAAAAATTGCTATTCTCATCGATAACCTTACCTTTTGCAACTTGTCCTAATAATGTACTCATTTTTTCACCCATTTATTTAATTTGAATTTGAAGAAGCTGAATAATAATATATGCAATTCCCGATGCAATAATTGGTCCTGCAGCGATACCATTCATAAATACCACACCGATGATGGTTCCCATAACTAACGCAACGGTCACTTCGGGACTTGCCGATAAGAAACCTACACCTTGATACGAAAGCAATGATACCAAGATTCCACAGGCAACCGCAATCCAACCGACCGGTGATTTAAAGGCACTTATTAGATCCATGATTCCAACCCTACCAGTAGCAATCGGAATTAAAATCGTAATTGAAATCAGCGTTACACCCCAATTAATTCCTTGTTTCTCAATAAGAGGAAAAAGACGTTGTGAATATGGCAATATTTTTAAAATTAAGACGACAACCGCCGCAATAATCAAGGATTGATTTTTCCCCAAAAAAGCGACCACTAAAATCCCAATTAAAAATAACCAGCTCTCCATTTTAATTCCTCCTGCACTTGGTTTACATAAAACCATTATAAGCGAAATTTACTCGTTTTGCATTAACATTAGCGAATCAAAACAATTAAAACGTTTCATTGCAAAGAAACACCGTTGCCCATAAAAAAAGGGCTGTACAATATTTGGTGTGATAG
>NZ_JQBX01000016.1 GCF_001437075.1 Pediococcus stilesii
TTTAACTTTTTGGGTATACCTCATTCCCTGGGGGGCTTTATCATGAAAAAAGGTTTTGTTATCGCCACAGCGGCTATGAGTTTAGGAATTATTGCACCATTATCACAAGTTGCAACTACCACACCGGTTTCTGCGAAGACAACGAGTTATTCATATGTAACAACGACAAACAACTCTGTTTCTGTAACAAATATTAGAAAGGGTTCAACGATTACCTTACTTAACAATCAAAATCAAGCGATTGCAACGGCCCAAGCTAGCAAAGCTGGAACAATTAACTTTAAATTGAGTAAAGCTCAGGTTGACCAATTGACTAGTACAAATGTGTTAGCAGTTAAGTTAAGCTCAGGATACAAGTATAATATTAACTTCCATTTTTATGGCCATTCAACAATTAAAGTTGATCCAAATGGAAAGGCACCGGTAGTAAAGCCTTCGACTTCAACTTCTAATAAAACTAACGAAAAATATTCATACGTAACTACAACAAGTAACTCTGTTTCCGTAACAAATATTAGAAAGGGTTCAACGGTTGTCCTCAAAAACAACCTTGGCCAAGCAATTGCAACCAAAACAGCTGCAGAAGCAGGAACCGTTACTTTTAACTTGAATGGAAGTCAAGTTGGACAGTTGACAAAGACCGATGTGTTAGCGGTTAAATTGAGTTCAGGATACAAGTTTGATATTAACTTCAATTTTATTGGCTATCAAGCTCCGGCTACTAATAGCACAAACAACCAATCAAACAATGGAACACAAACAAATCAGTCAAATACCACGAACACTAATACGAATACAAACACAAATAGTGAATTCGTAAGTGGGATCCCGATGGAACTACAAGGGAGCTGGCAAGCTAAACTGGGATACTTTACGGGACATTGGAATATGGCAGGTAATGGTTCAACATTAACCGTCAATGATCCTCAAATTTTGAATAGTGTTCAGTATAAAGCTTTGGGGAACCACACATACGTACTAAAGGGAACTGAAAACTATTACAGTGGTGGGACTACTGTTCAATATACCGTCCAAAGAGTGAGTGATGGACATTTAACATTAACTACCGCAAACGGAACATCACAATGGTATAGATAGAAAATAGATTGTAAAAATTAGTATGGAAAAGACAGCATCGATGCAAATATGATTTTGCGCGGATGCTGTCTTTTTTTTGTATCACGGATTTTTAATTAAAAGTTAAAGCGTTCTTTGATTTGTTTTTGGCGATCTTTTCGTAAATAAAATGCTGACAGACCACCAAACAAAATTAGAGTTCCAAGTAAACGTACGGGGTTTAAGTAGCTCGTATAGACGGCCGTTCCCGAAGAAATAACGGAGCCAAAATCATTTGTAAAATGAAATAAAATTGGCCATATTAAATTATGTGTTCGAAGGTAGATTGCAGCCATAAATAAACCGATTAAAAAGGCGGAAGCACCCTGAATTAGCGTTGGTTCAAGTGGTTGCTCGCCTAGGTTAAGCATGTGGCTAAACCCAAATAAAACGCTCGAAACAATCACACCAATTAGGATGGCATGTTGGTTATTAAAATGTCGGATAGCATAGGGAAGCAACATCCCCCTAAAAAAGTACTCTTCAAAAACGGCGGCGCTGATAGCAACGCTTAGAGCTAGAACTAAGTTTTTTTGATACCTAGGATCTAAAGCGAGGGTTACGGCGCTCGTTAGAATAAACCAGGTTGGTATATTTAAAACAATGGCGTTTGACAAACCAGATTTAAAATCTAGACCAATTCTTTCTTTAATGACAAAATGATTAATCAAAATTGCAATTAGAAGTACGATCACATCTTGTAATAGTATCGTGGTTGATAAGGGCCAAGTTGCCGGGAAAATAAAGGCACTGAGGAGAATGGTGATCATGACGATGACCCAACTTAAAATTAATCGCATAAAAAATTCCTTTCTAAAATTATTACTAACAGAATAGAGGAGAATAGGATCAGTGTCCATAGCTTAAACGAGATTTTAGGATTGAACGAGCCTGTTATATGGTCTCATTTTTTGATAACATATAGAGAAGAACACGCATTTTGAAAGGAAAGTGTAATTAAAATGGCATTAACAGCTGGTATTGTTGGACTTCCAAATGTCGGTAAGTCAACGTTATTTAACGCAATCACGAAGGCAGGAGCCGAAATGGCAAATTATCCCTTCGCTACAATTGATCCAAACGTCGGGATGGTGGAAGTTCCGGATGATCGATTAGATCGAATTCAGGAAATTATTCCCGCTAAAAAAATCGTTCATACAACTTTTGAGTTTACAGATATTGCTGGAATTGTTAAGGGAGCAAGTAAAGGTGAAGGACTTGGAAATAAATTCCTTGAAAATATTCGGCAAGTTGATGCGATTGTGCATGTTGTCCGAGCATTTGATGACGACAATATTACGACGGTTTCAGGAAAAGTTGATCCAATTGAAGATATCGAGACGATTAATCTGGAGCTAAGTTTAGCTGATCTTGAAAGCGTT
Source organism: Pediococcus stilesii (assembly GCF_001437075.1). Classification (GTDB taxonomy): domain Bacteria; phylum Bacillota; class Bacilli; order Lactobacillales; family Lactobacillaceae; genus Pediococcus; species Pediococcus stilesii. Next base: position 2,499 of record NZ_JQBX01000016.1, read on the forward strand.
GAAAAGCGACTATCTAAAGTTCAACGTGCAGCTAAAGGTCGTGACAAAGAAGCCGTTGCTGAGCTGGCTGTGCTTCAAAAGCTTCATCCGGTTCTTGAAGCAGGGAAGGCTGCGCGAACAATCGATTTTGATGATGCAGAGCTCCCCATCGTTAAGAGCTTGTTCTTGCTAACAACGAAGCCGGTTCTCTACGTTGCCAATATTGGCGAAGATGACATGTCTGATCCAGAAAATTCAAAATACTTTAAAGAAATTCAAGAGTACGTCGCTCAAGAAGATCCTGAAGCTGAAGTTTTAGGGATTTCCGCTGAAACAGAACAGGAAATTGCTGAGCTTGATGATGAAGATAAAGCTGATTTCTTGGAAGCTGAAGGGATCACAGAGCCTGGATTAAATCGCTTGATTCGCGCTTCTTATCACCTGTTAGGTTTACAAACATTTTTCACTGCGGGTGGAAAAGAAACTCGTGCATGGACCTTTAAAAAGGGGATGACGGCTCCACAGACGGCGGGAGTCATTCATTCCGATTTTGAACGGGGCTTTATTCGCGCTGAAACGGTCTCGTTTGAAGACCTTGATCGATACGGAAGCATGCAAGGTGTACGAGAAGCAGGCCGGCTTCGTCTTGAAGGAAAAGAATATCTTGTTCAAGATGGCGACATCATCGAATTCCGTTTCAACGTTTAATATCAAACAAATGAGGAGCAAATAATATGAGTGAAGAACCACGCAACGCTGGAAAGCAGGTTAATGAAACCCAGCATGCTGAAAAACCGAAAAAAACAGAGTTAACCAAGCGAAACGCTGACTTTATGTACCGTTTACGCAAGGAAGTTAAAGAAAGTAAATTAAATGATCAAGAACGCAGCGAAGCATTGATCGATACCGAAACACGACTGCTTGAGGCTCAGAAGACTGGGAAAACTGCTAAACAACTTTTTGGAACGCCAACTGAAAGATTAAAAGAGATTGTTGAAGGACCAAAGAAAGCTAAGGCAGAAGCTCAAAATAATAATATGTGGATTCGTGCCTTGGATAATGCTTTAATCTTTGCTGCGTTGTTTGCTGCGATGTATGCAATTATGATGTTAATTCAACCAGCGTCAATTAAAGCAACACCGGGTCCATCAGGAATTTTAGCAATTCTATTAACTTCAATTGTTGGTGGAATCGGAATGGCATATGTCTACCGGGTGCTTGGTCCAGAACAAAAAACACGACCATCGATGTGGAAACAGGCCGGAATTGCCGTAGTAGCAATTTTATTGTGGATTGTCTTCTACATGAGCTTTGCAATGCTACCAAATGCAATCAATCCAACCCTCCCAATTTACGGATATGCAATATTAGCAGTTGCAGCTTTTGGCGGACGGTGGTATCTTAGACGAAAGTTTCATATTGTAGGTGGCTTATTTTAGATTAGGGAAAAGGGAGAGTATGATGAGCAATTGGGATAACAAGTTTACGAAACAAGGATTAACTTTTGATGATGTTTTATTAATTCCTGGCGAAAGCCATGTATTACCAAACGAGGCTGATATATCAACAAAATTGGCCGATAATTTAAAGCTTAATATTCCAATTATTAGTGCAGGGATGGATACAGTTACTGAATCTGCAATGGGTATCTCAATGGCTCGTCAAGGTGGCTTAGGCGTTATTCATAAAAATATGAGCGCTGAACAACAGGCTGCCGAAGTTTCAATCGTAAAAAATGCGGATGTTAATCCGGAAGATAATCCGCGCGCTGCAGTTGATGACCAAGGTCGACTTTTGGTTGCCGCTGCGGTTGGTGTTACAAGTGATACGTTCGAACGTGCCGAAGGGTTAATCGAAGCGGGCGTTGACGCAATTGTTATTGACACGGCTCATGGACATTCTGCTGGTGTGCTTCGGAAAGTGGCTGAAATTCGTCAGCATTTTCCAAAGCAGACTTTAATCGCAGGAAATGTTGCAACCGCTGATGGTACGCGCGCGCTTTTTGACGCTGGTGTTGATGTTGTTAAGGTTGGAATCGGACCTGGTTCAATTTGTACAACTCGAGTTGTTGCAGGGGTTGGAGTTCCACAAATTACGGCAATTTACGATGCTGCTGGCGTAGCACGCGAATATGGTAAACAAATCATTGCTGATGGTGGAATCAAGTTTTCCGGTGATATTGTTAAGGCTTTGGTTGCCGGTGGTAATGCCGTAATGCTCGGAAGTATGTTATCTGGAACGGATGAAACACCAGGTTCAATTATTGAAGAAGCCGGCAAAAAGTACAAATCATACCGTGGAATGGGATCCGTTGGAGCAATGGAAAAGGGCTCTGCTGATCGTTATTTCCAAGGTGGGGTTAACGAAGCCAACAAATTGGTTCCAGAAGGAATTGAAGCACGAGTTGCTTACAAGGGCTCGGTTGCAGCCATCATTTTCCAAATGCTAGGCGGACTTCGCTCTGGAATGGGCTACGTTGGTGCTGAAACGGTTCCCGAACTGGCTGAAAAAGCTCAGTTTATTCAAATCACAAACGCTGGTTTGGTGGAATCACATCCACACGACGTTCAAATGACCAAGATTGCGCCTAATTATCATAAGTAAAGGATACGAGGAAAGACGGTTAAGAGTTGAGGATTTGCCTAGCCCGGTGCAATGACTTACGCAGTAAGGCGTTGTGCAGGGCGTCGCAAACCGGAAGCTCTTGTCTTTTGGAGTTCAACTAAAGGATACGAGGAAAGACTCTTGTCTTTCAAAATTCGCCTAATTTTAAAGGAGATTTAACCAGTAAATTTATTGGTTAAATCTCTTTTTAAATATGATGATAAATATAAGACTTAAAAGAGATTTGGCTAATTCGTTTACTAAATTTCTTTTTTAGTGCAAACTAATTCTTATAAAGTCATTGGAGGAAAAATAATGAAAGTCTATTACGCACAAATGACCGTTAGTGGAGAAAATTATTATATCTTTTCGACTAAAAAGGGATTACTTTTTGTCGGAGCGCCTAACCATGATTTAGATGAAATTCAACAGTTTTATCCAGAAGCTGAGCTAGTTCAAAACCAATCAATTAACCAAAAAGCAATTCAAGAAATTACCGAATATTTAAACGGTGAACGAAAAGAATTCGATATACCAATTGACATTCAAATGGGAACGGAACTTCAACGAAAAGTATGGTTAGCAATAGGCGGTATACCGCGTGGGACGACCATAAACTACTCGAAATTGGCTAAAAAGGTGGGACAAGAACGTGCCATTCGTGCGGTCGCAACAGCAGTGGCACGGAATCCATTGATGATCGTTTTACCGTGTCATCGCGTAGTTCGAAAAGACGGATCGATCGGACAATATCGGGGCGGTAGTGAAATGAAAAAAGACTTACTCAAATTAGAGTCTTTTTCTTAAAGATTGCTAAAAATAAGCCTAAATACACGGGGATATGAACCAAAATTTGCTAGACTATAAGAAAATGACAGTGAAAAAAGGGGAATTTAACCAATGAAAATTTTAGTTGTTGATGACGATAAAGAAATTGTTGAATTACTAGATATTTATATAAAAAATGAAGGCTATGAACCAGTTTCTGCCTACAACGGTAAGGAAGCCTTGACTAAATTGCACACGGATCCAGATATCAGCCTAATGATTTTGGATATTATGATGCCAGAAATGGATGGAATGCAGGTCGTTCGAGAAGTTCGAAAGGATTCGGACTTACCAATTCTAATGTTGTCAGCAAAAACGGACGACATGGACAAAATCAAAGGACTTTTGACGGGAGCGGATGATTATGTTGCAAAACCATTTAACCCGCTAGAAGTAATGGCGCGTGTAAAATCGCTATTAAGACGAAGTGAAAAAGAAATGACAGCTGAAGAACCCGAAATCTTAGATATCGGATCTTTGGTTATCAACAGTGATTCGCATGAAGTTAAGACGTTGGCAGGCAAAGAAGTGCAATTGACAGCGCTGGAGTTTGGGATTTTATACTTATTAGCAAGCCATCCTAACCGTGTTTTTTCAGCTGATGAAATTTTCGAGCGAGTTTGGCAGCAAGAAAGCGTGATTTCGGCTAAAACGGTAATGGTTCACGTGAGCCATTTGCGCGATAAAATCGAAGAAGCAACTGGCGGAGAAAAAGTAATTGAAACTGTCTGGGGTGTCGGATATAAAGTAGTCGCACATTAGGAGAAGGCCGATGAAGTTAACTGGTCGCGAAAAATACGAGTTGTTTGGTGAAGGTATTATTACCATCATCCTTTTACTGCTCCTTAATTTATCAATTTTTATATTAATTGATAGCGCATTAAAATCGAACCCGGCGCTGTCGAACGCGGTTTTCCTAGTTAAGAATTCGATTCACATTGGTGGAATTCAAATTTGGAGCTATCAAAATATATTTATTTTGATCATGTTCCTAGTGGATGCCGTGGTACTTTACTGGCGGCTAGAACGACGGTACAAGCAAATGCAGCTTCGACACATCATTGCTGAATTGCATTACATTGCCAATGGGCATTTTGATCATCGAATTCCGTTTGAATTAAGCGGAGATCATCAACGGGTTGTAGATAGCGTTAATTCACTGGTGGATAGCGTCATTAATTCAATGGAAGAAGAACGGGCCCTCAAACAGTCTAAGGACGATTTGATTACAAATGTATCCCATGATTTGCGAACGCCGTTAACGTCGATTATTGGTTATTTACGATTGATTGAGGATCGTCAGTATCAAAGTGAAGACGACATCTTAAAATACACGCATACGGCATATTTGAAATCTCTACAGATGAAGTCCTTGGTCGAAGATCTCTTTGAATACACTAAAGTTAGCCAGTCCAATCCGCATCTGATAATTAACACGATTCATGTGGATTCAATGCTACAGCAATTGGCGGCGAGCTTTGAACTAGAGGCGAGTCAGAAGGGCTTTAAGATTACGTCCAAATGCACTCCCCAGGATTTAACGATTACAGGGGACGCTGAAAAAATTGGGCGGGTGTTTAATAATTTAATTACCAACGCTTTGAAGTACGGAAATGGTGGGAAAAACATCTACTTAAATGCCCATCAAATTAACGATACGGTTATTTTCGAGGTTGCCAATGATGGTCAAAAGGTTCCATCTGAGGCTCTGGGCAAGCTTTTTGACCGCTTTTATAGAGTGGAAACATCCCGTTCGAAGGCAACAGGTGGGACGGGTCTAGGATTGGCTATTGCTCAAAGCATTGTTGAAATGCATAATGGAACTATTGAAGCTCATTCGAATGATAAGCGAACGAGTTTTGTAATTCAATTACCATTACGCCAGCCTGAAAGTACTGCTCAAGGAAAAAACTAACCGATTGAGTTTTTACGGTGATTAAAATAAAGTCACTGAATTTCAGCTATAATCCGATTAATTCGATGGATAGAGGCCATGGCATTTGTCAGGCCTTTTTTTATTTAAAAGGGGTTTCCAATACATGAAAAAAATATTTACCACAATAATGTCATTTCTACTGATGATGGGGATGCTAACGCCAGCACTGGCTGCCTCACAATCGCAGATACAACCACTTGTGGAAACGACGGCCGCAGATATTACCGCAAAGTCAGCGATCGCCGTTGATCAAGAAACGGGGCAAATTTTATATGATAAAGATTCGTCAACTGTACGGCCGATCGCTTCAATGTCCAAAGTGATTTCGGCTTATTTAATAATGAAAAGCGTTAAAGAAGGAAAAATGACCTGGAATCAAAAAGTTTCCGTCAATAAGAGTCTTGAAGAAGTGAGCGAGAATAAGGATTTAACCAACGTTCCTTTAGATTCAAGTCGAGAATATACGGTTAAAGAACTTTTTGACGCATCCCTGATTTATTCCGCCAATGCGGCAATTCTTGCGCTTGGAAAAACGGAAGCGGGAAGCTCTGAAAAGTTTGTTAATAAAATGCGAAGCACCGTTGAACAATGGGGAATTCATGATGCTAAACTTTATAATGCTGCGGGACTGCTAGAAAATCAGGTTGGAACGGAAAAATATCCTCAAACGGCAGATAATGTTGAAAACGAGATGTCAGCAAAAGATATGGCAATTGTGGTCACACATGTCTTAAAAGAGTTTCCAGAAATTTTAAAAGTGACCAGCGTTCAGTCCGCTGATTTTAATACTGGAACTGAAAAATTAGAGATGATTAATCATAATGAGATGCTGAAAGATGGAGAACAGTACGATCAAAAGTATCAGCTGGATGGCCTGAAGACGGGGACTTCTGAAAAAGCAGGTGAAAATTTTGCCGCTACGGGATTAATTAACAAGCGACGAGTAATCAGCATCGTTATGGGTTCTAAAGAAGATCAGCGCTTTAAAGATACCAAGAAGATATGGGATCCGCTGATGTCACGATTAGTTTTAAAGAAAACTGACTTAAAAAATGAATCAAATGTTAAAATGAACTCAGCCGAAGACGGAAAAGTTGGCTTAAGGCTTTCGGTACCGTTTGATTACTGGGCCAAAAAGGACGATAGCACGAAATTAACGCTCAATAAAATTGAATTAAATGACAAAAAACAGACTCCATTTTCGGCGGGCGAAACGGTTGCCACTGGCTATTTAAGTTTAAATGACAGCAATTTTTTGGAAGGATCTAAGTCAGGACTAAAAGTCGCTTTAGCATCGACGCAAAGCGTAAAAAAGGCAAATATTTTGGTTCAAGTTGGGCGAACGATTGCCGATTGGTTCAGTTAATGTGCTGAAGGGTTCAGACAGTATATTTTACAGTCTACTATTAAAAAGTTATTTAGCATGTTAAAATTAGTTCGTATGCTTTGCAAAAATTTAATATATTCTTTTTAATATCTAGTTTTCTTGGAGGACGAACTTTGAAACGAGTTAAAACAGAGGCACGCTGGAAAGAAACTTTTAAGGTAGCGTGGCCGCTTTGTTTAAGTTACACACCAATTGGGTTAGCGTGTGGAATTTTATTGCACGCTGCAGGTTTCAATACGCTTCTTACTGGATTAGTTTCGTTGGTGATCTTTTCCGGTGGAGCTCAGTTTTTGATTGCTCAAATGTTAACGGTAAACGCTCCGATTCTTACAATTGTTTTGATGCTATTTTTCTTGGAATTGCGGTACGCATTACTCGGATCAAGCCTTTCAAAGTATTTGCAGGGGGAGAGCCATACTTCCATCTTTACGTTTGCACTGTCTTTAAATGATGAAAATTATGCCGTGAACTACTTAAAGTTTGCGACGGATAAGAACTGGACACCAAATGATGCCCGCCAAGTTGAACATTGGTCACTATTATTTTGGTCAGTATCAAACATCATTGGTTCACTGATTGGTAGTGTCTTAAGTATCAACTTAACGGTTGTTGATTTTGCTTTGACAGCATTATTTATTTATATGATTGTGATGCAAGTTAAATCACGTCTGTCATTGCTAATTTGTATTTTTTCTGGCGTACTAGCAGCGGTTTGCTTAATTGTTACTAAGAGTACCTTGGGACTTGTAGCATCAACACTAATCGCTTCATTTACCGGCTTTTTAACGGAAGAATTATTAGTTAAGAAGCGGCCAGCAAGCGCGTTGCTACAGGATATTGGATCTCGTAAAGGCGGTCCGATTATCGAAGAGATTGATAAAAAAGAGTCAAATATTCTTTAATTTATGTAGGAGAAATCGTATATGGAGTACAGTTCATTAGATCATCTCATGATTATTATTCTAGGTTTCTTTGTGGCATTTGCACCACGTTACTTACCGCTACTATTTTTTTCAAAACGTCAAATTCCGGACTGGTTTAACGATTGGATGAAGTATGTGCCGATATCTTTGTTTACGGCACTAGTAGTTAAGGGAATCTTTATTTCAAGCAAATATACGCTAGTTACCAATGGAAATCTCGCCTTAATTATCGGCGGATTGGTAGTAATATTAATTGCTTATTGGACACGTTCAATGGCGATGTCCGTAATTGTTGGACTAGTAACTGTAATGATTTTAACGATGATAATTTAAAAAAATAAAAGCGGATAATAACGCCATTAAGTTTGGTCAATATCCGCTGTAAAAAGGAGTTACAACGTCAATTGACGTCGTAACTCCTTTTTGTCAGTCTAAATTAAATTGTTTTGTTTTCTTTTTCGTACATATAACTGCGGGTCATTGGAAGGGTCCGACCGCTAGCTCCTTTGGTGAGTAGATATTGAATTACATCGATATTTCCAGATTCAAATGAAGCAGCAGAAGCTTGCAGATAGAGATCCCACATGCGAACGAAGCGTTCATCAAACATTGATTGAATCTCCGCGCGATGCTTGTTGAAATTCAAATCCCAAATTTCGGTGGTTCGTTGATAGTGACGACGAAGGGGTTCCATGTCATCAATTTGGAGACCACTTTCAATAATATGATCGATATTTTCGGTTAATCCAGGAACGTAGCCACCGGGAAAAATCCATTTGTTAAGCCAACCGTTATTGGCGCCGCCTTGTTGACGGGTGATACCATGAATTAGGGCTACACCATCATTTTTAAGATATTTGGCCACATTTTGAAAGTAAATTCCAAGATTTTCTTTACCGACGTGTTCAAACATTCCAACGCTGGTAATGTAATCAAATTTGGCGTCTCCAAGTTCCCGATAGTCTTGCAGGCGAACTTCAGCAACGCCAGCTAAGCCTTCATCATTAATTCGCTGCTGAACGAAATCATATTGTTCCTGACTGAGGGTTACACCAACAACTTTTAGATCGAACTCTTTGGCTGCGGTTAACATTAGTGTCCCCCAGCCACAGCCGATGTCTAGAAGGGTCTTTCCCCGTTGCGGATTGAGCTTACGAATAATATGACGAACTTTATTCATTTGAGCAGTTTCAAGGTCGTCGTGCTCATTTTCAAAGTAGGCACAGGAGTAAGTCATCGTTGGGTCTAGCCAGAGTTTGTAAAAGTCATTGCCAATGTCATAGTGATCTTGAATATCTTCTTTGCTTTCTTGTTCACCGTGGCCTTGTTTTGGAAGAAAATGAATAAATTTTTTATTATGGAAAAAACTATTCGCATTTTCATAAGCAGATGTAATTAACTGTTGTAAACTACCTTCAATTGTAATCGTACCATCCATATATGCTTCACCAAGCGCGATTGAAGCATTTTTAACAATGCTTTTGATGGGAATGGGTTTATTAAATGTAATGGTTACTTGAGGATCACCATCGCCGTATACGGCTGTACTTCCGTCCCAGTAATTGACGCGAACAGGGATGTTAAATGAACGCTTCAAAAACGATTTATAAAATTGTTTATCAAACATTTTTCCAATCCTTTCCAAATTAAGGTATACAACTGTTATAACGTTAGTTGAAGAACATTTCAAATGTAAAATCTTAGGTTTAAAACGTTGAAGATAAGTTAAATTTGGTTCGCGTGGTATAATTAAACAGATACTTTTGCAGGAGGTTAGTCGATGAAAAGATGGATTTGGGCCGTGCTGATTTTTTTGGTAGCAGGGGTTGTGGGCGGCTATTCGGTAGCCCATTACCATGAAGACCAACTTCAATACAGTCGAAATGTGGTTAATGGTCAAACTGCGATCGAACAGTCCAATTATGCCGCAGCAGAAAATTATTTTTCACGGGCGTTGACGAAGAAAAAATATGATCCGGTCGCAAATGATCTTTTTGAACAAACTAAAAAATTTGTCCGAGCGGAGTCGGAGTTTAAGAGCCATGAATTTACGAGCGCTCGCATCGACTACCAGGGCGTTGACAAATATAAAAAAGGCTCTAAGACGTTAAAAGAGCGCGCAAAAGATAAAATTGCGTTAATCGATAAAATTAAGAAAAATGTTAAAAAATTTAACAAGCAGTTGGAAGAAGCTAAAAAGATGAACGCCGCATGGAATTTCTATGGTTCGAATGCAACCATTGATAGCTTATTGAGTAGCGCGGAGTTTAAAAAGAACTACTACGAAACATTGTACGACCAAGCGGTTATTTTACAGCGCTTTAACAATGCCGGGATTGTGGCCGATCAAAGTGCCTTTAGTGATGATACGACGCCTGATAATGGGGGAGGCTCTAGTTCAAATCAGCCAAGCATTGCTCCAAGATATCGTGGGCCGGGACCGGCGACGGCTCCGTCAACACCTGACAAGAAGGCGTCAAGCTCTTCTAGTTCCAAAAAGAGTTCAGAAAGTTCGTCGAAGGCAAAAGATGAATCTAGTACAAGTGATTCAAAGCAGGAAAGCTCCTCTAAGGACAGTTCTTCAAAAAGTGACGCTTCATCAAAATAAGTTCTTGTAAATTTTGATTTGGGGAACTATAATTTGGTTGTAATTGAATAGGCGATGACGTTCGCCGTAAATAATTGATAATAATTTGATGACGTCTATTACTTTAGTTTGTGCTGGAGTAATAGGCGTCTTTTTTTATTACCTAAGAGGGGAAGTTTTAGCATGGAAAAGGTAATCGAAAGCATTAAGGCAAGAGAAATTTTTGATTCACGTGGGAACCCAACTGTGGAGGTCGATGTGATTCTTTCAGATGGAACCCGGGGAAGAGCGGAGGTTCCTTCGGGGGCCTCTACCGGTGAAAAGGAAGCGGTGGAACTGCGTGATGGCGGAACTCGGCTCCAAGGCAAAGGGGTTCATAAAGCAGTTATGAATGTTAATCAAGATATTGCACAGGCTTTAAAGGGAACCGATCCATTTAATCAAGCCCTGGTGGATCAAATGATGATTGATTTAGATGGCACTGAAAACAAACGGAAACTAGGAGCTAACGCGATTTTAGGAGTTTCAATGGCCGTCGCACGGGCGGCAGCTAATTCCTTGAAAGTACCACTTTATCGCTATTTAGGTGGAACAGATTTGGAACTTCCACAGACTTTTCACAACGTGATCAATGGTGGAGAACACGCTGATAACGGGATCGATATTCAGGAGTTTATGATTACTCCGGTTGAACGGGACAGTTTTAGAGATGGATTTGAAAAAATCGTCAATACGTACCACGTCCTAAAGAAGGTGATTGAAGAAGCTGGCTATACGACGGGATTAGGCGACGAGGGCGGCTTTGCACCAGATTTAAGTTCTTCAGAAGAAGCGTTGCAGATGCTCCATGATGCAATTTTAAAGGCGGGATACACACCAGGAAAAGAAATTGCGATTGCTTTTGACGCCGCGGCCTCATACTTTTTTAATCGAGAAACTAAGAACTATGATTTTGAAGGAAAAACGTATTCACCACGTGAACTTGGAGAATATTACGCCAGTCTGTTTGAAAAATTTCCAGAAATTATTTCAATCGAAGATCCTTATGGAGAGGAAGATTGGGATAGTTTTGCCGAATTTACTGAAAAATATGGACAACAAATTCAAATCGTTGCCGATGATCCGGTCTGCACTAATCCAAAATTGATTCGAGAGGCAATTAAGAAGGGGATGGCCAATTCAATTTTAATTAAATTAAATCAGATTGGCACAGTTACCAAAACCCTGGAGGCAATTCGTTTAGCGCGGAAGAATGGTTATACCACCATGATGTCACACCGTTCTGGTGAAACGGGTGATCCATTTATCGCCGACTTTACGGTTGCGACTAATTCAGCTGAATTAAAGTCTGGCGCCCCTGCAAGATCAGAACGGGTCGAAAAATATAACCAATTGTTGCGGATTGAGGAGGAACTTGGTCAAGCTGGGACCCGCCTGGCCCATTTTCCTGACAATGTTGATTACGATTGATTAAACTTTTTCACTTTCAGTTTGTGAAAATCCGTGAAAAATTGTAAAATTGTAGTGTTAGAAATTTATTTGAAGAAAGAGGTATTTAAACGATATGGCAAAATTAGTTTTAATCCGTCATGGACAAAGTCAATGGAACTTATCAAACCAATTTACTGGTTGGGTTGATGTTGATCTTAGCGACGAAGGTGTAAAACAAGCACAAAACGCTGGTAAGTTAATCAAGGAAGCTGGTCTTGAATTTGACCAAGCTTACACATCAGTATTGACACGTGCCATCAAGACTTTGCACTATGCTTTGGAAGGTTCAGACCAACTTTGGATTCCTGAAATGAAGACATGGCGCTTAAACGAACGTCATTACGGTGCTCTTCAAGGCCAAAACAAGGCTGAAGCTGCTAAGAAGTGGGGCGATGACCAAGTTCATACATGGCGTCGTTCATACGATGTTCTTCCTCCACTATTGAGTGCAGATGATGAAGGATCAGCAGCAAACGACCGTCGTTACGCTGACTTAGACCCACGTATCATTCCTGGTGGTGAAAACCTCAAGGTAACTCTTGAACGTGTTATTCCTTTCTGGGAAGACGAAGTTGCTCCTAAGTTGATTGATGGCAAGAACATCATCATTGCTGCACATGGTAACTCACTTCGTGCATTGAGCAAGTACATCGAAGGTATCTCTGATGAAGATATCATCAACCTTGAAATGGCAACTGGCGAACCAGTTGTTTACGACTTCAACGAAAAGCTTGAAGTACAAAGCAAAACAAAGCTTAACTAATTTTAGTTAATGTAAAAAGTGCTGAATTCCCCTCCTTGGGAATCAGCACTTTTTTTAGTATACTATTTATTTTTCTGAGGCATTAATTTCACTTTGTAAGTCAAGATCATAGCGGCGAGCGCTAGGTAGAAAGAGAATTAAAATTCCACACAAAACGCTCCCGATGCCACCAATTAGGAATAAATTTTGGACACCAATTTGGTCCCCAAGCGGTCCGGCAAAGATGAGGCCAATTGGGCCGCCGATGCTCATCAAGCTGCCAAAGACTCCCATGATTCGACCGAGTATTTCTGGCGGATAGCTTTGTTGGATCATCGCCATTAGCATGGTGTTGAAAAAGGGGACTGAAAAGCCGGCAATGCCGTTTAAGCCGATGAAAATCCAAAATCCAAGGGTGGTTCCAGGAAGCAATCCGGAGCCACCAATGGTGATCCCAACAATAAAGAAAGCAATGATTAATGGAATCATGCGATTATGCCAATTTTTTTGAATCCCAATGATTGCACCACCGAATAACATTCCCACTGACCAAACTACTTCTACAATTCCCGCCTGAGCAATCGTCCCGTGAAAATATTGAACAGTCATTAATGGATACATTGAACCAACTGGCATAAATAAGAGCGTAAAAAGAGTACCGATCAAAGTGATTCGCCATAGTCCAGGACGGGTTCTTAGTTTTTTTAACCCAAAAATGGCATCTTGCCCGGCGTGAACTTCCGTAACGGCATTAGCAGAATTGTCGGGGATTTTTACCAAGAGTAGTAGACTAGCCCCAATGATAAAACCAATCACATCCAGAAGAATCAAATATTGAATTGAGACGATGCTAAAAAGAAATGCTCCAAGCGCGGGAGCAATGATAAAATTGGCGGATTGAATCATTCCCAATTGACCATTAAACCGCGTCAATTCGTCGGCAGGAACCATGGTTGGGAGTGCCGACTGGATCGTGGGTTGCTGGAAAGTTTGGGCGACGGCTCGCATAAATAGACTAACAAATACTAGCCAGAGCGGAAAACTGGATTCCAAACTGCCTGCAATACTAAGAAAAACCGCAAAAATGGCAACAATTGCGTCGGTAATAATTAACAGAGCACGTTTGTTAGAGCGGTCAATTAGTCCACCAACAAATGGGGATAATAGGATCATTGGTAGCATTCCCAAAATTGAAGCAACACTTAGAATCGTTGCCGATTTTGTTTGCATAGTTAGGTACCAAATAATTGAATACTGAACAATCATACTGGTAATTCCTGAAAGAAACTGTCCAGTTAAAAAGATATAAATGTTTTGTTTCCAATTTTGGATCCCGGATAGTTCAAAATTTGGCATGTAAATCACCTTCCTTGAATTGGATTAGCTAGAAAAGCTTACCAAAGGGCAACCTACTAGTCAACGAAGAACAATTACCTCATTGTATTTTTTATGCAACAAATAATTGATACTCGGATTTAATTGCTCAGATAAGTGGTAGTATTCATATTATCATTGATATTTTTGTATAATTAGTTAAAAGAACAGAAGTAGGAGGTTTGTCATGAAAGTATTTATTGTTGGATCGACTGGAAGGGTTGCGTCAAATTTAATCAAGAACTTAGTAGATAGAGGCCACGAAGTTTTTGCGGGAGCTCGTCAGATAGAACGGGTTGTTAAAATGGACCATGTTCACCCGGTTCATTTAGACTTACATGCGGACGTTGATGTAATTAGTGAAGTAATTGATAGCGTTGACGCAGTTTATTTTGTGGCGGGATCCCGTGGGAAGGATCTGCTTCAAACGGATGCCTTTGGGGCAGTAAAAGTGATGCAGGCGGCCGAAAAAAATGAAATTAAACGGTTCATCATGTTAAGTTCAATGTATTCTTTAGAGCCCGAACAATGGCATCGACGGGGACTTGATCAGTTAACAAATTACAATATTGCCAAATTCTTCGCTGATAATTATCTTGTAAATCAGACAAGTCTCGACTATACCATTCTTCAACCGACTACCTTAGTTGAAGAAAAAGGAAGCGGAAAGGTTTCAATTGGTACAGCGACAAATTCGACAAACTCAATTGAAAATGTTGCTGCCGTACTTGCCGCAATTTTGGACGCTGATAATACCATCGGAAAAGTAATCATGATGAGCGATGGGAATGATGAGATTGGGGCGGCATTAGCTGAAATTTAATTCATGAGTTAATTTAACTGGGACTGAAAGGTCCTTTTTTTATTTCTTTAATTTTAGTTAGTTTGAGTATTGACAAACTAAATAATTCGCAATACAATTTATTTTGTTAGTTAAGATATCAACTAAATAAATTAATAGGAGATTTTAGATTATGAATAAAAATGAAATTTTAGACAACTTGATGAAGATTACGCATCAGCCATTTTTAGTTTTTGCAAATAATGTTGAGGAAAAGACGGATAGTGCATTTGAAACACTTAAGTTACTTAACGATGAAGAAAATGTCACTGCTGGTAGAATTTCAGAAGTATTGGATGTCAAACCATCGAGTGTAACCCAAATTATTAAAAAATTGGAGGAAGCGGGAACCGCAATCCGTGAAAAATCTGAACAAGATTCACGGGTAACTTTAGTTAAAATTACTGATAAGGGCCGGGAAAGTTTGTCGGCACATGGTGCGATTGGATCAACCCTAAAAGACGTTTTATTTGAAGATTTTACCAACGAAGAACTTGACCACTTAAATGATTATCTTCAGCGAATGGCGGATAATATTTCAAGCGATAAATTCCAAGATAAGCTGGAAGAGATTTTTAATAATGATCAGCGATGGGAACGTTTTGGGAAAATGAGTCCATTTTTCGCTAAAGCACGAAATCAAATGCTAGCACATAATCATCATCACCGAGACTTCGACGGTCATTTTGGCGGATTTGATGGATGGAAGCGGGGCCGTCGTTAAAATGGATTCAAATAATCAAAGGGGATTTAATGATGCGGTTCGGAAGGATCAGACGAAGTTTAAATTTAAAGACTTCACGACGTTAATTCAAAAGACGCAACCGAATTACTGGTTATTACTTTTTGGCGTTTTACTTCTGGCCGTTAGTTCAGGTGTACAAGTTTACGTTCCAAAACTCGCTTCAACGTTAGTCAATAATTTTACTAAAGGGGTTAATTATGGTCTATTGGGTGAAGTGGTTGGACTATTCGTTGCCGCGGCTTTGATCTCGGCAGTGGGTGGTACGATTCTTGGTATTTTTGGTGAAGATGTTATTCAGAACTTGCGAAAAAGACTGTGGAAGAAACTAACGACTTTAAAAGTAAGTTACTTTGATACGGTTAAAGCTGGTGAAATTTCGAGTCGGTTAGTCAACGATACGACACAAGTTAAACAGTTGTTAGCCGCCACCTTTCCGCAAACCTTGGCGAGTGTCATCACCGTAATTGGAACAATCTACATGATGATTCGGATGGACTGGCACATGACGCTAGCAATGGTGATCGCTGTACCCGTGGTGATCATCTTCATGATTCCGATCATGACTTTTGGAACCAAGGTGGGTCATATTCGACAAGATGCGTTAGCGCAATTTAACGGAGTGGCAAATGAAACGTTAAGCGAAATTCGGTTGGTGAAAACGTCCAATGCCGAAGAACAGGCACAACGGCGGGCAACACAAGAAGTCAATCGACTATTCAAAATTGGAAAAAAAGAAGCCATTTTTGATGCAACGATGCAGCCGTTAATGATGATGGTGTTTATGAGCATGGTTTTTGGTCTTTTAGCATACGGGATGCATCGGATTGCGATTGGGGCAATGGCGATCGGAACCTTGATGAGTTTTCTAATGTACCTCTTTAACTTAATCGGAGCGATGCCAACGATTGCCACTTTGTTTTCAGAGCTAGCGAAAGCAGCCGGTTCAACACGCCGGGTGGAGGAACTATTGGAAGAGGAACCTGAAGATTTTGAGGCTGGAACGGATGTTGATTTAGCCCATAAAGTATTGTCTGTTGATCACGTCGATTTTGCTTATGCCGATGATCCAGATGATCAAGTGCTAAAAGATATTTCGTTTAAAGCTGAACCCAATCAAATCATCGCGTTTGCGGGTCCTTCGGGCGGTGGAAAATCAACCATTTTTAGTTTGCTAGAACGTTTTTACGAACCGACGAGTGGAACAATTAAATTTGATGACATCGACGTGCACGATATTAAATTGACTGATTATCGAAAACAAATTGGGTTTGTCTCACAAGATTCAGCGATCATGGCTGGAACGATTCGGGACAATTTAACCTATGGGCTGGACAAAGAGTTTGCCGACGATCAGCTTTGGAAAGTCCTCGATTTGGCATACGCACGAAATTTTGTCGAAAGTATGCCTCAAAAGCTCGATACTGAAGTGGGTGAACGAGGCGTTAAAATTTCTGGTGGACAACGGCAACGCATCGCCATTGCCCGCGCATTTCTTCGTGATCCTAAAATTTTAATGCTGGATGAAGCCACTGCTAGCTTGGATTCGGAGTCTGAAATGAAAGTCCAAGATGCGTTAACCAATTTGATGAAGGGTCGCACAACTTTGGTAATTGCCCATCGTTTGGCAACCATCGTGGATAGTGACCGAATTTACTTTATCGAAAAGGGCCAAGTAACCGGTTCCGGAAACCACCAAGATCTGGTGAAATCGCATCAAACGTATGCGAAGTACGTTAGTGAACAGTTTAAAGTGGGTATATCATCAGAAATGAATAATTAAGATAAAAAAATAAAACTTCGATATTAGGTTTCTCAATATCGAAGTTTTTTGATGTCAAAACGTTGTTGCCCGCATTAAACCAAAGGAAAAATGCCGAATCAAATCTTTGTAATCTTGCGCAGAGAAGCTGTCAGCAGTAGATAAGATATCATAAACAACATTTTGTTCCTTAGATTTAACACCGGTGTCTTTGAACCCATTCTTGAAGTAGAATTTTTGCCGGCTTTGGCGCTGTTGATAGTTAGCGGAAGTTGAGTCAACAGTTTCAATTTCCAAAAAGATTTGATCATCTGGGTAGTGCGTTTTCAGCCAGGTTAAAATCTGAGTTCCATAACCCTTCGACCGAATTGAACCATCAACGGCAAAAAAGAGTAAGAATAGATTGTTATTTTTACGAATAAAGTAGGTCAAACCACAGAAAATATCTTCATCAAAGAAAGCCAAAAAGTTGATTCCACGGCGATGAGATAGTGCACGTAAAAGCCAGATTGGCATCTGTTCTTCCTTTGGAAAAGCTGTTTTAAAAAGCTTAACGATTTGGCGATATTCTGGTAATTGGCGATTGACTATTTTGGTTTGTAACATAGAGTCCTCCGTGATTGTTTGGTCCAACTTATCATGAACGACTAGGGAAAAGCAAAGTTTTACACAACACTTTGATTGTAGCTGTCCATTCGAGGAGGAAACTGATTGCTACCATCAAAATGAAGATGGCTTAATGAAACGTTGTCCACCGTGCCAAAATTAGCAATATCATTGCTAAATGCGGCAGCTAAAAGTGCCCGAGTGGTCATGCCATGACAGACAACTAAAATGGACTGATCGTCATGGTTTTGTTTGAGTTCTTCTAAAAAGTCTCCAGCTCGTTGAATTAAATGAGCATAACTTTCCGCACTTGGGACGTAGTCAACGTAGTTATTTTTAAGCATCCCCAAATGCACAAAGGCTTGGGGATATTGTTTGAAAATTTCTGCCTCAACTTGACCGTCCCAGTCCCCAAAATCCAGTTCTTTTAGTCGCGCATCATATTCGATCGGGGTGTCTTTACCGACCAAAATTTGGGTAGTTTGTTGAGCGCGTTTCATCGGACTAGAAAAAACTTGGTCAAATTGATGCCAGTCGTAGGCGGCACTGACCTTTTTAGCATATGCGATTCCTTCATCAGATAAATTAACATCAGATCGCGCTCCAGAAATGCGGCCACTGTTATTATCAGTACTCATACTGTGTCGAACAATTGTTAAATCCATAATTAAAAATACCATCCTAAATTAATTGAAATCTAAAAGGGGCCTTTCAGCCCCAGTAATAGTAGTTATTATACTAATTTTTGATTATAGCTGTATAAACGAGGATCGAAATTATTTTTTGGATCGAAGTATACTTCATTTAAAGTGACGTTATTAACGGTGGTGAATTCCGATACCTTCGAATTAAAAATAGCAGCGAACAGCGCACGGATGGTCATCCCATGGCAAACTAATAAAACGGAGCGGTTCGCGTAAGGACCAATTATATCACTTAAGAAACTTTTTGAACGAAGAACTAAATCTGCATAACTTTCGGAGTTCGGCGCAAAATTAGAGTACTTTTCATTGAACATTCCAGCGTAGTCGAAAACGTCTGGATGTTTAGCAAATAATTGTTTCTCATCGGCCCCTTCCCAATCACCAAAATGAAGTTCAGATAAACGTTGGTCAAGTTTAATGTTAGGACTGTCATTCGTCAGAATTTGGGCTGTTTGTTGTGCTCGCCGAAGTGGACTGGCAAAGACTTGATCAAAGCGATCCCAATCGTAAGCTTCACGAACTTTTTTCGCATAGTCAATTCCAGCGGGGGATAATTCAACGTTTGACCCAGCGCCCGAAACACGTCCAGCATGATTGTCAGTACTAATACTGTGTCGAACAATAACTAAATCCATAGATAAAAATCCTCACTCTCAAATGTTATTAATACGCTTACAATACGATAATAAAGGTGTTTGGTCAAGGACGTAAAATCGGTGCAATTAACGATTAAACGTATTAATCCACGGATTGAACCCAGCAAACGCTTTGTTTTGCTCGTTGATTTCGTGTGTAATTTGGCATTCAATTTCCAACTTTTTTAACGTTAATAATGCGTTTACGTACGTTTATACGAAAAAATGTAATCCGCCACAGAAGAGAGTAAAATATTAATTGAAAGCGGATACATTTTGGGGTGATCGATAGAAGAATCAATAGTGACAAGTCGATTACGAGTTTACTGATGGAGGGATGTCTTATGGATTTTAAATTTGGAAAGAGAATTAACTATCATCCGATAATACAAAGTGTGATTTGTGGAGTGATTGCCGCGCTAATTATAATGTTATTTCAAGTATCGTTGATCGGAATCATATTGAGCGGAGCTGCGGTTTTTCTGCTGGTTAGTTTGGGATATTATCCGCATTATCTTACTTATTTATACGGCGCATGGGAAATATCAGGCGATAAAATTTATTATTATGATATGAGTACGTACGGACGCCGATTGAAGCAAGTTTTTAGCCCGACTCAAAGTAAATTTGAAGTTATTAATTTTGAAGATATCAGCGAAATGCGTGTTGTTCAAAATAAAGATCAAATAACATCTAAATCAATTTTAGGAACGTGGTATTTACCAGAATTATTTATGCCATGGCTTCGGCCAAAATATTTAATTGCAGTAAAAACAAGGGGTGGCAGAACAATTAATATTGATTTATCTTGGGATCAAATGTGGAGTAAAAAAGATGCCACATCTGAAATTAGAGACGCCATCGCTTATCTTAAGCAGAGTAATATGATGATGACTAGGTAATAGGTTTTAATTCTTTAACTAAAAAATGAGGTTTCCACCGCTCAATTCGAGCCGTAGAAACCTCATTTTAATTTACTTAATTTCACCGCCACGAGCTTCAATGATCTTTTTGCCAAAGGAGCTGTCGTAAATGTGGTCGATTTTTTCTTTGAATTCTTCAGTTGTGATCGCTTCACCGAACAGTGGGCTGCCGGGTTCGAGATAGAGTCCAAAGCGTAATGCACCTAAATCGAATGGAGCAAATCCAAAGTTAGTAATGATTTCTTCAACCGTTGGACGGATGGAATCGTGATTAGTTGCATAAGCCATTGCTCGTTTTTCATGAGGATGACGGTCAACTTCGATTTCAAGATCGTGATAGCCCATGTGATTGAACGCCTTGGCCACCAAGCTATCTTTAAGATGTTCTTGGATTACCTCGGAGGAAGACTTCTTTAAATCGGAAATCGTATTGGTCGTCCCATCAACTTCAAACCAGTAGTTGGTCGCATCCAAGGCGATTTTTCCAGCGAAGGCTTCTGGATCTAAATTGCGATAGTGACTTAGTGGAATCGCTAAAATAATTACGTCAGCATTCATAACCACTTCTTCAGCCGTCATTACCGTTGCGCCGGGCGCCATGGTTGCCATAATCCAGTTTAATTGACTAACGGGATGGCGATTGGCAATGATGATATCGTATCCAGCCTGAACGCCCAAACGAGCAAGCGTGGAACCTAACTTACCAGCACCTAAAATTCCAATAATTGGTTTTGCCATACTATTCGCCTCCCAGCAATTCCTTTACGCGAGGAACAACCTTTTCGCCGTACAAGCGAATGGTTTCATTTCGTTGATGAAGGAGTTGTCCACCAGTTCCGTATACTAAATCGAAACGGTTCATATCAAGATCTTTCATATTCTTAGCGATTTTTTGAGCAACTTCTTCTGGTGTACCCACGTAGTAGGAACCCTTATCAACTTCAAATTCAAAACGATCACGGCTCATTGGTGCCCAACCACGGTCAGCACCGATGCGGTCCATCGAAGCTTTGATGTATTCCCAGCCAACGCGCTTGGCTTCTTCACCATCTTCTAGAATGATTCCATGCGAATGCATTCCGAGTGGTTGAAGGGGTTTCTTAAATTGATCTGAAGCTTTTTTATAGAGTTCAACGTAAGGTTTGAATCGTGATGGTTCACCACCGATGATTGCTAAAATCACGGGATAACCGTAGTATACGGCACGTACAATTGAGTCAGGCGATCCACCAACACCGACCACTGTATCAATCGTTTCACCCTTTGGAAGTTGTGGATAGACGGTTGTATCAGTCAATTTTTGAGTTAACTTACCGTTCCAATTCATTGCTTCGCCCTTCAAGAGTTCCTGCCACATTGCGATTTTTTCTTCAAAAAGATTGTCGTAATCTTCCATATTAAAACCAAACAATGGGAAAGACTCTGTGAAAGAGCCCCGTCCTAACATAACTTGTTCCCGACCGTTTGATAAAGCATGAAGGGTTGAGAACCGTTCGAAGACTCGAACAGGATCATCCGAGCTAAGTACTGTGACTGCGGTACTCAACTTAATATTTTTGGTTACTTCAGCAATTGCTGCTAAAACAATCTCTGGGCTGGACACGGCATACTCTGAACGATGATGTTCACCGAGCCCGATTACATCGATTCCCAATTCATCGGCTAGCTTTGCTTCTTTAATCAATTGTCGAAGTGCTTGACCAGCATCTAGTTGTGTACCGTCTTCGTTAAAACCAATGTCACCAAATGTTTCGATCCCAAAAGTATATTTTTCTTTTTCAGCCATTTATATTAAGCCTCCGTTTTTTATTATCTTTCACTTACTTTATGTAAGTATACATTCTTTAAAATTAAATGCAAGTTTAAAGTCCACTAAGAAAAGTATTTTGTTTTTATCGAATTTTAATCATTTTATAATAAAATTCTCCAAAATCGTTTATAAACCGTTTAGTTCATAGTAGAATTAAACAATATATTGAAAAATGAGGAGGAACGCTTGTGGATATTGTGTTAAAACAGGTTCCAAAATACTGGAAATCAATTGTGGGATCGTTAATCGCAGTGACACTGATGGTTGTTTCAACTCTATGGCAACCTAAATTATTACAGGATGTAATTAATGCCATTATGAGAAATAATCAAGATCAAATGCTAGCGCTAGGGGTTCAACTGATTGTGATTGCGGTAATTGGATTGATTGCAGGGGTGATAAATACAATTTTAGCTGCACGGGTTGCCCAAAGCATTGGTGCCGACACTCGTGAAATGGTTTATCGAAAAATCGAAGACTTTTCATTTGAAAATATCGAAAAATTTCAGGCTGGTAACTTAGTGGTTCGACTGACGAACGATATTAACCAAGTTCAAAATCTGGTAATGACAATCTTGCAATCGTTGATCCGGGTTCCATTTCTGTTTATTGGTTCGTTTATCTTAGCGATTGTGACGATTCCACAACTTTGGTGGATTATCGTGGTGATGGTGATTGTAGTCGGATTAGTATCGGCCATTGCAATGGGTAAAATGGGTAAGCACTTTGAAAAGTTACAAAATTTGATTGACCGGCTTAATCAAATTGCCAAAGAAAATTTGGCTGGGGTGCGAGTGGTTAAATCTTTTAACCAAGAAGAAAATCAAAAAGCAAAATTTAACGTAGTTTCAGATGAGTTTAATCAGGAAAACATAAGTGTCGGAATGATCTTTTCCATTATTATTCCAGCGTTTTCAATGATTGGCTATGCGGCATTGGTTTTGGCGATTTATTTAGCAGGAAATATTGCACAAAATAATCCAGAAATTGTCGGAGCGGTGGCGTCGTTTACCAATTATCTGATTCAAGTCGTTTTTGCCCTGGTGATGGCTGGAATGATGATGACATTTAGTGCCCGAGCGTTGGTATCACTAAGACGTTTGCATGAGGTGCTGGATACAAAGCGAACTTTAGTTTATAAAGATGTTCCAGAACAGAATTTAACCGGAACAGTTGAGTTTCAAGATGTATCTTTCAGTTATGCCGGTGATGATCACCCAACTTTAAAAGATATTAGCTTTCAAATTAAGGCAGGGGAGATGATCGGAATTGTTGGTGCAACTGGTTCTGGTAAATCGACACTTGCACAATTGATTCCGCGTTTATATGATCCACAAAAGGGCGCCGTTCGGGTTGGCGGGGTCAATCTGAGGGATGTCAATGAAAAATCCTTAAGGAAAACGGTGTCGTTTGTACTGCAACGTGCGATTCTCTTTTCAGGAACAATTGCAGACAACCTCCGCCATGGAAAAGAAGACGCCACCCAGGCGGAAATGCAACGTGCAGCTGGGATCGCTCAAGCAACGGAATTTGTTGATCGCCTTCCTAATCAGTATCAAGCGCCCGTTGAAGAACGCTCATCTAACTTTTCTGGCGGACAAAAGCAACGCTTATCCATTGCGCGTGGCGTGATTGGTAAACCGCCGATTCTAATTATGGACGACTCGACTTCAGCGTTGGATGCTAATTCAGAAAAATTGGTTCAAAAAGCGTTACATCAGGATTTAAAGGGGACTACAACTCTAATTATTGCTGAAAAAATTTCATCAGTTATTCATGCGGATCGAATTTTTGTCATGGACCAGGGTCGATTGGTCGGAGTGGGCAGTCATCAAGAGTTGTTAAAAACAAGCGCGATTTATCATGAAATTTATGAAACACAACGGGGAAGGGAGGAATAACCAATGAGCGAATTTAAACGTACAACTAAATTCTTTTACGACTACATGAAAGAATATCGACTGGGATTTTTGGTTACGACCGTTGCCCTTTTGGCATCAACCTATTTTCAGGTTAAAGCGCCCGTTTTTCTTGGAAATTCCATCACGGAATTGGCAAAGTACGTTTCGGATACCGAAAAAAATCAGAATCAGTTTTGGCAGGCACTTTGGTTGCTGTTAATCTTTTACATTCTATATAGTGTCGGATCGTTTATTGCAAGTGCGGCAGTTACTTTGATTTCTGGGTATTCAACAAACAACATGCGAAGGGGATTGTTTGGAAAGCTACAGCGTCTGACGATTCAATATTTTGACTCACATAAAGATGGCGACATCCTGAGCCGTTTTACGAGTGACCTTGATAACATTTCAAATGCACTGAATCAGTCGTTAATTGATATTTTAACCAATGTATTTATGATGGTTGGAATTATCATTATGATGTTTCGCGTTAACGTAACACTAGCTTGGGTCACAATGGCTTCGTCACCAATTGCGCTAATATTAGCGGCATATTTGATTCGGCAAACTCGGCATTATGTTAATTTACAGCAGGCAGAGGTTGGAAATTTAAATGGCTACATTAACGAACAGATTAGTGGTCAAAAAATCGTTATCACCAATGGATTACAAAAAAAGTCGATTAAGAACTTTATTCCCATTAATGAACGAGTTCGGCAAGCAACAACTAGGGGACAAATTTACTCTGGGATGCTGATGCCAGTGATGAACGGGATTTCGTTAGTTAATACGGCCATTGTGATATTTTTTGGTGGCTGGTTGGCGATGAATGGTGGCATGGAACGTGCAACGGCGCTGGGATTGGTAGTGATTTTTGTTCAATATTCGCAACAATTTTACCAACCAATCATCAATATTGCTTCACTTTATAGTATGTTTCAATTGGCAGTAACTGGTGCGCATCGTTTAACGGAGATTTTTGATGAGAAAGAAGAAGACACTGTTCCAGATGGAAGTGTCATGGAAAAAATCAAAAATGAGATTCAGTTAAGCAATGTTCGGTTTAGTTACAATACGAACACGGAAATTTTGCATGGAGTAAACATCAGTGTGGAAAAGGGCCACATGGTCGCATTAGTCGGTCCGACGGGATCGGGAAAAACAACGATAATGAATTTACTTAATCGCTTTTATGACGTCGATTCGGGGTCAATCACGATTGACGGGAAAGACTTAAGAAAGTTCAATCTGAAAAGTTTGCGGGATCACGTCGGGATTGTTCTTCAAGATAGCGTACTGTTTGATGGAACAATTCGAGACAACATCGTTTTCGGAAATCCTGAGGCAACGGATGATCAAGTGATCGCGGCCGCTAAACAAGCTAATATTCACGACTTTATCGAAAGCTTACCAGATGGTTATTTAACGCATGTTTCTGATGAAAATTCAATTTTCTCAACGGGTCAAAAACAATTAGTGAGCATCGCAAGGACGATTTTAACGAATCCCGAGTTACTAATTTTAGATGAAGCGACTTCCAACGTGGACACAGTGACGGAGGCTAAAATTCAAAAGGCAATGGATAACGTGATTCAAGGGCGGACGAGCTTTGTGATCGCCCACCGGTTGAAAACAATTTTAAACGCGGACAAAATTGTCGTTCTCCGAAATGGAAATGTAATCGAAGAGGGAAATCATGCGGAACTGCTCCAGCAGAATGGCTTTTATGCTGAATTGTATCGAAGTCAATTTGTGTTTGGAGAATAATTGTTTGGTTGCTATTCATAAAATATAAGTTGTTATAGATTTAATAGCCTATAGGAACAACTTTTTCTAACAATCGGTGTTGAATTGAGGTACGATTATCTTTAGAAATTTTGATTATGAAAAAAATTCTATTTTATGAACAACGCTATTATCAATAGTAAAGCGGTACCAAATAAATCAGCTTTAAAAATACTACTCTTAATTATCACTAACATTAACTAATGTGTTATAGTAGTTATGGTTTTTGAAAAGAGCGCTCCGTTAGAAAAAGAATATACTAACAATTCATTTGTCGATTGATCCATTTTTAACCAAGTTCCGCGCTTAAAAATGGGTCAGTTTTATGGTGGAGAGTTTATTTCAAGTTACCGAATTTCTAAACCAATAGAAAAGAGGGACTCATATGTCAGAGAAACTTGATGAAGTAGACAGTAAAAGTCTAGACGAAATCAACGGTAGTATTAAAGTACCGAAGAACGCGGGCTTTTGGAAAACGCTCATGGCGTATTCCGGACCGGGAATTTTAATTGCAGTTGGTTATATGGATCCAGGAAACTGGATCACATCAATTGCTGGTGGGGCACAGTTTAAGTACACGCTCCTTTCAGTTATTTTACTTTCCAGTTTGATTGCAATGCTATTGCAGGCGATGTCGGCGAGGCTTGGAATTGTAACAGGAAAAGATTTAGCGCAACTAACGCGAGAACGAACAAGTAAAAAGGTTGGGTTCTTACTGTGGATTGTTGCTGAATTAGCGATTATGGCGACTGATATCGCCGAAATCATTGGTTCAGGAATTGCGCTGAAGTTGTTGTTTGGAATTCCATTGGTTGTCGGTATTTTGATTACCGCTGCCGATGTTTTGATTTTGCTTCTATTGATGAAGCTCGGTTTTAGAAAAATTGAGGCAATTGTTGCAACCTTAGTAGCAGTTATTTTAATTGTTTTTGCTTACGAGGTGTTTCTCTCAAAACCAAGTATTTCTGGAATTATCGAAGGTTACTTCCCATCTTCAGAAATCTTGGGTAATAACTCAATGTTGTATTTATCACTAGGAATTGTTGGTGCGACGGTTATGCCGCATGATTTGTATCTAGGTTCATCAATTTCACAAACACGTGAAGTTGAGCGTCAAGACCGAAAGAATATTGCACAAGCCATCCGTTTTTCAACAATTGATTCTAATATGCAGTTATTTTTAGCTTTCATTGTTAACAGTTTGCTATTAATTTTAGGAGCAGCGCTATTTTATGGAACGGATAGTTCGCTTGGACGATTTGTTGATCTTTTCAATGCTCTTAGTAACAACCAAATTGTTGGTGCCATTGCTAGTCCAATGCTAAGTATGTTATTCGCAGTTGCATTGCTGGCTTCTGGTCAAAGTTCAACAATTACCGGAACGCTTTCAGGACAGATTATCATGGAAGGTTTCATTCGTTTACGGGTGCCACTTTGGGTTCAAAGATTAGTAACACGTTTGCTATCAGTGGCTCCGGTATTAGCCTTCGCAATCTATTATCATGATAATGAAGCTAAGATTGAAAACTTATTGACGTTCTCACAGGTATTCCTAAGTGTGGCATTACCATTTGCGGTAATCCCACTGGTGATGTATACAAGTAGCAAGAAATTAATGGGTGAATTTGCTAATAAAACATGGGTTAAGTGGTGCGCTTGGACTGCAACAATTGTCCTGATTTTATTAAATATTTATTTGATCCTTCAAACTATGGGATTAGTTAAGTAAAGAGTGTAGAGAACTTTAACTACAATTGAAGTTCATAATTTGTTTAAAATGTAAGTAATCGGGTTACGACAAGAATCGGTCGCAGCCCGATTTTTGTTATATGCGAATTAATCTGCGTCGAAAACTATAAAATTATCTATCCTTTAATAAGTAAAAACGGTATGTAATTTTTGCCTTTGGTTAAAATAAACCTTAAAATGTATAAAAGCGTGTTTTTTCAACTTTTGAACTATAACTGAATTTATTACAGATTTTATAGGGAGGGGCGCCATGGTTAACATTGAAGGTTTGACGGTTGCGGCAGACGCGGTATTTGGTGTCAACACTACCACGTGGATAAGGATTGCGTGGTTCATTGTATTGATAACTGGTGTAGTATTCGTTGTAAGCGGCTCGCTCTTAAACGAAAAAGATTTATTAGATGCACTCGAAAGTGGTGGATCGGGTGAAAATCTTTTGGTAGTCATCATTAGTTGGGTAATGAAACTTTTCCATATTAAAAATTCTTTGAAAAAAGCAGCGGTTGGAGTTGGCAGTATCATGGTAGCGTCGGCCGTTATTGGCATTTGGATTAATCTTAATCTATGGCTTTAATAGCTTTAAGGTAGCGATTTTGATAAGGTTATTGAAAAGAAACCAAATTTGTTTTGTCTTTTTTTACTTAACAGCTGAATCCTTGGCTCAACATTATTTTAATATACGAGCAAGGAAGAGCCGGTATGGGTTCGATACTCGAATTAAACAGACATAGACGGCGATTATTTACGTATATTGGTGTAAACTGATAAAAGAATAACGTTTTTAAATTATGGTGAAAAATATGGACAATAAAAAGATAACAATTAAGGACGTCGCAAAAAAATCTGGGGTTTCGGTTTCCACCGTTTCTCGAATTTTAAACGGATATGAACAAAATTTTACTCCTCGAACGGTTAGAAGGGTGCTAAAAGCCCGAGATGAATTGAGTTATGAACCTGATTATTTTGCTCGTCGAATGATAATGAAGGAAAGTAAGACCATTGGAGTGTTAATTCCAGATATTACTAATCCTTTTTTTAGTGAGTTAATTCGCGGCATCGAAAATATTTTATATAAGGAAAACTTCATTACGATGCTTTGTAATGCCGATTTGGATCAAGAAAAGGAAGATACTTACTTGCGGGAACTCACTCGGCGAGGCGTCGATGGCTTTATCATCGCGAGTTCGGCAATTTCCAACGAATCCATTAATGCAACTTTGAAGGCCAATGGACACCCGTTTATCGTTCTTGACCAAAAAAAGGCCGAGGGAATCAGTGACGCAATTATTACCGATGACTATACGGGAGGCCAATTGGCGGCTCAGCACTTAAAAGAACTTGGACACGAGCAAATTGCAATTGCAATGCCCAAAAACGCCCCTGCAAATATTCAAAAACGGCTGTCTGGAGTCCGGTCGATTTATGGTGAAGAACAGATTGACTTGGTGGATGCCGAATTATCTAAAACTGGTGGTCGAGCGGCAGTACCAGCCGTCTTAAAAACAACAGCCACTGCGATCTTTGCCATTAATGATGAAATCGCTTTGGGATTATACTTGGGATTGTCAGAAGCGGGTAAAAAAATTCCAGCAGATTACAGCGTGATTGGCTATGATAACATCGATATGTGTGAGTACATGGTTCCACAATTGACGACGATTGCACAGCCGATTTTTGAGTTAGGTCAGATTACCGCAAAAATGTTATTAGAAAGAATCGAAAACCCATCTAAAGACTGGGAAGAACGGATGTTACCGGTTAATTTGATTGAAAGATTTTCAACAGCGCATTTGAATTAATAATTTGAATGTGCTATATTTTTCTTAACCGATTAAAACGTTTTCATAAAACGTTTTATTAAAACGTTTTAATAAAACGTTTTATTAAAACGTTTTAATAAATTTATTTCAGCTAGTAAGTGGAGGTCACAATATGAATACTGTAACTATTATCGGAAGCATTAATTTGGATCGAACAATTCGCGTCAAACAGATGCCAAAACCCGGCGAAACAATGCATACCAAGGAAATTTTTTCTGCTGGTGGGGGCAAGGGGGCTAACCAAGCGGTAGCTGCTCAACGTTCCGAAGCAAAGACTAATTTTATCGGGGCGGTTGGTAATGACGATGCTGGTCGCGCAATGCTTGAACTTTTAAAACATGAAGATATTGATTTATCAGGTGTAACAACGATTGATAACGAAGCCACAGGGCAAGCTTACATTGTTGTTGACGATGCCGGAGAAAACGAAATCATGATTCACGCCGGTGCAAACGAAGCGTTTACTCCTGACTATGTTCAATCTAAAGCAGATTTAATTAAAGAAAGTGACTTCATCATTGCTCAATTTGAAAGCTCATTAGATTCAGTTACGGAAGCCTTTAAGATCGCTCGTGAAGCTGGTGTTAAGACGATTCTTAATCCAGCTCCTGCTGTTGAAAAAGTGCCAGATGATCTACTAGCAGTGACCGACATGATTATTCCTAATGAAACAGAAACGGAAATTTTAACTGGAATTGAAGTTACCGATGAAGCAAGTATGAAGAAGGCTTCTAAGGTACTTCATGACCAAGGCATTGAAGCCGTATTGATCACCATCGGAAGCAAGGGAACTTTCTACGATGTTGCTGGTAAGAGCGGTATTGTCCCTGCGTTCAAGGTTAAAGCAGTTGACACAACCTCTGCTGGGGACACATTCATCGGAGCCATGAGTAGTGTTTTGAACAAAGATTTTAGCAACCTAGAAGATGCCATTTTGTACGGAAATAAAGCTTCCTCACTAACTGTTCAAAGGTTTGGTGCACAACCATCGATTCCATATAAGAAGGAACTAAAATAAAGGATGTGGAGAAAATCGGAGGCTTTTGGTTTCTGAAATTCAACTAAACCACAAAAATAAAATCAAGCAAATACAAGGAGATTTTAAAATGAAAAAAACAAAGGTAATTAACTCAGATATTTCACGTGTAATCGCTCAAATGGGCCATTTTGATACATTGAGTATTGGTGATGCTGGAATGCCCGTTCCAGCTGGAACAGAAAAGATTGATTTAGCTGTTGATAATGGAATTCCAAGTTTCATTCAAGTTTTGACGAACGTTTTGGAAGAGCTTGAGGTACAACGAATTTATCTTGCTGAAGAAATTAAAACTGAAAATCCTAAAATGCTTGAACAAATCAAGGACTTAATGCCGGATACACCAGTTACGTTTATTCCACATTCAGAAATGAAAAAAGATCTTAGTGATGCTCACGCATTTATTCGTACTGGCGAAATGACTCCTTATTCTAATATAATCTTAGAGAGTGGCGTTGTATTTTAATTAGAAGTCACTGTTATTTGACATAAGGAGGAAACACATGAACGCTACAGCATTACTAATTGGACTTGGACCGCTACTTGGTTGGGGGCTCTTTCCCACGATTGCATCAAAAATTGGTGGTCGTCCGGTCAATCAAATCTTAGGAACAACGTTTGGTACATTGATTTTCGCTTTAGTCTTGGCAATGGTCAATGGACTAGCAATGCCGACAGGAATGGATTTGGTATTTACAATTCTTTCTGGAATTGGTTGGGCCAGTGCCCAAATCATTACTTTCAAAAGTTTTACAATGATTGGTTCGTCACGGGCGATGCCAATTACGACCGCATTTCAACTTCTAGGAGCCTCACTTTGGGGTGTGATTGCGCTGGGCAATTGGCCCGGAGTGAACGCTAAAATTTTTGGTGGGTTGGCATTGGTATTAATCATTATTGGTGCAACCTTGACTGTTTGGCAGGAACATAAAAACGAAGAGGGCTCAAAGCTTTTGACGCAAGCAGTGATCTGGCTTGCCGTTGGTGAAATCGGTTATTGGGCATATTCTGCAGCTCCTCAAGCGACAAAGGTTGACGGGATGCATGCTTTTCTTCCCCAAGCAATCGGAATGGTGATTGTAGCAGTGGTTTATGCGCTGTTCCTCTCAATGCGTGGAGAAAAGTTAGCGTTGACTGAGTCTGTATCATATCGCCAAATTTTTTCTGGATTCTTCTTTGCCTTTGCGGCATTGACGTACTTGATTTCAGCTCAACCAAACATGAACGGTCTCGCAACAGGATTTATCCTTTCGCAAACTTCCGTTGTGTTGGCAACTTTAACCGGAATCTGGTTCTTAGGTCAGAAGAAAACGCCAAAAGAAATGGCTGTGACAATCGGTGGATTGGTGTTAATTTTAGTCGCCGCAACAATTACGGTCATGATATAAAAATATTATTTGAAATTATAAAAGGGAGATGACGTCTTATGTCATCTCCCTTCTTTGTTGAAAAAATATTAAAATTCAGTTATTTTATTCGTGTCTAAACCTCAAAAAATAACTGACCGTCATTAAACCAGTGATTCCTAAGAAATAAAGTGGTAGCACGCCAATCCAACCGGTATGCAAGACGCTCATCAGATAAGTAAAGAAACTGATGACGAGGTAGTAAATGAAACTAAATATTCCACTGGCAACACCAATTACTTCTTCATAGCCAACTAGTGCGAGATTAAGTGCCATGGGAAGGGTAACATAGACGCCGTAGAATAGAACAAAGATGCAAATAATAAATAGAATAATGTTATCGGCAAATCCGGCGCCAACTAGTAGGAGGCTGCCGATTAGAGCTATTAGCAATCCTAACTTAGTGATTTTGGTTGGACTGAATCTTGTCACTAATCGGTTAATGGTAATTGATCCTAAAATGCTAGAAAGGGCAATTACTACACCTAAAACACCGTATTGAACGGAACTAGTGTGAAAATGGTTGATAAAAATAAAAGGCGCTTCAGCATAAAAGCTGAAGAGAAGGCCGTTAATTCCGCTAATCAATAGGCAATAGACCCAAACGTTTTTATCTGTCAGTAAGCGCAGCGTGATTGATTTGGCTGATGGTGCAGATTCACTTGAATTAATATTGTGATTGGTTTCCGGCAACCCCAAAAAGGTATAAAAAATTAGACTAACTGCGATAGCGATTAGAATGGAAAAGACGCTTCGATATCCGAAGTAGGTCTGCGCGATTCCACCTAAAAGTGGCCCAATTGCGGGTGAGAGGGCTAAAGCAGCACCGACATTGGCGAAAACTTTAGCACCCCTAGCACCAGTATAGGATTCACGCATGATGGATTGCGTGACAACGGAACCGGCACTGGCTCCGAAAGATTGCACGAGACGGAAAAAGATTAAGATTGCGAAATTAGGTGCAAAATGTAGCCCAATATTTCCGATTAAATAAACGATTAGTCCACCTAACATTGCTTTTCGACGTCCGACGTGGTCAGAATAACCACCCCAGAAAAGAACCCCGATAGCGAAAGCAACGAAGTATGAACTCATTGTTAGTTGTCCCGTTTTGGCCGTGACATTGAGTGCGTTACTTAATGCCGGTAAGGCAGGTGTAAAAATTGACTCGCTAATTTGTGGAAAGCCAACTAAAACAATAATAATTAATAGTGATGGAACTTGTTTTTGGACGTTTTTCATTTTATGCTCCTTAAATTTATTATGCAGAAAAACGTCCTAATTTTATTACGGTCGCACTAGCGATAAAACTTGCGTAAGTCAAATCTTTTCCTCCATGTAGATTGATAATCTGATCATTGTAACAAAGAATTCACTTGGATATCAAATTACAAATTCAATTCAAAAGCAACCCGTCGACCGTCCTCATGATCATTTACGTAAATAATTCCGGTGTATTCAAAATCAAAATCAGTGATCAATTTTTGCATGCGGCGATTCATTTCATGTGTATCGATTCGAAAGTTATGCAGTCCTTGTTGATAACCGATGGAAATTAAGTTTGAAAAGAAAAATTTGCTAAGCGACATACCTCGAAATTTTGACGAAATGGCAATTCGATGAATGGTCGCGTATTGTTCGATAATATTTTTCCAATGGCCGTCTTTAATGACATCATAATGAGGATCATTTGAAGTTAATAACGTTGCCGTTCCGGCGATCTCTTTTCCCACCATCAGTAACCAGCATTCATTATTTTGAATATCTTGCCTAAGTGTATTGATATTAGGTGAGCCATCTTGCCATTGGGGGCTTCCATCTTTTTTTAACAGTGCTTTTGCAGCATCAATGATTTCCATAATTTTTGAAAGATCTTCAATTTTAGCTTTTTTGATATAAATACTACTCATATGATCACATTCCTTAAGTTTTTATTCAGTATAAAACAAAATTCCCTAACAAAATACTTCGTTAGGAAATTTAGAGAAATTAATTTATTTCGAGATTTCAGCGCAAAATCCATGATAATGGCAGTTAGGACAGGTTAATTGACGCGTTTTAGGTGTATGCCGTGAAAAGAAAAAATCTTTAAGACGCGGTTGAAAGATTTTTTCACAGTTTGGACAGATATAGCGGACATTTCTATAGTAATTCGTCATTAAAAAGTAAACAAAAATAAAAACTGCGATAAAGCCAACAAGACAAGGTAGCCAGTTTCCGGTTACGATTCCATACCAGATAACACCGATTTCAAGCACATCGAGTATAAGGCCAAACGCAATTAAACGCGTTCTGAGCCAAAATAATTTTTTGCTTTTTTCCATGATCTTTTCAACGTCATTTAATGAATTTGGAGATAACGGTAGTCCGTTATTCAGACCATTTTCAACCTTAATGATCGAATCAAGTTGATCCTTTTTTTCTGAAATTTCCTGATCGAGTTGAGTTCTTTTTTGTTTTAAAAGATCTTTTAATACATTATTGAATTCTGAACTGTCGAGTAAATCTCTAATTGTGCTTAATGACAAGCCAAGTGATTTTAATAATAGTACAAATTTCAAACGTTTAAGTTCGGTGTCAGAATAGATTCTTCGTCCACCTTCGGATATTTTAAAAGGGATTACTAGTTTTTTTCGATCATAATATTGAACCGTCCGAATTGAAACGCCAACTTTTCGGGCCAAATCTCCAGTTGTATAAGTCGACATTGAAAATCACCTCCTTAGCTTAGTTATACATAATGACGTCGCGTAATTAGCAAGCATTATTTTTAAATTGAAGTATCTTTTCATATTTTAACTTTAATTGAACTTCAGATGTTGACATTTATAGGAAATGGAATAGAATATCCTTAAATAAGTGATTAATCACTCACCTGTCCATTCACTTTTTACATTGGAGGAAAGCAAATGACTCAACCAATAATTGAATTAAGTCAAATTGCTAAAAAATTTGGCAAACAAGAAGTTTTAAAAGAAATTGATTTTAACGTTGATGTGGGGCAAATTGTTGGTTTGATTGGACCTTCGGGGTCGGGGAAATCAACGATTATTAAAATTGCACTGGGAATGGAAGTCGCCAATCGGGGTGAAGCCAAGATTTTTGGCCAAAAGATGCCTAATCGGACCTTGCTTTCAAGGATCGGCTATATGGCGCAAACCGACGCACTATATTTGACGCTAACTGGTCGCGAAAACCTCAAGTTTTATGCGCAAATGAAGGGAATTAAAGGACAACAACTTCAAGAACAAATTCAGCATGTTAGTCAAGTCGTTGATTTAACGGATGCGTTGAACCGTAAAGTACAAGGATATTCGGGTGGGATGATGCGACGGCTCTCCTTGGCAATTGCGTTGTTGGGTGATCCCGAGTTGTTAATTTTAGATGAACCAACGGTGGGGATTGACCCAGCATTGCGGCGTCAGATTTGGGCGGAGCTAAAACGAATAAAAAATGATGGTAAAAGTGTTTTAGTAACCACCCATGTGATGGATGAAGCCGAACAAGTGGACCAGGTGGCATTAATCTTGAATGGCGATGTGATTGCGTTGGACAGTCCGACAGAGCTTAAAAGGAAGTATCAGGTGCCAACAATCGAAGACGTCTTTTTGAAAGCAGAGGGGGCTGAACAATGAGAACTATATCGATCATGCGACGGGTGCTAGTTGAACTTTTCCGAGATAAACGTACACTTGCATTAATGTTTCTTGCTCCAATACTAATTTTACTTTTAATGAGTTTTATTTTTAACAATAATGAAACGACCAATGTTAGCGTTGCTACGGTAGGAGTTTCTAAGTCAATAAATCGTGAATTGGACTCGATTAAACATGTGAAAGTAACCGAATATGATACAAACCAAAAAGCAAAACAAAGTTTAGATGACGAGCAGAACGACGCGATTGTTGAAAAGGATGGTAACAACTTTAGATTAACATACGCAAATACGGATGCTTCCAAGACAAATGCGGTTAAAATGGCCTTTGGCAACGCACTCACGGCTAATAGCATTAGTGAATTAAAACAAGGTTTAAAGAAGAGTACCGCAGCAATTTCTGAACTACAAGCGAAGTTAGCTTCAATCACTAAAACAAAAGTTAATGCACCGCAGGAGTCATCTCAACCTCAAGCACCAAAACTAATAAACCATTATGTTTATGGCGATGCGAATACGAGCTTTTTTGATAAAATATTGCCAATTTTAATGGGATTTTTCGTCTTCTTCTTTGTTTTTTTAGTGTCGGGAATGGCATTACTAAAGGAAAGAACAAGTGGTACACTCGACCGTCTTTTGGCTACCCCGGTTAAAAGATCCGAAATTGTTTTTGGATATATGCTTAGCTATGGTGTAATTGCAATTTTACAAACGATAGTAATTGTATTGGTGACGATCGGGTTATTGGGAACAGAAGTTGTTGGTAGCGTGTTTAATATCATCGTGATCAATTTACTTCTAGCGCTGGTAGCCTTAGCATTTGGAATTTTACTTTCGACTTTCGCCAATTCTGAATTTCAAATGATGCAGTTTATCCCGCTCGTAATTGTTCCGCAGGTCTTTTTTGCGGGAATTATTCCGCTAGATTCGATGGCAGATTGGGTTCGGAATATTTCATATATAATCCCGCTTAAATACGCCGGTGATGCCGTTAGTCAGATTATGATGCGGGGAACAAGCTTATTCGACCTTGGCGGGGATATCGGAGTGCTACTAATTTTTCTAGTAGTGTTAACAATTCTGAATATTATTGGATTAAAACGATATCGGAAGGTGTAGAAAATGACAGGAATTATATTTGATAACTATCGAATCTGGCTTGAAGATCAAAAAATACCCAATGGCCAGAAAAAAACTTTGCTTGCCGGATTGGACCTATTTGCAAAGCAGGGTTACGATGGAACGTCAACGGCGCAAATTGCTGAGTACGCTGGAGTTAGTCAAGCAACTATTTTTAAATATTTTAAAACAAAACAAGACTTATTGGTCGCGATTATAGGGCCCGTGATGCAGAATTTCTTCCCACTATATCGAGATGATTTTTTAGCAAAATTAAAAGAGTTTAAGACACTTAGAGAATTTGTTCATTTTTTTGTTCAAAACCGATATAAATTTGCTAAAGATAATGAGGATGCTGTTATGATTTTGATGACCCAGGTATTAGTAAGTCCACAAGTTAGAAAATTGATTATTGATACTCTGAAGAGATCAGATCGATCCATTCCAAATGAGGTGGGTCAAATTCTAAAAAATACAGGGGAAATTCGTTCTGATCTGGATGAAGTTACGCTTGTTCGGACTCTGATTGGCTCAATTGGAAGCTATTTGATCCAATCGCGCTTTTTAGGGGTTAAAGATGAACAACATGATCTCCGATTAATTGAAGAACAAATTATATCTTTTTTAAAAAAATAAACGTTTATTTTTGTAGTAATCTAATTAAAATAAAGCGTGTCAAAAGTCGATGGATTGGCTTTTGACACGCTTTTAATCACCATAGAAAGTTACTGATCTGTTTATCAACTTGCTCATTTTCGTGGAGTTGACTATGTTGAGCTTTAGGACCAAAGACACGGAATTCCTCATAGTTTTTGAAGCGACCACGGAGGAGATATCTTAACGACTGTGAAGAAACATTAGTTACATCACCGTCGGAGTTTGAACCATCGTTTAAATTACCATAGATGTTTAAAATATCAACCTGGTCCTTTGGAAAGTTATTGCGACGGTTAAGCTGATCTTTATAGTAAGAATTTAAAATTTTAGGCTCACCATTCGCTTGGATGGTATTCTCGTTCGCCTTGTCATCCCGGCCAAGAATGCCATCAAAATGCCCCGCAATATTAATTTGTTTTTGTAACTGAGGTAGCTTCTTATTAGGCCCATTATAGAGTTCATAGTACATCAAGGTTAAATTTCCCATCGAATGTGCAACAGCGTTAAATTGTTTAAATGAATGCTTTTTATTAACCGCCGTAAGCACGTTTTTAAACCAAGATTGAGTAACTTTGAAGTTGTTATTGCGATTATCCTGGAAAACGACCTGGACGATTGGGCGTGATACGTCCTTACTCCAATCACCTTTTAAAGTGACTTTACCATTTTTATCTACGGTTGCCGTAAATACCTTATGAGCGTTGCTATTTTTAGTAGCGTAACTGATCATGCCATTGGTCGAGTTAGCCGTCCCACTGTAACCATGGAGATAAAAGGTTGGTATGGTCGTTTGTGACTGCTTTTTTTGCTGTTGCGCAAATCCAGGAATCGCAAATCCAATTCCTACTGCGATAATAATACTAACAATCCATAAAAATACTTTGCCAGATGTTTTCATAAGCATGTCCTGTCCTTTTTATAATTGAAATTTTTAGAGGTTTTTGCGTATGCTTTAGTTGAACTCCGAAAGATTGAGTTCTGTGGCTAGCTACGTCCAGCACAATGCCTTGCTTCGCAAGTCCTTGCACCAGACTATGCTAGTCCTCAAACTCAGCCCATCTTTCTCCGTATCCTGATTTTAGTTGAGTTCCAGAAACCAGAAGTCTGCGGTTAGTTACGCCATGACCAACATCCACCAAGCCCGTGGATATTCGGCATAGCTAGACTAATCCTCAACTTCTACCCGGTTTCTTTCACATCCTGATTTTAGTCGAACTCCGAAAGGCAAGAGTTTCCG